>CAKNJR010000011.1 GCA_930986425.1 uncultured Clostridium sp. | reverse complement strand
AGGTTTTGATTTCTAAGTTCTTAAGAAAATTTTCCGATACTTCTTGACACTAATTAATTTTCATACACAAATAAAAGACTATTGATTAAGTCTTTTTAATCACTTTATCAATAGTCTTCTATAATTTTATTTAAATTACATATTTCCGTCTTTTTCAGCCATGTAGCAAGCTAAATCAACTAATTTATGAGCATAACCCCATTCATTATCATACCAAGCAACTAATTTTACGAATGTATCAGTTAATTGGATTCCTGCTTTTGCATCAAATATACATGTATGGCTATCGCCTAAGAAGTCAGATGATACAACATCTTCATCTGTGTAACCTATAATTCCTTTCATGTATGTTTCTGAAGCTTCTTTCATAGCTGCACATATTTCATCATAAGAAGCTGGTTTAGCTAAATTACATGTTAAGTCAACAACTGAAACATCTAGTGTAGGTACTCTGAATGACATACCTGTTAATTTTCCATTTAGTGATGGTATTACTTTTCCAACAGCTTTTGCTGCTCCTGTTGATGAAGGAATAATATTTCCTGAAGCTGCTCTACCACCTCTCCAATCTTTCTTAGAAGCTCCATCAACTGTTTTTTGTGTAGCAGTTGTTGAGTGAACTGTTGTCATTAATCCTTCTGTAATTCCAAATTTATCATTTATAACTTTAGCAAGTGGTGCTAAACAGTTTGTTGTGCATGATGCATTTGATACTATATTCATGCTTGTATCATATGTTTCATTATTAACTCCCATAACAAACATTGGAGCATCTTTTGATGGAGCACTTATAACAACTTTCTTAGCTCCTGCTTCTAAGTGAGCACTAGCTTTTTCCATAGTTGTGAAAGCTCCTGAACATTCAAGAACATAATCAACTCCCATTTCTCCCCATGGAACATTATGTGGGTCCATTTCATTATATACTTTTATATCTTTTCCGTTTATTGTTAGTGTATTTTCTTCACCTTTTATATCTCCGTTAAATCTTCCATGCATTGTATCATACTTAACCATGTAAGCCATGTAATCAGCTGCTATAAAAGGGTCATTTATTGCTATTATATCTACATCTCCTTTTTCTAAAGCTGCTTGTAGTGCAAGCTTTCCTATTCTACCAAATCCATTGATTCCTACTTTAATTGACATAATAAAACCTCCTTAAATATTAAAGTACCCTTATTGGGCAAGCTTATTTTATAACAAAAAAGAACACATTTCAAGTGTTCTTTTGAATTTGTATTATTATTTTCAAAATTTATCCATTTTATTCAAAATTAAATATTTTTTGTAAATTACAAAGAAACTTTTACATTTGATTTTTGGCTATCTTCATTTCTGTAGCTGTATGGTCTTAAATGGAAACCTTTGTCAAAATAAATTTCTTGTGTCCAGAAGTCACGTACTTCTTTAAATACTTTTTCTTGCTTTGGAGTTAATTCAACTACTATTTCTTGGAATATGAAGTTTTTAAATTTGCTCCAAGTATCTACTTTTGCAGGAACTTGTGTATATACAGAAGAATTTTTTTCATTTTCATTATTTTCCATGTTTATCTCCTCCTTCGTTTCACTATTCATAGTATATTCTAAATATACTACATCTATACAAATTTAGCAAGTAATTTTTTTATTTTTTATATTACATTTTTGTTACAAAAATTACTAATTGTTTAATATTTGAATATGTTTTGAATATTTATGTCTTTTTATTATACTATATTTTCACTTATATTTTAATCTGAAAAAAAATAGTTTCAGATAAGTAAAACTTATCTGAATTTGTAAATTAGCATATTATAAAAAAGTGCTAAAAGATATTATTTTCTAATTTTTATTGTTTAAAATTTTCTATATGTTATAATATAAAAAACCATAATGAAAATAGGATAGATTTAATATTCTATTTTTGAATATTTATTAGAAGGAGTGATTTTATGACACCACATAATGAAGCTAAAAAAGAAGATATTGCAGACGTTGTTTTAATGCCAGGAGATCCTTTGAGGGCAAAATATATTGCAGAAAATTTTCTTACAGATTATAAATTAATTAATTCTGTAAGAAACATGTTTGGATATACCGGTTATTATAAAGGAAAGAGAGTAACTGTTTTTGCATCTGGTATGGGAATGCCTAGTATGGGAATTTATGCTTATGAACTTTATAAGTTTTATGATGTAAAATCTATAATACGACTTGGTTCATGTGGAGCTTATTCCCCTGATTTAAATATTTTTGATACTATATTAGTAAATAACAGTTATACAGAAGGAAATTTTGCATACGGATTAGAAGGTGTTAATTGCCATTTGATTCATGCAGATGACGAATTAAACAGCCAATTAATAAATACAGCTGAAAAGTCAAACATAAAATTAATTAGTGGAGATGTTCTTTGTAGTGAAGTCTTTGATTATTATGTAAAGGATTTAGATGCTCTAATTAGTAGATTTCCTAAAGATTTAAATATTATAGGTGCTGAAATGGAATCTTTCGCTTTATTTTACACTGCTAAATACTTAAATAAAAAAGCTGCTTGTTTACTTACTGTTGTTGATTCTCATTATAAAAAGCAAGAAATTTCTGCCGATGAAAGAGAAAAGTCTTTAAATACAATGATTAATATTGCTTTAGAATCTTTATAGTATAAAGTTTAGTACAAAGTCATTTAAGAATCTGTTTTTAATGCAACAAATAATATGGCAAACGAAATTCGAGGCTATTGAAAAAGTCATATTTTTTCAATAGCCTCATTTTTTACTTAATTTTATGCAGCTAACATTTCTATTTCTTCTTTTCTTATTTTTATATTATTGTCTAGTATTCTAATGTAGCCTAATTCGCCTTCTCCATCTGTATCAATGTTTTCATTAACTGTTTCATTTTGTTCTGTATTATTTTCTAAGTTTTCTTCGTTATTTATTGTATTATCTATTTCAGGACCAACAATTTCTTCTATTTTGCTTAATTCTGATTTCATTAGATTATACATTGAAGTAGAATAATCTGAATTTCCTGATTCATAATCTTTTATCACTTGCTCTATGTCTAATAGCTCATATCTATCTTTTGCAGATGTTCCATTATCATAAACATAAACTGGTGTATATGTAGCCTTGTCAATTGATATTTCTCCTGTTACTCCATTTTTTCTTACTTCAACATTTAATATTAATGTATCTCTTGTATAATTGTCTGTTTGAGCTGAGAAAAAGTTTCCCATAGAATATATAACAAATCCCTCTCTAGTTGTGCCATCATCTAATGTTACAGTTTTCATTTCCATTGGCTCTGGTACATGTGAATGATTACCTAAAATCACATCAGCGCCATTTTTTATTAAGAATTCTGCTAAATCCTCCTGCTCAGTTGTTGGTTTTAGTCTATATTCTGCTCCCCAGTGCATACTTACTACAATTAATTCTGCACCTTCCTCTTTTGCCTTGTCCAATTGCTCTTTTATAAAATCTTTATCAATTAAATTAACTGAATATTCTCTTCCTGTTGGAATTGGAATTCCATTTGTTCCATATGTATAGCATAAAAATGCTGTTTTAATGCCATTTAAATCTTTCATTAAAATAGTATTTTGTTCTTCTTCGCTTCTTGATGTTCCTGTATGTGCAATTCCATAGTCGTCTAACACATTTAATGTTCTTTCTAATCCACTATATCCTTTATCTAAGCAATGATTATTAGCAGTTGTTAAAATATCTATTCCCATTTCTTTTAAGTCATATGCCAATTCGTCTGGAGAATTAAAAGTTGGGTAACCCGAATACCCCCTATCAGCTCCAGCCAAAGTTGTTTCTAAGTTTCCTACTGCAACTGTTGCATCATCAAAATATTTTGTTACATTTTTGAACATTGGAGAAAAATCATATGTACCTGTTTCTGAATTGTATGCATCTTTAAAATTTTGACTATGGCATAAGGCATCTCCTATACCTACTATATTAATTACTGTATCTTCTGGTACTGGCTCTTCTTCAACCTCATTTTGTATAGTATTTTGTGTGCTTGGAGTAGATGCAGTAAATATATTTGGATTATTTACTAATACATAAATTCCTACTGATATTGCAATTAAAGCTATTATTACAAATATTCCTAATACCACATTTAACTTTTTTACTTTTTTTCTCCTAGCCATTACTTTTCCCCCTTTTTAATTTTTATCTTTCGATTTAATTATGTAATGACTCTATTATATCTATTTCAATTTTGTCTGTCAAGATGAGTTCTTTTGCCTTTTTCTCGCAATTCTCTAGTTTAGTAAAAGCCAACTAGCTAATGCTAATTGGCTTTTATATTATATTTCCATTTGACTTCCTAGGAATGTGGCTGCAACTGATGCGACTTCTTCTTCTGTTTTTTCCATTTTTGTGTTATCATCTTTGCTTATTAAAACAACACTTCCTATAACATCACCATCTGAGATTATGGGACAAATTACTTGTGGTTTTATTTCTTTATCTTTATTTCCTTTTTCTGTAATATAAATAGAATTAGAACCATCTCCCACGAATCTTTGCCTTGTATTAAAGATTTTTTCTAAATCAGGACTAATTTTTTGCTCTAATAAGTCTTTTTTGCTTGTTCCTGATACTGCTATAACAGTGTCTCTATCTGTTATTATGCTTATATGCCCAGTAATTTTATTTAAGCTTTCTACATATTCTGTTGCAAAATTTGAAAGTTCTCCTATTGGAGAATATTTTTTTAATATTATATCTCCATCTTTTTCTGTAAAAATTTCTAGTGGGTCTCCTTCTTTTATTCTTAATGTTCTTCTTATTTCTTTAGGAATAACTATTCTTCCTAAATCGTCTATTCTTCTAACAACTCCTGTCGCCTTCATTTTCAAATCTTCCTTTCACATAATAGTTTGATTTTTTAATAATTTTACTTTAAATACTTTATTTGGTTAAAATTGTTTTATTAAAAAATCTCTGATTTTCCTTATATTGCTATTATGTGCAAAGATTAAAATTTTATGCAGTTTTTTCTGATTAGGAAATTTATATTTAACTATTTTTTATTTTTTTCTTTCAAAGCATAAAAAGTATGGCATGCAAAAATTACACACCATATTCTATCTTAAAAAAATTCCTACTTAACGTCTAAAACGCTTCCGTTCTTTCAATGTTCAATTTTCCAGCTTTCTCTCTGTTGTATCTACAATTTAGATACAGCGGCTTTAGTTTTCAGTACTACAATATAAAGTGACACGGAAACCAGAGCTGCTGTAGGCATTGCCATTGCGGTTGCTACGGTAACCTGCTGGACTGTTGCCGTAGTCGCTGCTGCAATCGCCTCCTCGAATAACGTAAGGAGTGAACTCGTAAGAGGCACTCTCAGTAGTGTATTCGTATAAATTTCCTCCCATATCATATATATTACTTACTGCTGTTGTTTGGCCTGTTGGTATTAATGTAGATGAGTTATTATTTTTCGTTTGTGACGCTCCTGTTATGTCTGTATAATCAAATGATGTATTTTTATAATTTCCCTCTGGAGAATTTGTTCCATAATCACTATTCTTTATTTGTATATAGCTTATTGCTGTATCCCATGCATAACTACTTACTAATTTTGTTGTTGCTGTGGCATATTCTTGTACATCATCCATTCCTTCCGCTTTTGTCTTTGCATTGGCCTGAGTTATATAATTATATGGTGCTTGGTCTTTCTTTATTGTTATTGTTGCATCTACTTCACCACTTCTCATTGTTTTTGCTTCTGTTGACTCTTTATCTCCTGCCTCATATCTTCCTATATAATATCCTCCCCATGCATTTACGCTTGCCTCTTCATCACTTGGCATTGTTTCTGTATAAATTGTTGTTATATCTTCTCTTGTAAATGATGTTCTTTGATATACCACTTTCGCTGTTCCACCTGCTGATAGGTTTATTGTTGCTCCTCCTTCAGCTTCGGTTTTTGCTGGTATCCATACGAACTGGTTTCCATCCTTATCTTCTATTACTATTCCATCTTCAACTGTTAAAGCTGAATCTTCTGCTATTTTAAATCCTTCTGGCACCCTTATTGAGTTTGCTGGTGTACATGAATCTGTTATTGTTGTATCATTCTCGAATGGTTTATTTTGATTTTTTGCTTCTTCTACTGTTGTTCCTGTATTATATTCTCCACCTCCAGAGCCTCCACCTTGGTTTCCACCATTTCCGTTTAGGTATTCGTCAATTAGACCTTCTGCTTTTCCTAATTCGCTTTGCTCATTTGTTGCTGCCTGCTCATACACATTTACTGCATTTTGCGCTCTTGCAAATATTCCATTTTGTCCAATTGTTAGACTTATTGCTACTCCTGCTAAAATCAAAAGGACAATTATAGTGACTACAAGCGCTATAAGTGTAATACCTTTTACTTGTTTTTTCACTTCTTTCATTGTAATTTTGTTTCTTTTTAAATTTTTGTTCTTCATTGTTTTTTCTTTTAAGTTCATTCCTCGAATCTCCCTTCCTTTGTTAATTATTATGTCCAAACACTTTTCTTTTATGTTATATCATAAAAGTTTTTACTTTGTAATCGTTTTTTATTGCATTTGTATATTAAAAAACTATGCTAATTAGACTTTTTAAATACGTCTAAAAAGCATAGCTTTACCTCTATGTTTATTCATTATTATTCTATTAAATCTTACGATATATATATATATATATATACAGCCTCAATGGTTACAGGTCTTTTCATTTGTTATTTGCTCCTCGTATAATATTTTTTAGTTTTTTAGTTTATTTAATTTAAAGGTTTATAAAAATACCATTTATATCTTTAGTATTCATATTTTATTTCTTTTACTAATTATCTATATTTTATACAAATGCTTATTTATAGTCAAGCAATCATATATTACATTTTTGTTACAATAATCGTTAAAATTTAATTTTTTGTCGAATTTTGTCTTGACATTTGAACGATTTGGCTATAATATGTACATAAGTTTTTTCGGCACCGAAGGGAAATGTCCCTTCTACAACACAAAGGAGAATCATATGGAAACGATTGATTCGGCACGTATTATCCAAACTCGCACTGGTAGTATGAGCATTATGCTCGAGGCTACCGACTCTGAACGCAAGACAACCACCATTTACTTGCCCGAAGACATTCGGAAAGTAATCTGTGAGGAACTGGCTTTCGAGTTGGCTTATCAGTCTATTCATGGTGAGCCTTGCAACGAGGCCGAATATGAAAAGGCCAAAAAGGTCGAAGAAGTTATTCATTCGACTCTGACTGCCGGCCTTAACGATGCGGCCATCAACCTCACCCAGGCACAAGCGATTTTGATTTCGGTTGGTTTGCCCACCGAAGGGTTCGAGCTTTAACCTGAGGTCTACTTGCAAGACAGCACTTAAGGCATCCACGACGTATTTTCCTTTTATATGGTCAATTTCTTCATTGTCCAAAACCCATTGCCATCACTGGCATACAAAAACAAGGCGAGGCATTACCCCTAAAAAGGTAATGCCTTTGCCTTGCTTATATTTTCATACATGCTTTATTTTTTGTTACCTGTTATTTTATTTGTTTTTTGTTATGATTTTATTTTTTCATAAGATTTTTCATGTATTCCACTTCTTCATCTACATTTAGTCTCATAAATATTGGTTCGCCTTTTTCTATTACTTTGGCATTCTCTATGGCTTTATATTCTTTTAAAGAATCCCATGTAACATTATTACTCATTCCAAGTTGTCTTAACATATTGTCTGACGTTTCTTCCATTAGTGGTCTTATTAAAATTGCAATTTCTCTTAAATTAGCAATTAAATGGTAAATGCAAGATTTTAATTTTTCTTTACTTTCTTCATCTTTAGCTAAAACCCAAGGTGAAGTTTCATCTATATATTTATTAGTTCTTGAAATGTAATTCCAAATTTCTTTTAAACTATTTGCAAATTCAAAGTTATTTATTTCTTTTTCAAAATTTGTGATGGCATCATTTGATGCTTTTTCTAAATCTTCATCTACTTCGTTTTGAATTCCATTATATTCTGGAACCACTCCATCAAAATATTTGTTAACCATTGAAATTGTTCTATTTAATAAGTTGCTTAAATCATTACATAAATCAAAGTTATATCTTTCAATAAATCCTTCTGGTGAGAATAATCCATCTTGTGATGTTGGTAATTCTCTTATTAAGAAATATTTTGTAGCGTCTAGCCCATATCTCTCAATTAGTTGCTCAGGATATATAACATTTCCTTTAGATTTACTCATTTTTCCATCTTTCATAACAAACCAATTGTGTACAAATATTGTTTTTGGAAGTGGTAAATCTAGTGCCATTAAGAATATAGGCCAATAAATTAAATGGAATCTTGCAATATCTTTTCCAACTAAGTGTACATCTGCTGGCCAGAATTTTTTAAACATAGTGTCATCATCTGATAGGTATCCTAGAGCTGTAATATAGTTTGTTAAAGCATCAAGCCATACATATATAACATGTTTTGGGTCGCTTTTGACTTTTATTCCCCAGTCAAAAGATGTTCTTGTAACACACAAATCTTCTAGCCCCGGTTTTATGAAGTTATTAATCATTTCAGTTTTTCTATAATCTGGTTTTATAAAATCTGGATGAGTATTGTAGTATTCTAAAAGCCTATCTGCATATTTTTTCATGTTGAAGAAATATGCTTCTTCCTTCATTTTTGTAACTTCTCTACCACAATCCGGACATTTGCCATCTACTAATTGTGTTTCTGTAAAATATGATTCACAAGGTTTGCAATACCAGCCTTCATATTCGCCTTTGTAGATATCTCCTTGTTTTAGAAATCTTTCAAATATTTCTTGAACAGCTTTATAGTGATAATTATCAGTTGTTCTCATGAATATATCATTATCTATTTTCATAGTTTTCCATAATTTTTTTGCTGCTTCTGCTTGGGCATCTACATATTCTTGAGGAGACATATTTGCATCTTTTGCCTTATCCTCTATTTTTTGTCCATGCTCATCTACACCAGTTAACATTAAGCAGTCATATCCTTGCATTTTTCTTAGCCTCTTTAGCATATCTGCTAAAACTGTTGTGTAAGCTGTTCCAATGTGAAACTTGCCACTTGGATAGTAAATTGGTGTTGTGATATAATATTTGCTCATAATTTTCTCCTCCTTTTTTCACTACCCAATATTATAGCACATCAATCCTGTAAAATCTACATTTTGTAGAATTTTATTTTCGGTTGAGATTATATGTTGTCTTTTCTTATTGTTTCTATTATATTTTGCTTGTTTATTTTGTTTAATGAATATTTCATTATTCCGCCAATTAGCAAGAATACCACTACAATTGCTACAACTGTTGGCATTACTGGGAATGTATATTCCATTAAAATTCCTTCTCTAAATGCTAAGTATAGAAGATATGAGCCAAGTATTCCAAGTGGCAGTCCTATTATGATTGATTTTAGACCATAGAATATGCTTTCTAATCTAATCATTTTATTGAATTCTTTTTTAGTCATTCCAATAGATTTTAAGTTTGCAAATTCTTTACTTCTTAAATTCATATTACTTGTTATTGTATTAAATATATTTGTTACTCCTATTAATGAGATTACTATTATAAATCCATATAGGAATATTGCTATTACTAATATTAATGAATTTTGTCTATCCGCTTCTGCCTGTATATTTAATGTACTTACATTTTTATAATTTGTTGTAATTTCTTTTTCGAGTGCAGATGCATCATCTGTATTTATATATAAGCTTCCAAACATCCAGTTGAATTGATTCATAAATTCGTCACTTACAATCATTATTCCTTCTGTATAAGATGCAGATTCTAATCCCATTGGTCTCTCTGTTGTCTGCATAATTATTGGCATAGTAACATCTGTTACAGTTTCTCCATTATTTCCAGTTACATCAAATGTTATTTCATCTCCTCTATTGTAATCGTATATTTCTCCAATATATTTTTTATAGCTTCCGTCTTCATTGTAAATGTATCTTTCGAAATCGTCTATCCATATTATTTTGTCTTTTGTATCTTCGTATTTTAGTCCTAAATTGCTTACATATCTTTGATATTCTTCATTTCCAAGTGCCACCATAAATACTTGATAATTTGCATCTTCATCTTTGTCTATTGCTTCAGAATATTCTGATGTTAAATTTGTCAAATATTCTCTGCCATCTTTTGATAGTTTTAAATCTTTTGTACTCATACTTACAAATAAATATTTTGTTATAGCATAAGAGTTTACCCTTTCATCATTTGCTATTTGTTTATATATATTATTTGCTTCAGTTTTGTCTCCTTCATAATTTAATGATGCCATTAAATTGTATTTGTAATCTATAAAGGTTTGATTTGATACACTGAAACTATATTGTACAAGTGATGTTATTGATATAAATATAGCTATGCTTACTACTAAAGATATTACTGTTGTACGATATTTTTTTCTATTTCTTTTCAAATTTTTGTATGCTATATCTCCACCTACACCAAATATTTTCTTGATTATTTTTGGAGATTTTACTTTTTTACCTTTTATTTTTATGTCATTATTGCTTCTTATTGCATCTATTGGTGATACTTTTGCTGCTCTTCTTGCAGATGACCTACAAGAGAAATATATTGTAATTACTGCCAGAATTACAGATAGTATTATAGCAAACACTGGCACTGAATATATAAATGTTACGTCATCTATAATTTTCCCAATTAAATTATTTAATACTATTGATAAAATCCAATTTACTAATATTCCAAGTAATATTCCTGATGGAATACCAATTAGGCCTAATATTACTCCTTCAAATAATACATTTTTTCTTATTTGCTTTTTGGTTGCTCCTATTGATGATAACATTCCATATTGTCTCGTTCTTTCTGTTATTGATATTGCGAAACTATTTCTTATAACAAATACACTTGAAATTATTATAATAACTACTACTACAATTCCTACTAAATATAGCATTCTCATATAAGAGCTGTTTACACCAATGCCTTCAAATTGTAGAACATTGTCATTTAAGCTTATGTTATATTTACTTCCTATATCTTCTTTTGTCATTCCTGTTGATAATTCCATTATTCCTATGTAGCTATTTGCTTTTTGTTCTTCTACATCTAGCCCCAATATATTGCATAGCACTTCTTGATAATTTCTTACACCATCTTTTGTAAAGTTTGCATATATATTGGCTGTGCTTCCTAAATTATTTACATCTAAATATGTTAGAGCTGTGAAACCTGGCGCAGAATATGGCTCTAATGTATAATTAAGTCTTTCCATTATACCAACAATAGTATACGTTTTGGTGTACATAGTTTCTAAATATTCATCTTGTGTGTAAATATCGTCTTGCGTAAGTTCTTTTCCTTCTAGTAACCTTTTTGAAATATCTAAAGTTAATGTGTCTCCTATTTTTAAAGAATTTTCTGGCTCACTTAGACTTAATTGATTCTCACCTGTTAGCATGTAATCATAAACATTGCTACTTATAACTATTTCACTACTGTTTGTTGGAAATCTACCTTCTTCTAGTTTTATAGGGAGTTTACTTTGTGCGCCATTATCTATAGCAACTATATGAAAATATGGTTTGTCTTCATTTGTCGATTCATTAAATCTCGCATAACCTATATCTGATGTTAAAAAGTAATTATCTATATTTCTATTTTCTGCTATATATGATAAATCTTCGGTTGGTACATCTTTGAACTCTACTTGATAGTCACCATTGTTTTTTATAAAATAATCTTGTAATGTTGCTTTTCCACTAGTTATCATTCCAGCAACAACTGTAATTAATGCTGTTGATAACAATATTCCTATTATTGTAACTAAGGTTCTCTTTTTATTAAGCTTAAGACTTTTTATGGTTAATTTATTTAAGATTTTCATAATTTTCTCCTTTTCTTTATTACTTCTAAGCCACAATATATTGTGGCTTTTGTAATTTTGGAAATTTAAGAATTATACAATTCTTCCATCTTCAATGGTAATGACCCTATCTGCCTCATTTGCTATCTCTAAGTTATGTGTTATCATAATTATTGTTTGTTTATATTTTTTATTTGTTAATTTTAATAGTTCAACTATCTCTTCACTAGATTTTGAATCTAAGTTTCCTGTTGGCTCATCTGCTAAAATTATTGCTGGATTGTTAATCATTGCTCTTCCGATAGAAACTCTTTGTTGTTGTCCTCCTGAAAGTTCATTTGGAAGATGTTTTCTTCTATTTTCCAATCCTAAGCTTTTTAGCAATTCATTTAATCTTTTTTCATCTACTTTGTTTCCATCTAAATCACAAGGTAGAGTAATATTTTCCTCAACATTTAATATTGGTATTAAGTTATAAAATTGATAAATTATTCCTACTTGCCTTCTTCTAAATATTGCTAAATTGTCGTCATTTAATGAATAAATGTCTTTTCCATCAACATAAACTTTTCCTGATGTAGGTCTATCTACTCCTCCTAATAAATGTAAAAGTGTAGATTTTCCGCTTCCAGAGCTTCCTACTATTGCAAGGAATTCTCCTTTTTCTACTGAAAAGCTTACATTGTCCACTGCAACAACTTCACTTTCTCCTTTTCCATATTTTTTTGTTAAATTCTCAGCTCTTAAAATTTCCATTTTAATGGCTCCTTCCTTTAATTTATTTTTGTTTATTTCTATCAAAAATCTGCTTTATTTAATAGAATCATTCAATAAAAAGTTTTTCGTTTTTACTAATTATATTATAGTGACTTAAAGTGACTTTTAAATGACAATATATTTTTTTGTAAGAAATATTATGGTTCTGTAATTTTACTTCTAATTATTTGAGCTTAAATCACACAAAAATAACGCTTTTAAAAACCCAAAGATGTGAACTTTTAAGAGCGTTACTTTCTTATCTTTCATAAAAATAAATTTTAAAAGTAGTTCCTTTATGTAAAGTAGAAGAACATGATATGCTGGCATTTTGTTTTTCTAAAATAGTTTTTGATAGTGCTAAACCTATTCCAAAACTATTTTCAGAAGAATTTTTTCCTTTATAAAATCTTTCAAAAATATGCTTTAAATCTTTTTCGTCAATTCCTTCGCCTTCATCTTTTATTATTAGTTCTGTATATACATGAGTCACTCTAATTTGAATATAAAGTTTTGTGTGTTCTTTTGAATGTTCAATACAATTCTTTATTATGTTTGTAACCGCTTCTAACGTCCATCTATAATCCCCTATAATTTCTGTGGCTACCTCATTATTTATTTCTTCTTTATTTTCATTTACTTTCTCAAAATTAGTTTCTACCTGTATATTTTTTACTTCTAATGGAATTTCTAGATTCTTAATTGCATTTTGCACTAATTCATCTAATTTATACTTGCTTTTTTCGAATTCTACTGTTCCACTATCCAATTTTGAAAGCTTTAAAAGTGCTATTGTTAAAAAGCTTATTTGTTCAACTTGTCTACTAATCTCGAATATAAATCTTTGCTTTGTTTCTTCATCCATATTTTCGTTGTCTTTTATTTCATCAAGCATTATTGAAATAGAAGTTAATGGTGTTTTTATTTGATGAGAAATGTCTGACAAACTCTTTGCTAAAAATTTTTTATCTTTTTTAGAGCTTTCTGCTTCTTCTTTTAGCATTAATGTTATTTTATATAATTCATTTCTTAGATTAGACAACTCGTCTTCTGCATTTTCTTTTATTTTCAATTCATAATTTCTATTATTTATTTCTCTTATATATTTTGTTATTCCATCTATTTTTCTTTTTTGAATCATTCTGTTTACTAGCCATATAACTATTATTGCAAGGATTAGAATTCCTATTACTGCCGAAGAATATATTATTGTATTACTTTGTGTTTCTTCTAGTTTTACAATTGCTGAATCATTTTCAGTTATTCCATACTTCTGTGCTAATTCTTTTCCGATTTCTAAATATGTATTATTGTCTTTTCCATTAAGCATACTAATAATCTCTTCATCTGATATTTCTGGATAATTTTCTTTGATAACGCCAATAAGCTCATACACTGATTCGTTATATGCTTGTGCCTGCAAGTTATACGAATTACTTAATATTATAGCGTTGGTTCCAACTGCTAATATTAGAAGTATTAATATTAATATAATAAATTTAGTTTTTTTCATCTACTTTATATCCAACTCCTCTAATTGTCTTTATTATTTTTCCATCATTATCGCCAATCTTTTCTCTAATTCTTTTTATGTATACTGTCAATGTGTTATCATTTACAAAGTTTCCCGCTAAATCCCATATTTTATTTAATATCATTTCTCTTGTGACTAATTTATTTTTATTTGTAAATAACATTAAAAGTATTTTAAATTCTAAACTAGTAAGCTCGATTCTTTGACCATCTTTTTTTGCTTCCATATTTTCTGTATCAAGTGTTATGCCATTACATTCTATTATTGATGAGGTTATCTTGTTATATCTTCTAAGTGCTACCTTAATTCTTGAAATTAATTCTTTAACTCTAAATGGTTTTACTATATAATCTTCTGCTCCTAAGTCTAAGCCTTTTACTATATCTATTTCTTCATCTCGTGCTGTCAAAAATATTACTGGTATGTCTTCTTTTTTCTTAATTTCTTTGAAAAAATCAAAACCATTTCCATCTGGCAATGTTATATCTAGTAATATTAAATCATAATTTGAAGCTAGTTCTGCTTCTGCAATTGTTTTTGCTGAGGTTACTCTAAATCCCTCTTGCTCCAAAGAATATTTTAGCCCCATCACTATTGATTCGCTGTCTTCTACTAATAAAATTGTGTTCATAATTTTCCCCTTTTTATTTATTTAATTTTTTCTCACTTAGTTTATGAATTAAAACCTAATAACTTTTCAAATATTATTATATCAACTTATGCTGTATGTTTCAATTAAAATTTTATTAATCTATTTATGTTTTGCAAATTCTACTAAAAAACATTTTCAAAAACACGATTGCTATCTTTGTATTATGTCAAATTTGCTAAAAACAACAATTTGTGCTATAATATATGTATTACTCTATAGGAGGTGTAAAACATGGTTGTAAAGCAAAGTGGCCTTTCCATCCCCAGTGATGATAAGGTCATTACGACCGAAAAGTTCTTTGGTATCTTGGTGGGCGCCTTGTATGCAAGCGACTTCTGTGGGCAAACCACAGTTGGAGACTTGCATCTAATGGCAGAGGTCTACCAAGACATGCAAAGTGAGATGGATTTAAAGGCTATGTATGGTGAGCGTGGTCTTGTGACTCGCTTGCTTACAAACTACCTCAAAGCAAATCCTCGGAAGCATTCTGGTTCCAACAGATTAATCTCTGTTGAGTTTATCTTCGAAGATGCCCACTCTCGCTCCAAAAAGTTGAAGGCCAAAGCTATCAAGCTTGTGGCTGTAAACAGAGAAAAGGGCGAGGTCGAAGAGATAGACAACATTTCACCCACTCTGTCCCGCTACTGCCTGCATTACCTTTTCGGTGACCAGCAGTAATACACCCATACACCCAAAAGCCGGGGAGCACCTGCTCCCCGGCTTAATTTTTGTATTAATGTAATTCACCTTACTTTTTGGTTCAATTGCTTTTTATTTATAAATTTTACGCTGTTTCTTTTGCTTCTGTTTTTTGTCTTTTTACTTTTTTAGGTTTTTCTACTCTATTTTCATCGATAACAATTTCTGGTTTTTCAGTTCCATCAACTGTTTCCTTAGTTATTGTACATTTTACAATCTTAGGATTTGAAGGTATATCATACATTACATCTCTCATTGTTTCTTCCATGATAGATCGTAAACCTCTTGCCCCTGTTTTTCTTTCTATTGCTTTATCTACTATTGTTTCTAATGCTTCAGGAGTAAACTCTAAATCAACACCATCTATTTCAAGCAATTTTTTGTATTGTTTTACTAATGCATTCTTTGGTTTTGTCATAATATCTATAAGTGCTGCTTTATCAAGTTCTCTTAATGTTGCTATTATTGGCAATCTACCTACAAACTCTGGAATTAAGCCAAATTTAAGTAAATCTTGTGGCAACATTTGTTCATATATTTTATATTTGTCTATTTCTTTTTCACTTTGTATATTAGTACCAAAGCCTATTGCTTTTTTACCTATTCTTTCTCCAATAATTTTGTCTAATCCTTCAAATGCTCCTCCACATATAAATAATATATTAGAAGTATTTATTTGTAGGAATTCTTGATGTGGATGCTTTCTGCCTCCTTGTGGTGGTACTGATGCAACTGTTCCTTCTACTATTTTAAGAAGTGCTTGTTGCACACCTTCACCACTAACATCTCTTGTTATTGATGGATTTTCTGATTTTCTTGATATTTTATCTATTTCATCAATATATATAATTCCTTTTTCAGCTTTTTCTATGTTATAATCTGCTGCTTGAATTAATTTTAATAAAATATTTTCAACATCTTCACCAACATAACCTGCTTCTGTTAATGTTGTTGCATCTGCTATTGCAAATGGAACTTTTAATATTTTAGCAAGTGTTTGTGCTAAGAATGTTTTACCACATCCTGTTGGTCCAAGTAGTAATACATTACTTTTTTGTATTTCTACATCATCATTGCTTTCTTCTTCATTGTATATACGTTTATAATGGTTGTATACAGCTACTGATAATGTTTTTTTAGCTTCATTTTGGCCTATAACATATTCATCTAAAACTTCTCTTATTTCTTCTGGTGTAGGAAGTTTTTCCTCTTCATTTATTGTATATCTATCATCAAATTCTTCATAATCATCTGTTTCTAGAATATTGTTGCATACTTGTATACATTCATTACAAATGTACACTCCAGGACCTGCAACCATTTTATGAACACTCTCTTGTGGTTTTCCACAAAATGAGCATCTTATACTTTGAGTCTTTTTAGGCATTTTTAATCTTTCCTTTCATAGTCAAATTTTCTTATGTTCATTATTATATCGTAATTATTTTCTTTTATCCATAATTCCATCAATTAATCCATATTCAAGAGCTTCCTGTGCTGTCATGTAATGGTCTCTTTCTGTATCTCTTTCAATTACATCAATTGGTTGACCTGTTCTTTCACTTAATAATTTATTGATTTTTTCTCTTGTTTTTATCATTTGGTCTGCATGTATTTTTATTTCAGTTGCTTGACCTGAAATTCCTCCATTTTGACCACCAATCAATGGTTGATGTATAAGGATTTCTGCATTTGGTGTAGCAAATCTTTTGCCTTTTTCACCACAAGTTAATAATACTGCTCCCATACTAGCTGCCATTCCAACGCATATTGTTGTTACAGGGCATTTGATATAATTCATTGTATCAACTATACCAAATCCATCTGAAACTGAACCTCCTGGTGAATTTATGTATAAAGATATTTCTTTATCTGGATCTTCTGACTCTAAGAATAGCATTTGGGCTATTACTAAACTTGCTGATGTTTGATTAACATCTTCGCTTAAAAATATTATTCTATCTTTTAATAATCTTGAGAAGATATCATATGACCTTTCCCCTCTTGCTGATTGTTCTATTACATAAGGTACTAAACTATCATTAAATTCTTTCATAATTTTATTTCCTTTCCTAGGATATTCATGCCCTATTATTATATTTCTATATTAATTTGAATTACCCTTTGTTTTTGTACTTTCTTTTGTTCTAAATTTATGTATATAATTCTATGAGTACTAACATATTATATATATTTTTTTATAAGATATCAACCTTTTTAGCATAAAAAGTTAGAGATATTATTATAAAAATCATCTCCAACTTTTTATTTTACTCCGTTTATTTAGTTCATTTTTTAGTACATTTATATACTATTTTTTAGAAATTTTTGCATTATCAACTACTAATTTTACTGCTTGTTCTGTTTTTGAACTTTCTGCTAAGTAGTTCTTTAATTCTTCGTTCTTTTCTAAGTCTTCTACTTTTCTGTTATATTGTTTAGCCATTTCTTCTAATTTTTCTTTTATGTATTTTTCGTCTTCTTTTATTTTTTCATCTTTAACAATTTGCTCAAGAACTAATCTTGTTTTAACATTCTTTTCAGCTTGCTCTTTGTAGTCTTTTCTGAAATCTTCTTCTGATTTGCCCATCATTTTTAGATATTGTTCTAAGTTTAATCCTTGATAACTTAGTCTTTGGTCTAAGTTTTGCATAATGTTATCTATTTCTAACTCAACCATTCCTTCTGGAATATCTATATTTGTGTTTTTGCAAACTTCTTCAATAGCAGCATCTTCTGTTTCATGTTTTGCTCTTTCTTCGTTTTCTTTTTCCATTTTTTCTTTGATGCTGTCTTTTAACTCTTTTAATGTATCAAATTCACTAACGTCTTTAGCAAATTCATCATCTATTGTTGGTAATTGTTTTTCTTTAATTCCGTGTAATACAACATGGAATGTTGCTTCTTTACCAGCTAAGTCTTTAGAGAAATAATCTTCTGGGAATGTAACTTTGATGTCTTTTTCTTCACCAATTTTCATTCCGATTATTTGGTCTTCAAATCCTGGGATGAATGTTTTGCTTCCAATTGTTAATTCATGATTTTCAGCTTTTCCACCTTCAAATGGTTTGCCATCAGTGAATCCTTCGAAGTCTATTGTAACTATATCTTTGTCTTTAACTTCTCTATCTTCAACTGTAACCATTCTTGAGTTGTGTTCAGCCATATGATTTATTTCATGGTCTATGTCTTCGTCAGTTACTTTGTATTCGATTTTCTTTAACGGAATTTCTTTGTATTTACCAAGTTTAACTTCTGGTTTTGTTGCAACTATTGCAGTAAATATTAAGTCTTTTCCTTTTTCCATTTGAACTACATCTACTTGTGGTCTGCTTGCAACTTCTATTTTATTTTCTTTTATTTCTTCATCATATACTACAGGTGCTAATTCATTGAAAGCGTCCTCATAGAATATTGAATCTCCATAATATCTTTCTACTATTTTGAAAGGTGCTTTTCCTTTTCTAAATCCAGGTATGTTGAAGTATTTTGCACTTTTTTTGAATACTTCTTGTATTGCTTCTTCAAATCTTGAAGCTGGTACTGTAAATGTTAATTTTAATTCATTCTTATTTTCTGTTTTTTCTTGTTTTAAGCTCATTGTTAATCCTTCCTTTTCTCATAAAATGCTATACTATTATATCACAAATTACGAATAAATCAAGACTTTTTGGAAAATAAACTCTTTATGTAGAGTTTTATTTTATTATACCATCTATCTTTTTTGGTCATAGCCAAATTTTTAGACTCTTTAGATTCTTTACTAGTAGACTCATTACTAGCTACTTGTATTGTTTTATCTTCTTTAATATTACTCTTATTTTCAAAAATATTTTCAGGATTATATTGCTTTCTTTTTTCTTCTTCTTGCTTTTGCTCATTAACTCTATGAATTTGTTCCATTAATTTTCTTTGTTCGTCATTTAATAAATATTCCATATTCAAATAAGATAATATTGCTATGCTTTTTCTATTTAAGTTTTGTTCTTCTAGTTTTTTGCTTACATCATATTTCCATGTATAATTTTTATCTTTATTATCTTTTATTGTTTTTCTTACATTTTCAGGAATCTTTTTTAACTCTTCTAGGTTCAAATAGTTTAAAATTTCATCAACTTGGACTAAACATTTAGAATATTCCATAGTTTTCTCCTTTTTATTATTTATTTCAATTTATATAATTTAAAATCTAAATAATCACTGCTTACTAATTTAAATTGAATTCCGTCGTAATTTCCTTCAAAAGCTTCTTTATGAGATTCTCCGTGTAAATGTCCATACAGGCAAGTTTTTACATTGTACTGTTTCATTATTTGAACGTAATTTGAAATTTTTAAATTTTTGTTTAATTCTTCATTCTTAGCTTCTTCATTATTATTTTCTATTTCATTTACGTTTTCTTGTGATATTCTACTTTCTTCTGCAACTATTGGTGGATAATGCATTATGCAAATTATTTCTTTATCCCCAAAGTTATCTACTCCGCTTTGCAATGAAAGTTTTAGCCTTTCTTCTTCTCTATGGTTCATTTTGTTACTATTTTCTGTATCATTTAATGCCCAGCCTCTTGTTCCTGCAATTATCTTCTCTTCGAATAAATAACTATTATTGTATAAAAAGTCTATATTTTCAAATTTATTTTCTTGTAAAAATTCTCTCATTTTTGCAAGAGTTGTCCACCAATAATCATGGTTTCCTTTTAGCAAAATTTTTTTTCCTGGCAAATCATTCAAATATGCAAAGTCATTATACATATCTTTTAAATGCATTTCCCATGAAAAATCTCCTGGAAGTATTACTAAGTCATTATCTTGTACAGTATTCTTCCAGTTTTCTTTTATTTTTTGTTCATGATTTTTCCAATTACCGCCAAATATGTCCATTGGCTTTTCCTTATTCAAAGATAAGTGTAAATCTCCTATTGCATATATTGACATTTGTTCTCCAATCTACCCTATTTAATTTTCTTATTCTGTTTTCAATAATTAATAATTTTGTCTTTCTTTTTAACAATTATCTCACATAACTTTTTTTAATTAAAGCTTTAAGTTTGGAACTGCATTTAATGTTAAATCATCTATTTTTCCATTTATGTAATTGTAATAGCCAGCTGAAGCTATCATTGCTGCATTATCTGTACAGAGTTTTAAATCTGGCATGTAAACTTTTATTCCTTGGCTCTGCAAATTTTCGAATTCACTTCTTATATATGTATTTGCTGAAACTCCTCCAGCTAATACAATTTTATTAGAATTTGTTTTTTCTATTGCTAGTTTTACTTTTTCCATTAGCATTTCTGTTACTGCTTTTTCAAAGCTTGCGCATAGATTTTCTTTATTTACATCTGGTTCTTTATGATGTAAATTTATTACTGCTGTTTTAATGCCACTAAAACTAAAATCTAAGCCATCAACGTGTGTTTTTGGTAATTCTATATTAGGCTCGCCTAAAACTGCCATTTTATCTATTTTAGGGCCTCCTGGATAACCTAATCCAATTACTCTTGCAACTTTATCAAATGCCTCTCCTATAGCATCATCCTTTGTTCTACCTAGTACTTCAAAATCTAAATAATCTTTTACATGTACTATTTGTGTATTTCCACCTGACATCATTACACATAAAAAAGGTGGCTCTAAATCTGGATAAGTTATGTAATTAGCTGCAATATGACCTTGTATATGGTTTACGCCAACTAAAGGCTTTTTTAAGGCATAGCTTAAAGCTTTACCATAGGAAAGTCCTACAAGTAAAGCTCCAACTAGGCCTGGGCCATATGTGCAGGCCACTGCATTTATTTGATTTAAATTTATATTTGCGTCCTCAATTGCTTTTTTTGTTACATCAGATATATTGTCTATGTGATTTCTTGAGGCTATTTCAGGTACAACACCTCCATATACTGTGTGTATAGGTATTTGTGTGTTTATTACATTAGATAAAACTATTCTGCCGTTTTTTACTACTGAAACTGCTGTTTCATCACAACTAGATTCTATACCTAATATGTATACATCCTCCATTTTATTGTCCTTTCATAATTATGTTTAATTTATTCAATGTAAGTTTTACGCTTCTTATCACTATTTAAATTATAGATAACCTAAAATCTATAACTTATATATTATCTATAATTACACTAGCATTCCCACAATCGAAGCTATTAAATTTAGTAATCCATTATTTATTAGTCTAATAATTGGACTAATTATTAATGAAGCTATTGGTGTAATCCATATAATTATGAATACTATATATAATATTCTTTCATGTGATTCAAACCAATTTCTTGCATTTGTTGGTAAAATAGCTACTAATACTTTTGAGCCATCAAGTGGTGGTAATGGGATTAAGTTGAATACTCCTAAGCCAACATTCATCGAGATAATATAAATAATTATTGTTGTTATAATCTCTCCTGTTTGTGTTAGTACAAAAGTTCCGCCAAATGCTAATATTAGCGCATAAATTATACTAAATATTACTGCTAATATTAAATTCATCACAGGTCCTGCTAAAGCTACTAATGCATTTCCTTTTCTTAATGTAATAGTTCTGTTAAAGTTATTAGGATTAATTTGTACTGGTCTACCCCATCCAAAACCTGCAAATAAAAGCATTAACATTCCTATTGGTTCCATATGCTTAAATGGATTTAATGTTAGTCTTCCTTGTCTTCTTGGAGTATCATCTCCAAGTCTATCTGCCATCCACGCGTGTGCAAACTCGTGAAATGTCATTGCTATAATAACTCCTGGTATGCTTAAAATTAATGCCAGCAAAGCTCCAGGTGTATATAAGTAATACCTTAAATTTTCAGCTATTAGGATGATTACTAAAACTATCATCCAAGAATTCATTCCAAATCCTCCAAAAAACATTTAAAACTTTCCTCATATATGTTATTTACATATTCTTTCTTTTAGATTTATAAATTATATAATAATTTAGTGGTCTTACTATCTTAATTCAATAGTCGCATTATTCTAGTTCAAAGGCTTCATAGAGCAATTTTATAAAATGCAGGAAATCCTACTTTTCTAGTAAATCACTTTAATATTTTTGCCTTGAAATATTGCTAATTTACAGCTACTGGAATAAATTTATTAAAATTAATTAGCCTTTATTAAAATAATAATTTTGCAATATTTCGCATTTATTATACCACATTTTTTTATTTTTTCAATTATTTAATCATCTTTTTTTAATATCATTTATTAAAAAAATCATCTATTTTCTCTATTTCTTTCTCTTTAAATTCATTAAATACATCTGTATATGTATTTAATGTTACTTGTATATCTTTATGTCCTAATATTTTTTGAAGAACTACTGGGCTAACTCCATTTTCTATACATCTAGTTGCAAATGTATGTCTTAGCATATGTGTATTTACTCTACTCTTTGTCATATCAAATTCATATACTTTTTTTATTTTTCTTCCACTTTTTATGCTTGATCTTTTTTTATATACTCTAATATCTGCATTTTTACATAGTTTTTGAAATCTAGCATTAAAATTAGTAGCATGTATAAAACTTCCATTTTTCAAAAACAGAAATCCTTTTTTCTTATCTATTTTATATTCAATTAATTTATCGTACAGTACATTTAATATCGGCACATCTCTCATCCCTGCATAGGTTTTTGTTGTTTTTTCTAATAATATTCTTCCTTTATCTACATGACTAAGTGTCTTTCTTACATATATTTTTTTATTTTCAAAATCTATATCTTCCCTTTTTAGTGCCAAAATTTCACTTATTCTCATTCCTGTATAAATAGCTATATAAAATACAATAGTATAATCATCATATCCTTTATCTAACTCATTAATAAATCTTTCTTGTTCTTTTGTAGTCAATGCATCTATTTTTTTAGTTACCTTATTAGACTTTGGCTTCATTAAATATCCTTTTAGTTCAAATGGATTTTTTTCTACAATATTCCTAATTCTCGCCTCGTTAAATGCCCCTTGTAATTGTTGCCATACTTTAGTTATCACAGATTGTGAATATGAAACTAATACTTGGCTTTGAGAATTTATTATACTTCTTGTAACATTTTGTATTGGAATATTAGCATAAGGTAAAAGCTTTCTCATTATGTCGATGCTTTCTCCTATTCTAATGTATGATGCTCTTTTTATAGAATTAGTTTTATATTTTAATTCTCTTATTTCTTCAGCTATATCTACTATTGATAAAGTATTGCCAACATCTTTTCCTGTTTGTTTTTCTCTTAGTAATAAATCTAATTTTTCTTTTACTTCTTTTCTTGTATCTCCATAAAATGTTTTTCTTATTTGTTTCCCCTCTGAATTAACTCCTAAAGTAATTTGTCCTACCCATTTTTTTAATTTTTCCCTATAAAATATTGTTCCTTCTCCATTTCCTCTTTTACTTAAATTTCTTCCCATATTTTCTCCTTTTCCTTAAATTGAAGATCAGACAAATAATTGCTTTGCTATTTTTTCAAGTAATACTTTTTTAGTTTCATCATCTGTACAAAACTCATGAATAAATACTGCTCTTTTATCTGCAATAAGATTAGCTCCACAATTTTTAATTAAAGGAAAATTTAAACTATGAAATCTCTCCCTTGCTTTTACTACGCCTATTCCTCTCCAGTCCGAATATATTTCTGGAGTGATCGTATCTGGCAAATCTTCAAATTTAATATTTGATTTTTTTACTTTCATCAAATCCTCCTATCTAAAATAGCTAGTCTTTGATATAATCAAAGACTAGCTGATTTTTTATAATTTTTGAAATGTATAAATCTTACTTTTCCACACTTGACACTATAATAATATTTTTATTTAAACATTATCTTCTACAAATCATTACTTCTTATTTAATAAAATCTCTGCATATTGTTCTGCCTCTTTTTTAGAATGTAATTCTTGTAAAGGCTCATAAAACATTTGCATATTTTTTATATTTACTTCATTTGCAGAATTTAATAAATTATGTAATGCAATTAAACCGTATGAAACAACTTGTTTCCAATTATATGTTTTTCTTTCCATCATAACCTCCAAAATTTTTTCTATTTATTTTCTTTTCTTGATATTCGTTCAAATATTTAATTTGTTCTTCATCCTCTAATTCTTGTTCTTCTGGTGTCTTTCTACTTCCACCTATAATAATTAGAATTAAAGGTAGTCCTATTAGTATAAAAATTAATGTAGCTATTGAAATAATATCTAACATTTCTTTTGCCTCCAGTTTTCTAATTAGGGCTATTGGGGGAATAACCCTAATTAAGATATTACTATTTTCTTACTTTTCCCATTTGTCAGACTGCTATTGTTTCTAGCAACATTGGAATTTCACCAACCAGAACTCTGGCTTGTACTCATTGCGTGTGACGCACCACTATAAAAGTATTATGGACTACCTTTATAACTTTACGCTCGTGCTGTGACTATACAAAAGTTTCTTAAGCTGCATTCACAATAAGATAACATTCCTATTGTTAATTTAGATGGTCGCCAACCCACCTAAAACGCAACTCTTGTATGATCCAACAAATACATTATTCAATTTTCAATGTGCAATCCATCCCAGAAGTTTTTTACACTTCTACTATGAACAGCACTTGAAAACGAAAAAGGTTACGATTTTTTTTATAAATTTTTTAATTTTTTTATTTAACCAATTTTTCTGCAAAATTTTCTTCTTTTACTACACTAATTGCGTATTCAATTAAGATACTTTTTAAATCTTGATCTATAACATTTCTTTCATTTAAAGAATATTTATCAATAAGAGGCATTATCTTTCCTATTACTAAAATCATTGATACCTCATCTGTTCTAGCTTTTACTAATATCTCATAAAACCTTGTTCTATTTTTCATGATCGTCCTCCATATATTTTTTTAAATTATTTATTGCTCTTAATTTCAATTGTTTTACTGCATTTTCGTTTATATTCATTTCTTCAGCAATAACTTTTATTTTTTTATTTTCATAATAGTATTTAACTATCACTTTCCTTTGATTTTCATTTAATTTACTTAAAGCAAACTTTAAATCGTTTTTACTAAAAAAAGAATGGTCAGAATTCCCCCTATTAGATAACTCTTTCCATTCTTCATTTGACATAGATATTTCCTTTTCTAATAAATATTTTTTATGTCTTAAATAGTTTAGTCGCCTGTTTAATAAAGCCTTTCTCATATAATTTATGTATCTTGCAAATACAATATCATTTGAAAACTCTTTTTCTTGATATATACATTTTTCGTCAATATCCTTTATTTTCATTTTCTATCTCCAATCTTTTAGATTGGACAAATGCCTGAAAAATCAAAGAAAGTTATTAACTTATCTTTTTATTTTCTATTCAATTATTACCCCATATCTAATACCTCCCAATAACAAAAGTCTGTAAAATACTACAGCATATTTTTTAGCATCTTTTGAATCTTATTTTTTATCTACTGTGCTTTAATATACTTCCTTCAATTTTACAGACTTCTGTCCTAGAAAAAAGCATATACTCTTTTTTCTAGTTTGTCATGAAATCAGCAAAAGTCAGCAAAAATACGCAAAAATCAGCATTTTTTGTCGAACAATTAGAAGGTTGTATAACCAATGGTTATTTGTTCTTTCTTATGGTAAAATCTGTATATCATTATTAGGAGGGTTTTATTATGTTTAAAATCATAATTGCCAATAATAATGATATTTTTTACAACAGCTTATCTAATATTCTTTTGCAAAATGAACTAAATATTGAACTAATGAAAGTACCACCAAACAAGTTAGGAAAACTAATTTGTAAAATCAAGCCAAAAGATAATGTAATAATATTGGACTCAAACACTTCACTTACATTTTGTAGAAATGTATTGAAGAATGCAATGGAAAATGTAGATACTAAAAAAGTGAATATCATTATTTTGGTAGTCGACTCTAATAGCATATCCAATATTAAATACGAATACCATTATCACTTTTTCAAAACTTCTAATCATACAAGCTTACTTGATATTGTAAAACTGGTGTCTGATTCATTAAAAGATTGTTTAGAAATAGAAAAATCAATTAATGATTTATTAAATAGTCTTGGATTTACTTATTATTTTAAAGGAACTATTTATTTGAAAGATGCAATTCAATTTGCATATATTGAACGAAATTTATTATATGATACAAAAACACTTGTGAAAAAGGTTGCAAAAAGACATAAAATAAAAAACGATAGAATTGTTCGTTCTGATATGGATAGAGCCTTAAATAGTATGCTAACTTATATTGAAAAAGATAAGATTTACAATATTTTTGGAAAACATTATGATGGAAGAATAATTAGTTTAAAATATTTTATTGACCTGTGTATTCGATATTTAGAAGAACAACGATATTGCTGTTTAGAAAATTAAAATAAGGAACTCCCCTCTTAAAAGTAGTTCCTTAAAAATAAAGTGTTAGTGCTAAATGTTTGAACTACATTTAGCACACTTTTATGGGTATTCAATGCAAACCATTTTATCAAAATTATAATTTCTTTCAAACCACTTATGTGCTTTTTGTTAGTATAATGTATCATCCTTTAACATATCCACAATATTTTTGTTCAAAATCTTTTTTCCACCAATATAATAAGCTATACTTACTGCTAATAAAATAAATATTATATAGCAAAGTATTGGTATTATAGGCATATTATTTATATAATCAGACAATAATATTTGACTAGCGTTTAAAAATAATAAAACAATCGGAACATTTATTATTAGGCTTATTATAATAGGTTTTAAACTTATTATTAATGCCTCATAAGTTAAAATCTTTTTTATACCTTTGCGTGATAATCCAATAGACATATATCTAGCAAATTCTCTTTTTCTTAAAGAAATTTGTGATATACAGTTTGAAAATACATTTACAATTCCAATCAATGCAAGAATTCCTGCTAAAGTCCAAATTATAATTCTTAATCCACTTCTTATATTCTTGTCAGAAGTCTCTTCTTGTATTCTATTTTGTATTTGATATTCAATTCCAGTAATTTTCTGTTCAATTTTATTTTGTATATCATATATTTCTGATATATTATTAATTTTTACATTAAAATATGTAGGATTATTCATCATATTACTATTAATTTTATTAGCATAACTTTCACTAATTATTAAAACTAATTCGCATTCATATCTATTATATTCTTCTTTTAGATTAGGTAATTCTTGTGCATAATTTGTTATATATATAGTATATTTCTGTGATTCATTATTTTTCTCAAATATTTCTAATTTTAAATTGTCTATTTCTTGTAAATATGGGATGTATTCTCCTTTTAAATTGTGATTCTTACTTTTCCATATCTTATTTATTGCAACGCATTTTTCTTGTGCAGATAAATTACTACCGTTATTATTTTGCAAAGAATTATAATATCCATCAAAACTTACGTCGTCTAATATTATAATTGGAATACCTATTTGATATTTTCCATTTTCATTCTCAGTAATATTCTCACTAATTACATCTAACCCACCTGCTACATTTAGTTCATTACTAAAGTATGTAGAATCTATTTCAGCATAAAAAGTACATTTTTTATAATTAATACATTCTTTAATTCCAGCCATATCTCTTATTTCTTGGGTAAGTTCATTTCTATTATTCATATCTGGCATTTGGAACATTATATCCCATTTATCCCTATATCTTTCAAAGAATGTTTTATTAGTTGATAAATCTGATACTGTTTCAAAATTTAGAAATGTAATTAAAGCTAATGATGAACAAATAAATGCTCTTGTTGCTGTACGAAAACTTTTTTTTCGTGAATATATTGACTTCCTTGCTATTTCTCCTTCTATTCCAAAAATTTTAGAAAAAATCATAAATTTTTTCATTTTTTTAACTTTTGTATCATCTCTATAGAATATTGCATCCATAACTGAAACTTTAGCAATTTTTCTTGCAGGAATAGTCGCTGATATCCAAACTGTTATAAAAGAAATAGCAGCAGAAATAATAGCAACTAAAATATTATATCTAAAATATAGTTCAGAATCTCTTGCAAGCTCTGTTGCTTTAATTATAAATTGCATAAGAATATATGTTGCTACTATACCCAACAAGGTTCCGAATTACGATTGGAACTAAACTTAAAATTATAACTTCATACCTTAATATTTGCTTAATTTGTTTTGGCGTTGCCCCTACACTTTTTAAAATTCCTAATTGATGTAATCTTGAATTCATTGACATAGCAAAAATATTATATATCATTAAGATTAACGAAAACATTGCCATAAATAATATAAATAGAAATGCAAAGATTTCCACTGTTGTTTGGGTTTGTCCTCTAGCAATATTATCGGCATATAGATTGTAAAATATTCCTGTCAATAATGAAAGGAGCAATGAAGCAAGAAATGAAGTTATTGCTATTGAAACACTTGTTGTTTTATTATTTCTTATATGATTTATAACATATTCTTTTATCATTACATTACCTCCTTATCTTATATACTCATCTGATATAATTTTTCCATCTTCTATTCTAATGATTCTGTCTGCTTGTAAAGCTATGTTTTCATCATGTGTTATTAAAATTAAAGTCTGATTATATTTTTTATTGGAATACTTTAAAATTTCAATAATTTCTTGTCCATTTTTCTTATCAAGATTTCCAGTAGGTTCATCAGCCAAAATAATAGATGGTGCATTTATAAGAGCCCTACCGAATCGCAACTCTTTGTTGTTGACCACCAGATAATTGATTTGGAAAATGTTTTTTTCTATTACTTAATCCTAACATATCTAGAAGTTCATTAACTCTATCTTCATTTATTTTTTGTTTATCTAATTTAAGTGGTAAAACCATATTTTCATAAACATTTAATATTGGTATTAGATTATAAAATTGATAAATAAGTCCAACATTGCGACGTCTAAAAATAGCAAGTTCTTCTTCACTTTTTGTATATATTTCTTTTTTATCTACATAAATTTTACCGTGAAGTAGGAATGTCTACACCTCCCAACAAATGTAAAAGTGTTGATTTTCCAGAGCCAGATTGCCCTACTATTGCCACAAATTCTCCTTTTTTAACAGAAAAAGAAACATTGTTTAAAGCCACAACTTCATTTTCTCCTTTATAAATTTTAGTTAAGTTTTCAACTTTTAATATTTCCATATAGATTACCTCCTAAATTTAATATAACACAAGTTTAGTGACACATCCGTGACTTTATTATTACAAATATGTCACTTTTAAATAAATATAAAAAACGAAACATTATGACTTCACATTATGCTTCGTTAAAAAATTTAATATTAAATTCTGCACCTTTGTTTTCTCTATTTTTGGCAGTAATAACTCCATTTTGTTTTGAAACAATCATTTTAGTAAGGTACAGTCCAATTCCTATACCTTCACTACCACTATTGTTTCCTCTATAAAATCGCTCAAACAAATGTGGTAAATCCTCTTTACAAATTCCTTTTCCCTCATCAGTTATAATTATTTCTGTATATATCGGATTGGTTTCTGATATAATTTCTATAATACCTCCATTTTCCGAATGTTCTATACAATTCTTTATTATATTTGAAATAGCTTCAACTGACCAATAATAATCTCCTTTATAATTCGTATTTTTTTCTATTTTTAATTTCATTTTGATATTTTTGATTTCAGCTTGAATTTTTAACGGTTCTAATGATTTATTTACAACTTCTTCAACATTTGTTTTTTCTTTTTTTAACTTTACAGTATCAGATTCCAATTGAGCTACTTTTAATAATGCTGTAATAAGCCACTCAATTCTTGTTAATAACTTACTTATTTCTTTTATCATTTTTAATCGATCTTCAAAAGTTAACTCCTGTCTTGATAATCTCGATATCATTATATTTATGGAAGTCATTGGAGTTCTAATTTGATGTGATATATCTGCTAAATAATCTTTCAAATAATTTTTTTCGTTTTCTAACCTTTCTGTTTGTTCCCTTAATCTAACTGTCATTTTATAAATTTCACTATTCAGAACTGCAAGTTCTCCCTCTTTATTCACATCAAAATTTGTATAATCATTATTATGTAATATTTTATCTATTTTATAAGTTAATTCACTAATATCATTATATCTTTTTTTCGTAAAGAATAACGAAATAAATTCAATGACTAAACAAACTAATATAATATATATTGAGCAAATAATATTAATAAATAATGCTCCCAAAAATACAATAGTATTAAATATAACATATATAATTATCTGTTTTTTTATTTCTTCATTTCTAAAAAGACTCATAACATTCTCCAATTTTATAACCTATTCCTCTAACTGTTTTTATTATAATAGGATTTGTAGGATTATCTTCTATTTTTTCTCGTAATCTTTTTATATAAACAGTTAAAGTATTATCATTAACAAATTCTCCTGCAATATCCCAAATTTCTTCTAGTAATCTACTTCTAGACATAATTTCTCCCTGATGATTTATAAATAGTAAAAGTAATTTATATTCTAAAGCTGTCAATACAACTTCTTTGTCATTCTTTGATACACTACCTTTTATAGTATCTACCTTTAAATTTGTAATTTTAAAAACTGATGGAGATTTTTTATATCTTCTTAATTGATTTTTTATTCTTGATATGAGTTCTAAAGGCTTAAATGGTTTTGAAATATAATCATCAGCACCAACATCGAAACCTGTTACAATGCTATACTCATCTTTCATTGCTGTAAGTATAATAATCGGAATATCAATTTTCTTTTTTATTGAATTACAAATGGAAAATCCATTTCCATCTGGCAATATTAAGTCTAATAAGATTAAATCAAATTTATTTTTTTCCAACATTTTTTCTAGTTCTGATTGTTTAGATATCGATTCTATAGAAAATCCATTCTCTTTAAGTAAAAGAGTTAAATTTTCAGTTATTTCTTTGTTATCTTCCACTATTAAAATATGATTCATATCATTTTTTCCACCTTTATTTATTACTTCTTATTTTTTTACTTTTTTAAGCATATTTCTAATATCTTTCTCATAGTATTAGCTGTTCTTATTGTTATTGAATTACTAATTTCTGTACTTGCTGTTTTACTCCACCAATTTGATTTCCTATAATTTTTTAAATCAAAAGACCAAAAAATATTATTTTTATATTCTTGTATTTTTTCATATTCATTTGGAGAACCTATTGCAGCAAATACTTCTTTATAAGTAGTCGGTGGAATAATAAATATTATATTATCATATATCTCTTTATTATCTTTTCCCCACCATTCTGGACTATTACTCATCAATTCTTCTAATTCCTGTGAAGTTGTAACATAAGTTGGTATATCAAATTCAAATTTATCTTTTATCATTATTTGTATATTATTTATAATTTCATTTTTATTATTTATATTACTTTCAAAAATTATATTGCCACTATTTAGATAAGTTGTTACTTCTTTAAATCCTAAATTGGTAAATTCTTTTTTTAATTTGCTCATTGCAATTTTGTTTTTTCCACTAATATTTATTCCTCTCAATAATGCTATATATTTCATAATACTTCTCGCTTTCAAATTACTATTTATCACATAACACATATTACTTTCTATTAGGTTTTCTTTTAATTAAAAGTAATTTTTTTAAATCCTCTAATATTGAGTTATCAGTTATATCAAACATAACCCATTTTCCATCGTGATATGTTTGTGCATTATCATAGGTTTCTAGTACATCAGATGAAAGTTCGTTTCTTATTTCTTCCAATTTACTTCTCTCATCTTTACCAAAGATAATCATAAATCCCAATGTATTATCTTTAAAATAAAAAGCACATAAAGTTTTTCCACTTTTTTTAAATTTATATTCATAAGTCCATTTTTTTCCACCATTATTCCATACTTGTTCCATATCATAAAGTTTTGTGATTTCATTCACAATATTATAAAAAGTATTAACTTTATCAATTCCAACTAATTTTTCTAATTCTTCTCTCTTTATATTTTCCATTTTACATCTCACTTTCAAATTACTATTTATTTAACTCTTTTTCTAAATCTTCCATATATCTTTTCTGTTGACTTTTTAAATAAGGTTTTGCTAATAGTTTCATAATTAAATTATTTACTTCTATTTCTTCGGTAAAATCTAATTCAATGTTACCATTTGGAAGTTCTTTAAAAATACCAATCCATTTTCCTTTTAAATTGTTATTTTCCAAATCAAATTTATATTCTTTCAATTTTATTTTTGATGTTATGGTAAAATAAGTAGGAAAATTATTTTTAGTATATTCTATAAAATGTTTCTCATCAACAATAACTATTTTTGATAAGTCACTTCGCCAAGTAAAATTGGCATTATCAGTAATAATATCCCACAATTTATTTTTATCACAATCAAACTCTTTTTTTATATTCGACTTAATCATAGATATACCTCCGAAACTTATTAAATTTGAATTATAATTCTATTAAACTATTTTCAAAATCTTTAACATAATATTTTATATTTTTTGTTCCTTTTACAATAATTGTGTGTCCTTCTTCTTCAAGTAATCTTTTTTGTAATTCTATTGCTTCAGGATACTTAATATTTAATTCTCCATCAGATTTTAAAGTTCTCCAATATGGTGTAATATCTTCATCTCTTTGATAACTTGCCCAAGCAACTATATTTACAAATATTCCTGCTGTCATTGGATCAGTAAAATCTGCGTTGTTTTGTTTTGCTAAATATTCTCTCATTTGACTAACGGTTATCAATTTCCCTTTTGGTACTTTCTTCATTAACTCATCATAATAAATTGGTGGTGCAAAAAACATTTTAGTTCCACCATACTTTTTAATTGTTTTTTCATCTTCAACTATTTGTATTTTAGGCATATCCTTATTATTTTTCATCATAGCATTGAAATCTTTTTTACTTTCATTCGCCATAATATCAACTCCAATCATCTCCATAAATTACTATTTATTATTCAATTCAAATTAAACATTTTATGATATAAACTAGTATTAGTTTCTTATTCTTTCTAATTTTTCTATTATATTACTATATTGCTCATTAGCTTTTTGAATATCTCCATTTTTACTACTTCTACGAAAAATATCCTCTATAATATTATTTTCAATTAATTTTGCTTCATCTTGATTATAATTTCTATTTTCTATCTTTATTCCTATATTTTTTAATAAATTTGTTTCATTTTCTGATAATTCATTTAATAAATTCATTTTTCTGCATCCTTTCTACTATTCTTTTATTGCTATCATTAGTTCGTTATCTTGTACTGTTCTTTTTGCATTGTTATACTCAAATTTAGCACCAGTAAAATACACACTATAGTCTTTATTTTCAAAATAATCCTTATTTATTCTTAAAAATTCATCTACTTCGTCTTCTGATAAATTATTTTTTACTCTTAACTCATAAAAGGTATATCTTATATAGTTTGGATTTTCTTTTAATTTTTTATCTATATAATCAGTTACAAATTGCATAGTCATCTTTTCATTTCCTCCAGGTTGCATTATATCATAATTTTTTCAAAAAATCATTTTTCTCTACAAAATAATTTTTCGATAACATCTGCCTGCTCTCTTGTTATTCTTCCATTTATTATTGCCAGTCCAAGTAGTGCTCGTATATTTTCCCACTTCATGCATCTACATCTTCCTTGTGCTGTTTGTTCTATATATTCTAATATTTCTTCTGCTATATAGTTTGGCACTATAAAGTTTTCAGTAATTTTTTCCATTATTTTACACCTCCGATATATTTTACTGGTTATACAGCCAATAGTCAAGTAACATACTAAACTTATATAATTATTTATATTAAGGAGATTTTAGTATGTATAAGTTAAAAATAGAAAATGGCTGTTATATCTTTAAACTTGATGATATGCTAAAACAAAAAGATATTAGCATAAATCAGTTAATGAAAGATACAAATACAGATTTTAAAGTTATAAAAAGAATAATGACAGGTAATCTAGTAAAGTTAGATATTTTCGTTTTAGCACGATTTTGTGATTATCTAAACTGTCCTTTAAATGATCTTGTTCAATATATTCCAAATAAAAAATAAACAGTACCAAGCAAAGTTTTATAACTCTACTCGGTACTGTTTTTATTCATATTTAGGACTACCATAGCCCATTACTTGTTCGTTATCTAAAGAGTACATTCTTTCTGCACACTTATCACTTGTATTCCCTTCTATAGTATAAATATTTCTATTCGTTATATCTGTTCTTGTTACTATTCCTACATGATCACTAACTCCGTCTTGATTTCCATTTTCATCATACCAGTCAAAAAAGATAATATCTCCTACAATAGGGTAATAAGTATCTCCTCTATCATGCCATTGATTTTTTTCTTTAAACCAGTTTATACCATCTCCACAACCAGAGAACTTAGGAATAATGCCTTTATCTATATAATTACATTCATTTGCACACCAACTAACAAAACAAGCACACCATTCTACTCTACTATCAAATCCATACCAACTCCAAAATTTATCTCCTCCCTCATTGCCTATTTGAGCTTTTGCCACCATTACTATTTGCATATTAGGCATTTGAGATTCATCAAATTCAGATTCTTCATCTCCATTAAATAATAGAGCTACAAAACCTGCAATAAGAACAATGACCAATATAATGACTACTGCTACCCAACCTCCTGCTGCTATTGCAGCTATGAGTGCTTTTGTTGCAGCTATTATGGCTTTTACTGTTGCAATTACTGCCTTAATTGCTAATTTTGTAGCGTGTATTGTAGCTTGAATTGCTTTTCTAGTGGCTCTTGCTAATCTTTGAGTCATTTTTACACTTTCTTTGGCAGCTCTTTTTGTATTCTTTACCACTCTTTCAGTAGTTTTTATTCCCTTTTTAGCAAGTAATTTAGTGTTCTTTGCTGTTTTTATACTTTTTTTAGAAACACCTTTTATAGTCTTTTTAGAATTATCTATTACATTTTTTAATTGTTTCGTATTTTTGCTTTTTATTCTAGTTTTTAATGTTTCTATTTTTTGCTTGCCTTTTATAAAATTTTGCTTTGTTTCTTGTAAGGATTTTTTTCCTATTTCATTGCCTTTTTCTAGTCCTTTTCTTGATAAATAACTTATATCATTTTGTACTTTCATACTTGCATAATTTTCAGCCGTATCATTTTGTTCATTTTTTGTAAATTCGTTTATTTTTTCTTTTGTTGTTACTATATTATTTTTTAGTTTTTGAAGTTGCACTATATTTTTGTCTAATTGTTTTATAGTTCCTTGAGATTTTTCTTTTATTTCTGGCATTTTACCACCTCCAGATTTTATATTTTCTTAGCTACAACCACCATTCTTCCGTTCTTTTGTGAGTATTCACAAGTAGATAATGTGATTAATTTATCTCCATAGTTTATATCTGTTCCAGTATCATAAAACTGCAAGTTTTTGGATTTATTTATAAATTCATCAAATTCTTGTTTATCTGTAAAATTTGTATAATTATAGTATTTAAAACCATTATCTGTATAAACTACTGTTTTAAAAGCTATAACAACTTCATAAGTGTTTTTTATTGTTTTTCCATTATAAAAAGTATAAAAATCTATATATTTGTGCTCTTCATAAAATTTTTTCTTTTTATAATCTTCTAATTGAGCAAACATACTATTATCGTTCATGTGATGACCATAAATTATTAGATTATCACTATATTGGACATTGCAATATTCTGCTAAATATGGTGTTCCATGACTCGAATATTTCTTATAAATATTCCTGTGAAGGTAATAATCTCCATTTTGCATGATGGGGTAATCTATCTTTGTGTTATCTATTTTTATCCAGCCAATTACATCAGAATTGATTTTTGCAATATTTTCTAAATTATAATTGTTTCTGGAGTCTTTTATATTGCTTTTTTGTTTATTTTCATTAATGTTAGTATCTTCATCATTTTGTTCTACAACTATTTCCTGTAAATCTTTATATATATCTGTTTCTTTCTTATTTTCTGCAAATTCTCTAATAATAAAATAACTACTAATAGCAATTATAACTATTAGTAGCACTAAAAAGATTTTATATTTCTTATTCATTTAAGCCCTCTCCTGGTCTTGTTGTCATTAGCTTATATAATTCAGTATTCTTTGGAAATCTATTAGAAAATGGAACTAATGCAGATCCTACTTTTATTAGTCCTTCTCCTGCTCCTACATTTGTTATATAACTCATTTGTAAATCTGATATATTAAGTAGTTTTGCAAGTTCTACTCTATCTGTACTTGCTTGATTAAGCATTATAATAAATTCAGAGTTTGCAAGCATTGTTCTAGCAGTATGGCTTTGCAATAAGTCTTCTACATTTTGAGTTATACCAGTTGCAAATGCCCCATATTTTCTGACTCTTTTCCAAAGTGTAAATAAGAAATTTGCAGAATATTCATATTGAAATAGTAAGTATATTTCATCTATAAAAATATATGTATTTTTTCCTTTTGTTCTATTAGCTGTAATTCTATTCAAAATTGAATCAAGCACAACTAACATTCCTAAAGGTAGTAGTTGTTTACCTAAGTCCAAAATATCATAACTAATTAAGCTACTTGAAGTATTTACATTGGTATTCATTGCAAAAGTATTTAATGAGCCATTCGTAAATAATTCAATAGCAAGTGCTATTTCTTTTGCTTCTTCTTCTGGTTGATTTAATAATTGCTCTCTAAAATCTTGCAATGTAGGTGGTATGCCTTGATAATTACCTTGTTGAAATACCCTATAAACATTTGCTGTGCATCTATCAATAATAGACTTTTGTTTCGGTCCGAGATTTCCACTACCTATTAACTGCTCACACAGAGACAGGATGAATTCAGATTTTAAGATGACAGGATTTGCTCCATCTCCATATTCTGAGTTCATGTCCATTGCATTTATATGATTATCGCTTGTAGCAGATATTTTAATTACTTCTCCATTAAAAGATTTAACTAATGGTGCATATTCTCTTTCTGGATCTATTATAATTATGTCTGCATTTGGATCTCTTAATCTAATAGATAAAATTTCTTGTTTTGCCGTAAAGCTTTTTCCACTTCCACTAACTCCAAGAATAAAAGAATTTCCATTTAATAATTGTCTTCTATCTGCAATAATCATATTTTTACTGATAGCATTTTGACCATAAAAAATACCATCCTTGTGCCTTATCTCTTGCACTTTGAATGGCATAAATACAGCTAATGACTCAGTTGTCAAAGTTCTTAAAGCATCTATTTTTCTTACTCCAAAAGGTAATACCGTTTGAAGTCCGTCTAACTGTTGATATTTTAAAACACCTAATTGGCATAAGTTTTTACTAGCAATTTGTTTAATAGCCTCTGTATCACTTTCTAATTTTTCTTTGGTATCATCAGTAATTATAACTGTTATAACTACTAAAAACATTCTTTGATCTCGCAGAGTTAAATCATCTAAAAATTCTTTGGAGTCATTTCGTTGTTGTTCCATATCATAAGGTATTATGCTACTCCAATTATTATTAGCATTCTGTTTTCTTTGCCAATTAGTAATATTTGTTTCTACTCCTAGCCTTCTATTTTCTGCCTCTTTAACTGCCTCATCAGTAGGAATTGGAATTATATCTACTGATAACATCATGTTTCTATTCAAGTCTGTTAGTTCAGAAACCATACTGTCATTTATGTAGCTTGCGTATTCCTTTAAGAAAAAGGCTCTACCATACCTATTTCCGATCATAAAATAATCTTTTTCAAATTCAGCAGTATCTGGACAAATAAAATCTTTGAAATCATGACCTTTTTTCATTGTTTCGTGTATGTCAAAATGAAAAGATGTTTCTTCTCCTGTTCTATAAAAGTCATGTGCTATTCTTAGTCTTTCTTTTGCATTTAATTCTATACATTTTGAGCCTAAAGTATTAAAACGATTCATTAGCTCTGTACTTGCTCTTGTAAAGTAATTTCTAGCTTCTTCTACACTATCTTTATATACAGATATCGTAATAATTTTTTCTTGTACTATTTCATTTGCATCTTTTGCCTGATTTATCAGCATTTGATTATATTCGTGCCTATACTCATCTAATTCATCATTAGCATCTTTTAATAGTATTGTTTTTTCAAAATCTAATTTATTTATTCTTCTATTATTTATAGTTATTTTAGTTGTTGCTCCTGTATCTAAAGAATTAAGCAGAGAAGAATAGTCTAAAAACATTGCCTCTTTATCTTCTCTGCTTGCAACTGCATAATTTATATCTAAAAACTTATATGATTTCGAATACTTATTTTTTCCTACTAAAAAAATACCATCTTCCCATATAGCTTTCACGGGAATTATATCTTGCACACATTTTGGTACTTTAAATTTTTCTTTATCTAATTTAAATATTCTTTTTAGTGTCTTCAGCATTGTTATCTACCTCCTTTTTTAACTTTTTAGGCTTCTTATTTTTCTTTTCTTTATGCTTATGTTGTGGTTTTACTAATCCATTTTTCAAATTTCTTTCTATTGTAGGTTTAAAAACTTCTGCATAAATATTTTTGGATTTAAAAGTTAATCTCTTTGGTGTAATAAATTCGGATTTAATAAATGCTACAATAAATTTTTCAGCAGTCATTCCGTTATATTTAACAAAACCTAAAACAGCAAAAGGTGCTGCTCCTAAAATACATATCCAAGATAATGTTTCTATTCCAAAAAAAGATTTTAATGTAAAGTATAGAATTACTGCTATCACACAAGCCAATAAGGAAAAAATGAACTGACGCATAGTCAGTCCAAAAAATATACTTTCACTAAATTCTCTAATATCTTTGTTTATTTTAACTTCCATCTACCTTGCCTCCCTCTTTCTTGATTTTCCTTGTTTTGTCTTAACTTTGTTTTTTTCATACCATTTTTCAAATTTTTCCCATTCTTTTTCATTCATAACAACATCTTCAATAAAAATTGGTTTACACTTTCTATGCAAATCAAACATTTTATCTTCCCACTCTTTAATGTTTTCAATACTTCTAATATCTTTAATGCCTTGATGCCATTCATGTACTTTTCCAAAAGTTCTTATATATTCATCTAATGCTTCATATTTCTTATTTCCTAATTGCATTCTTAACTTTTCATAATCTTGTGATATACTCATTTTTATACCTCCACTTATCTCTCTTTTTGTATTTTATTCTTTATTTTTTCTATTACTCCAAACTGCGGATAAGATCTATAACACCTGCTAAAATAATGTTTAAAGTAATCTTTGCCGTTTTCGGAGTACATATACATCCAGTCCTCTGGATTTTTCATCCCTCGTTTTATAGCATTATCAAATGCATCATCTGGATTTTCTCTTATTTTCATACCTTCAAAAATACTTCCTTTTGGGTGTACTAAATATTTAATTCCTTTTTCCTCTATATGTATAAAATCCTTATTCATATTTTGTTGCTCCTTTCATCTCTATATTCCCATCATTTCTCTTACAATTCTGTCTGATAGTCTAATAGTACCAACTAAGACTAACATATTGAAAATAAGTTCTCCTATATATTTCCATACCATATTTACTGGCTCTGCTCCTGTTGCTACTACTGGTGGCGATGTTGCAAATGCAGAAAAAATAATACAAGCAAGTACAATTATTGCACCCTCAAGACATACTGCTATATAACTTTTTAAAAAGCTTTTCCCTATATTTTGCGTTGTTTCTCCTGCGAATGACGCCAACGGTACAGGTGCTATTGCTGTATACATATATAGTTTAAAAAATCTTCCATAAACAGTAAGAATCAATATGAAAGATAATACTGTAACGAACAGTCCTCCCAAAATTGTTACTGCCCATAGAGGAATGCTCTCAAAAAATCCACAGTTATTTACTGCGTCTATAATTTCTTGTGGTAAAGTCATACTACTTGCTTGAAATGAGGTTTTTGACATTATTGTTGTAACTATTCCTTGTATAATTCTAAAAACAGCTAACATTAAATCTAGTCCATAAGTTACTATTCCTTTTGCAATGGCAAATCTTAAAAAAAGTTTTAAAGCTTGTTCTGGTCTTTTAAGTTCAGAAAAATTAGTACAGGTTCTAACTACTCCAACTACAAAAAATAAAACAAGCAATGCTAATCCTATTGCTTGTAATGCTCCATTTATATTAACTATTATTTCCCATATAGTTCCACCTTTAAAACTTGAAGGACTTTGTGTAACTAAAGTATATATTTCAGATAGTTTTCCATTCCATGTGTCTAATGCATTTTGTAAATTTCCTACAATCCAATTCAATCTTAAGCACCTCCAATCTTGTAATCTTCTATACTAATATCACTTTCTACTTCATCTCCCCATACATCCCAACCTGACACTTTTTCTCGTGCAAAAAGTTCAATTCTTGATAAATCTCCAACTAATTCTATAATTTTATCTCTTACTATGGCTGGCTTACGGCTATGTTCTTCTATTGGTGTATCTATTATTTGATGAACTTTTTTGCTAATTCTCTTAATTTTACCTTTAGTTGCAATTAAGCATAGTTCAGAATTTGCTCTTGTCCAATATCCCATGCCCCAAAACCATGAATTACTTTTTTTATTTTTCTTTACCCAAGTAAATCCACAAGTTTTATATTGAAATCCCCATTGTTCAATAACCTTCAATCCTTCTTTTAAACAAGGATAAGTAACCCATATAAATAAAATACAATTCTCGTCAGAAATTTCATTTATAAATCCTTTTAAGTTGATAATATCTTCTATATTCATAGTTCTATAATGACTTTCTGCACTTCTACTGTTACTTTTTCTTGACCATACTTTATATTGCCAGGGAGGATCAGCATATATTATTTGATATTTTTTCTCCAACTTAATCTCCTCCTTAAATAAATTTTAGGCAGATATAACATCCGCCTATGTTTTAACCTCCTGTTATTAAATTTAAAATCTCTTTAGAGAATGTAATTACTATACCTCCTGCTAAAGTCATTATTCCGTTTGCTCTTTGTGTAGGATCATGTGATTTCAAACTCATACCAACTTGTACTACTCCAAAACCTAAAATAATCATACCAACGGCTCTAATTAAGCCAAAAATGAAGTCTGACAAATTATTTATTACTGTAAGAGGATCATCATTTGCCGCAAAAACATTTAATTGTTGTGCTACATTTAATGCAACTACATAACCTATAATTATTGCACCTCTTTTACAAAATTTCTTTAATATTTTCTTTCCTTTTTCTTTTCTTTCTATCTTATTATTCATTGAATTTACCTCGCTTTCTGTTTACATAATATTTATTTTTAGGCATAAAAAAAGCCCAGAGTATATTTTAAAGTTTTATACTCTGGGTTAATTGATAACTTTATTATCAATATCTTCTTTATACATATTCTCTATTTCTTCATTCGATAGTATTTCCACATCTATTTCATCAATTTGTAAATTATTTAATTCTTCAGTATTAAAAGATATATCTTCTATATCGAATGTAATTGTTCCTATTGCGTTTTCTGTTCCACCATGTATATATGGATTCACACTTTTATTTCCAATAGGCGTATAAGAACTATTAAAATGTTCCTTTAAATTAAATTTAAAATCTTTTATTGGTCTTTCTCCTCTTATAAATAACAAAGCATAATTATTATCAAGTAATCTTACTTCATCTGGAGTCAGCAATTCCCTACCTGCGATTTGGTCATTTTCTGAAAAATTAGCATGTGAGCCAAAACTTCTACCATAAGAATTTGTATCTATTGTTTCTTTTCCTAATAGTTCACTAATATATTTGTGTGTTGATTGTTCATTACCACCTAGATATAAAAACTCATCACAATTTCCTACTATTGACTCCCATTGCTTTTCAAAAAGTGCCTTTAATTGTGCTAGATTTTGCAATATTATTGAAACAGAAACTTCTCTTGATCTCATTACTGATAATATTTTATCAAAATCATCTGGTAAACTAACATTAGCAAATTCATCCATTACAAAATGCACATGTGTAGGTAAACTTCCTCCATATTTATAATCTGCAATATAGAATAATTGTTGGAACAGTTGTGTATATAAGATGCTAATCAGGAAGTTAAATGATGTGTCATTGTCTGGTATTATTGCAAATAGTACTGTTTTCTTTTCTCCTAATGATGGTAAGTCTAATTCATCTGTCTGTGTTAGTTGTGCCATACTCTCTAAATTAAATTTCTCTAATCTTGAAGCTAATGTTACTTGTATGGATTTTAATGTCTTAGCTGATCCACTATGGTAACTTCTATAATATTTTAGTGCTATATGTTCTGGATTCTTTGTTTCTAATCTATTAAAAAGCATATCTAACGGACTAACATAATCGTCATCATCTTCTTTTACATCTCCTGCTCGTAGTAATTCCATAACCATAGTAAAATTTTGTTCTTCTGGTGGAGCTTCATATTTAAGATAAAATATCAAGGCTAATAATAACATTGATGCTGCCGTATCCCAAAATGGATCATTTGTTGTACTACCTTTAGGTGTGGTTGATTTAAACAAGTTAGTTGATAATTTTTGGACATCATTATCACTTTTTAAATATACAAATGGATTATAACAATGTGATTTTTCCATATTTATTAAATCAAGAACTTTAATCTCATACCCATTTTTCTCTAATAAATAGCCCGTATCACGAAGTATCTCTCCTTTAGGATCTAACACGACATAGGAAGTCGCACATTGCATTACATTTGGCTTACAATAACTAAATGTTTTACCTGCTCCAGATCCACCTATTACTAATACATTTACATTTCTTCTGTGTTTTTTTCCATTTAATCCAATAGAAACATTTTTTGTTAATATTTTGTTATAATTATTTGGTTGCTTATATTTTTTATTTAATTCTTTAGCATCGCCCCATTTTGCTGATCCATTTTCTTCTCTCCTTCTATAATTTTTTCTTGTAGCTTCATATACTAAAATTGCTAATATATAAATAAGCAAAAAAATAAGAACAGTTTTTATACTATTCTCTGTAAATGATATATTAAAAGGTCTAGTAAAAATGTCACTACTATTTTTAAGAATTCCTATTATTCCACCATTTATATAAGGTGCTACAAGGAGAGCTGTCCATATAATTGGTACTATACCTATTATATAAAACACTTTTGCAATTTTCTTATCATCTTGCCTCAACTGTAAATTTTCCTCTTGTATTTTTGTTCAATGATAAAAATTTCTTATTTTTAGGGGCATTTAATAAGTTTATAATCAATTTATCAATTATTTCAGTATCAATATTTTGCTCTAATTTATTATTTCTAAATTCATTTAAAGCATTTAGCATTAATTTATAATCATACTTATCTAAAGTAATTGTTCTAGTTTCTTCCATTAGCACTCCTCCTATCTATTAGATTTTATTTTTGTTTTACTTTTCTTTTGTTTATTGATTTTAGTTTTAGTATTTGTCTTTTCTTTGTTCTTTTGATTATCTAATTTTTCTGCCTCTACTTTTAATTCTGCAAGTTCTTTCTTTACAGAAGGTTTTGTTGCTTCTTTAGAAACCCCTTCTTGCATCTTTGAAGTCATTAAGGAAGGCTTTGACAGAGGGCTTTTTTCTGTCTTTGCCACATTGAAATTTTCATTTGTATTTTGTTCTTTTTGTAATGGCTTGTCAGATAATACTTCTTCTAATTGTTGTTCTTTAGTTTTTTCTTGTACTCCCATTTCTTTTTTCTGTACTTCTCTATTTTCAATAGATTTTGTAACTTCTGTTTCCATTTTTCCCATATCTACAGTTGTAAGTTTGAATTTTTCTACTATTCTGTTTATTCTTGAAGCATCTTCATCTTTTACAATAACATCTATCATAGTATTTTCTTCTTTACTATTTTTATCTCTTAACGCACAATATGTAATTCCATAAGTTTTAGCTTCTTTTGAAAAAGTTTTCAAATCTTCTTTACTTATAGAAAATATTTTTAAAGGTTTTCCTGTTCGTAACATTTTAGTCAATTTCATTTTTCCTCTAGTTTGATTTTGACTTTTATCTTTTTGCATTGCATATAGCATGGCTAAAAGATTTTTAGCACCACTACCTATTAATTTTACAGTTACTTCAAATCCCTCTAATCCTAATCTTACAACTTGTTCTGATGCATCTCCATTTACACTCATATATTTTTACTCCTTTCTGCCTTTAGCTCTCTCTTTTTTCTTGTCTTTAGTTTCTTTTTCTAATTCTTCTTGTTTATCTAGTTCGTCTAAATTATTATTTATCTTTGGTACTCTTGACTTAATATCTTCACACATTTCCACCTTCTTTCTGAATTTAATTATTTTATCATTTAAAGATGAAATTTCTTCAGCTATTTTATGCCTATCATTTTCATCCTTTGATAATCTTCTTTTTGCCCAAAGTCTTTCTCTTTGGTCAAGTAATTGATTTATTTTAAATGTTATATCATCTTTGTAATTTATCAATTCATCTAATGTTTTGATTTTGTTTTGATATAAAAATCTAGCTTCATTAGATAATTCTTCCATTCTTGAAACATCTGCTCTAATACTTGCAGGTAACTTTTGCTGTGGTACTTTTGTTGGAAAAACTTTTAATAAATAACAATAATGATGGTATAAAGCAATAAATCCTTTTGCTTTGGCTTTTTTATGCCTTTTTGCAAAAGGAAAATTTACTTTTCTATAATTGTATACATTTTCTATAAAAGGTACTCTTACTGCTTGTTCTTCTATTATTCTTCGTTTAATATTTTCTATTGAATAATTTTCTCCATACCTGCGTTCAATCCTAATATTTCTTTTATATGGCTCTTTTCTTATACTTATTTTATTTGCCCTAAATATAATTTCATAGTCTAATTTTTTCATTAAATATATAAAATCTTCAAATGAATATGCTTGTCTTATTGCTAAATCTAAATCTCTTTTAGCATTTTTTGTATAGTTATCATTATAAAAAGATTTCTTATAATAATTTTCAAAATTAATTTTACTTTTTTTACAAGGCTTTTCTTCTAAAACACTTAATCCATATTCTCTACAAAGTTCATCAGAAGTATGTCTTAATCTTCCTGTATTAGCTCTGTTACTATAATATTTTTTTCCATCAGTATATGAAACTGAATTTAATACAAAATGATTATGTATGTGATTAGTATTCAAATGAGTAGTAACTATTACTTGAAATCTATCTCCCCACATTTCATTAGCAAGTTGTACTCCAATTTTATGAGCAATCTCTGGAGTAACCTCTCCCTCTTTAAATGATTGATATGCATGGAATGCTAAAATCTTGTCTTCTTTATTATAATACTTCTTTGTATCTTGCATTTCTTCATAAGCTGAATCTGGCTCACAATTTATTCCTGTAACAAAATATTCTTTTTCAGTTTTATTAGCATTTTTAGCATAATCAATTACATCTTTTAAATCATCAACTATTATTTCATAATTACTTTTGAATTCAATGTTTTTTGTTTTATTTTTTTCCTTTGCATAATTTATAACATGATCCATTCTTTTTACTACTTTCCACAAACTGGTTGTTGCCAAACTTACCACCTCCTACAAAAATTTTTGTTTAACTTCTTTTGCAAATTTATGCCATTCTTCTGCTTCTATTTTGTAATAATCTTTATCTATCTTGTTTGTACTATTGGCTTTATAAGCTATTTGATTTAGATTAACACCTATTTTAGAAAGTTGTTTCATCACTTCATAAAATTCCTTTCCTGGTTTTTCTTTTATTTGTTTTTCCATTAGTAATTTTCTAAAATATTCTCCGTAAGAAATATTAGCTTTCTTACAGTCAGAAATAAGTTTTTCATTTTCTGTTTCATTTAACATTATATCTTTTCTTATATTTCTTTTTCTCAAATCTCTCCCTCCTGTTATTCAAACTAAATAATGGGGATTGGGGCTAGCCCCATTGAATAGAATTTTGAAACACGATATTTTCGTGTGAACAAATTCATTGCTTGCTAGGACAAGAAATCTAATTTTTGCATATAAAACTATACCTGTATATATTCCTTGTTTCGTATTTTATTTACTTTATATTGTTCTATTTCTTGTCTTTTCTTTAATCCTAACTTGTAACATAAATAATCATTTATATCTTTTCCATAAGGTGTAGGGACATCATATATATTGTACTTATTTAAAGCTATTATAAGTGCTTTTGTTGCATTTCTTCCTGCTTTATCATTATCAAAATGAAGTACAATATTTTCAATATATGTATTTCTTTCTAAAAAGTTTTTTACTGCTATTGGTACTTTACTTTGTTCTATATTATCCCCTGGTTGATATACACCTGCAAGTGCTAATAGGTTTTGATTTTGATAATCATAGCCTTTTAGTTTTAATAATGTTGCATAAGATAATAAATCTATGCTGCTTTCAAAAATATGTAATGTATTATTCTTTATTTTACTTAACAGTCTAAAAGAAAACTCTTTTGAACTACCTTTTGCATCTCGCATTATTCGTTTTTCATTTGTACTTCTACACCCTGCATATTTAATATTATGCTCATAGTCATAACCCACAAAAACTACATTATTTGTCTTATTTTCCTGGTATATTAGTTTTTGATTTATGCAATCTAAAATAATATCTTCGTCTATTCCTCTATTTTTTAGATATTCTATAACATCTTTGTTTGTACTTGCTTTTTCTGGAATAATTATTTTTTTAGGCACATTATTTATTTCTGTTTTAGGCACTTCATAGGTACTAATATCTTTATTTAATACATTTTTAACAGCTTCTTGTAGTGTCATCTTTTCAACTTTCATTAAATAATCTACTGCTGTTTTTCCTGCCTCATTAGTAGAAAATCTATGCCATAATCCATTACTTATAATGACACTATCGTGAGATTTTAAGGAATAAGTACTAGCACCTTTTTTTACAAGTTCTGATGGATTATTATTCATAAAATAAGTTAGCAAATCTATTTGTTTTGCTTGTTTTACAATTTCTTTTGGTATATATTCTGACATTAGCTCCACCTCCTTCTTGTATTTTTTGCATAAAAATAAGGTACTAGATTTTTTCTAATACCTTTCTATATAATACAGATCATTGATATTAACTTTTAATGCTTTTGCAATTTTAATAGCAAATATTAAACTTGGCATTTTGTAATTACTTTCTATATCATTTAAGTGTGTGGTAGATATTCCTGTCTTATATGATAATTGTTTTAGAGTAAGTCTTTGTTCTTTTCTAATGTCTTTTACAATAAATTTAATTACCATTATAAAAACTCATTGCCTCTTTTAGTCCCAATTTAAAACACAAATCTTTTTCCATATCTCCCATTTCTACATCTATTTTTCTAAGTTCAATAAGTGCTTTTTGTTCTTCTTTATTAAGCTCTATAAATTCTAAATCTTCAAATACTTCAGTTGCATTAGGGTACTTTTCACTAATTTTTCTGTACCTGTATTGCAATTCTTTATACTCTGGTATATCAAAGCAATATTTTCTTTTTTGTTCTTCTAACCACTCTGAAAAATTATTATTGCCATAGTTTAGAAATGAATCATCATCTTTTTTAATAGATTTTTTAGGTGTAATTTCATGTGCCAATTTATTGCCTTCTACTATACCTAACTTAAAATAAATTAGTCCCCAAAAGTCTGTTTCTTCACTAGCCTTTAATTCATAATTTCTAAATAATTTTAATACATTTTTAAGATCGTTTTCTTCTGTTATAATATTTTTTAAATGATTCACAAATCCTTCAGATAAATCAGTTATCTCTAATTCTAATTTCTTTATTTGTTCATCTTCATTATATAAATTTTGTTCAAATTCTTCTTTTCTAAAAGAATATAACTGATCTAAAACAGGTTTATTAAATATTTCTTTCATTTCAACTTTCCTCCTTGTTTGGGAGTATAACACTATATTTTATTATATAGAAATGTGCAAAATATTTTTTTATACATTTGACATGAAAAAAGAGTAATATTGTTATAATATTACCCTTGCCATTTTATATTTCTATATCATCTAAATTTGATAAATCATCTTCATTATATGGTTTATTTATCGTGTCTAGTAACGAGTGTTGTTTACCTATATTTGTTACATCTATTTCTTTTACACAAAATCTTAACCACTTCAAAGTTAAAGTCATATTAGTAATAATAGCCGTAATTCTTAAATCATCTAAACTATTTTTAGAAACATAACCAGAACCTTGCCTATGTTCAAATCCATTTTTCTTTAAGAATTTTTTTACTTCTGCATACGCTGTTGGAGCTTTTTTTCCTGTATATTCTTCATATTTTTTTGTGTCAATATCAAAATTTATTGCTTTCCTCATATATTACCTCTTAACCATTTACTGCTTTTACTTCATAATATGCCTCTAAACAATCTCCTTTTTTCTCTCCTTGCCCATCTCCTTCATCTACATACCAATACCATTCTTTAATCACTTTTAAAAACCAACTTGTATATGGAAATCTTGCAGTAGATCCAAAAGCATTCCAGTCATCATCAGTTCCCTCAAATATTCCTTTTGCTATTTCTTTTATTGTTTTGCTTTTATAACTGTCAAAATGTTTTCTAATTGCATTCAAGCATTGTTCCTCATCATATCCTGCTTTTTTCAATTTTTCTTTATCAAATATAAATTCCATTTTCATAGATTTTATCTCCCTTTCACAATATACTATTATTATACCATTAAAGCGATTAAAATACTACTACTTTTAAAAATTTTCCTTACAACTTGACTATCTAATTTTTGTCAAGTACTTTTTTATAAATTTATTATATTATTT
>CAKNJR010000010.1 GCA_930986425.1 uncultured Clostridium sp. | reverse complement strand
TAAAAAAGCACTAATAAAAATTAGTGCTAGAGTGAACGAAGTTCACTTTTGTTCATACAAAGTGAATTATGAGACATTACAAAAAATTACTTAAATATTTACAACTTCCACAAATTTGTGTATAATATAAAAGGTTATAAAAAACGTATAGAAATGAGGGTTAACATGGATTTTAAATCATATATAGCAGAAGCTATTTCAAAAGTAACAAATATAAACCAAGAAGAAATAAAATCTTTTATTGAAATTCCAAAGGATGAAGCAAATGGAGATTTTGCTTTTCCTTGTTTTAAGCTTGCAAAAGAACTAAAACAATCTCCAATAAACATAGCAAATAATATAAAAGAAAATATTGTGGTAGAAAAAGATATTATAGATAAAATAGATGTTGTTAGCGGATATTTGAACTTTTACGTATCAAAGACTAACTTAGTAAAAGCTGTTATTTCAAAATTCGATTCACAAAAAGAAGATTATGGAAAGTCTAACATAGGTGAAGGGAAAACTGTTATTGTAGAATATTCTTCACCAAATATTGCTAAGCCATTCCATATTGGACATTTAAAAACAACTATAATAGGAAATTCACTATATAAGTTATATAAATATTTAGGATTTAATACAATTGGTATAAATCACCTTGGAGACTATGGTACTCAATTTGCAAAGCTAATTGAAGGATATAAAAGATGGGGAAGCGAATATGATTTTTCAACAGATGCAATAGACAAGCTTGCAGATATTTATAAAAGAATAAATGCTTTATGTGAAGATGATGAAAAAGTTTTAGAAGAATGTAGAGAAACATTCAAAAAACTTGAAGATGGAAACCCATATTGTACAGATTTATGGAATAAATTTAAAGACTTAAGTGTTAAAGAATTTGATAAAATCTATGATTTACTTGGAGTTAAATTCGATTCTACAAAAGGAGAAGCATTCTATTCAGATAAAATGCAAGAGATTATAGATATACTTGAGAAATCTGGCAAATTAGTAGAATCACAAGGCGCAAAAGTAGTTGACTTAGAAGATGTAGGAATAAATACACCTTGCATAATACAAAAGGCAAATGGTTCTTCAATATATGCTACTCGTGATTTAGCAGCAATTATGTATAGAGCAAGAACATATGATTTTGATAAATGCTTATATGTAGTTGGGGAAGAGCAAAGCTTACACTTTAAACAAGTTTTTGCAGTTGCAAAATATCTTGGATTAGATGAAAAATACACTAATGGATTGGAACACGTAAGCTATGGAATGATAAGGCTTCCAGAAGGAAAAATGTCATCAAGAAAAGGAAATTTTGTAAAGGTTGAAGATTTACTTGATGAAGCAATTTCTAAGTCAAAAGAAATTATACAAGACAGAGATATAGAAAACAAAGATTTAGTTGCAAAACAAGTAGGTGTTGGTGCAGTTATTTTTGAGGATTTGGCTGAGTCTAGAACTAAGAACCAAGTGTTTGACTTGAAAGAAGCTTTAAATTTTAATGGCGAAACAGGTCCATATATTCAATATATGACAGTAAGAACTAACAGCGTACTTGAAAAAGCAGGCTACATACCTGATTCAAGTAAATTAGATTTAAGTAAAATTACTGATGATAGTAGTATTAAATTACTAAAACTTATTGAAAATTTTGAAAACATTTTATTAGAAGCAATGAATAAAAACGAACCATCAATTATTTCAAGATATTTAATTGATGTTGCACAAGAATTTTCTACATTTTATAATTCTAATAAAATATTATGTGACAATAAAGATGAACAAGATGCTAGATTATACGTAACATATATGACAAAAATAGTTTTAACAAATGGACTAGGTTTACTTGGAATAGAAGTACCAGAAAAAATGTAGGAGCATAAAATATGGTTAAAGTAATGTTTATATCAAGTATGGGTGGACATTTAAGCGAATTACAAAAACTTGATTTTGAAAAATATGATTATTCAATAGTGACAGAAAAAACTGAATCTGATAAAGATTTGACCGAAAAATATCCGGGCAAAGTCCATTACTTAGCTTATGGTACAAGAAAAACGCCTATAAGATACTTTTTCATATTATTATTTAACTTTTTTAAAAGTTTATATTTATACTTCAAACTTCATCCAAAAGTTGTTGTAACAACTGGAACTCATACAGCTGTTGCTATGTGCTATATTGCAAGATTTTTTGGTAGTAAAGTAATTTGGATTGAGACCTTTGCAAATAGAAACTCAAAAACTCTAGCTGGAAGACTAGTTTATCCAATTGCCAATACTTTTGTGGTACAATGGGAAGAAATGAAAAAACTTTATCCTAAGGCAGTTTGTTGGGGGTGGATTTATTGATTTTTGTAACACTAGGAACTCAAGATAAACATTTTCCAAGGCTTTTAGAAGCAGTAGAAAAATTAAACTTAAATGAAAAAATAGTTGCTCAAACAGGAAGCACAGATTTTCAATCAGATAAAATGGAAATACATAAATTTTTATCGCAAGATGAGTTTAATAAATACATGAAAGAGGCAAGAATAGTTATAACACACGCTGGAGTTGGAACTATAATTTATGGGCTTAACATACATAAAACTATGATAGTTGCCCCAAGATTAAAAAAATATGGGGAGCACGTAAACGACCATCAACTTCAAATATTAGAAACATTTTCAAAAGATGGGTATATAATACCATTAGAAGACTTTTCTAAACTAAACGAAAAAATAGAAGAAGCAAGCAATTTTAAACCTAAGGAATTTGTAAGTAATAATGCAAATTTCGTAAAACATTTAGATGATGAAATTATTAGGTTGACTACTAAAAAATAAGTAATCACAAAAATAAATTTAGAAAGCATAATTAAACAAAGGAGCAAAATGAACCAGAAAAAACAATTAATGAAAAATACAATAATAATTGCAATAGGAAAATTGAGTACACAAATAATTTCATATTTGCTATTACCTTTATATACATCACAGCTTGACCCTTCAGAATATGGTAATTATGATTTTATATGTACTCTATCAGTTTTCTTATGCCCAATAATCACTTTACTAATGGAAGAATCAATGTTTAGATATCTGATTGATGCAGATAGTAAAGTGCAAAGAAAGAAAATTATTACGCAAACAATAATTTATACCTTTTTTGGAACAGTCTTATTTACAATTATTGCTGCATTAATTATGGGCTTTGGAACTGATTATACTCCTATGTATATTACAGCAATTATTACATTTGTAATATCAAATATATTAATAGGACTAAGCAATGCATTATCAAGAGGTCTTGGCAAAATCAAACTATATTCCGTGTCAAACTTTATATTAGGAATATCTACAATCATACTTAATATTGTATTTATATTAGCACTTAACGCAGGAGCAGAAGGCCTATTATGGTCAAATACAATAGCAAATGCACTTACTGCTATAATAATACTAGTAATATTAAAACTTCCAAAATATATAGGAAAAATCAACAAGCCTTTAATGAAGGATATGATAAAATATTCAATACCATTAGTACCAAACAGTATCTCGTGGAGCATTATCAATATGTCCGACAGAATAATACTAACACAAATGGTTAGTTCAGCTGCTAATGGTATATATGCTATGGCTAACAAGTTCCCAAATATAATAAATGTTCTTTATGGATATTTTTATACAGCATGGAAAGAATCAGCTGCCAAAATAGTAAAAGAAGACAACAAAAATCAATACTATAATAGCATATATCACGATGCTAAAAGATTCCTATATGCAGTAACAATATGTTTAATTGCAGTTATGCCATTTGCATTTCCTATTTTTATTAATGAAGCATATGACGAAGCATATGTTTATATACCAATAGTTATGATTGCGACATATTATTCAAATTTATCTAGCTTTTATGGCGGTATATTTTCAGCATATAAAGATACAAAAATAATGGGAACAACCACAATAGTTGCAGCAATTATAAATTTGGTAATCGATTTACTATTGGTTAATTCGTTAAAAATATACGCAGCTTGTTTTTCAACATTAATCGCAAACCTTATTGTATATTTTTACAGAAAAAAGAAATTGAAAAAATATTTAAAATTAAAAGAATTAAAATGGCAAGGACCAATGCTTTTCCTAGCAATAGTTTGTTTAGCTTATTATGCTAAATATATACCGGGGGTAGGTAATAACCCAGTTCTTTTATGGACAATTAATGTAATATCACTTGTAATTGCAGTCCTTTATAGCTTACTAAATAACTGGAAGTTTATAAAGGGAATAATAAACACAATAAAAGAAAAATTCAATAGAAAAGATATTAAAGAAAATTAATATTATAAACAAATGTTTATCAAGAAAACACTTTACTTGAGCACATAAAATAATTATCAAAAAATAAAAAACAATATAAATGCAGAAATTGAAAGGAATATATTTTAGTATGCAAAAAAGTAAAATAACAAAAAATGAAACAAATACTTCAGATACAAACGAATCAAACAAAATATCTAAAAAAGTTAAGAAAGGTATTTTTGGTTATTCATTTTGGCAAATACTTGAATATTTTATAGTATATAGTATTTTGGGATATGTAATTGAAACACTATACGGATTGCTTACAAAAGGAGTTATTGAAAGTAGACAAAGTATGCTATATGGTCCATTTTGCTGTATTTATGGGTTAGGAGCAATTTGCTTACTTTGTATACCTAAATCAGCAAAGAAAAATAATTGGACTCTATTTATTGCCGGATTTATAATAGGTTCTGTAGTTGAATATGTTGTAAGCTGGGTTGGAGAAGTAATTTTCAATATTAAATGGTGGGATTATTCGAATTTTCCACTAAATATCAATGGTAGAGTATGCGTTTACTTTTCAATATTTTGGGGTATTTTGACTATTTGCCTTAATAAGGTAATTAATCCGACAGTCGATAAAGTATTAGGAAAGATTCCGATAAAAGTATTACATGTATTAACAGTAATTATTATGGTATTTATGGCATTTGATTTTATAATTTCAAGTTTTGCATTGAAAATGTTTGAAACAAGATTAATATATAACTATAATTTAGAGGTACAAGGTGCAGAAGATTATTATGAAAAATACCTAGACATTTACCAGAATAATCCTGGGCTAAAAGAATTTGTAGATAAAGTTTTCTCAGATGAAAAAATGCTAAAAACATTCCCAAATATCAAATTTACACTTCAGGATGGAAGTATTTTATTAGTTAAAGATATTTTGACAGATATTAAACCTTATTATATTAAAGTTTTTGATGTTTAAATGTGTAAGCCACATATATTGTAGACGTTATAAATAATATAAATTAAATTTACAGAAAGGAGCGTACGCGTATAAAAGCGTGCAAAATTAATTATGAAATATTTTGGAACAGACGGAATCAGAAGAATCGCAAATACAGAGCTAACACCAGAGTTAGTTTACAAAGTTGCAAAAGCAGGAGCATATGTTTTATCAAAACATACAAATCATACTCCAACAATTTTAATAGGAAGGGATACAAGAATATCTGGTACACTTATTGAAAGTGCAATGACAGCTGGATTTTTAAGCTATGGAGCAAATGTAAAATTAGTCGGAGTTATACCAACACCGGGAATTGCATATCTAACTAAAAAATTAAAAGCAGACGCAAGTGTTGTTATTTCAGCTTCTCACAATACATTTGAATTTAATGGAGTTAAATATTTCAGTAATAAAGGAATGAAAATTCCAGATAGTTTAGAAGAAGAAATTGAAGAAGTTCTTGACTCAGATAAAATTAATGAATTAATTGCAGAAAGCAATAAAATAGGAGTATCTGAAAATAGAGAAGACTTACTAGATGAATATTTATATTTCTTCCGAAAAACATTTGAAGACGATTTCGAAAAATTAGACAAAGATAACTTTACAGTTGCAATAGATACAGCAAATGGAGCTACATCAGTAATTGCAGATAAAGTATATACAGCACTTGGAATAAAGCACTACATACTAAATAACACTCCAAACGGAACAAATATAAATGAAAATTGTGGTTCAACACATTTAGATATGCTTAAAAAGTTTGTTGTAGCTAATAAATGTAACTTGGGTATTGCATATGATGGCGATGGAGATAGATGCCTAGCAGTAGATGAAAACGGAAATGAAATTGATGGCGATATTATAATGGCAATAATAGCAAATCGCATGAAAAAAGAAGGAAAGCTTGCAAAAGATACTATTGTTGCAACAGTTATGAGTAATCTTGGAATGAAAAAATATTGTGAACAAAATAAAATCAATTTTATACAAACAAAAGTAGGGGATAGATATGTACTAGAAAATATGCTTCAAAATGGATACAACTTAGGTGGTGAGCAATCAGGACATATAATATTCTTAGACTACAACCCAACTGGAGATGGTATTTTAACATCATTAATGCTTTTAAAAGTTGCTCTAAGTGAGAAAAAGAGTATATCTGAACTTGCAAAAATAATAAAAATATATCCTCAAGTTTTGATAAACGCAAAAGTTGCATCAGATAAAAAATATGATTTTGACAAAAATCCTGAAATAAAAGAAAAAATAGATGAATTAGAAAAAGAATTTTCTGGTAATGGTAGAGTTTTAATAAGGGCATCAGGAACAGAACCTCTTGTTAGAGTAATGATAGAGGGAGAAGACCAAGAATACATTACTAAAAAAGCTAAAGAATTAGCTGACTTCATCGAAGTAAAACTTAAATAAATATTCGTAACATAATTGTAACAAAAATTTAATATAAAATGTATTGAAAAATCTTTTCGATTATATTATTATTAAAATAAATTGAAACAAAGGAGGAATAATTATGCCAATTATTAATTTTGCAAATCCAATTCATGTCATTGTTGCTCTTGTTTTAGTTGTATTATGTGCTTTTATAGCTCAACAAAGCAAGAAAAATACAATTCCATGCGTTGTTTTATTAGTTTTCTTGGCAATATTAGTAGGACACACAATCGAATTATCAGCAGTTAGCGAAGCAGTTGATATAAGACCATTTGCAATTTCAATTGCAGTAGATGAAGCATTTATATTCGTTTCATTCTTATTCTTTATTTGGTTAGACAGAATTCAAATAGAAGCAAGCAAAACTACTAAATCAGACAAAAAATCTAATAAAAAGAATGCTAAAGAGAAAAAAGAAGAAAAAGTAATTGAAAACGATGGCTTAGATGTTCTTTGGAAAAAAGTTTAATGAAAATTATAAATATATGATTTTCGGAAATCACAAAAGAGTCTCTTAAAGAATCCTATAATTTAATAGGATTCTTTTTACTTTTATGCAAAAATTTAAATAATTACTTTACTTTCATAACTAAAACGTGATATAATAACATTCGCTTGAATATTGACAAAAAAATTGCCAATAATAAGAAAAGTAGCTTGGCAAAATGCAAGGCGAGCTTTGCTCGAGCACGCTAAAGCAACTTTTTCTTGAATATATAAACTTGATTGGAGGTAATTTTTATGATATCAAAAAGAAAAGTGGTATTAGTTGGTACAGGCTTTGTAGGAATGAGTATGGCATACGCACTTGAAAATCAAGGTGGTATAAATGAACTAGTGCTCATCGACGTATTAAAAGATAAAGCTGTTGGAGAGGCAATGGATTTAGCTCATGGAATAGCTTGTGCTCCTAGTAGTAGAATCGAAATAAAATCCGGAGAATATGATGAATGTAAAGATGCAGACATAGTTGTTATAACAGCTGGTATAGCTCAAAAACCTGGACAAACTCGATTAGAATTAGCTAAAACTAATGCAGGCATAATGAAAGATATAACAGAACAAGTAGTTGCATCAGGATTTAAAGGAATATTTGTAATAGCAACAAATCCTGTAGATTTAATGACATATGTAGTAGAGAAAGTTTCTAAATTTCCTAAAAACAAAGTTATAGGCTCAGGAACAATGCTAGATACATCAAGACTAAGATACTTAATCGGTGAAAGATTAGATATATCTCCTAAAAATGTACATGCATATATAATGGGAGAACATGGAGATTCATCATTCGTTGCTTGGTCACATAGCTATATTGGATGCAAACCTTTAATACAAATATTAAAAGAAAAAGGCAAAGACGAAAAAATTCTTGACGAAATATATACAGAAGTACAACAAGCAGCATATGAAATTATAAACAGAAAGAAAGCTACCTATTATGGTATAGGACTAGGATTAGCAAAACTTGTTAGAACAATACTTGATGATGATAAAGAAATTCTAACAGTATCAACATATATAGACGGTAACTACGGACATTCTGGACTATTTATAGGTGTACCAGCAATAATTGGACATAAAGGTGTTGAAGATATATTAAATATATCATTATCTGAAGATGAACAATCTAAATTTGATAATAGCTTTGAAGTTCTTAACAATATGAAAGAAGACATAGACAAAGTTATCTTATAAATAATAAACAAAAATAAAAGCAGAAGAATATAAAAATATTTTATAAAAGTTATTCTGCTTTTATTTTTGTTTTCTCTTGTTATACAAAAAAAGGAGGTGTCACCAAAAAAATTCTATTTATAACAATCGACCAATTAAATAAAAATAGAAAAGGAGTATATTTAATATGGAAAATTCAGAATTTGAGTTAGAAAAAGAAAAACTAAAAGAAGTTGTAGAAAAATTCAAAGAAACAATTAAGTATTATGAATTAAGAGCACAGGCCGTTCCTAAACTTTACAAAGATAATGAACTAATGATAGAAAATTTTATAAACATGTATGATGAAAAAATGCAAAAAATGTTTAAAACAATTAATTCACCATATTTTGCGAGAATAGATTTTAAAAGAGAAAATGAAAATACCGCTGAAAAACTATATATAGGCAAAATTGGAGCTGTCGATGAAGAAAATAATATTATAACTATAGATTGGAGAGCTCCAATTTCATCGATTTACTATGATAGTAATATAGGAAAAACATCATATATAGCACCAGAAGGAGTTTGTAAAGGAGAGCTATTATTAAAAAGACAATATAATATAGAAAATCAAAAGCTCATAAGTTATCAAGATGTTGATACTGTTGCAAATGATGAATTATTAAAACCATATTTAAATTCTAGTGCAGATAACAGATTAAAGAACATTGTATCAACTATTCAAAAAGAGCAAAACCAAATAATAAGAGAGCCATTAAATAAAAATATAATTGTTCAAGGAGTTGCAGGTAGTGGAAAAACAACAGTTGCTCTACATAGAATTGCTTATCTAGTATATAATTACAGAGATACTGTCAAACCAAATCAATACTTAGTAATAGGTCCAAATAAATTTTTTATTAGCTATATTTCTAATGTTTTACCTGACTTAGATGTAGAAAATGTAAATCAACTTACTTATGATGAACTTTGCAAAGAGTACATAAATGAAGACTTCGCTTTAATTAGTGAAGATGAAAAAATAAGGCAATACATAAAAAATTCTAATTCACTTAATTTTCAAAATTTAAAAGTTTCCATGGAGTTTAAAAATGCTTTAGATAAATATATTGAAGAAATAGATAAAAATATAATTCCAGATAAAAATATAGAAATAAAAGGATATGTTATATTTTCCTCAGAATTTATTAAGAACATATATAAGTCGATTGAAAATCCTGTTATTTATGATAATATTGAGAAAAAAGTGAATAAGACAAATTTATTATTACAAAAATACGTTGAAGATAATTTAGATGATATAAAAGAAAATTTGCAAAATCAGTTTAAAGAAAAGACTAAAAATGTGTCTAATGAATTAAAGTATAAAGAAATGGATATTCTATCTAGTATTGAAAAAGAACTGTCAAAAGGCTTTAAACAAAGATTAAATAAATTTTTTAATCAGTTGTTACCTAATATTTATAAAACATATATTACCTTTCTAAGTAGAATAAATGAATATATATATTTGAGTAATTATAATATAAAAAATGAAAATGTAAATTATAATATTAAAAATTTAAAAAGTAAAAAAGTTGAATTTGAAGACTTAAGTAGCCTTATATATTTAAAAACTCGTATTAATGGTGGAGGAGAATATGCAAACTACAAGCAGGTTGCAATAGACGAGGCACAGGACTTTGGAGATTTTAATTTTGTGGCATTAAAGAAACTATTAAGTAATGCAACATTTAGCATTTTCGGAGATTTAGCTCAATCAATATACCAATACAGAGGAATTAAGAATTGGGAGAGTGTGCAGGAAATAGCATTTAATAATAAATGTGAAATAAAAAATCTGCACAAAAGTTATAGAACAACTACAGAAATAATGAATTGTGCAAGTAATATAACTAAACATTTAGGATTAAATGTAGCAGAACCTGTTATTAGACACGGTAAAAAAGTTGAGTTTATTAATTTTAGCGGTGTAGATGAGCAAATTAAAACTATTGAAAATATTTTGGAAGAATATTTAAAAGAAGATTTTAAAACAATTGCAATTATTTGCAAAGATGAAGATGAGGCAAGCAGCATAAGTAAAAGGCTTAATAAAAAATTTAATAGCGTTAATATTACAGATTCCGACACAATGTATAATGGCGGAATATGTGCTATTACAAGCTACTTAGCAAAAGGATTAGAATTTGATGGAGCTATTGTTTCAAATGCTTCAAAGCTAAAATACGATGAAAATAATGATATGGAAATGAAGTTGCTTTATGTTGCCATGACTAGACCGCTTCACGAATTGAAGGTGTTGTATGATAATGAATTGGTTAAACCATTGTATAATATGTTATAATTGTTTTGTAGGAGGAAAATATTTATGGGAACAATAATTTGTATAGGAGGATTAGTGGGGATAAAAAACAAAGAAAATGTTTTTATACCATATTCACCAAGAAAGATAGATTTTGAAATAATGAAATTATGCGCGAAAGATAATCCTAAGGTTTTATTTATAGGAACCGCTTCAAGCGAAAGAGAAGACTACTACATCAGTTTTAAAAATGCATATGAAAGTTTAGGGGCAATCGTAGAAAACTTATGTGTTTTGAATAATAACATCACGTTTGAAGAAATTAGAAAAAAGATTTTAAGTAGTGATATTATTTATGTTGGTTGTGGTAAAACTAAGTTTATGATGGATGTATGGAAAAGTAAAGGCATAGATAAATGTTTAATAGAGGCATACCAAAAAAACGTTATTCTAGCAGGAATGAGTGCAGGAAGCTATTGTTGGTTTAAGTACAATTATGAAATGATAGAAGGTCTTGATTTGATACATATGATTAATTGTGTACATTATGATGAAAAAAGCAATGAAAAGAAAAAGCAGTTTTATGACAATATAAAGAAAAACAATTTAAGAGGCATAGCTATTGATAATGATGCATCATTAATATTCTCAGACACAGATTATAAAATAGTTAAAAATTATGAAAATTCAAAAGCATATGATATTATTTTTGAAGATGGTAAATTTATAGAGAAAGAAATAAATTAATTATTTATAACTTAGTATAATTAGGAGAATTTAATTGAAAAATTATAATGATTTTTTAGGAATAAAAGAGTTTGATTGTGGAAAAATATTTACAGTAATATCATCATCTAATAGAGATATTTTATATGCCGGGAGATTTTATTATCCAATTATTGCAACAAATATAAATAATAGTATTGTTATTTCATGTTCAAGCAAAATTGCAGATAAATTAAATAAAAAAATAAATGAGATTGAAGAATTAAACGAAGATAATTTAAAAGATTTCTTAAATCAATTTGCTGAGAATGAATTTAAAACTTTTGAAATAAAAGAAATGTATAGATTGATAAAACAATCGGATGACAAAAATGTCAATTGTGATGATGTAGAATTAATTGATGAAAGTAAAAAGCAATATTTTTATAATATTGTCAAGAAAAGCAATGAGTTAAAATATAAAGAGCAAAAATGGAATGAATTTAATAAAATAAAAGCGCCTTGGCGGAATTAATCATGGAATAATCAAGGATAATAAAATAGTTTCATTAGGATATATATCAAATATAACAAGTAATATGGCAAACATTGTAATTCAAACAGAAGATGGATATAAGAATAAAGGATTTGCTAAAAAAGTGGTAGAGAAAATTGCATATGAATGTTTGAAAAAAGGTCTTATTCCTACATACTGGGTAAATAAAAATAATATTCCATCAAGAAAAGTTGCAAAAAATGCAGGCTTTGAATTACTTAGTAAAGAAATAGTTGTTAGTATTGAAAAAATAGAATAAAAACAATTGACAATGCAAATAATTAAATATAAAATCATAAGCAAATGAGGAGGTAATAATTATGTCATTAGTAACAACAAAAAATATGTTTGAAAAATCTATTGCAGAAAAATTTGCAGTAGGTGCATTTAATATTAATAATATGGAGTTTGTACAAGGAATAATGGACGCAGCAGCAGAAGAAAATTCACCAGTTATCCTTCAAACTTCATCTAGCGCAATTAAATATGCTAGAATACCATATTTAAGAAAGATGATTGAAGCTGGTTTAGAGGAACACGATATTCCAGTTGCATTACATTTAGACCATGGACCAGATTTTGAAACTTGTAAATTATGTGTAGATAATGGATATACATCAGTAATGTTTGACGGTTCAAAATATGATTTTGAAAAAAATATTGAATTAACAAAACAAGTTGTAGATTATGCTCATGAACATGGAGTAGTAGTTGAAGCGGAACTTGGAAAACTTGCAGGTGTTGAGGATGATGTAAACGTTGCAGAAAATGATGCAATGTATACTGACCCAGAACAAGCTCTTGAGTTTGTTCAAAGAACAGGATGTGATTCTCTTGCTATTGCAATTGGTACAAGCCATGGAGCCTATAAATTTAAAGGAGAAGCAAGACTTCGTTTTGATATCCTAGAAAAAGTAAAAGAATTAATGCCAAATGTTCCAATAGTATTACACGGAGCATCAACAGTAATACCAGAATATGTAGAAATGTGCAATAAATATGGTGGAAATATGCCTGGTGCAAAAGGTGTACCAGATGAAATGCTTCATGAAGCAAGTATGCGTGGTGTATCAAAAATAAATGTAGATACAGACTTAAGACTTGCAATGACAGCAGCAATAAGAAAAGTATTTGTAGAAACACCTGAACAATTTGACCCTAGAAAATATCTAGGTCCTGGAAGAGACTTTATAAAAGAAACTGTAAAACATAAAATAAGAGATGTGTTTGGCAGTAGCAATAAAGCATAAAAAGCTGTAAAAATTGGTCGACATTTTTTGCATATATTTTCAAAAATAACAAATACTAATATTGATTTCACAAAGTTATTAAAGGGGGAAAATATGCATAAAAAGATTGCAATCATTAGTATACTTCTAATTATGTTTGCAGCATGTTTTAGCACAGTCTTTGCTACTGGAGAAATGGCAAATAACGCCAGAAATGCAGCAGATAATGTTGCGAGTGGTGTAGACAACACCATGGATACAGTAGGTAACGCTGTTGAAAACACATGGGATGCTACTAAAAATACAGCTCAAGGTGTTGGGAATGCAGTAGGAAATGCAACAGAAACAACAGTAAATAGTGTAAGAAATACTCTTAATACATCTGGAAATAGCGTAAATTCTATGAATGGTGCATCATCAAATTATACATTCCTAGGAATGAGCCTTGATGTATGGATGTGGATAATTTTAATAGCAATTGTTATTATTGCAGTTGTCCTTATTTGCAAATATATGAAAGAGCATAATGATAATGATTAATTAGAAAATAAGTGATTTACTTTTTATAAGTAGGTCACTTATTTTTATGGCTAAACTAAAAATATTTTACTAGTAAAACCTTATATCATTATATAAATAATAGCATTATCGAATTGACAGAATACAAATAAAGTGATAAAGTATAATAAATCAAATTTACTTCAACCATTTTATGGATAATTTTCAAAAAGTTAGATATACTAAATCCATGATAATGGATAAGGGAGAAGTTAATGAGTAAAAAAAGATACAAAAGAACGAGAAAAAAACAATTAAATAGAAGAAAAGTAGGATTAGTACTTTTAATAATTATTTTGATAATTGTTTCCTGTATATATAATAACTTTAATACAAATAACACTTCTGCAACAACAGCAGCAGTAAGTTATAATCAACCAAACAAAATAGACAAATGCATAGTAATTGATGCAGGTCACGGCGGGGAAGAAGAGCCAGGCTGTATATTCGGAAATGTTTTAGAAAAAACAATTGACTTACAAATCGCTAAAAAACTCGAAGAAGTTTTGTCTAAAGAATATACAGAAGTTATAATGACTAGAACAGAAGATGTAAACGTATATCTAAATGAACGAGCTAGGATAGCCAATAGAGCTGACGCAGATATCTTTATTAGTATTCATCAAAATGCATTAGAAGATGATACTGTTACAAGTGGTATTGAAACTTGGTATAATCCGGTTAAAGATACTGAAAGCAAAATTTTGGCCGAAAATATTCAAACTAATGTAATTAACGCAACTAATGCAGAAGACTTAGGAATAAAAGAAAGTACGGGATTGATTGTAACTTCAAAAACTGAAATGGCATCATGCCTTGTAGAAACAGGATTTTTATCAAGCACAAAGGAAAGACAAAATCTAGTAAGCGATTCATATCAAGACAAAATAGTTCAAGGAATATACAATGGAATAAAAGCATATTTTAATGAAATAGATGCTTCAAATTCAAACGAGAATGACCATACAGCTGAAAATAATGTTTAAGAATATAAGTTTATGCATAAAAACAAAATTGCTTTAAAATTGAAATTATAGTTTTTTTAGAATAACAACTTAATTAAGAGGGAGAGAATGAATAAAGATAATAAAATAATAGCAAAAAATCCAAACGCATACCATAATTATGAAATATTAGAAACAATTGAAGCAGGAATTGTATTATATGGAACAGAAATAAAATCGATTAGAGCTGGCAAAGTAAATTTAAAAGACAGTTATGCAACAATTGAAAAAAATGGGGAAGTATATGTTTATTCTATGAACATAAGTCCTTATGAACATGGTAATATATTTAACAAAGACCCACTTAGACCAAAAAAGCTTTTACTAAATAAAAAAGAAATACATAAACTAATAGGGATGATTACACAAAAAGGTTATACATTAGTACCTACAAAAATATATTTTAAAGGAAATTTTGTAAAATTAGAATTAGGTGTAGGTAGAGGAAAGAAGCTTTATGATAAAAGAGAAGATTTAAAGAAAAAAGAAGCTCAGAGAAAAATGGAAAGATATATGAAACAATAATAAATAAAAAGAAGGGAAGTTTTAAAGCTTTCCTTCTTAATTTATCTTTCTTTATTTTCTTAATCTAATTAATATTGCAATAGCAAGAAGAACTAAAATCAAGCCAATTGCTATTAAGAATATGTTCAATATTTGAGTAATTTCTAATGTAGAACTTTGCACATCATTAATATTATTAACGCTTTGAACATTTGCATTTGTTGTTTGATTTCCACTATTTAAAGTATTACTTGTTGTATTTGAAGTAGTAGAAGTGTTAGAAATTGAATTATTTGTAGTTGCTGAATTAGTAGCTGTATCAGTGTTAGCTGCATCTGTATTTGTAGTATTACCATTAGCAACTGTATTAGTATCAGCAGTACTGCCACCAGTTAAATTCATATCAATATCTGTTGCAAAAACAACGACACTTGTACAAAATAAAATTGTTAGAATTAATGCAATAATTTTCTTTATATTTAACATAATTTATTCCTCCTAAAATTTTATTAACAACAATATAATAATATATTAAAAAGAAATTGTCCATACTTTTTTTAAAATGACACAAAAATGTTAAATTTATACATAAATCTTTTCTATTCAGTAAATAGAACTAATTTAAAAACACCATCTAAGATAATTGTACCATCATCCTCATAAGTAAAGTACATTTTTTTAGGAGAGGCAGTAATCCTTATTTTATCTCCAGACTTCAAATCAAATCTTTCAAATTTCTTTCCATTGGAATCCCTAATAATGTTTAGCACATTCAAATTAATAAAATATATGCCTTCTTCAAAACGCTCATTTCCTTCGACATGCATTTGCAAAACACTACCATAGACAATATCAATAACAGTAGCATTGGCAGAATAATTATCATCCAAATATTTGTTGTATCCAAGCCAAACTGCAAAAATAATGAGTAAAAATAAAATAGCAGAAATAATAACAATCTTTAATTTCATATACATTACCCCTTTAATTTATAAAATTATTATATAGCTAAAATATATTAATCGCAATAGAAAAAAGAATGAATTTTCATCATTCTTTTTTCTATTATGATTTAAATTATTAGCGAATTTATTTCTTCCATATTTACTTCTGTAGTTGTGTTTGTTTCTTTATCATACTTCATGAGCCTCCCTGGCTCAAAAGCTAAATCAGTCTCACCATCAACCTCAATTATAGTGTTACTCATAGCTTGCGAATTAGTCATTCCTATAAATAAAATTACAAGTAAAACTAGAATACTAATAAAACATTTCTTAAAAATATTTTTTAACATAAAAACCTCCTTTATGGAAAGCAATGAAATAAATAAAGTTATAAAATTTAGGATTTGTTTAGTAATTTTATTTTTATAACACCATCTATTCCAATTCCTAAGTCTGTATTTATATATTCAACGCCAAATTTGCTTGGAGAAACAGTAATCATTATTTTATCACCAGTGTCTAAATCGAATCTATTAAACTCTTTTCCATTAGAATCAACTACGGTATCAGGAACTCTTATATTAATAATATAAACTCCTTCGTCAAAAAGTTTATTTTCTTCTATTTTCATTTGTAAAATATCTCCATAGACAATACCGATAACAGTAGCATTAGCAGAATAATTATCATTCAAATATTTGTTGTATCCAAGCCAAACTGCAAAAATAATGAGTAGAACTAAAATAGCAGAAATAATAGCAATCTTTAATTTCATATACATTACCCCTTTATTAATCATAAGGATTTATAAAATTTAACCTAGGTTCCTTATAATTTATTTTCAATATATCATACTCAAAAAAATTATGCAACATTTTTTGATAAATTTTTCCAATTTATTAAATTTTATTTTATAAGATAAAAGTATAGAATAAAAATATAAATTTTAGTGAAAATATATTTAGAGGAATGAAATTATGAACAAGAAATATTATTTACCGTTTTCAAATAGTAGAAAAATTAGTCTATATAATTTAGCATATATAGACCCTTTTACTGGCTTAGGAAATTATTATTACTTTTGCAAAGAAGGAAGCAAATTTATACAAAATAAAACAATGCCAAAATATATTTTAATACTAGACATAGAAAAGTTTAGAGCTTTTAATAGCTATTATGGACATGATACAGGAAGGGAACTTATAATACAATTAGCTAAAAGATTAGTCCAAATATTAAAAGATTATAACAATATAATTTGTAGGTTTTCTAATGATATTTTTGCCATACTTATTGAGACAATAGAGAACCTAAATAACATAGCAGATAATCTATTTAATAGTCTTAGGCACATTGAAGTAAATGGAGAAATATACAATATTTATCCTATTATAGGAATATATAAAATTAAAAATAATGAAAATATTCTTCTAGCCATTGATAAAGCAATGACTGCACATGATGAAATTATTGGAGACTATAATAAAAAATATAATATGTATAGCGAGGAAACAGAAGCGGTTATATTAGAAGAGCAAAAAATTGAAGAAATAATGGAAGAAGCTTTAGAGAACGGTGAGTTTAAAGTATTTTATCAACCTAAAATAGATATAAAAACCAATAAAATTACATCCTGTGAAGCTTTAGTTAGATGGTTTAGAGAGGGTAGAGTTATTTCTCCTAATAAATTTATACCGTTGTTTGAAAAGAATAGATTTATAATTAAATTAGATAAATATATATTTCAAAAAGCCTGTGAAGATATACAATATATAAATAAATTACTGAAAGAAAAAACTTTTTTAAATAACTGTAACCATAAGAACAATAATAACGAACCATTTAATAATAACTTTTTTATTACCGCTTCTATCAATATATCTAAAGAGCATTTTGCCTATGATAACTTTATTATAGAATATTACGATATGGTAAAGCAAACAAATGTACCACGTGAGCTTATTGAGTTAGAAATTACAGAAAGTGCTTCGGTATATAAAGGAATCGATTTAAAGCAAATAACTAAAGACATGAAACAAAAAGGCTTTACAATTGCTTTAGACGATTTTGGAACAGGATATTCATCACTTAATATGTTGCAAGATTTAAGCATTGATGTACTTAAAATAGATAAATCATTTATAGATAGAATTGATGAAAGTAATTTAGTAAAATACATTATAGATATGGCTAAAGATTTTAATATTAAAACTGTTGCAGAAGGTGTAGAAAACAAAGAACAAGTAGATATTTTAAAGAATATGGGATGCGATATGGCACAAGGGTATTATTATTCCAAGCCTTTAAACTTGGAAGATTTTGTAGCTTTTTTGCAAAAATAATTGCGTGTGCCAGTTAGTATGTGGTAAAATAATAAAAGAAGGGATAAATAATGAATTGTTTTATGTGTAAAGGAAATTTAGAAGAAAAGAAAGTGAATTATGTAGTTGATTTAGAAGATACTATTATTATTATTAAAGGAGTTCCAGCAAAAGTATGTACTCAATGTGGAGAACAATACTTTGATGATGAAACAGCAGAAAACATTGAAAAAATTGTAAATCAATTAAAGCAATTAGCAACAGAAGTAACTATCGTAAATTATAAAGAAAAAGTTGCTTAATAAATAATTAAGTATAAAATTCATATTAGGAGACCCTTGCCTTAAGTGGGGAGAACAGGGTGTAGTGATATATCCTGTTTTATTTTTTATGAAAGGATTTATATAAATGAAAGAAAAATTTTTTACTTTAAATGACTGCAAACCATTTGTCACTCCAAGAGATGTAAATAGCAATAAAGGAGACTTTGGATATATAGGAATACTGGGTGGTTGTGATATGTATTCTGGAGCAATAAAACTTGCAAATTTAAGTTCAGCCTCTATTAGAAGCGGTTCAGGAGTTACAAGATTAATAATACCAAAAAGTATTGTAAGCAGTGTTACTCCATACTTATTAGAAGCAACTGTTTTTCCATTAGAAGATAAAGATTCACATATAATATTTTCTCACGCAAATATAGACAAATCACTTGAAAAAATCAAGGCGTTAGCAATTGGTATGGGCTGGGGACAAGCACAAGATAATGAGAAAATATTAGAATACATATTAAATAACTATTCAATTCCTGTTGTTATAGATGCAGATGGTTTGAACACTTTGTCAAAAATGGATAATAAAATTTTACTTAACACAAAATGTAAAGTTATTCTAACTCCTCATTTAAAAGAATTTGAGAGGTTAAGTAAGATAAGTATTAAAGAAATAAAGGAAAATCCAATTAAATATGCAGAAGAGTATGCAAATACTAATAAGGTTATATTACTTTTAAAAGGTCATACAACAATTGTTACAGATGGGGAAGAAACATATTGCATAAAAAAAGGTGGACCGGGAATGGCTACTGCTGGAAGCGGAGATGTACTTTCAGGAATAATAGTAGGAATGCTTGGCTCTCATGAACCTCAAGTAAAGTTAGTATCTGCATGTGCATATATAAATGGATTGGCAGGAGAAATTGCAGAAGAAAAATATACGGATATTGCAATGAAAGCTAGTGATACAATCGGATGTATACCAGAGGCTATTAAAATAATTAGAAACGCCTAAAGAAAGCCATATTTTTATTAAATTTAACAAATATTGTAAAAGTAGTTGACTATATTTAAGAAACATGATACGATACAAATGTTCGTATAAAGAGATAGGAAACAAAGAAATTTAATTAAAAGGAGGCGATATAAATGAAACTAGAGGTTATAGAAACCTCAAAAACAGCAAAAGAAAAATTTAGAAATGTAGTAGAATTTACAATGAAAATGAATAAGATTATAATGGATTTACCTGTAAAGCCAGAAAATGCTAAGAAAGTAATAGATGTATTGTATGATGAGCCAATTGTTTCAAGAAAGAAAATATTAGAGTTAGTAGATATAAAACCAACAACTTTAAATGTATGTATTAATGCATTAAAAGAAAAGAATATTATTATAGAAACAACTGGATATAGCAGAAATCAAGTATTTGCTTTTCAAAAATATATTGATTTGTTTTTGAAATAAAAATTATAAAACGGAAAATATTAAAAAATCGTTTTACAAAAATTTATAGCACGGAAAATTGAGAAAATCCGAGCTATAAAATTTTATAGAACGAAAAAATCAAAAAATTCGTGTTATAATTTTTTAATATTAGTATCATGTACCTTGTCAGATAGGTACTTGTTTTTTGCTCAAAACGCAATATATTTTGCGAAAATCTTAGCGAGCCGTTGAGGAAAACGTAAATCTATGATATAGTATAGATATTAGTCAATGATATATAAAAGTATAGAAATTTAATAATTTCTTAATAAATTATATAAAATTACTTAATAAACACGTGTTAATATATTAATAGATTAAAAATTAGTAGAACACGCTAAATATACTGATAAGATTACATTAATCAATAGAGGGGAGCAAATATGTATAATATTTTAGTTGTTGATGATGATAGAGAAATAGTAAAAGCAATAGAAATTTATTTAAAAAGAGAGGGATACAATGTAATTAAAGCTTATGATGGAATAGAAGCAATGAACTCATTAAAAGAAAACGAAATTCATTTAGTTATATTAGATATCATGATGCCTAATCAAGATGGCCTAACAACACTTGAGAAAATAAGAAAGAATAGTTCTATACCAGTAATTCTATTGTCAGCAAAATCAGAAGATTACGATAAAATCTCAGGTTTAGAAATCGGTGCAGATGATTATATTACAAAACCTTTCAATCCTCTAGAATTAGTTGCAAGAGTAAACTCAAATATAAGAAGATATGTAAAGCTTGGTAGTATTAAACAAACTGAAAGTTCAGGCGATGAAATATATAGCAGTGGAGATTTAATTTTAAATGATGATACAAAAAAAGTAACTGTTGATGGAAAAGAAATCAAGTTAACAGCAACAGAATATAACATATTAAAATTTTTATTAAAAAACAAAGGAAAAGTATATTCTATTTCTGAAATATATGAAAATGTATGGAATGAAGATAGCTTTGCAGCTGAAAACATAATAGCTGTTCATATAAGACACATTAGAGAAAAAATCGAAATTAATCCTAAAGAGCCAAAATATTTGAAAGTTATATGGGGAATAGGTTACAAGATTGAAAATTTAAAATAATCAAAGAAAGGAGCAAGTCTAATGGAAAAAATAAGAGAATCTGCAGTATTAAAAATACTTTGTTACATACTTATTCCAATAATAGCATTATCATTGATATTAAGCATTGCATATATTGGACTTAGAGACCAATATGGAAATTCCAATGATATAGAAGCAAGTTATCTTGATTCATATGACTTTTCCTACGAATATATGTATAGCTTAATTAGAAATGTAAATGGAATAAGAGATGGTTATACAGATTTTGAAAATAACGGATTTTACAATAAAATAGATGAAAACATTTACTACAATGAAAATTATACTGATTATTTCTCTTACAATAACTTTATAACATTTATGAAATTCGTTATAGTAAAGAATGATACAAATGAAATATTTACAAATATTCAATCAAATGATTATCTAAATGAAGTTACTAATTTCAAAAACAACAAAATATATTGGATATATGAAAATGGAAAAATAGACACAAGTATAGAAAATTTAAGCCAAGATAAAATAAGATATATATCATTACCTTATGAAGGATTAGATATATTTGAAGGATATGATGTATACACATATATAGACATAGGCAGTATGAGATATTCAAACACTCTTGAGTTAACAAGTATTGTACTAAATATGTTTAATAATAATTCAAGTTTTGCTGAAGCTCTAATTCCAATAGACATTATTTTGCTAAGTATAATAATTGTATACTTAGTTTGGTCAATAGGTCATAGCAAAAACAAAGAAGGCATAACTCTTAACTCATTAGATAAATTCTCTTATGAGCTTGTAATAATACTATTCTCATGTATTTTCTGGATGTGCATTATAATCGCAGCAACAGTAATTTCATATGTAGACATATCAACAAATTTATTAATATATATAATTGGACTAACCTATTTAGGCGCATATGTTTCACTTGCTGTAATGACTGTAACAACCATAAAAAGATTAAAAGCAAGAGAATTTTGGCATAGTTTTACAACATATAGAATTTACAAATCAATAAAAGATAGAATAAAAAAGACATCTAGCAAAGTTTTAGACAAAAGTGCTTCTCAAAAGAAAATAATTATTCTTTATATAGCATTTATATTTGTAAGTTGTATATTAGGAGTTACATTCTTTACAGGAATTAGTTTTATAGTATTAATTGTACTTTGGATATGGACTTTATATAAAATACTAGAATATAATAAAAGACTTAATGAAATAAAAAATGCTCTTCATGAAATATATATGGGAAATCCAAATATTGATTTAGATACAGAAGAATTAACAGGAACATTAAAAGAATTAGCAACATATGTAAATGATGTTTCAAATGGATTTAATAATGCTATACAAGAAAAACTTAAATCTGAAAAATTAAAAACGGAACTTATAACCAATGTATCTCATGATATAAAAACACCACTAACATCAATTATCAACTATGTTGATTTACTAAAACAAGAAAATATTCAAGATGAAAAAGTTCAAGAATATATAAAAGTTTTAGATAGCAAATCTCAAAGATTAAAGAAGTTAATAGAAGATTTAGTAGAAGCTTCAAAAGCCTCATCAGGCAATGTAAGATTAAACATAGAAGAAATTAATTTAAGTGAGTTATTAAAACAAGTTACAGGCGAATTTAAAGATAAATTTGATGAAAGAAATTTAATTATTGACTTAGATTTACCAAGTAATAATGTTAATATACAAGCAGACAACAGATATATGTACAGAATTATTGAAAACTTATATAGCAATGTTTCTAAGTACGCAATGGAAAACACTAGAGTTTATATTACTTTATTAAAAACAAACGATGAAATAAGACTTGAAATTAAAAATGTATCAAAAGACAAATTAAATATTACCGCTGATGAGCTTATGCAAAGATTTGTTAGGGGAGATAAATCTAGATATACTGAGGGAAGCGGATTAGGACTTTCAATAGCAAAAAGTTTATGTGAATTACAAGATTGCAAATTTGATATAGAAATAGACGGAGATTTATTTAAAGCAGTATTAATATGGAAATAATTCACATATTAATATGGAGGAGTAACAATGGAACTAGCAGTTGTAGAAAAAGATGGAGTTTTTAAAAAACTTTCAAAAATATTCTGGATATTCATAATTGGAAGCATATTAGGTTTTATTTTAGAAACAATTGTAGCATTTGTTCAAAATGGACACTATGTAACTAGACAAGGATTATTATTTGGACCATTTATACAAGTATATGGATTTGGATTAGTAATATATTATCTAATAGTACCACACGCAAAAACAAATACACAAATATTCTTTACAAGTTTTGTACTTGGAGGAGTTGTAGAATACTTATTCTCATATTTCCAAGAAAAATACTTTGGAACAGTATCATGGGACTACTCAAATTTATTATTCAACATAAATGGTAGAACAAGCTTACTACATTGTATATATTGGGGTATAAGTGGTCTTGCTTTTATGAAGCTTATTTACCCACACATATCTAGCTTAGACAAAATATATAAAAGTACATATTTTAAGGCTGTAACTGTATTTTTAGTTGTATTTATGACTTTTAATATATCTTTTACAAGTTTAGCAAGTCAAAGACAATTAGAAAGAAGAAATAATATTGCAGCACAAGGCGAATTAGATAAATTCTTAGATACCTATTATCCTGATAGTAAATTGGAAGAAATTTATTCAAATGCTGAAGAAAGATAAACAATAATTTGATAATTACTTACATTATAAAATATAGCAGAGCTAAGGAATGTTTCCGAGGCTCTGCTTTTATAATATAGGAATGGAATAAAATAGTAATAGACTAAAAATATAGAATTATTTATGCATTAGTGGTATAATAAATATAGTGAGCTAGATAAATATTTCAAGTGAATAAGGAGGGACTTATGGGAACTCGTTTCAAAAAGAAAAAAAGAAAAATTCATTTATATAGGATAATATTTATTATAATAATAGCTTTAATTATTGTTACAATTATAAAAAACATTAAACAAAAAGAAAAAGCTCAAGCTTCAAATAATACAATTGAAGTATCTGGAAATTTACTTTCAAATCAAACTGAAATCGAAAATGAAATAGAGAACAAAAAAGTCAATGAAACAAATAATGAAGACAATACAGAACCAACAAATACTACTACAAATGAAATCATAGATTCAATTGAAAATTCTCCAGAGCTTGATTGGAAATTAACTCTTGCAAATTCAGATAATCCAGTTCCAGAAGACTATGAAGTAAATCTTGTAAGTATAGATGAGTATAGAGAATTTGATAGTAGAGCAATTAAAAATCTACAAAATATGTTGAATGGATTAAGGAAAGATGGAATAACAGATGTATGGGTACAATCAGCATATAGAAGTGTAAAAGAACAAGAAAAAGTATATAATGATAAAGTTAGGTTTTACCAAAATCAAGGAAAAACACTAGAAGAGGCAAAAGCACTAACAGAAAAGGTAATTAATAAACCAGGTTGTAGTGACCATAATTTAGGACTAGCAGTAGACTTCAATTATGTTAACAGTTCCTTTGAAAAAACAAATGCATTTAAATGGCTTAAAGAAAATGCTGAAAATTATGGATTTGTATTAAGATATCCAAAAGAGAAGGAAAGTATCACAAAAGTTAATTATGAACCATGGCATTGGAGATATGTAGGGGAAGAGAATGCTAAAAAAATGAACGAATTAAATTATTGCTTAGAAGAATATGTAGAATTTTTGAGAGAATAAAAAGTCAAGTATTAAAAATATATTGGCTTTTTATTTTTTTATATATAGGATAGGGGTATAGAATAGAATACATTACTAATAATCAATATTATGAAGTTGCGTGAAATCAAAGTTTCATGCAACTAGTAGTAGAAGTTAAATAAGAATAGCTGTATTTCTTCAAATCATTGCTATTCTAGGATTTCCTACTATTATATACTTATTAATATTTTATTTACTTCATTATTTTATCATATATGTTTTTATTTTTAAATACTTTTATCTAATTTATTTATAATTCTTTTCTAAATATCTTTATACTATATTTTTAATTACTTATATCTATATAATATTTGTTTTACCCAATATATAATTTCATTACTTTAATAAAATAATGTCTTAAAATTGATTTTTGTCATATTTCTCATTTTAACCTTATTTTGCGGTAATGAAACTATATGTCTAAAAAATAAAAACGCCTTAAAATCGATTCTCGTGCGTCGTATTTTTTGGCGTTTTCAGCATATTTCTAAAATTGCCTAGAATCAAGTATTTATTACAAATTTCTATTATAATATTGTATTAACTATATAAATATAACTATTATTATATGTGTAATTTTATTACTTAATCATAAAAGTTTCTTAAAAGCGATTCTTATGCTTAAGAGGATGTAATTTTATCAGAATAAATAATTAAAACATTACTAATAATATTTAAATTGTTTTAGAATTATATTTGTATAAATATTTTTTTAATATTAAGTTATAATTTTAAAAAATCAAGATTAATAATAAAAAAATCTAAAAAGTTCAAATGTTTGGTTTTGAAAATTTTAATGTTTAATATAAAAATTTTATAATTTAAACATTGCACAAAATATTAGTATGAATTTTATTTATAATTATTTTATTGTTTAAATTAGGTACTCCACCTCTTCTCTTCTTTTGCTTCTATTTCGATAAAAAATAGAGAATATTTTTTATTTAATATTCTCTACAGTAATTGTAATATGTATAACATTTAATAAATAAAAATTATTCAGTAACTAGCTCGTACTCTTTTATTTCACAGTTACCAGGTATATATTTTCTAACTTGTCCATCTTTTGGTAACTCATTAAAATAAAAATGAATTGCTCTAGCAACACCACCATGTGTCACAATTAATAAATTTTTTTCTTTATATGTTTCTTTAATTTCATCTAAGAATAAATGAACTCTTTCAAATAGTTCCGGAACAGTTTCTAGTCCTTCTATTTTTACTTTAGAATAGTAATTCCAATATTCATTATGGCAACAGTATTTGTTAAGGTTCCCCAATCTCGTTCTTCTATTCTCTTATCATATATAACTTCGATATTATTTACATTTACAATATTACAAGTATGTCTTGCTCTCAATAAGGGAGAACATATAATTAAATCTATATCTAAATCTTTCACAATTTTAGCTGCCTCTAATGCTTGATTTATTCCTTTACCATTTATATCTTCATCTAATTTTCCATTAAGTACATTTAATGCATTACTATCTGTATTACCATGTCTAATTACATATAATTTCATTTTATTCTTCCTCCTTATTCTTCAGCTTTTATCTTGAAAAAGTCTATCATTTTTTCATTTTTTCTATGTTTAGGTTTTGGTCTAGATAAAGAGGCGAAATCTATAAATTACTATTTTGCTAACCAATTTGCAATATCATATATTTGAATTCCTTCGTATTGATAATCTTCATGTCTTGTTCTTGCTATTATTATCTTAGGATATGCATCTCTTATTTGAAGTAGTGGAGTTGTTTCTCTTTTTAAAGTGCTATCATCACCAATATAATCAGATACTTGTATATAAAGATTTTCATTACGCTTTTTAGCAATGAAATCTACTTCTTTTTGATACATAGTTCCTACATATAATTCATATCCTCGTCTTAGCAATTCTATTGCTACAATATTCTCATATGTTCTTCCAAAGTCCATATTATTTGTTCCTAATATGGCATATTTAAATGAGTGATCTGCTAAGTAATATTTATCTTGTGTACTTAAATATTTTTTACCTTTAATATCATATCTCTTGACTTTATAGAAGGCAAATGCATTACATAAATAATCTATATAATTCTTCACAGTTTTATCTGTTATATTCACGTTGTTGCTATTAAGAAAATGAGTTATATTGTTAGACGATGTAAGGTTTGAAATATTATCTATTAAATAATTATTTAAATTATTTAACACATCTGTATTTTTTATATTATATTTTTGCTTAATATCTCTTATAATTAATGTGTTAAAAACATCAGATATATATTGATATTTTTCTTCTTGAGTTTTATAAATGTACGAACCTGACATTCCACCTTCTTGAGTATATTTATCAAACGCTTCTTGAATATCATTATAATTATAATATTTTAGATATTCCTTAAATGAAAATGGATAAACTTCAATTTCAAATGTTCTACCAGTAAATAATGTTGCCAAATCACTACTTAATAAGAAAGCATTTGACCCAGTTATATATATATCATATTTTTCTTCTGCATGTAGTCCATTTAAGGCTTTCTCAAATCCATCACACATTTGTACTTCATCAATTAAAATAAAATTCTTTTTACTTTCAATATAATTTTTAGAAATGTACTCATATAATTTATGGTATTCTTTTAACTCCTCAAATTTAGGCAAATTAAAATTAATGTGAATAATATTATGATTTTCAATATTATCGGTTATATATTCTTTAAAAGCTTCGAGTAATTTAGACTTGCCGAGATCTTCTTATTCCTGTTAATACCTTTATATCTGGTGTTCCTAATACATTAATTAGTTTATTTAAATACATTTCTCTTTTTATTAATTTCATATTTTTCACTTCACCTCATAATTAGTATATCATTATATTCCGAAAATGTAAATATTTTTAAAGTTTTCGGAACAAATTCTTTTTTATAATGTACTATATTTTATAAAGTATTTATTTGACTACTTAAAATTCAAAATTCTATTATTTCATGATGCTATATGCATAATTTTGGGTTTGTATTATCAAAGTTTTATAGCATAAAATAAATTAAGATATAATATCCATAGTATTAAAAGTATAATATTTAAATAAATCATTATCTTCTTCTACTATATGTGTTTCAAAAGACTTTAAATATCTTCCACAAAGAAGCTCATATAATTTATATGCCTTTTTATTGTTTTCTAAAACTTTCATCTCAATATATCCTTGTTTTTTGCTTAAAATATATTTAAGTAAATCAATACTAAAAAAGCCGCCTTCTATATTTAGGCATGATATAGAACTCTGCAATATAAGTTCCTTTTTTGATAAATTTAGTACAATTATTCATCATAATAAAACCTGCAATTTTACCAATTTTATAAATTAAAAAAGCATTATAATTAATGTCCAAAATATATTTATCAGTTGACATTAATTCATATCTTCCATTTTCATTTAAATCGTCAAAAAAATTGTAAAACTCATTAAATTCATGCTGATAATATTCTAAAACATTATCAAGTATATATTTATTATTTTGATTAACTTCTACAAATTCAAAACTTTGTTTCATACTATCTGTATACATCCTCACTATCTTTTCTTACAGTTCCATCCACATTATATCTGCCATGAACTTTATTAATATTATTTAAAGCAATACGTTCTAAACTAAGGCCATAGGTTTCAGAAATAGCAGATAAATACCATAAGGCGTCTCCCATTTTTTCTTCTATTTTATACATATTTAGAACATTACCATCAATTCTGTGTTCCCCAAAAAGTTCTGATACTTTTCCGATTTCTTTTATTAATCCTAAACAAAAGAATCTTGCTCTATCTTGTTTTGAAGCAGGCAAATTAGTCCTATAGGTTTCTAATACACCCTGTGTATATTCAGATATACTCATAGACTCATCAGATTTTAAATCTTTTCTAAAATTCAAGTGTGTTTTCTTTAAATTATTTAGTGCAATCTTTGTCAAATTACAATTAGGTAATTGTACAGAAATTTGTGAAATGTACCAAAGTACGTCTCCTATTTCTTCCCCTAAATGACTAATATCTATTTCTTCTTCATGAAAATTTCCTTTAATACTTCTTCTTATAGGAGATGTAACTTCTGCTGCTTCTTCATATAGTCCTAAAATGAGTTCCGTATATTTATCATCCGATTTTTTGTCTCGAATATATTTAGCTAAACTATCTTTAATCGAATATTCATATTGTGCAAATGTCATTCTAATACTAACCTCCTATTATTTTATTAAAATCCAAATTTAAAGCATCACTTAATTCATGCATACTTGAAGCCAAAGCAGAAAGTTCATTATTTACATTTTCTACAGATTGAAGAATTTTACTTTTATCTTCACTTGTTAAAATATCTTTAACTTCACCAGAAATTCTACCTGTAATCTTAATCATATCAAATTGAGCCTTGGTAATTCTACTTTTTCTATCAATTTTTTCTTCCATTTAAATTTATCCTCCAATAATTTTAATTATTTATAATACATTCTTTAAAGAGTTTGATTCTATAAGTTATTATTCTTTCTTCAATTTCTTCATAACTATCATCAACATTTAAATTATCATAATTTACAAGAAGCAATTTATCATTATTATAAGCTCTTTGATATTGAATATTTATATCAACATCAGGACTTGAAAATTTTTCAAATAAATTATATATGACTATTATTATTATCCATATTGCTAATAAAATATATATGTTTTTTCTTTTAAATATTTTAATTAATTCATTTTTTATTAATTTTAACATATCTTTATCCTTAAAACTTATCTATAATTATTTATAACGTAGTCACTTATATTTTTCAATCATTTTATTTGGTAGTAATATTCAACTCTGTATAAATTCCTCATCCTAATGCATCTCTCATTTCTTTTGGTAAAACTAATCTACCTAATTCATCCACTCTTCTCACAATACCAAATTTCATTTCTTCCTGCTAGTAAATTTTATTTTGTTATATTTCTAATAAATAAGTAAACAATATAATTGTAAAAACTGTTCCTCTCACTCCCTGCTGGCTCTCACAAATTCAAAAATTTAATTTAAATTACGGATTACAACTTCTTACATGCGTAAGATAAATTGCAATCCGTTCTTTTCCAAGTGTGGTATATATTAGTTCTGCCTTTTACAAAAGATGATGTTTTTTTGCAAACTCGTATTCTGCCATTACTTGTTCTTGTATTTCTCTTGTTGCAAAGACACTCAAGAGGCGTTTTTCCTTATCTGCCAAATTCTCCTCAAATTTACATTCCTGAGCTTCGGAGATTCTAGATTCGGGTTCTCCCCATAGTTTTCTAAAAACTCTATCATCGAGCTGATTTAATTTTCTTTCAAGATTCTTAAAAAAAGCCATAATCTTACCTCTAAATCCACACTTGAAAATTCAACAGAACTTGAGCTTATTATAATAAAATATAAATAAATTGTCAATCGTTCAATTTTTTCTTTTATACTCTATAATATCTGTAATTTCACAATCTAAATAACCACAAAATCTTGCTAAGACAAATATGTCAGGTCTAACTATTTCTCCGTTAATATATCTTTTAATTATTTTAAAATCCGTATTTGTTTCCTTTTCTAATTTGTTTATGCTTATATTTTTCTCTTTTAATATATCACCTAATTTATACAGATAATATCCATGTTCAATTTTAAATTTTACCATACTAATTAAGTGTTTGACTCCATAATTCCATTTGCCTTACATATAGATTTATAGAATTTTTCTTTATCTAATGCCAGATTTGTAATATCGTTTAGATATTTTTCATAATCTTTATCATAAAAAAACATCTTAGTTCTTGCATATCCATTTAAGCCAAATTTCTTTATGTTAAAGAGTCTGCACTCCTCAATTATTTCGTCTTCATTCAATTCTGGGTAATGTTTTCTATTATATGAATAGCACCTTCTAAGCGTTGTTGTAACATCAGTATTTCTATCTGCTGATGATACAATTTTACCATATATGCTTCTTGGGTCTCCTACCATTGAAGAACGATGATCTTCAACAGCTTCACTCATTATTTTAATTTGTTCAGCGTTAAAAAATCTTTTCAAATTTTCATCTTTTCTAAGAATTTTAGCAGATAGTATCTCATGATTTTTTGCATCAATGTGATGGGCTATATCATGATACACTGCAATGCAATAAACAAGTTCATAATCAAATTTACCATAACTTCTTTTTCTTTAGGGTTAGATTCTGCAACAAGCAATGTTAATGCTTTTAATGTATGATTATCAATAACTTTTCCATTTGCATTATATAATATGTCATAAAACTTTAGAAAATATATAAATAATGTTGCTGCAATTCTTTTATTACCATCAATAAAGACATGATTTTTTACAACTTTTTTTCCTCCATAAGAACACATCCTTTACTAAATATTTAGTTGTTACTACATTTATTTATTCTATATTATATTACAATTAATTACAATATAAACTATAGTAGTATTCTATAACAAGTCTAAAGAAAAGTTAACTAAATTTAGTTATGAGTCTTAAATTTTAATCTCATATCCAATCCTCTACCAAAGATTCATCAATCTTTAAATTGCCTTTGCCAGTTGCCATATCAATACCTTTTTTATTAATACCATGGTAATCACTTCCGCCACTTCTTAATAATCCTTTTTCTTTAGTCAAATTTAATAAGTATTGAATTTGGTCATCAGTAAATTCGCTATGGTAACATTCAAATCCATCTATATCATAATTTTCTATAAGGTCGTTTATAAAAGCTTGTTTATCTTTAATAGCTTTATAAATAAATACGTGTGCAACAAATACTAGTCCACCAGCGTCTTTAATTGCTTTTATAGCAGTTTCTAAAGAAGGGTAGTCATCACTTTTATCTATGTATAAAATACTATTCATATCACCACAGTATTTTTTATTAAAAGTAGTAAAATCATTTAATATATCATCCGCATAAATACCTTCGTTTTCTTTATATTTTTTCAAATCAGAATATATGGTAAAACTTGCCCAATCTGTTTTAGGATTCCAATCTATTTTAGCTTTTTCAGTTAATTTAAATCCAAGCTGTTTGCATGCATCATATGTTTTATCAAAATATTTTCTTTGTAATACTTCCTTTGATTTATCTTTATAAAAATTTGTTACCCATTCGCTCATTTTATTTAAGTCGTATTTATAACCTAATACCTCAATAGTTCTCTTTTTATAAATGCATTTTATTTCTATTCCTGTAATTATTTTTCCTGAGAAAAGTTTTTCAAGATGTCTGTCACTTATTTCTTCGTGGGCATGGACGTTGTCGTGGTCAGTTATGGAAATATATTTTAGTTTCATACCTTCGGCTTTTTTTATTAATTCTTCTGTCGTATCAGAACCATCAGAATTTTTGGTATGCATATGCAAATCTATCATAATTTTTCTCCTTTTTCGTATATTCATATACCAATTATAACATATTATAAATAACAATAAAATACTGCTTATGTATTTATTTTTTCATTTTATTAATATATAATAACTCTAACAAAGAATGAGCTTATCAATTTTTAGCATATATGGAGGTAACTAAATGATAAATACAGAAAATAATCCAGAATATTTAAATTCTTTTTTGCAATATCAATTAGCATATAAAAATAAATCACCAGAATCAGTTAATCAATATAATTGCGATTTAAGAATGTTTTTAAGGTATATGAAGTATCATTTTGGAATAACATCTGAAAAGGAATTTAATCAAATAACAATTAAAGATTTTACCTTAGAGCAATTATCTAAGGTAAAACAAGAAGATATACATAGCTTTATCTCTTATCTTTCAATCAATCGCAGATGTGGTCCTGCTACTTGTGCAAAAAAAATTTCTACAATTAGAATATTTTTTAAATATTTGACCATAACATCAAAGATGTTGAAAGATAATCCCGCACAAAACCTAGAAACTCCAAAGCTTAATAAAAGACTCCCTAGATATTTAACATTGGAAGATAGTGAAAAGCTTTTAAATAACACGTTTGAGGATAAAGATAATAAAAATAAAGAAAGAGATTTTGCCATAATTACATTATTTTTAAATTGTGGTTTGCGTTTATCAGAATTAGTAGGAATAAATATTGCAGATATAAAATTTGATGACCAAAAGATGACTGTAATTGGTAAAGGAAATAAAGAACGCTCTATTTATTTAAATAAATCTTGCATTGATGCAATCAAATCATATTTAAACGTTAGGCCAAAAGAAGGTGTAAAAAAAGATAGTAAGAATTCAGATAAAGCTCTATTCTTAAGTAGTTATAGACAAAGAATTAGCAAACGTACAGTTGAGAATGTTGTATCAAGAGAATTACAAAAAGCTGGCTTAGACACTACTAAATACTCGACTCACAAATTAAGACATACTGCTGCAACATTAATGTATAAGTATGGTAATGTTGATATAAGAGCTTTGCAAGAGCTTCTAGGACATCAAAGTATATCAACAACTGAAATATATACACACGTGGATAATGAGCAAGTTAGAAATGCTGTTGAAAGCAACCCATTATCACAATTTAAAGCTAAAGAGAAGTGATTTAATCACCTCTCTTTTAAGTTAAATAATTAAAAATCAGTTTTTCAATATAATAATACTCCTTTATTATAATACATTAATTTTATCTTTTTTCGCTTACAATTTCAAGTAAAGTGCAACAAGTTTTATGTAAATTCATATTATAATAATAAGTAGGTTTCATTACATATACAAAGTAAATTATTCGCATACTTTATATTTTAATGTAACTTTTACAATTAAATTTTCAAGAAGGAGGTATATGAAATTTAAAGATTTAAAAATCGGTTTTGCCTTAACAGGTTCTTTCTGCACATTCTCTAAAACAATACCAAAAATAAAAGAACTTGTTAAAGAAGGAGCTGAAGTTCTTCCTATTATGTCATATAATGCATATGAATTAGATACCAAATTTGGTAAAGCTGAAGACTTTATAGCTCAAATTGAAGAAATTACTGGAAACAAAATTATCCATACTATACAAGGAGCTGAGCCTATCGGTCCGAAAAAAATGACTGACATTATGATTATTGCTCCTACAACAGGAAATACAATTGCAAAATTAGCAAACGGAATTACTGATACTCCTGTTACCATGGCTGCAAAATCTCATCTAAGGAATGAAAATCCTTTGATTATAGCCATTTCTACCAATGATGCATTAAGTGGTAGTGCACAAAACATAGGTACATTATTAAACAGAAGAAATTATTATTTTGTTCCATTTAAGCAAGATAACCCAATAACTAAACCTCGCTCAATAGTTTTCGACGAGGAATATATAATAAAAACAATAGAATATGCCTTAAATGGCGAACAAATAGAGCCTATAATATTATGAATTTAAAAAAGTGGGATTTTATTTCCCACTTTTTATGTTTTTATATTCTTTTTTTATTTCGTTTTCTACTTTTTTAATCTTTCCTACTCTAGAAATAATTGAGAAGCCTTCAAAAATTGAAATTACTTCTGCAATCATTAATACAACACCGCAAATTCTTGTTAATAATGCTAAAGATTGTACAGGATTGAATAGGATAACTGCTCCAAGTAATGCTGTTATTATTGACATTCCTAATAATAATCCCCAATGGCTATCATAAATATCTCTAATATTTAATGCTATTTGTAGTTTAAATAAGCTTTCTACAACAATCCATATTCCTAATACTATTGGTAATAGATAACTTATATTATAATAATTTAGCATTAGTACAAAACCTAAAATTATATAAATTATAGCTTGAACTAATTCACTACTAAAAAATCTATATTCATCTTTAATAGCAAAATATGAAACTAAATGTACTAAACCATCTAATACAAGTATTACACCAAATACAATCATCATAACATTAATTGTACTAATCGGATTAGTATACATAAATAGTCCAAAAACCAATAAGATTATTGATAATATGATTGAATTCCTTCCTAGTTTTCTAATGTAATTCTCCATTTAATTTACCTCCTTTGTTTTTCATAATAATATCTTAGCACAACATTTCTGTTTTGTGAAGCATTTAACAAAGATTTATCTTTTTACTTTATAAAACTATTAAAATGCTTTTAATTTTTACTCTGTCTTTACTTTATATAGTTGGTTAAGTATTTTCATTTGCGATATATTTCAAATATGAAAAAATGAATCCATTTAGGTTTCCATCCATAACACCTTGTACATCCCCCACTTCATAATTAGTTCTGTGGTCTTTTACTAAGGTATATGGGCAAAATACATACGAGCGTATTTGACTTCCCCATGCAATGTCCATTTGAACGCCTTTTAAATCATCTATTGTTTCTTTATTTGCCTTTTCTTTTAATGCTAGTAATTTGGATTTAAGCATTTTCATAGCTGTATCTCTATTTTGAAATTGGCTTCTTTCAGTTTGACAAGCAACGACGATTCCAGTAGGAATGTGAGTAAGTCTAACTGCTGAAGATGTTTTATTTATATGTTGTCCTCCTGCACCAGAAGACCTAAAAACATCCATTTTAATGTCATCTGGATTAATGTATATATCTTCGTCTTCATTTATTTCAGGTAAAACTTCAACTGAGGCAAAAGATGTATGTCTTCTTCCACCACTATCAAACGGAGAAATTCTAACTAATCTATGAACACCATGTTCACTTTTTAAATAGCCATAAGCATACTCTCCTGAAACTTGAAAAGTAACACTTTTAATTCCTGCCTCTTCCCCATCTAAATAATCCAATTCTTCTACTTTAAAATCATTTGCATTTGCCCATCTAGTATACATTCTATAAAGCATTTCAGCCCAATCTTGAGCCTCTGTTCCTCCTGCTCCTGGATGAATTGTAATTATTGCATTATTCGCATCATATTTGCCAGAAAGAAGTGTAGAAATTTCAAGTTCATTAATTTTATTTTCTAAATTTTTAAGTGCATCAATTATTTCTTTTTCTAAATTATTATCATTTTCTTCTACAACTAAATCAAAGATTTCCTGAGTAGCATTTAAGTCATTTTCTACATCTTTAAATAATGTAACCTTCTTTTTTAAAGAAGATATTTTTGATAGAACTTTGGCTTGGTTTTCTGTGTCTTGCCAAAAGTCTTGACTTAAAGTTTGCTTTTCTAAATTTGCTAATTCTTTTTCTACCTCAGATAGTTTCATCGATTCTTTTAAATCTGAAAGCTTTGTTTTTAAATTATTAATTTGCCTTGATATCTCATCTATGTCTAACATGTAATTCTCCTTAATTTTTTACTCAATAAAGTATATCATATTATTCAGCTAATATCTATAGTGATATACAAATTTTAAGAGTTTTGATATACATTTTTTAAGCCTACTATTATTTCTTTTCTAAATATAAAATTTCTTTATTCTTAGATTTGGCATATTCTATTTCATTTTTTGTGCTTTCTCCAATATATCCGTTTACATTAATAACAAAAATTGCATCTGACATATCTATTTTTTGTCTATGCATTTCATCTAACATCTTTTTTGTTTGCTCGTTGATTTTCTCCTTTTTAATGCTTTGAAAAGAATTAGGAGTTAAAACTATATTCCTATCCAGAGTAAGTTTTTCTTGCATTTTTAAAAATTCTTCTTTAAATTTAATTGAACCACATAGAGTTATTACTTTATATTTCTTATCCATTTTATTAAACCTCTTTATTACAAATTATCCTTTATTTCTGGAAACAAATCATAAACTTTAACACCCAATTTACTGTCAAAATATTCTTTTAACTTATATGTTTCTTTTACATGATATTGTGTATTTTCATGAGCACCCTTTCTTATAATTAAATCAATCAATCTCTTGTCCACTGTCATCACTTTATCAGTACACATTAAATCACATAAATTAATTATCTTTTCATAAATTGTGTATTCATGCTCTTTTATGAATTTAGTTCTAAAAGGTATATCTTCAGGTATTCCGCCTGCAACACAATTAACATCATTATTTAAAAATGAATGTGTTAGACAAATGTTTGCATATTCTTCATCATATCCCAATTCTTTAATATAATAGTAACCATTAACACTGTGATTTTTAGGACCATTTATCTTTTTACCTATATCATGAATATAACCTAAAGTTTTAGCAAAATCTACATCAAGTTTCAAACTTTCTGCTATTTTTCCTGCTGTGTTTCCTACACAAATAGAATGGTCTATCCAATGGTCATTTTCTACTTCTTTTCTTATTTTTTCAAGCATATTTAAAGCATCATTGCTTGTGAGTTTCATATAGCCCTCCTTTTTTACTAAATCTTTTATTTTCTGATTTATATCGCCAAAATCACACTTTTGCAAGTTTATTTATTTTACTATATATATCATACCAACTATAACATCTAATAATATTAGTATTTTCACAATCTTTATTATATCCTGCATGAAAACAAATTACTGGTATTATTTTTGATATTTTATTTATATTATCTACTTTATCTTCAATCATTAAATCTATATTATTTTCTTTACAAATATCTAGCTTATCTTCTGGACTAAATATTATTTTATCATAATTTATATGATTATTTTTTAGCCAGTTTAAAACTATTTGTTGATTTTCTTCAATGCTCATTACATCTGCTGAATGAGATAAGAAACTTCCTCTTGCTGTTATTATATAAATTTGGTGCCTATCTTGTTTTAATTTATCAATAACTTCATTTGCAAATTTTCTTGCTTCTACATTTAAAGAATATTCTTTAAAATATTCTCTCCAAAACTCTTCATCTTATTTGTCATCAACATTAAAGATTTGGTTTGTATCATATCCTTCAAAATCTACTATTTCTTCTTGATATCTTTCATAATAAAATTTACTACCATAATCTAATTGCCAACGCTCAACATCTGTTAAAACACCATCTATATCTATTCCAATTCTCATAATTAGTTCCTCCCTATTGAATGCCCCAATTCTTAAATTTTCAGTAATTAATAATACTTATTTATATTACCAAGTTTTTTTATTTACTAACTTTACATATCCTACTTCTCTCATGTATCCTAAGCTATCATAAAATGACTGTGCCGCTTCATTCTCAGTTTCTGCTATTAAAGAAATAAAATCGCAATTATTTTTCTTAGCAAAATCATAAATATATTCAAACATTTTAGTTCCAATTTTTTGTCTTCTATATTCTTTTTTTACACCAAAATTCCAAATTGTAAGAAAAGGTTTTAATTCTTCTACTATGTCATAATTAATAATAATCGACGCTAATCCAACAACTTCACCATTTATTTTTGCAACTATATTATGATAAGCAGGATTGTTATATATATTATCATAAGTATTCAATAATTTTTCATAATTAGTTTTTAGATTATGATTGTTATCATAAATACTAATGGCTTCTTTTAAATCTTTCTTTTCTAGCTTTTCTATTAATATATCCATAATTTTTCCTTATCTCCTATTCTTTCATTTCTAACTTATTATCATTTTTTGGAATAATACATTTTGGTGCTCCATAATCAATTATCTTTCCATTTACGTTACCTCCAATATAACAGGAAGATGGTCACTATACTCCAAGTCCTGTGAGTAGCACCTCTTTATTCTATCTTTTAAATTTTTACTACAAATAATATAATCAAACCTAAACCTCCATCCAAAGTCATTTTTTTCTTTTCTGGCTCTATATGACCTCCAAGTATATTGAATTAATTCTGGATTCAATTCTCTAAAGGAATCTATAAAATTATTTTCTAATAATCTATTTATTAAAACCCTTTCTTCTAATAAAAATCCCGACTTTTTTGAAGTTTCTTTTGGCTTATTAACATCTAATTCTGTATGTGCAATATTAGCATCACAACATATAAATATTTTTTTAAAACTTTTTAGTAGACTATTTACATAGACTGTTAAATTTCTTATGAATTCTTTTTTATATTCTAATCTTTTAGAACCATTTGGGACATAACAATTTACCACAACAAAATCACTAAAAAAAGTAGTTATAGTTCTTCCCTCAATATCTTCTTCATTACCAAATCCAAATACAACTTTTATAGGTTTAATTTTACTTAAGGTAATAGTCCCAGAATATCCCTTGATTTTGCCACAATTATATACAATATTATACTCATTGAAGTCTTTTAGAATTTTTTCACATATACTTTGTTCTGCTCTTACTTCTTGCAAGCACAATATATCTGCATTCTCGTTTTTCAACCAATTTAATACATTTAGTTTACTAGCTGCTCTTAAACCATTTAGATTATAACTGATTATTTTCATACCATATTTCCCTTTATTATCCGACTATTAATTTATCCTTTTATTGCTATATTGACTTGTGAAATGAAACTACCCCAAATTATATATTGTCTTCATTATTTTTTTATACTCCTAATCCTCTTTATCTATTCTTCTCCTATTGCCTAACTTCTTTGTCTTCATTCCCCTGCAAATTATCACGAGTTTTATCTTCTTCAAGTAAAACATATCCTTCTTCTTTTCCTGATTTTAATTGTTTATTATTTCCTCTCATAAAAAGCAAACCTAACTTAGCTAATAAAAAATTTAATTTTACTTTCAAATTCATTATGAAAATCTCCTATAGTACTTGTCATTTAATATATCATTATGGCATATAAAAATCAATGCAAAATTGACAATATTTCTATTTTATATTATAATGTATTATGTAAATTTTGCAAAAAAGGAGACTTGCATCATGGAACGGTTAGACAATTGTATTTGGAGTCAACGACCCAATACCACACCATTTCCTTTCGAAGAAGTATATACAACGCAAATTGGAAAGGTTGCCTATTGTGTTGGAATAAGATTTGGCAACTCACAATGGGGAGAATTCACTTATTTAATAATGGCCAAAGTTCTCCCCGAGAAGCAAAAAACTCTGTTAGAGCGGCTCAGTTATCCAGCAGAACTCATGACCACACGAGAAAAAATTCAAATAAAGAACTCTCTTCCAATGTTAGGCAAAGATTTTGTCGCACTGGAAATCTATCCGCCGGAAAAAGAACTGATAAACGACGCAAACGTTTATCACTTGTGGGTATTTTCCAAATCTAGCTTTCGTCCTCCCTTTACCATCCGTGGTAAAGGCATGCAATACTCACCTCAAGGTACCATTGTTCATGAATGGATGCCAATCACTATCGACTGGGGCCAAAAACAGAATTATAAAAACCAGAAATTTGGCTTTGAAGCATGTGCTATTGACATCCTCGAAGATGAAACAGACCATATTCACTTTGTTTGTCTGCCGCATACCATGAGCTTGCCTCCTGAACTGACATTTTAAAAGTCGGTTTTAGTGATGTGAAGCAAATGAGTGTACACATCATTTTGAAATTTAATAAAAAAAAACGGTAAGAGGCAGGGACTCCAAAGTTGCCTGTCTCTTACCGTTAATTGTATATATTTTATCTAAAACTAAAATTAATATTTTTAAACTATTATTACAAATTCAAAAATTTATTAACACTTTTAGAAAATTATCTAAATCAGAGCCTTCACTAAAATCTGCATCAAACCCCTCATCTATTATTCCCTGTTTCTTAAGTTTTTTATAATTTTCGATTGCATCATTATTCGCCATTATAAAAATGCTCTTTCCACTAATACTATGTACATATTCAAATGCATCAGCATCAGTTAATCCATCGCCAAGATAAACAATATTCTTATTAGAATTTTCTTGAGCAATTTCTTTAATTATATCAACTTTCTTTTTATCAGTAACTAAAAAATCAATTTCTGTTATTTTCTCCCCATCTCGTTTAAAGGTTACACCATAAATATCATTTACTAAACTACCTATACTAGTTCTTTTAACATACTCTTTTATACCTGATGTTATAATATAATGTTTTATTCCAGTTTTACTAAACTGCATTCTGTTAAAATATTCTTCTACGCTTTTATTAAATCTTGTCTTATCTACTCCTAAACATATGCTATCCATATTTAATTCAATATTATGTTCTTTTAATATATCTACATAACATTTAAAATATGCTTGGTATAGATTTAAACTATTGTTGGCATTTATTTCGTTTTTTATTCTCTCTATCAGTTTATTATCATCATACCCACACTTTTTAATAATTTCATATTGTGGTAAAGAATACGGTGTTAATGTTCCATCAAAATCATAAATAATTATCATATTTTCTTTCATAAGGCTATCCTTTATATTTTATTTAGTCAAATTTTATAGCATAATAGGCTGAAAGTCAAATCTAAAAAGCATAAAACATTTGAATTATATATGAAAAATTAAGTTCTTCCTATATTATAAAAATTTTTTCAAAAACCCTTGACCGGTACCGACTACCGCCTTGTATAATTACGTTGTAATTAAATTAAAAAAGAAAGGATGAGTGAAAATGAATAAGAATTTAATTATTGGAATTGCAATAGTAGTAATACTTGTTATTGCATTAGGAGCATGGTATTTTATTTCACAAAATAATGGAGGAAGCGAAAATCAAGCTAGTTCTCAAAACAGAAATGACAGCGTAAGTGTAGCAGACGACAGTCAAACAAATAATAATTCTACAAATGAAACCATAGGAAACAACGAAAATAGTAGCGGTGATTTAGGAAGAGTTTTAGTAGTTTATTACTCAGCACAAAATCACACAGAAGCGGTTGCTCAGCAAATTGCTGAAAACTTAAATGCAGATATTTTTGAAATTCAACCAGTTGATGAATACTCAAATGCTGATTTAAACTGGACTGATGATAACTCAAGAGTATCAAGAGAATATGCAGATGAATCACTAAGAAATGTTGAATTAGTTTCTACTACAGTAGAAAACTGGGACGATTATGATACTGTATTAATTGGATATCCTATTTGGTGGGGTATTGCTGCATGGCCAGTAGATACATTTGTTAAAGCAAATGATTTTAATGGAAAAACTGTTATCCCATTCTGTACATCATCATCTTCTGGTTTAGGTAGAAGCGGAGAATTGCTAGCAGAAGAAGCAAATGGTGGAAATTGGCTTGAAGGACATCGTTTTAGGTCAAATCCATCAGATTCAGATATTCAAAACTGGACAGATAGTTTATAATATAAAAGATAGATCGTCATACGACGCTCTTTATATTTGTGTTATATTGCTTGTATACCTTAGAATATATTAATTTTTTACTAATATTTATTAGTTCAAATTATTGACATTTCTTTTTCGTTTATATAAAATTTTAATAGTAATAATTTGGAGGAATTATACTATGGATATACAAGAAGCATATGCTATGGAGCAACTAACAAAACAAGAAAGAATTTCAATAAATAGATATTTAGGATTTAGTCATACTAGCATAAATCTTTTAATAAACTTTGACCCTAAAATTTACGAAAGCTTAAGTAATACTGGTTGGCTATTACCCGAAAATCAAAAAGATATCGAAAGAAATATTGAAGATTTTGTAAATATATATTCCGCAATGTATAAAGAGTCAAGAAACCGAATAACCCCAAGCTTTTTAGTAAGAGGTACAAGCAACAAAAGAGCTCAAGAACTTAGTGGAAGTGTTAAACAATTTTTATCAACATCAACAGACGAAAGTATTGCCAAAACCTTTACAGAATATGGCGATGGTGCCCTTGTTTATTTTTCAGTGGATTCAAATGTTCCTTTTTTAGATACAGCACCATTTTTAAATGAATACTCTAAAAATGAACATGAGATAATTTTATCACCATTTTGTGAATCAAAGATTACTAGAGAAACACATCCCAATACTCCATATAGTTTTAGTACATATGATGTTACTATAAAAAAAGCTCCTTTAACAGAAATTAATCCAGAAGAATTAAAAGCACTAAAAGATGAAATATTAGAAGGCTTCTCTACAAATTTAAAAGACATGAAAGAAGTTCTTTATCTTGAAGGCAGACTTGCTTCTTTAGACAGAGCTTATGAACAAGCAAATGGCGATTCTCAGGAACAAGCTGAAATTTTAGAAACAAAACAACTTACTAAAATTAGATACGATTCTTACATGGCAAACACAATAGATTACAAAACTAAATTGCAGAGATTACTAGAAGGATTATGTAGAGAAAAAGAGTTAGAAATAGATAAGGCCAGAGAAATGGTTAATCAAGATAAAATAGAGCAAAAAGAAAAAGAAGCTGAAGAAAAAAGAAAAAATACTATCTCTTCCCTTTCTCAAAAATTTTCTGAATATCCTTCTACTAGTACAAAACTTCAAAATAATATTGAAACTACATACAATCACCTAATAAATTTTCAAAATGATATGAATGCTCTGGCAGAAAAATTTGGCATTAATTTGGATACAGAATCTCCAGTATTTATCAAAGAATTAGTTGATATAATTAATAAAAATATTCAAAGTATTTCTCAAAAAGTTTCAGAAACGACTCTTAAAGATGATTCAAGTCTAGATGACGTTATGCAAATTTCATCTAAACTTACTCCATTATTAGATGGTATAGCTTATGAGGCTGAAACATCAAGCACTTTTCCAAGTTTAGAAGCGTCATACAGAGAACAATTAGGTAGTTCTTTTAAACTAAAATTATATGATAGAGTTGGACAGGTTTTACAAAATGCCAGATTGAAAAAATATTCTCAAGAAAGAGCTGAACTTCAAGGCAAAAAAATAGGATTTATAGGAAAACTTCTAGGTAAAGAGGATTTGAGGCAAGAACAATTAAAAAATCTCGACTTAAAAATTCAGTTAGCTAGATACCCTATACCTGAACCTCAAGGTGAGCCACATATTCGAGAAATGCTAGCAGATATGTACATTTGTGCTAATCAAGATTTGGGAGGTAATTATACACCTGAAATGCAATCATTAAATGATAATATGGTCACGTATTTTGGAAATGGTAATAATGGAAAATTTACTAAAGAATATATCCAAGAAATTGCAAGACAAAAGATGTCAAGAGAAGCAAGACCGGGTTCAAATCTTCCTACAATTAAAGGTAAATCTAAAGGTTTCGGAAAAAGCAAAGCTCAAATACAAACATTGAGGCAAGAAAATTCATTTATTGCTCAAAAATTATCTTCTATACGTAGGAACAGTGCTAATGTTTCTCCAGTAGAAAAATACAATCCTGAAAAAGATGCCTTCGCAATCTTTAGAAAAAAGTTAAAAAGTATAATTGCACATATTACTCCTGACAGCGATGCTCATTCTCATTCTAGAGAAGAATTTGAGTTTACATTAGAAGATCTATAATATAAATTATACGAAATATATATTTAATAGAGAGTGTCACATTATGGCACTCTCTTAGTATAGTTAAAGTTCCCTAGACTACATTAAGCTATTAACAATTGAATTTGCTTTCAAATAATTATGCTTCGAAATTCTTTAATATCTCATTTACTTGCTCTCTTTGTTCATCATTCAGTACCGCTTCTCCTACCCCAGCTGATGTAATATGTGTTGTATCACTATATAATTCTATACCGTATGATTTTAGCTCCTGTTCATCAGTGCATACAATAAAATAATCACTCATACCATCACAAGTTTCTTCTGAGAAAATCAAGCTATCTATGAGTTTGGCTAACTCATACATCTCATTTTGATTTAAAGTATATGATTTAGCTGGCCTTTCAGAGCTTAATCCAGTTTCTTTAATTTCAATTGAACTAATATTCTTTTCTTCCAAGTATTGCTTTTTTTCAAATTCTTCATTAGATTTTTTAATTTCATCATTAAAATCATCATAATCCATAAACCAAGTGCCAATTTTTACATCATCAAAACCAGATAAAGTATTAAAATCTATTACTTTATATCCCAATCCTAAATATATCTTTGTGCCTCCATCATTTGCTTCATCAATTTGTACGCAAAACATTGGTTGTTCATTATTTTTTGCCCTATTATAATCAATGGCAAAAAATATAATTCCTAAAAGAATAATTATTCCTATAATAACTTCAATTATTTTTACTATCTTTTTCATGTTTCTCTCCTGCTTAAAAACTTTTATAATTTATCCTACTATTTAGACAATTTTATTATTTAATTTAGTTGGAAAGGGATAAAATTTTAATGATACATATTTCAAATATATCCTACTTTGTTTTCTCATCTATTTCCTTCTTTTCGAACCTGTCGGAAATTCTGACATGTTGATTCCTTATCCAATTCTCCTTCTTCATAAATATTATTTATATGTTCTATAATATTTGTTCTTGAAGTGTCAAATAAATCTGCCATTTGTTGTTGTGATAGCCATACTGTTTCATTTTCGATTTTAACATCTATTTTAGTCAATCCATCATCTGTTTGATATATTATAATATCTCCATTTGTATCATTCATTAGCAAGACCTCCCTTCTATATTTGCGAACATTTGTATTGTATCATATATGTCTCAATTATTCAATCATTTTTCTAAATTCTTCTAAATTAATGACTATTTTTTTGATACTAAATTATGTTTATTTTTTAAAAAAAGTGCAACCCATTTTATTTAGGTTACACTTCATAAAAGTTTTATGCATTCTTTCCGTGGCAATTCTTATATTTCAAGCCCGAGCCGGCATGGGCATGGGTCGTTTCTGCCAATTTTTGGAGTATCATTAACTATTGTTTTATTAATTCCACCTTCTTTTGGAGAAAGTTTACCATCAACAAGTTCAATAGCTGTTTTATCTTGTAATGTAGTATCTGTAATTTTTGCAGTTTCTTTTCTAGACACACCTTCATCTCTCTTAGTTGCATGCATTAATAGTTTAACAACGTCGAATTTAATATCTTGAACCATTTCATCAAACATATCAAATCCTTCCATTCTGTATACAACAACTGGGTCTTTTTGACCATATGCACGAAGACCTATACCATTTTTAAGTTCGTCCATATTATCAATATGTTCCATCCATTTTTGGTCAACTATTTTTAGCATTACAACTCTTTCAAGTTCTCTAAATGTTTCACCAAATTTTTCAGATTTATCTTCATATATGCTATGAGCTTTTTCTTTGATTTCTGAAATAACATCTTCTGCTGTAACTTTGTCTTTCTTTAATGAATCTAATTCTGTTATTCCATATTCTGTTTCAACTTCTTGAAGAACACCTTCTTCATCATGGCTATTCTCATTTATATACATTGGAACTATGGTATCTGCAACTGAATCTATCATATTAAGTATATTGTCTTTTAAGTTTTCGCCATCAAGAACTTCTCTTCTTTGTTTGTATATGATTTCTCTTTGTTTATTCATAACATCATCATATTGAAGAACGTTCTTTCTGATACTAAAGTTTCTACCTTCAACTTTCTTTTGAGCATTTTCAACAGCCTTAGATATAACTCTTGACTCTATTGGCATATCTTCTGATGCGCCTAATGTATTATATACTTTTGTAATGGCATTTCCACCGAAGATTTTCATTAAATCATCATCAAGTCCAATATAGAATCTTGATTCTCCAGGGTCTCCTTGACGTCCTGAACGTCCTCTTAACTGGTTGTCAATACGTCTTGACTCATGTCTTTCTGTACCAATTATTTTTAAACCACCAGCTTCGACAACTTTTTTCTTTTCTTCTTCTATGCCTTTTTCATATTTATCTACTAATTCTCTATATAATTTTCTTCTAGCTATTATATCTCCATTGTCTGTTTCATTAAATGCTGCTGCTTCTTCAATTTCTTCTGAAGAATATTTCTTTCTCATTTCTTGCTTAGCTAAATATTCGCTATTACCACCAAGCATAATATCTGTACCACGTCCAGCCATGTTAGTAGCTATTGTAACTGCCTTGTATTTACCAGCTTGAGCAATTATTTCAGCTTCTTTTTCATGATATTTTGCGTTTAATACTTGATGTGGGATTCTTTCTTTGTTAAGCATTTTGCTAAGTTTTTCAGATTTTTCAATTGATACTGTACCAACTAGAACTGGTTGTCCTTTTTCATAGCTTGCTTTTATATCTCTTATAACTGCTCTAAATTTAGCATCTTCATTTTTGTAAATTATATCTGGATTGTCTTTTCTAATCATTGGTTTGTTTGTTGGTATTTCTATAACATCTAATTTGTATATTTCTTGGAATTCTTCTTCCTCTGTCATAGCAGTACCAGTCATACCAGATAATTTATCATACATTCTAAAGTAGTTTTGGAATGTAATATTTGCTAAAGTTTTTGATTCATCTGCAACTTTTACGTGCTCTTTTGCTTCAATTGCTTGATGTAAACCATTGTTGTATCTTCTACCATACATTATACGTCCGGTAAATTCATCAACTATTAATACTTGTCCATCTTTAACTATGTAATCTACATCTTTTTTCATTATTCCATGAGCTCTTAAAGCTTGGTTTACAGCATGAACTAATTCTGAGTTTTCTATATCATTGTAATTTTCTAATCCGAATTCTTTTTCAGCTTTTGCAATACCTTTTTGTGTTAATGATGCAGATTTTGCCTTTAAGTCAACAATATAGTCATATTTTTCATTGTCTTCTGCTTGTGCTTCATCCTTAACATCTTCTTCTATAATTGTTTTAGATTCAAGTTTTGATACAAATCTATCTGCTTTTTTGTATATGTCAGAAGCTTGGTTTGCTCTACCTGAAATTATAAGAGGAGTTCTAGCCTCATCAATTAAAATACTATCAATTTCATCGACAATTGCATAGTTTAGTTTACGTTGAACTAATTGATTTGCATATACAACCATGTTATCTCTTAAGTAATCAAACCCAAATTCGTTATTTGTTCCATAAGTAATATCACAATTGTATGCATGTTGTTTTTCATTTGGCTTCATTCCACTAATTACTAAGCCAACAGATAGTCCTAAGAAATTATATAGTTTTCCCATCCATTCACTATCTCTTTTAGCTAAGTAATCGTTTACTGTAATAACATGAACGCCTTCACCTGTTAAAGCATTTAAGTATGCTGGAAGTGTAGCAACTAATGTTTTACCTTCACCAGTTTTCATTTCTGCTATTCTACCTTGGTGCAATATAATACCACCAATTAACTGAACATCGAAATGTCTCATGCCTAAAACTCTTTTTGAAGCTTCTCTAACAACTGCGAATGCTTCTGGAAGTATATCATCTAATGTTTTTCCATCTTTTAATTCTTTTTTGAAATAATCTGTCTTTTTTCTTAATTCTTCATCAGAAAGTTTTTCCATTTCTGGTTCTAAGCCATTTATTTTGTTTACTAATGGCATTACTCTTTTTACTTCTTTTTCACTGTATGATTTAAATAATTTCATAATATTCCTCTTTTCTCGTAAGTAATCATTTTAATACTAGTATAATATATCACGTAATTATTATTTTTGCAATAATTTGTAGGGAATTTTTTCATTAGGAACGGACCTTTTTTAAATTTTTGTTTTAGGTCCGTTACCGAATAAAATTATGTTAAATTTGCATTTCTTGCTAAATTGTGGTATAATAATATGTACAGATTTTCTGTTTCAGATAAAAAACACATTTCGCAGCGAGCACCACACACCAAGGAGAGTATCATGGACATCATCTTTTTGAGCATGCTCGCTTTGGGCATGGCTATTTTCGTTTTCGGCTTTACATTCTACAAGTTTGTATGGCCTAAGTCAAAGAAAAGGACCATCGTATGCGTTGCTCTTACGAGCGTGTGCAACGTCATCTTGTTTTTGGTGATGCGCACAATTTTCGGAAATATTTCCGGAAATTTCGTATTGAGCAGCATCTTAGGGTTAATCTTCACAATTGCCATTGACATTGTGGCAATACTGATTGCATGGAGGTACTCTAAGGAATTCGTCGAGCCATTTCAATATGAGTTCGAAGAGCCGGAAGAACTTGTGGAAGAACCCGTGCGACAAGAACGGCCAGCTGACGGGGCTCAAGCTCCTGGACATGTTGGCCAGGAAATTAAGTAAGCTATCAACCCGATGCAAGCTGCAATAAAAATGTGTTGGGAGAGGCCACCTTCTCGAAAGAGAGGTGGCTCTCTTTTCTCAATTAGTTATTTTATTCATAATTATTTTAACATATTTTTTTAATTTTCAATGTTTTTGCCACTTTTTGCAGGTATGTTTTTTGAAAAGTTGCCACTTTTTGCGGGCATATTTTTAGAAAAGTTGCCACTTTTTGCAGGTATAAATTTAATTTTTCATTTAAGGACCGTCCCCCAACTGAAAAAATATGTAATAAAGGACAATCGTTTCATCATACACTCTAGTAAAACAAAGTTATATTGCATTTATCTTTAGCCATGCACAAACTGGGCAAATGCAATCCATAAGGAGTGAAATGTATGTTTATTTGTAATTTTAAAATAAATAGTAAAAAGATTTGGAAAGTATGTTTAGTAATATTGACTATATTAATCATTGCCCTACTCATATTTGCTATTTTTAAAATGGTTTCCGCTTCTAAAAGTAATTTAGCAGAATCTAGTGACGTTATTGAAATAACCACTGATGAGTATACAAACTTTTTGAAAGCTTCACATGAAAGCATTAACAATTATGTTGGAAAAACGTATAAATTAACTGGATATGTATATAGGTTACCTGATTTCTCTAGCACACAATTTGTCATTGCTAGAACTATGATTATTGATGATAACCAAGGTGCTGTAATTGTTGGTATGCTTTCTGAATGTAACACAGCTCAAAATTTCGATTCTGGCTGTTGGATAGAAGCTACTGGCACAATAAAAAAAGGAAACTATAATGGTGAAATTCCTATTTTAGAAATTTCTAATATAAAAACCATTAAAGCTCCTGAAGATGAATTTGTATATATGCCAGTTGATTAAATATCTTTGCTTCAATAAGGGTGCATCTATGTTTAATTATTGAGCTTTTGTATTTCAATAGCTTAAGACTGCCTATCAAATATCGCTTTCATCACACCTTTATCAAGTATACCAGCAAAAATGTTTTTGAAGATTATAAGTAATATTGGACCTAATATAAGTCCCCATACATTCCATATTTTATATCCTGTGTACATTGCAATTAATGTAAAAGCTGGGTGTATACCTATATGTTTGCTAACTAATTTTGGCTCTAAAAATTGCCTTACAACACTCATTATTACCCATAAGCCAAGTATAGCTACGCCTAGCACAATGTCGCCATTTAAAGCACTTATTATAGCCCAAGGTATCATTGCTGTTCCTGAACCTAGTATAGGGAGCGCATCTATAAATCCTATTCCTAGTGCTGCAAGAAGCGGAAATTCAACATTTAACCCAACTAATTGAAATACCGTAAGTCCGATTAATGAAATTACAAATGATACGAATATAAGTGTAGCTTCTGCCCTTAAATATTGTCCTAAAGCTTTTGCTATTTCTCTCAAATGTTTAGTTAGTTTTTTCATCCAAACTTCTGGCAAATGGTGCTCTAATTGGTCTATCATATATATCTTATCTGTGCATAAGAAATACAATGCCATTGCTGAGAAAAATATTGATAAAACTAAATTTGGAATTTCCATTATCCAATTAGTTATTCCTGTAAGAATATTTGTAATTCCTGAGGTGATTGAATTTATCACATTACTTTCTACTTGTTCTATGCTTGCCCTTAACTCTTCTGGAACTTTATCAAGTATATTTATATTTTGTGTGAAACTATTCATCATTTCTTTGGCATTGTTATAATACATTTCTGAATCTTCTAGCAAATTGTTGGCTTCTGAAAATAATGTCACTATTCCCCATGCTAAAAGCCCGGCTATTATAAGTAATGCTATAACCATGACAAAAATGCTACTAAATCGTCTTGTCCATTTACATTTTTTCATAAGAAAACGAATTAGTGGCTCCAATAATAAAGCCAAAACAAAGGATACTAGAAATGGCATATAAAATACTGACAATTTGAAACAAATGAGTATAATCACTACTGTTAAAGCTAATAAAAATAAACGCTTTAATACTTTACTCCAATAATTTATATCAGACACCATTTTCAAAATCTTCTCCTCTGTTTTAGCTAATATTATTATATGAAGATTTATTTTATTTATACATAATAAATGCAAAAGATGATATTTATCTTTTGCATTTTAAATTATATTAATTTTTTATCTATCTCTTATAAATATCCTTTTGTGTATACTCTTCCGGTTTTAATCCCAACTTATCCTTTGAATACACTGTAAGAACTAATGTTAATATTAATATAAAAATTCCCATTACAATCATAGCAATATCTATATTGTATATGCCAACAATAGCAGAACCTAAAAGTGTAATAATAGTTCTAAATATATTATCGCAAATTGATTTTGATGAATATATAGCCGGCAAGATTTTTGTACTAGCAAAATTATTAACATATTTTTTAGCAAGAATTTGGTCTATTGCATTTGCAGCTCCCATAATTAATAATATAACAACAATGATTACTAGCTTTGTATAGAATGGAAGTTGTGACATAGCAATAATTCCTGCTAATATAAATCCAATAGCAAATGTTAATAAAATATTGGTTAAAGACCTATTTTTAAATTTCTTGTTAAAGTCTAATGCTGTATTTGAAAATAGTCCTCTAGTTAACTCAAACATAGCAAATATGAAACCTACTTGAACAGATGTTGCTCCTATATCTTGTAACAAGGTTAATTGATAAGAATCTAAAAGTACAATTATTCCCCAAACAGCTCCTGTCATAACAAGCAATGCTCTTAGGCGTTTTGATTTTGTTATAAATTTATATCCTTTTTTCAAATCTTTGATATAATCTTTAAAACTTTCCTTACTTTCTTCCTCTTGTATATCATAAAAATTAAAAGATATAGCAGTTGCTGCTATTACGCATATTAAGCACAAAAATATTGGAATATATGGATTTATATCATACAAAAATCCCGCTATAATCGTGGATACCGCAGAAAATATGCAGTATCTTGAAAAACCTTTTTTATCTAATCTTGAAAATATTTCATTTCTTTGATAAGTTGGTGCTTGTGGAATAGATGTACTTAACAAGTTTGGCTCAGATACATATTTTAAGGCAAATGCTATTGCACTAACAAATTGTGATAGAGCAAGTCCTGCAAATCCATTAAACGTAATTATCAAAATCGCCCAAATTATATTAAAAATATTGCCTGCTATTGCTGTATTTTTATATCCTATTTTTGACGCAAGCAAAGTAGCTGGAACTTGCATTACTATCATGGATAAGGCATACACCGTAGCAGCTAGTAATATTTGAGATTCAGTAATTCCTTTTACATCTAATAAAAACATTACTCTTATGCCATAAAAAAATAGTAAATCATAACCAAGCATCAAATATTTTGGATATAACCTTAAATTGTGTTTTCTCACTTTTACTTCTTCTGTTACTGCCATTTCTTTACTCCTCTTTTGTCTATTTTTTACAATATTATTATATTTTATTCATCCTTACTTGGATTCTATCATCTGCTAAATTAAAAGTCAATAAAATATGTTTTTTCGTTTCTGCAAATTATAAATTTGTTTCATTAGATAACAATATAATTAAACACAAAAGAAGCAGAAATTTCTGCTTCTGCTTCTTTTTTCAATTTTACATTTTTAATTTGCATATTCATCTTCTGGATAAGGAGTAGCAAAATAATTAGCAAAAGGATAATCCATTCGATTCATATTTGCACTTACTTGCCTATCCATACTTTGCATTGGTGCACTTTGTATTTGTGAATTTTGCATAGTAGTTCTTTGCATTACAGGACTTTGGTTCATCATAGGATTTTGGTTTATTACAGGAGTATAACTATTATTCATTCCTATATTTTGATTAACAGGTACGCTAAAATTATTATTCACCACTGAACTTCTTCTTGTATTTCTTCTGTGTTCAAGTAGCCTTCTTATTATTAAAATCTTAATTAAATCTCTTAGTGTAGGATTTCCTATTCTTCTTGAATTTTGCATTGTGTTTGATACGGTATTTCTTGTAGTAGTATTATTTGACTGTATAGATTGTCTTTGTGTATTTCCTGTTTGTGATGACTGAGCCATAGTATTATTAGTTTTTGAATTTGTTGTTCTTGAAGAATTAATCATATCATCTTCAATATTATTATATATCTCCATAGTCATAGACTCAATTAAATTATCCGTTATTTCTCTATCATTATTTTCTTCTACTATTTTATTTACCATTGGCATTAATAAACAATAAATATCCGGATACATTCTTTGAATTCTTAATATCTCTTCTGACTCTTCCATATTTTGTTCTGTGTTTTCTCTCATCGAACTTTGAAAACTTGTTTGATTTTGCATATTTATTTGTCCCGGCATAGTACTTTGATTTGTCATATTCATTTGATTTGACATATTCGTTTGAGTTTGCATATTAGCAGGGTTGGCATATGTAGGAACATTCGTATATTCATTAGCATAGGAATTGCCTAATACACTTCTCATATAATCTTCATAACTTTGATAATTCATAAAATAACCTCCTACACTATATTATGTAGGAGATTTTCCTCATGTGAATAATTGTTTTTAACTTATAATATTATTAATAAATGTAATCTTTAATCATAATAAAATTAAATTTCATTTACTAATTCTTTAAATTTATTTCCTCTTTCTTCAAAGTTTTTAAACATATCGAAACTTGCACTTGCTGGTGAAAATAATACTACTTCTCCCTCTATTGCTACTTCTTTAGCTTTTTGAATTGTTTCCTCTAATGTATTACATCTATAAATTGGAATACTCTTGCCTTCTTTTTTCTCTTCTTCCAATACTGCATTTTGGATTTTTTCAGATGTCTGACCAACTAATATTAGTTTACTTACATTTTGAATTATAGGTTTTGCAATTGGTTCATAATCTAAATGTTTATCATATCCACCTGCAATAAGAACTATTTTCTCATCAAATGAATTTAATCCTGCAATTGTTCTACTTGGACTAGTTCCTATTGAATCATTGTACCATTCTACTCCATTAATTGTTCTTATATATTCTATTCTATGCTCAACACCCGGAAAATTTTCAATTGTTTTGCGAGTAGTATCTTCTTTACATAGTTCAAGAGTTGCTGCAATTGCAGCAGCTGCATTTTCACAATTATGCACTCCTCTTAATTTCATATTTTCTTTTTTTACAAAATGTTTTCTAACACCATCTTCACAAACTTTTATGATGTTGTCATTTCTATCAAAAATAACTCCATCATCTAAAATTTCTCTACTACTAAAAAATCTTACTTTACCTTTTGCTTCTTTATAAAATTCTTTTGTTATTTCATTATCCTTATTTATAACTAATAACCCTTGCTCATTTTGATGTAAGAAAATATTCTTCTTACTATCTATATATTCTTGATAATCTTTATGTACATTTAGATGGTTTGGAGCAATATTTGTAACAACTGCAATTTGAGGGCTTATTTTCATATTCATAAGTTGGAAACTACTTAATTCTAGAACAACTATATCTTCTGGTTTCATATTTTCTATTTCAGTAAATAGTGGAGTTCCTATATTACCTCCTAAAAAGCAATGATATCCATTTGCTTCTAATATTTTGTAAATCAAAGTAGTTGTAGTTGTTTTTCCATCACTTCCAGTAACTCCAACAACTTTGCATGGTGCAAGTTCAAGCACTTTTTCAATTTCAGATGTAAGTATTGCTCCTCTTTCTACTTCTTTTACTATTTCTGGAGTATCAGGTCTACAACTTGGAGCTCTAAAAATATAATCAAAACCTATTAAATGTTCTAATGAGTTTTCGCCGAAATAATAGTTCATATTATAATTGTCAAGTTTAGCAATTATATCACTATCTATTTTTTCTTTATCTCGGTTATCAAAAGCTGTAACCTTTGCTCCATGATTATAAAAATAATCTATAAGTGGTTTATTACTTACCCCCATTCCAATTATTGCAATTCTTTTATCTTTAATATCATTATTGAATTTTTTTAACTTTTCATTTACATATGTACTCATTTTTATATTGCTTCCCTTCTAGTATTATTATATCTATTTTGGCTTGTCTTGTTACTAAAATTTTTACGATTTATTTTGCAATATTCTATTATTAATCATTTAACAATTTGCTAATATATTTATCAAAAATCTTTTTAGCTGATTCTTTTGCACTTGAATCTCCTGTCACATCAACTTTAACAGTTTTATCAAATGTTTCGTTAAAGCCGGATTTTTCATGTAATATATCTCTTTGTATAATTGAATTTCTTACTTCATCAATTGTATATTCACCTTTTAATTGATTATATCTTCTTTGTACTCTTTCTTCAAGAGAAGCGGTAATAAAAATATGCAAATCCATTTCTGGATAAATTTTTACTAAATCCCTTGCTGAAACTATAATATTAAACTTTTTGCTATATTCTTGTATTATTTGATGTGCAAATGCAAATAGTTTACTGTTATCTGCCTGATTCGCCATTTTAGAAACACCAATTGAATTTTGCATACTTTTCATAGCTTCTTCATTAACTTTTTTTCCTGCAATATATATAACAGTTTTTTTATCCTCTATTTTAAATTCTACTTGCAATTTTTTTAATAAATCAAATGGTGTAAGCATTGCCATTTGTTCTAAGCTATTTATGTTATCCTTTGCCATATGTAATGCCTCAATTAAAGCTCTATAAATTTTGCTTCCATCCACAAAAATGCTATTAGGTATTAGATTCAATAATTCGTCGCAAATGGATGTTTTACCAGCTCCAACCATTCCTTCAATTCCAATAACTATATTACTCATTTTTCACAAATTCCTTTCTGTTTTTTGTAAAATTGTAATTATTTTTCCAAATAAGGTTTTAAAAACTGCCCCGTAAAACTTCTCTCATTTTGGCAAATCTTTTCCGGTGTTCCAACAGCAATAATTTCTCCACCTTTGTCTCCACCTTCTGGACCTAAGTCAATTATATAATCTGCTGTTTTTATTAAATCTAAATTATGCTCAATTACTATTACAGTATTTCCTGTATCAACTAATCTTTGTAAAATATCTACTAATCTGTGTACATCATCAATATGAAGACCTGTTGTAGGTTCATCTAAGATATATAAAGTTTTACCTGTTGCTCTTTTTGAAAGCTCTGTTGCAAGTTTAATACGTTGAGCCTCACCACCAGATAAAGTTGTAGATGGTTGACCTAATTTAATATATCCTAAACCTACATCATATAATGTTTGTATTTTTTGTTTAATTCTAGGTATATTTTCAAAAAATTGTAAAGCCTCTTCAACAGTCATATCAAGTACATCAGATATACTTTTTCCTTTATATTTAACTTCAAGAGTTTCCTTGTTATATCTTTTTCCTTTACATACTTCACAAGGAACATATACATCAGACAAGAAATTCATTTCTATTTTAATTATTCCATCACCTGAACAAGCTTCACATCTACCTCCGGGAACATTAAAACTAAATCTGCCTTTATCATATCCACGCATTTTCGCCTCATTTGTAGTTGCAAATATTTCTCTAATAAAATCAAATACACCTGTGTATGTTGCTGGATTTGAACGAGGAGTTCTACCTATTGGAGATTGGTCAATATTGATTATTTTATCAATATTATGAAGTCCTTTTACCTCTTTACAGCTTCCCACTTTTTCATTTGATTTATTTAAAGCCCTATTAATATTTTTATACAAAACTTCATTTATTAAAGTACTCTTTCCAGAACCTGAAACACCCGTTACGCAAATGAATTCTCCAAGTGGAAATTTAACGCTTATATTTTTTAAGTTATGCTCTTTTGCTCCCACAACCTCAATAGATTTACCATTAGATTTTCTTCTCTTTTTAGGTACTGGAATTTGTTTTCTTCCAGATAAATATTGACCTGTTATTGAATCAGGGACTTTAGCAATTTCTTCAGCTGTGCCTTGAGCCATAACATTTCCGCCGTGTACACCTGCATAAGGGCCAATGTCTATTACTTGGTCTGCGGCATACATTGTATCAGTATCATGCTCAACAACTATAACTGAGTTTCCTAAATCTCTAAGTTTTTTTAGTGTAGCAATTAATTTATCATTATCCCTTTGATGTAAACCTATACTTGGCTCATCAAGTATATACATAACTCCTGTTAATCCTGAACCTATTTGAGTAGCAAGCCTAATTCTTTGAGCTTCACCACCAGATAAAGTCGCTGCACTTCTAGATAATGTTAAATAGTCAAGTCCAACATCAATTAAGAATTGTAAACGTTTATCTAATTCTTTTAAGATTTGGTCAGCAATCATGCTGTCTTTCTCACTTAAAGTTAAACTATTTAAATATTCTTTAATGTGGAAAATTGACATATCTGTAAGTTCATTAATATTCTTGCTTCCCACTCTTACAGATAAACTTTCTTTTTTAAGTCTTGCACCATGACAATCAGGGCACTCCATATTGCTCATATACATTTCATAGAATTGCATCATGCCTTGAGACTTTGTTTCTCTATGACGTCTCTCAAGTGTTGGAATTACACCCTCAAATGGTACTTTGTTTCTTCTAACACCGAAAGCTGTTTCATATTCAAACTCTATTTCTTCATCACCTGTACCGTAAAGAATTTTATCTAAGAAATCTCTTGGTAAGTCTTTGATTGGCTTTGAAATATCTACTCCATAATGTCTTCCAATTGCTTCAAAATACATTTTAGCAATTGTATCTCCTTTTTTCATAGTGCTTGCGCCAAAAGCTTTTACACCATTGTATAAAGTAAGATTTTTATCAGGTATAATTAAATCTTCGTCCATTTTCATTAAATAACCAATACCTGTACAAGTTGGACAAGCTCCAACAGGGTTATTGAATGAAAACATTCTTGGAGATAGTTCTTCAAAACTTATACCACAATCAGGGCAGGCATAATTACCGCTAAATAATAGCTCTTTTTTGCCCGGTATATCTACTGTAACCAAGTTATTCGCATATTTCATAGCAGTTTCAACTGATTCAGTAAGTCTTGCCCTAATGTCTGATTTAATTACTAATCTATCAATAATTATATCTATATTATGCTTTTTCTTTCTATCTATTTCAATATCATCTGTAAGCTCCACTGTGTTTCCATCAACTCTAGCACGCACAAATCCTTCTTTTGCAAAATCCTCAAGAAGCTTTTTATATTCACCTTTTCTGCCTCTGATAACTGGTGCTAGAATTTGAATTCTAGTACCTTCATCAAGTTCCAAAACACTATCTACAATTTGGTCAACAGTTTGCTTTTCTATTTTTTTACCACATTTAGGACAATATGGCACACCTATTCTAGCATAAAGTAAACGAATATAGTCATATATTTCAGTGACAGTACCAACTGTTGAACGTGGGTTTTTAGATGTGGTTTTTTGGTCTATTGATATTGCAGGAGATAATCCATCTATTGATTCAACATTTGGTTTATCCATTATTCCTAAGAATTGTCTAGCATAAGAAGATAAACTTTCAACATATCTTCTTTGACCTTCTGCATAAAGTGTATCAAATGCTAATGATGATTTTCCTGAACCTGATAAACCTGTAATAACTACTAATTTATTTTTTGGTATTTCTAAGCTTATGTTTTTTAAATTGTGTTCTTTTGCTCCCTTTATTACTATGTTATCGTTCATTTTGCATTATTCCTTTCAGTTTTGCATTTTATATTTTAAAGTATCTTTTAATGTATCATTTAAAGTGTCACTTAAAGTGCCATTTAAAGTGCCACGTACATAATACCACAAAAACTAGTTTTATACAATGGAAAATGTTAGATTTTTATATTCTAAATTTCTCCTACAAAAATCTCTCCCATACCTTTTTGCACAAACTCATTTTTCATAAAGTACTTCCAAATAGAGCCATTCAAATAATTTTCTATCATACATAAACCAATGCCCTTATCTATCCCCAAGTTCTCATTCGCAAACCAAGTTTTTTCTCCTTCAAAGTTAAAACTATTATTAAAACCATAATCTGACCAAAGTTCAGGAAAATTGTTATAATAATTCTCCATAGCTTTTATCGAATATTCAGGAGTAAATACAATTGAACCAATAGCTCCAGAAGTAGCAACAGTACCATCATTTTCCACATCTAAATTTGCATTGCAAGGCTCTGCACCTATACTTGAATTATATTCAGTCGGAGTTAATCTAGCAGTAAGTCCCCAAGCATTTTCGCCAAAAGTCTTGTATTTGTTCATATTATTAATGCAATATTGCCTATTTGCCAAAGTCGCTTTAACAGAATTTTCAAACCAATTAATTCCATTTTTATCTTTTTTATTTCTAAAATCGAAAAATGCATGAGAATATTGATAAGTAAACAAAGAACCGCAGTGGCTGTATACAATATTTTTTATATTGCCATAATCTGCTTTGGGCTTATCAAAGTAATCATATACATCTATATCTACATTAAATGTCGGTGAGGCAATTGCTAAAATATAAATCATTAGCTGTTCTGCATAAGCACTCCATCTTCCACTAAAACCTTCATTTTTCAAATAACTAATATAAAATTGTTTACTTTTATCATCTAAAAACCATCTCCAATTAGCTTTTTCATATATTATTGTAGCTTTTTCTTTTATTTCCCCCTTAAAAAATTCTCCTGCTAAAATTGCTCCGCATAACAGAAGAGCTGTATCTATTATTGAGATTTCATAGTCTTCATAGGATTTTTGTGATGAAGTTTTCATAAAATGATAATAAAATCCATTTACTTGATTTAATTCATTTAAAATTGTATCTAAAGTTTTGTTGGCAATTCTTTTTGCTTCATCAAATTTCAAATATCCATGAATTACTCCAACGACTAATGCACAAAAACCATATCCAACAGATGCTATGCTAACAACATTTTGATTATGGACTGATTCATCATGAATAAGACCATATCCTTTTCCATCAAAGTCGTTTTCTTTAATAAAAAACAAATAGCTTCCCTTTAATTCCTTTTCAAGTAGTTCTTTTCCATAGAGTTTTTTCATAAATAATTTCCTTCTCTATTAATATAATTTACCTTATTTTAATTTTTATTCTATTTTTAAATTAATAAAGAGCTAAAAGTATTTTTTACTCTTAACTCTATGCAATAAATTAAATATTTGGTTGTATAAATTCTGCATCCGAGAACAACTCATCATATAAAGTATCTAATGGTGTTACTAAATCTTCTTTGCTTCTACTTATAAAGAATAGCGTATTACCACTATCAATATTCATATACAATGAACTAGCAAATCCACCCAATTTTAAATTGTCATATACGAATGTAATCGCTTCAAGAGGCATTCTTCCCGGTAAGACTTCAATATTCATGCTATTTAAATATTCCTCTGCATTTTCATCTGGCAATGCCATAGGATGAGGTTTATATAGAATTTTATATTCTTCTCCATATTTATTTACTATTTGTTCAATTATGTTTTCAAACTCTTCTTGCGTAAATCCAGCATAAAATGGCTTCGTTCCAGTTATTATTAAATAGTCTTTGCCAGTTTCATTAAAATATTTTTCATCAAATTCTGCTTTATTTATACCTATACATTTATATAAATCTTGTTTTTGCTCTTCTGTAAGATTATTAAATTCATCTCTTAATACTATTTTTTCAATATTTGCATTATCTAGTTCCGACTTTATTTGAGCATTTTCAATCTGTAACAATTCTGGATATTGCAAATAATATGTTACGTTTTCTCTTAAAACATTTAGCAATGCTGGATATATTTCTAAATTTTCTCCTCTTCCCGTCGAAAGATAAACAAAATCCTCGTCTTCATTATATAAATTTGACTTTACTTTATCTATTTCATTATTAAAATCTTCTTTTTCTTTTGTATAGTCCTCATATACATTTCCTTGCTCTTCAATACGGCAATTAGCATAATCATTAGTTCCACATGAATACATTGTTGTATGAACTCTATCATCTGAAAGACCTAGTCCTTCAACCGCTATTAAGCCCATCCAATAATATTCAGCTGTTACATATACATTAAAATACGCATTTTCATCTTCCGCCAAAATATTTTTTATAAATTCTTTTACTTCTGGTACTATATTTTGAGAAAATTGATTATTTAAAATATCCGCTTTCCCAGTATATTCTGATACAGTAACATTTGTAAACATTGCTTTAATATTATCTATATTTAAGGTATCATCTCTATCATAAAATATATACGAAGGAACATCTTTATATTTTACCATATCAAAGCTTGATAATAATATTGGTAATGTTTCTTTTACTAAAAATATATTGTACTCGTTTTGCTTGTCTATTGGATTTATTTTTATTGTTTCAGTTTTTGTTTTTCCGTTTAGTGTAGTTTCTATTTCATATGTTCCTTCTTTGTAAAATCCTTGATTTTCTTTATATTCTTGTCCGTTTACTTTTATTTCTACATTATCTGCTTGTTTTTCTATAACAAATGCCATTTTATTTGTTTCGTAATTAGTTATTGTTTCTCCAAAGTAATTTTTTATTTCATATAATGGCTTATTGTTAATAACAAAATACACTATTGCACAAACACCTATTAAAAGTATTAAACTTATGATTATTAATATTACTTTTTTACTTTTTTTCAATTTCTTTTCCCCTATCTCTTTGGTTTATACGTTTATGAATAGTTGAACACGGAATGCGCCTTCTGTCCTAGCAAGCTCTTCATTTCTTATTCCTGCTGGTACATATTCATTAGGACTACAAGTGCCACCAAAAACTTGTCCTCCTCTACGCAGTACATCATTTTCTCTTTTTTCTTGTGTCATCTCAGAGTAATTTCCAGCTAAATCATATATATTGTTAGCTTTCCAATATTCACTAGTTCCTGTTGAAGTATATTCTCCTGCACCAATCGCTGCATTGCCAACTGCATTCCTATAATTTCCCCAAGTACTGCTATCTGCATATACCTCATAAGACGTCTTGCTTCCAGTTTCTATTAACCAATTCATGGTTCTATCCCAACCAGCTCCACTTATAATCTGTGTTTTCACAACCTGATTATCTTTATATATATTTTCTGCAAGTTCTTCACATAATTCAAAATCTTCATCTATTATTTCTTCCCAGCCTTTTTTAACAACAACTTCCTCTGGGAAAAAGATATGATCCGAACCCAAATATTGCCCTATTCCTCCTGACTCATATCTACCAATATAAAATCCTCCATACTTGTCTACACTCTCAGTGTTCTGATTATTATCTACGAATCCATTTAGTTGAATCTTTGTTGATAATTGCATTGACATGACATATAGTTCATATAAAAAATCCGCGAATTCACTTTTTCTATCTGCTATATAAATTTCATTAGCATTTAAATATAAATATAAAATTGCTTCCTTACCAAATTTTCTTTTTAATTTTTCAATTTGTTCTTTTCCTTCTTCTCCTGTACTATCTATTATACCTTCTTCAATATTTTTATCATTCAAAAATGTTTCTAAAGAAGTATATCCTTTTGCACTTAAAAACTCTGAAATAGTATTGTATCTTTCTGAGTATTCCATATTTTCTACATGTTCTAACCAATTCTCTTTAGTTATTCCTTCTGATTTAAAAACGTAATCTAAATATTCATCTACCCATGATTCCATGTCTTGCGCATATAGACTTGTTACTTGCAACTCTTCTATTTTGCTTTCTGAATCCGTTGTTACTTCTAATTCATAAGTTCCATTTTGACTTATTGGTATCTCTTGACTGAAAGTTTTTCCGCTTGCAGTTAATGTTTGAGTTGTATCATCTGGATTATATAATGTTATCCCTGTAATATTTTCTTCACTTGTTACCTCAATTTTTAGAACTTGATTTTGATTTACAGGTACCCATACAAACTGGTTACCTTGTAATGTATTATCTAAATCGTCACCTTCAACATCTGAAATAACTAATCCGGTATCTTTTGCTCCACCTACATAGTAGAAACCTTCAGGTATTGGAACATTCTCACTTGTTACTTCTTTTACGTTTGGTAAATCATCAGCATTTAAAGCTACATTATTATAAGCTACTTCCATGCTTATTGATATAGCAGCATTTGCCACTTGTGATACATCTCCATTTTGATTTACTTGATATGTTCTTTTAGTTTGATTATATGTTACAATCAAATTTTCTCCTTCTTGAGTTACAGATACATCCCTTCCTTGACTTTTTAATTCATCTTCTAATTGCTTTGCTGTTACATTTCCACCTAGAGTATCAACTAAACATGCTTGATAAGCTAATATTATCGCTTCTCTCTCATCTGCAATTTCAGTTCTTTCTGTTGAATCCATTGCTCTAGTTATTATTCCATTTTGTCCTATTGTTAAATTGAGAGCAACTGCTGCTAAAATTAGTAAAACTATTATCGTAACAACTAGCGCAATTAATGTTATTCCGCTTTATATCCTTTTCTAATTTTCTTAAAAATTTGTTGTTTAATTCATGAGCTTCATTTTTAAAATTTTGTTTTTTACTTCTTTTACTTATCTTAAAATTGTTTTTCATATTATTTCCTCCTGTGTTATATTTTAACCAGCTTTTTCTTCTTTTATGTTATATCATATAAGAATATTTTGTGCAATCTTTTTTGATTGCTTTTAACAAAAATTTTATATTATTACAGTCATTTACATCAAAATAAGCTATGCACATTAAACGCGTTTTTAAATGCGTCTAAAAAGCATAGCTTTATCTCTATGTTTACATAAGTTTGTTTTGTTAAATCTTACGATATATATATATATATATATACAGCCCCAAGGCTTTCGACCATTTTCATTTTCTTTTAATTCCTTTTTCAATTTTTGTAATTTAATTTTATATTTTCTATCTTTTTTTGTCAATATTGACTCACTAGCATTTTATATTATCCTTAATTTTAAAACTAAATTCCATATGAAGAATGACCGGAATTTAGTTTTAAT
>CAKNJR010000009.1 GCA_930986425.1 uncultured Clostridium sp. | reverse complement strand
AGGTTAAGCTACTAAGAGCGTAGGGTGAATGCCTAGGCACCAAAAGCCGAAGAAGGACGTGATAAGCTGCGAAAAGCTTTGGTAAGGAGCACATATCCGATATAGCCAGAGATCTCCGAATGAGGAAACTCAGTTGGGAAAAAGAGCCCAACTATCCATATATGAGTAAAGTAGTATATGAGAAGGGAACGTGGGAAACTGAAACATCTTAGTACCCATAGGAAAAGAAAGAAAAATCGATTTCTAAAGTAGTGGCGAGCGAAATAGAAAGAGCCCAAACCAGAAGTAGAAATACATCTGGGGTTCGGACTACATAATTGATTCATCAAATCTAATAGAATTGTTTTGGAAAAGCAAACCATAGGTGGTGAAAGTCCAGTATATGAAAGATAAGATGACAAGGTAGTATCCAGAGTAGTACGAGGCACGTGAAATCTCGTATGAATGAGCGGGGACCATCCCGTAAGGCTAAATACTAATTGGTGACCGATAGTGAACTAGTACCGTGAGGGAAAGGTAAAAAGAACCCCGGGAGGGGAGTGAAATAGAATCTGAAACCCTATGTTTACAAGCAGACAGAGCACTATTTAAAGTGCGATGTCGTACTTTTTGTAGAACGGTCCAGCGAGTTATTGTATATGGCAAGGTTAAGTTTTTAATGAACGAAGCCGAAGCGAAAGCGAGTATGAAAAGTGCGTTCAAGTCATATGTAATAGACCCGAAACCGGGTGACCTATCCATGGTCAGGATGAAACTAGAGTAAAATCTAGCGGAGGTCCGAACTGATTGTCGTTAAAAAGGCACCGGATGAACTGTGGATAGCGGAGAAATTCCAATCGAACTCGGAGATAGCTGGTTCTCCTCGAAATAGCTTTAGGGCTAGCCTTGGAGGAAGATATATGGAGGTAGAGCACTGAATGAGGTAGGGGCCTAACCAGGTTACTGAACTCTATCAAACTACGAATGCCATATATTAATATCCAGGAGTCAGACTACGGGAGCTAAGTTCCGTGGTCAAAAGGAAAAGAGTCCAGACCGTCAATTAAGGTCCCAAAGGGATAGCTAAGTGGGAAACGATGTGATTTTGCGTAAACAACCAGGATGTTGGCTCAGAAGCAGCCACACATTAAAAGAGTGCGTAATAGCTCACTGGTCGAGTGAAGTTGCGCGGAAAATTACCGGGGCTAAGTTATCCACCGAAATTGCGGATTTGTAGTAATACAAGTGGTAGAGGAGCATTCTATAGTAGGACGAAGCTAAAGCGAGAGCATTAGTGGACGAGATAGAAGAGAGAATGCTGGAATAAGTAGCGAGAGCAAGGTGAGAATCCTTGCCGTCGAAAGTCTAAGGATTCCTGGGGAAGGTTCGTCCGCCCAGGGTAAGTCGGGACCTAAGGAGAGGCCGAAAGGCGTATCTGATGGACAGCAGGTGGAAATTCCTGCACTACTGATATACTTAAAAGATACAAGGGACGCAGAAGTGGAAGGTAAGCGAGGAAGAGGAAAAACTCGTACCGAAAGGGATAGTGAAAATAAAGTAACGAAGTACCAAGAAGCACGCTGACGAGAAAAGCTTGTATATATTGTATAACAGTACCCGTACCGCAAACCGACACAGGTAGATGAGGAGAAGATCCTAAGACGAACGGGAGAAGCATTGTTAAGGAACTCGGCAAACTGACCCCGTAACTTCGGGAGAAGGGGTACCAAAGTAACATTTGGTCGCAGAGAATAGTCCCAAGCAACTGTTTAACAAAAACACAGGTTTCTGCTAAATCGAAAGATGAAGTATAGGAGCTGACGCCTGCCCAGTGCTGGAAGGTTAAGGGGAAATGTTATCCCTAGAGGAGAAGCATAGAACCAAAGCCCCAGTGAACGGCGGCCGTAACTATAACGGTCCTAAGGTAGCGAAATTCCTTGTCAGGTAAGTTCTGACCCGCACGAAAGGCGTAATGATTTGGGCGCTGTCTCGACAATGTCCCCGGCGAAATTGTAGTACTAGTGAAGATGCTAGTTACCTGCGACAAGACAGAAAGACCCCATGGAGCTTTACTGCAGTTTGATACTGAGTTTGGTTAATTTATGTACAGGATAGGTAGGAGACTGGGAGTATATGGCGCCAGCCATATAGGAGTCAACGTTGGGATACTACCCTTAAATTAACTAAAATCTAACTTGTAATCATAAGCTGGTTAAAGGACAATGTCAGACGGGCAGTTTGACTGGGGCGGTCGCCTCCAAAAGAGTAACGGAGGCGCCCAAAGGTTCCCTCAGTGCGGACAGAAATCGCACGAAAGAGTGTAAAGGCAGAAGGGAGCTTAACTGGGAGACTGACAAGTCGAGCAGATACGAAAGTAGGGCTTAGTGATCCGGTGGAAAGTAAATGGAAATGCCATCGCTCAACGGACAAAAGTTACCCTGGGGATAACAGGCTTATCTCCCCCAAGAGTTCACATCGACGGGGAGGTTTGGCACCTCGATGTCGGCTCATCGCATCCTGGAGCGGAAGTACGTTCCAAGGGTTGGGCTGTTCGCCCATTAAAGCGGTACGCGAGCTGGGTTCAGAACGTCGTGAGACAGTTCGGTCCTTATCTGTCGCAGGCGGAGGATATTTGAGGAGAGCTGTCCTTAGTACGAGAGGACCAGGATGGACATACAGATGGTGCAACAGTTGTTCTACCAAGAGCATAGCTGTGAAGCCAAGTATGGATGGGATAAACGCTGAAAGCATCTAAGTGTGAAGCCCACTCCAAGATAAGATATCCCATACCGATAAGGTAGTAAGATTCCAAGAAGACTACTTGGTAGATAGGTTGGAGGTGTAAGTGTAGTAATACATTGAGCTAACCAATACTAATAAATCGAGGGCTTAACCAAGAAATTGATTAAGTGAGAGAACGGAAAGAAGCATGAGGTAAAGTTTACCTTATTCTACTATATATTTTTGAGTGTGCTATATATTTAATTTAATATTTTGTATATAGTATACAAAACTTTTCTGGTGATTATGACATAGAGGCAATACCCGTTCCCATCCCGAACACGGAAGTCAAGCTCTATTGTGCCGACGATACTTGCGAGTTACCTTGCTTGGAAAATAGGTTATCGCCAGATTTTTTTTGCTTTAAAATAAAAAATATATAGATATTTAAACAATAATATATTATAATAATAATATAAATTTTTAAGGAAAGTGATTTCACAATGACATATGAATTTGCTAAATATCCTGATGGAACAAAATGTGAGAGGTTTTTAATGCAGAATTATTATATTTTAGATGACGGAAAAACAAAGTTACTTAAATTCAAAAAGTTGGATGAATTTAAGGATAAAATAGAACTTGTGGTTTCTTTAAAGGCATATAATAATGGATTTCAATATGAGAAAGAAAAAGATGTAAGAATTACAAAGTTTAATGCAATCTCAGAATCATTAAATATAGACAAAATGAAAATTATATTTCCAGAGCAATTACATACCAATAATATAAAAATAATAGAAAAGGAAGACATAAATAATAATTCATGTTATAAACTAACAAATATAGATGGGTTATTAACAAAAGAAAAAGGTGCAATTTTAGCAACAACATTTGCAGATTGTACACCTCTATTTTTTTATGACCCTATAAAGAATGTAATAGGAAATATACATTCTGGATGGCCTGGAACAACTAAGAAAATAGGTGATAAAGCAGTAGATATGTTAGTAAATCAAATGGGATGCAATCCTAAAAACATATTATGCTTTATAGGACCACATATTAGAAAAGAATGCTTTTTAGTAAATGATGACGTAAAAGAAATTTTTGAAAAGACTTTTACGGATATTTGCAAAAATTACAATGTAATAGAAGAAACAAACATGCATAATGAAAAGGGAAAACAATATAGAATAGATACTACTTTAATTAACAAAATAATGCTAAAAGAAAAAGGAATACTAGAAGAAAATATATATGATTGCAATTTATGTACAGTATGCAACAAGGATATGTTTCATTCTAGAAGAGCAGAAGGCATTAATTACGAAGTAAATACAGGGATAATGTATTTGAAATAGAAAAATAAAAAATTATAAATCTTATTAATATAGAAAATAAATAAAAGAAATTAACAGTTTTAAGTGTAATAAAAATGTAATAGAAAAATGGCTTGACTAAAAAACAAAGATATTATAAAATTACTATGGATAATGCATTTAGTATAAGTACATTGAAAATATTTAAAAAGGAAAAAGTATATGCGTAAATACTATTTGTAAAAATGGAGATAATCATAACAAAGACAAATAATAAATGAAAAAAAGAAACAAAAGAAGGGAGAATTCTAATGAAAAACAAAAAGACAAGTTTGAATATAAGAAAAATAAAAAAGCAAGCCAAACGGAATAACCCTAATAGCATTAGTAGTAACAATAATAGTACTATTAATCTTAGCAGGAGTAGCAATAAGCTTGAGCATTGGACAAAATGGAATATTTAGAAGGGCACAAAATGCAGTAGAAAAATATGAAGAAGCAGCAAAAAATGAACAAAGTGAGTTAAACAAAGTATCAGACATTATGGATGGTTATTTAAATGGAAATGGTGGAAACCAAGGAGAATATAATACAGCAAGCACAGTAGCTGATGCAATAAAACAAAATAAGCCATTTGAAAAAGATACAACAATAACAGATTCATGTAATCCAACAAATTCAATAAGAGTGCCAGCAGGATTTAAAGTTGCACAGGATTCAGCAACGACTGTAGAAGATGGCATAGTAATAGAAGATCGTGATGGAAACCAATTTGTATGGATACCAGCAAAAACTGAAGATGAAGGAGGAGCAACAATAAACCTATCAGCAGGTGGAACAGCAACAATAATATATAAAAGAACAGCTTTTTTGGGAGAAGATATTACAACTGATTATGCAGAAACAATACCAAGTGATGAAGAGACAAGCGTAAATGCATGGGGAGGCTATTATATAGGAAGATACGAGGCAGGAGATAAAGAGTCAACGCAAGCGAAAACAATGAGAGAAGAAGTAGCAAGCCAAGAAAATACAATAGCAATAAAAAGTGGCCAAGCTCCATATAATTATATAGCACAAGAAAATGCAAAAACATTAGCAGAAGGAATGAATACAGCTCAAGGATATGCTACAGCAACAACAAAATTAGTAAGTAGTTATGCATGGGATACAGCAATAAGCTTTATACAGATAAAAAATAGCGATTATGGAACAAATTCACCAGAGGGAAATTATTCTAATACAACATTTGATTACATAGACATAACAGGGAAAAAGCAAACTAAAAGTAACGGTTCACAAGTACTAGTACCAACTGGGCAGACGAGAGCAGTAAGTAATATCTATGACATGGGAGGAAACTTATTGGAATATACTACAGAGAGATACTATGATGGATACATACCTAATATTTCTCGAGGTGGAAAATACATAAGTACTTACGATGAGGCTCAGGCTGGTATTCGTTACATCAACAGTGGTACTGCTGACATCGACATTGGTTTCAGAGTTATTTTATATTGTAGTACTGAAAACTAAAGCCACTGTACCTAAACTATAGATACAAAGTAGAAAAAGCTGGAAATTTAAACATTGAAAGAACGGAAGAGTTTTAGAAGCTAAACAGGAGGGAGCCAAGGCTCCCATTTTTCTATGCAATTTCTTTGACTTTTACTTAAAAATAATATAGAATATGAAATAGAGTAAAACATTTTAAACCGTTTGGAAAAGGTGCTAACAAAACATTTGAGAAGCTTTAAAGAAAGATTACTTAAAGTAAGGAGAAAAATATGTTTGCAAACAAATTAAAAAAAGGAGATACAATAGGTGTTGTATGTCCATCAGATAAAGTAAATGAAGAAGACATGCCAGAAATAAAAGAAGCAAAAAGACTTCTAAAAGAAAGAGGATATAATGTTGTATTTGGCAAAAACGTATATAAAAATACAACTGGATATGGAGCAACAGCTAAGGAAAAAGCAGAAGACATTAATGAAATGTATGCAAATAAAAACATAAATGCCATAATGTCATTAAAAGGTGGATTCAATTCAAATAGCGTTTATGAATACTTAGATTTAAACACAATAAAATCAAATAATAAAATTATATGTGGTTATAGTGACTCAACATCATATATAAACTATATTCACGAAAAAACAGGTAATATAGGATTTATTGGACCAAATTTTAAATCATTAAATGCTCCAGATACAAACTATTATTTACTTGATGAAATGTTAAAAAGACTAGAAAGCAATTATTATGATTTAGCAACAGATGACTCAGAATTTAGAATGATAAAAGAAGGACAAGCAGTAGGTGAGCTAGTTGGTGGAAATTTATCTTTAACAACAGGTTTAATAGATGAAATAGATTTTACAAACAAAATACTATTTTTAGAAGAATTTAGTTTTGAATCTCCATCAGCAATGGTAAGTAATTATTTATATAGACTTAGACAGAAAGGCGTATTTAACAAAGTAAGTGGAATATGGCTTGGAAATTATGAGGGAGATGTAGCTATTGAAAAAATCTTAATGGATACAATAGAAGATATGAACTTAAACATTCCAATAATAAAATCAGATAATTTTGGACATATAGAAAGAAAAATTACAATACCTTTGGGAGTTAAAGCAGAAATAAAAGACGGGAAAATAAAGTTGGTAGAGGATTACTTAAAATAGAAGGAAGCAAGTAATGAAAGAAAATTGGGAAGAATTAGAAGACAGTATTAAAGGTTGTAAGAAATGTAAATTATGCATGCAAAGAACAAATATAGTATTTGGATGTGGAAATAAAGATGCAGACATTATGCTTATTGGAGAAGGTCCTGGGGCAGACGAAGATAAGCAAGGAATACCTTTTGTAGGAAAAGCTGGACAGCTTATGAATAAAGCCTTTGAAGGGCTAGGAATAAATAGAGATGATTTATACATTGCAAATGTAGTAAAATGCAGACCTCCACAAAACAGAGTGCCTGAAGTTGATGAAGCAGAAGCATGTTTAGATTATTTAAGAAATCAAGTTGTACTAGTAAAACCGAAAATAATAGTTCTACTTGGTAGTACAGCATTAAAAAATATTTTAGGAAAAGAATATGGAATTACATCTAGTAGAGGAAAATGGATAGAAAGAAAAGGCATACTATATATGCCAACTTGGCATCCAGCAGCTTTACTTAGAGATGAAAACAAAAAGATAGAGTTTTGGAAAGACCTAAAATTAGTAATGAAAAAATATGATGAGATGAGAGGAGAAATAAATGGAAGCACTAAGTAAAGAAATGCAAGAAAAAGTAAATTATTGTTTGAATTGTAAAGTAAAACCTTGTAGCAATAAAGGTTGTCCTTTAAATAATGACATACCAACATTTATAAGATTAGTCAAAGAAGGAAATATGGAAGAGGCGTACTACACGTTGCTAAAAACAAGTATCTTAGGAAGCGTATGTGGAAGAATTTGTCCTCATTATAAACAATGTATGGGAAGTTGTGTGCGTGGTATAAAAGGCGAGAGTGTACAAATTGGAGATATAGAAGCATATATATCAGACTATGGCTTAGAGCATAATTTAATAAAAAATATAGAAAAAACTGAAGAATTAAAAGGAAAAAATATAGCTGTTATTGGAGGTGGTCCTGCAGGACTAACTGCAAGTTATTTCTTAGCAAAAGCAGGAGCAAATATAACAATATATGAAAAGCATAATAGCTTAGGCGGAATCTTAGAACACGGAATACCTGAATTTAGGCTAGAGCCACAAGTATTAGAAAAAACTATAAACTCAATATTAAGTCTAGGTATTAAAGTAGAATATAACAAAGAAATAGGAAAAGATATAAAAATAGAAGATATAGCACAAAAATATGACAAAGTAGTTCTTGCAATAGGTGCAAATGTTTCTAGCAGAATGAACATTCCAGGAGAAGACTTAAACGGAGTATATGGTGGAAATGAATTACTAGAAAATAAAGATTATCCAGATTTTAAAGGCAAAACTGTAGCTGTAATTGGTGGCGGAAATGTTGCAATGGATACATCAAGAACAATTCAGAGATTAGGTGCAAAAAAAGTATTTGTAATATATAGAAGAGCAGAAGAACAAATGCCAGCAGAAAGAAAAGAAATAGAAGATGCCAAAAAAGAAGGAATAGAATTTTTATTCCAAAATAATATTACAAAAATAATGGGAAGCAGAAAAGTAGAAGAAATAGAATGCATAAAAACTAAGCTTGTACAAAAAGAAGGAGATACAAGGTTATCACCTGTTAACATAGAAGGAAGCAATTATAATATGAGAATGGATTTTGTGGTGATGGCAGTAGGTTCAAAACCAGAAGAAAAGGATATTGCAGGCTTTGAAAAGAACAAATGGGGATATGTAAATACAAATGAAGAAAAGGAAACATCAATGAAAAATATATATGCAATTGGAGATATAGCAGGAAACAAGCAAACAGTTGCATGGGCTGCTAGAAGCGGAAGAGATGTGGCATACAAAATAATAGAAGAACTAAAAAATAAAGAAGAACTAGAACCCAAAAAAATTTAAAATAAAGAACTCAAATAAATAAGAAAAAATAAAAAGCAATAAACTGTAAAAACAATTTATTGCTTTAATTTTTATTTCTTGAGAAAATCTGTTTAAAATTTATTACTTTGCCTCTCGTATTCATTAGCATTTCCAACAAATAAATTCTTAATAGAATTAAAGAAAATACTAACTTTAGAACGAGGAACAATAGCCAAAGCTCTGTTATTTACAATAGCCTCATATCTGTCATCTAATTCATTCATTTTCTTGATGTAGAAGTCATTAAAGAATGAATAATTATCAATAACACCAATTAAATTTTTAAAGCTATATAAATATTTTCTATATTCTTCAATTCTTGTAATAGATAATAGATTCTTAGTTTCTCTATCAAAGAAAGAAGTTATAATTAAATTCTGTGTAGATATAAAAGTATTTTTTATTTTACTTTTATAATTAGTAATTTTATCAGTGCATGCTTTAAACTTTTTATAAGATAAATCTTCTGTTTGAATTTTTGTATTTAAATCAGCTATTTTGCCTTCATATGAAACTATTTTATCTAGATTTTGTTGAATTTTATATGCTTCATCTTCACCACAAGCAGCAATATATCTGTCATAAAATGCAGTATTTGCAAAAACAGTACTATCAAACATAGTAGCAAAATTTGAAACATAACCAATTTGCTTAACTAAATTACAAACTAAAGGATAATATGAAGGACTATCAGTAGGCAATGTAACATCATAATATTTAACAACATCAGATTTTTCACCAGTTAAATATGATGAAATGAGTTGAACAGCACCTTCATTTAAAGCTTCGCCATAAGCTTTGTTACCAACATAAGTGCATAATCCTAATTTCTTTAAATTGCCTTTATTATCTTTTACTTCTTGAAGATGATGAATAGATTCATGAACGGCAAGTTTCTTAATTTTATCAAAAGTAAGACCTTTTCTAAAATAAATAGATGAATTTTTATAATAATAGCAAGCGTCAGACTGTCCTTGTGGCATTTCTGCAATATACATTGGAAGTCTTGCAATGCTCATAAATACAGTATTATATTTTAATTTTAATTCAGGCATTTTAGAGCACAAAAGTCTAGCAACATAAGTTGCAATTTCATTTACATTTAAGGTGCTAATTGGACATATAACTTTAATGCCTTCCTTTTCTAAATCTGAATTGAATGTATCCATAAAATACTTCTCCTTAGTTTAATTACTTACATTATAGCACCATGTAGTGCAAATATAAATTACAATAATATTAAGTTAATGTTACATTTTTGTAATATTTAACTTTGGGGACGGAGCAAAACGTAAAATATTTTACAAAAAGGACCGTCCCAAAAGTAAAAAAATTCACAAAAAGCCTTGTCAAAAGGCTTTTTCTTTGATATAATAATATACGTTGAAAAATACACACACAAATGGAGTTTAAAATAGTGCCAAAAGGTAATTTTAAATGTTGAAGTTTGTGGAGGAACAAAACTAAAAGGAGGAATTTAAAATGGCAGTAGTTGCAATGAAACAATTACTAGAAGCAGGTGTACATTTTGGACACCAAACAAGAAGATGGGACCCAAGAATGGCTGAATATATATTCCAAGCTAGAAATGGTATCCATATCATCGATTTACAAAAAACATCAAAAAAATTAGATGAGGCATATGCATTCATCAAAGAACAAGCAGAAGAAGGAAAAACAATTTTATTCGTAGGAACAAAAAAACAAGCACAAGAATGTGTTAAAGAAGCAGCTGAAAAAAGCGGAATGTTCTACGTAAATGAAAGATGGTTAGGAGGAACATTAACAAACTTCAAAACTATCAGAAAAAGAATTGAAAGATTAGCAGAATTAGAAAAAATGCAAGAAGATGGAACTTTCGAAGTTCTACCTAAAAAAGAAGTTATCCTATTAAAGAAAGAAATGGATAAACTAGAAAAGAACTTAGGCGGAATTAAAGAAATGACACAAATTCCAGACGTTATATTCGTAGTAGACCCTAAAAAGGAACATATAGCTGTTCAAGAAGCTAGAAAATTAAATATTCCTTTAGTTGGATTAGTAGATACAAACTGTGACCCAAATGATGTTGACTACGTTATTCCAGGTAATGATGATGCAATCCGTGCTGTTAAATTAGTTACAGACGTATTAGCAAATGCAGTTATTGAAGGAAAACAAGGCGAAAGCTTAGAATCTGAAGAAGAGCAACCAGTAGAAGAAAGCGAAGAAATGAGTATGGAAGAAGTTGCTCAAAATGAAGAAACTTCAGAAGAATAAAAAATGTTAAATAGGGAAATTATTTTCCCTATTTAGTGTATAAAAATAGGCTTTAATATAAAAGCTGATAAAATAGTTTTATGAGCAGTTTATGAATATTTTGAAATAAAATAATATTAAATTGCAATAATAAAACTTAAGAAAGGGAGGAATTTATTATGATTACTGCAGCTCAAGTAAAAGAGTTAAGAGAAAAAACAGGTGCAGGCATGATGGACTGCAAAAAAGTTTTAACAGAAACAAATGGAGACGAAGAAAAAGCAATTGAATTACTACGTGAAAGAGGAATTATGAAGGCAGCTAAAAAATCTGACAGAATAGCAGCAGAAGGTTTAGTTGAAACATATATTTCAGAAGACGCAAAATTAGGAGCAATTGTTGAAGTTAACGCAGAAACAGACTTCGTTGCCAAAAATGCAGACTTCCAAGCTTTTGTAAAAGATGTAGTAAAACAAGTAGCACTTAACAATCCAGCAAATGTAGAAGAATTACTAGCACAAAAATTTATCAATGATGAATCACTTACAGTTCAAGAAGAATTAACAAACAAAATAGCAACAATTGGTGAAAACATGTCAATAAGAAGATTTGAAAGATTTGAAACAGAAGGAACTGTTGCAAGCTACATTCACGGAGACGGAAAAATAGGTGTTCTATTAGATATAGAAAATGCTGATGAACAATTAGCAAAAGACATCTGCATGCATATAGCAGCAGCAAAACCTGAATTTTTATCAGAAGCAGATGTACCACAAGATAGAGTTGAAAAAGAAAAAGAAATCTTAAAAGCTCAAGTTATAAATGAAGGTAGACCAGAAGCAGTTGCTGAGAAAATAGTAGCTGGAAGACTTGGAAAATTCTACGGAGAAATTTGCTTACTTGACCAAGAATTTGTAAAAGACCCAAGCCAAAAAGTTAAAGATTTAGTAGCTTCTAAAAAAGCAAAAATCAATAAATTTGTTAGATTTGAAAAAGGCGAAGGAATCGAAAAGAAAGAAGAAAACTTTGCAGAAGAAGTTGCAAAACAATTAAAATAAAAAAAGAATTAAAAGCAAAACTATATATTTTAGATGTATGAAAGGCACTAAAATATATAGTTTTTTGCATTTGTAAAATTTATTTCTAAAATAGCTTGACAAAATAAATTAATAGGTATAACATATGAATAGATGTGCATATGATAATATGAAAGACTTTAATATTCAAAATATATATTATAAAAATTAAAAAAAGGAGATAAAATGGAAGAAAATTTTGTATGCGAAGATAAAGAATTACATCAAAATGAGCTATATGAGGCGAGAAAGAAAGAAATTACAACTGAGATGAATAGAAGTTTAGCAGAAATGTTTAAAGTATTTGCAGATGAAACAAGATTAAGGATAATTTGCAGTTTATTAAATGAAGAACTATGCGTATGTGATTTATGCGAATTATTAAACTTAAACCAATCAACAGTTTCTCATCAGTTACAAACTCTAAGAACATCTAAACTTGTAAAATATAGAAAAGAGGGAAAACAAGTTTATTATACATTAGAAGATGAACACATTGATGCAATTCTTAGAATGGCAATAGCTCACATTAAAGAAAAAGAAGAAACTGGTAAATAAAAAATCTGTATAATAAAAACACAGATATTAAATAAAAACTAGATAGAAGGGAGAATCTAAATGGAAGACAAGAAAGAGAGTAGTAAGCTAAAAATATTCTTGTATGTCATAAGCTTAATATTATTTGCAGTAGGTTTTATACCTGCTTTAGAGAGTTATAAGCTAGTAATTTATCTATTAGCAGTGATTTTATCTGGATATGACTTAATAATAGAAGGCATAAAAAATATCTTTCACTTAAATTTTGAAGAAGATACATTAATGACAATCGCTATTATAGCAGCATTTATCATAGGTGAATATCCAGAAAGTGTTGCAATAGTATTATTGTTTAAATTAGGCGAGTTTATAGAAGATAAAGCAGTTGAAAAAGCTAATAAAAATATAAATAGTATAGCATCATTAAAAATAAAAACAGCAAATCTAATTGATGGAAAAAATACTACAATTGTAAATGTAGAAGAATTAAAAATAGGAAACAGTATATTAATAAAACCTGGTGAAACTGTACCAGTTGACTGCAAAATTATAAAAGGAGAATCCGCATTAGATACATCAAAACTTACAGGAGAAAGCGAACCTGTATATGTAAATAAAGGAACAGAGATACTTTCAGGAGCCATTAATCAAACAGGCACATTGATTTGCAAAGTCACAAAAGAATACAAAGATTCAGCAATAGCTAAAATTGTAGATTTAGTATATGAAGCAACAAATAATAAAGGTAAAAAAGAAGAATATATAACGAAATTTTCAAAAATATATACTCCTGTTGTAATAATCATAGCAGTACTATTAGCAATTATACCAGCATTATTTGGCGCAGATTTTGTGACATGGCTTAATAGAGCATTAGTATTTTTAGTAGCTTCATGTCCTTGCAGTATAGTAATTTCAATACCACTAGCATATTTTTCATGCATAGGCGCAATATCTAAAAAAGGATTATTAATAAAAGGAACAAAGCACATTGAAGATTTAGCAAAAGCTAAGATTTTGGCACTAGATAAAACAGGAACAATAACAACAGGGAAAATGAAAGTTGAAGAATTAAAAGTACTTGATAAAACATTAAACAAAGAAAAATTGTTGCAATATGCATATAGCTTAGAAAGTAATTCAAATCATCCTGTATCAACAGCAATTATAGAATTTGCAAGTGAATTCAATTTGAAAAAATTAGAAGTAGAAAACCAAAAAGAAATTGCTGGCTGTGGGATATATGGAGAAATGGAAGAAAAACAAGTTATAATTGGAAACAAAAAAATGCTAGATAAATATCAAATAGAAGTAGATAGCAAAATTCCGGAAAATGCAATATTAATAGCAGTAAATAATAAAATATCTGCATATATTACTTTAAATGAAAGAATAAGAGAAGGTGTCAAAGAAACAATAACTAAATTATATGAAACAGGAATAAAAAAAGTTGTAATGCTTACAGGAGATAGCAAGACAAATGCAGAGAAAATTGCAAAAGCATGTGGAAAAATAGAGTATAGGGCAAAACTAATGCCAGAAAATAAAGTAGAAGAAATAAATAAATTAAAAGAAGAAGGCAAGGTTATATTCATAGGAGATGGAATTAATGATAGCCCAGTACTAGCCACATCAGACTTTAGCATAGCAATGGGAGAAGGAACAGATATAGCAAGCACAACAGCAGATAGCATATTAATATCTAACAATATTAGCAGTTTACCACAAATAATAAAAGTAGCAAGGAAAACGATTCGAATTGTTAATGAGAATATTACAATATCACTTTTGGCAAAATTAATAGTTTTAATTCTTGGAATATTAGGAATTGCTCCAGTATGGCTAGCTGTTGCAGCAGATACGGGAATAACATTAATAACTGTAATAAATTCGATTAGAATTTTTAATAAATAAAATGAAAATAAAAAATGCAGAAAAAAATAAGGAACAATTACGAGAAAAACTAGACATAACACACAAATTTTCTAAAAAGGTTGACATTAACTAAATAATATGATAAAATAATCTAGCGTATGTAGGTAAAAATGCATACGCTAGTAAAAGTTAAAAAATAAATAAACAATTAACTTATAGCTGGAGGTGTATGAAATGGCTGCAAAAGGAGCAAGAGAACATATCACACTAGAGTGCACAGAGTGCCACAATAGAACATATGTTACAGATAAAAACAAGAAAAATAATGCAGAAAGATTAGAAATAAAAAAACATTGTAAATTCTGCAAAAAACACACAACACATAAAGAAACAAAATAAGTAAAGCCTTTTTAAGGGGGAATAAAAATGCCTAAAAATAATAAAAAGAAGCAAAACAAAAGTAAAAACACTAAAAAAGTTACAAATGCTTCTGAAGAATTAAAGCAAAATGAAACTGAAAAAGTAGAAGAAGTAGCAGAGGTAGAATCAAAAAATGAAACTACAACTGTTGAATCTACAAAAAAAGCAGACAAAAATAATAAAAAAGAAAAGAAAAATAAAGAAAGCAAAACAAACAAAAAAGACAAGAAAAACAAAAATGACAAATCAGCTAAGAAGAGTTGGTTCAAAGACTTTAAGGCTGAACTTAAAAAAATAGTATGGCCTAAAGGAAAAGAACTATTTTCAAATACAGCTGTTGTTATTGTTATGGTTGTTGTAGTTTCTTTATTCATTTTCTTATTGGATTTAGCATTTGATTATATGAATAAATTTGAAGTAGAGCAAGTTAGAAAACTTCAAAATAGTATAAGCGCTAATGAAACAGTAGATAATACTACTGATGAGGCAAATACAACTGAAGATACTAACACTACATCAGATGATTCAACAACAGAAAACAATACAAGTGTAGAAGAAAATACTAACAGTGAAAACACAGAAAATTCAGTTTCAGAATAATTAATTTAAGCTTAGAAGCTAATTAATGCTTTAAAATATTGCAAATATTGTAATACTAATTATTAAAGGAGGCTAAAATATGTCTCAAAAAGATTATGACAAAAAGCCAAGGTGGTATGTAGTACATACATATTCTGGTTATGAGAACAAGGTAAAAACAGACCTTGAAAAAACAATAAAAAATAGAGAGTTACAAGATTATTTCTTTGATATTGTTGTTCCAATGGAAGAACAAATAGAAATAAAAGAAGGACAAAGAAAAACAAACCTAAAGAAAGTATTCCCAGGATATGTCCTAATCAAAATGATTGTAACTGAAGAAACTTGGTATATAGTAAGAAATACTAGAGGTGTTACTGGATTTGTTGGTTCAGGAACAGACCCTATTCCACTTACAGATAGTGAAATAAGAAAAATGGGATTTGATATACAATCAATCAACATTGACTATGGTATTGATGACCAAGTTAGAGTAATAAATGGACCTTTCACAGACTTTATAGGTACTGTTACTGAAATAAATAAAGACAAAAACAAAGTTAAGGTTTTAGTATCTATGTTTGGAAGAGAAACACCATTAGAGTTGGATTTCTCAGAAGTAGAAAAGGTCAAATAACATTCGAAAAGAAGGCATTAAATAAAGAGGTTGATTTCTTATTAAATTGAAAAATTTTATTTTTCAATTTAACAAGACTAGGCTTCCTTAGAAAGTGCATATTTGCGAAGCAAAATGCACATTTGTGCGTCGAAAGCTTTGCTTTCGCAAACGCACGCCTATCTTATAAATTATTTTTGATATACAAACCAAAGGAGGTGCAAAAACATGGCAGGAAAAGATTCAAAGAAAGAAGAAGCAAAAGATGTCATTATCAAATTGCAAATTCCAGCAGGAAAAGCTACACCAGCTCCACCAGTTGGACCAGCATTAGGTGGTAGTGGTGTTAATATTATGGACTTCGTAAAACAATTTAATGATAGAACAGCAAAACAAGCAGGTTTAATCATACCAGTTGTTATTACAGTTCATAAAGATAAATCTTTTGAATTCGTAACAAAGGAACCACCAATGGCTGTATTAATTAAAAAAGCAGCTAAAATTGAAAAAGGTTCTGGAAAACCAAACAGAGAAAAAGTAGCAAAACTTTCAAAAGCACAAGTTGAAGAAATTGCTAAAACAAAAATGCCAGACTTAAATGCTGCTTCATTAGAAGCTGCAATGAGCATGGTAAAAGGTACAGCTCGTTCAATGGGTGTAACAGTTGAAGAATAATTAGTATACCTAAAAGAGCTAAAAATTATTAATTGGGAGAGCAAGATGCTCGTTATAACCAAAGGAGGTAAAAATGAAGAGAGGAAAAAGATATCAAGAAAGTGCAAAACTTGTTGATTCTAAGAAATTGTATTCTGCAAAAGAAGCAATTGAAATAATCGAAAAAATGCCTAAAACAAAATTTGACCAAACTGTTGAATTACATGTTAAATTAGGTGTTGATTCAAAACACGCAGACCAACAAGTTAGAGGAACAGTAGTTCTTCCAAATGGAACAGGTAAAACACAAAGAGTATTAGTATTCGCAAAAGGACCTAAAGCTGAAGAAGCAAAAGCAGCAGGAGCTGACTTTGTAGGTGCAGAAGAATTAATACCAAAAATTCAAAATGAAAACTGGTTTGATTACGACGTAGTAGTTGCAACTCCAGATATGATGGGTGTTGTAGGACGTCTTGGTAAAGTATTAGGACCAAAAGGATTAATGCCTAACCCAAAATCAGGAACAGTAACAATGGATGTTACAAAAGCAGTAAACGAAATCAAATCTGGTAAAGTTGAATACAGATTAGATAAAAGTAACATTATCCATTTAGGATTTGGAAAAGTTTCATTTGGTGCAGACAAATTATTAGAAAACTATGATGTAATCATGGCTGCAATAATAAAAGCTAAACCAGCAGCAGCTAAAGGACAATACATTAAGAGTGTTTCTATTGCAACAACAATGGGACCTGGTTTGTATATAGACCAAAAATAATTTATAATAGCCATAGACAGTAGGCATATCGTAAGTCCTACCGAGGCTGATAAGGAGAAGAAATTCAACCTATTAGTCTCGAGATGGCTATGAGGTTGATTTTTTTAGGAGGTGAAAACTAAAATGGCAAACAAAGACGTTATAGCAATGAAAGAAGCAAAAGTAAAAGAATTAGCAGACCATATTAAAGATGCAAAGCTAGTACTTTTAGTAGATTACAGAGGAACAACTGTTGAAGCTGATACAAAATTAAGAAAAAACATTAGAGAAGTTAATGGAGAACTTAAAGTTATAAAAAATAACATAATAAAAAGAGCTCTTGACACTAACAATGAATCTGGATTAGATGATGTATTAGAAGGACCAACAGCTGTAGTATCAGCAAAAGAAGATTATTTACAACCTTTAAAAGCAATATATAAATTTTCAAAAGAAAATGAAAATTACAAAATTAAAGGTGGAATAATAGATGGAAAAGTAACAAGCGTTGAAGAATTAATAACACTTGCTCAATTACCATCAAGAGAAGAACTTCTTGCAAAACTTGCTGGAAGCTTACTTGGAACTATTTCAAAACTTGCTGTTGCACTTGACCAAGTTAAGAGCAAAAAAGAAGCAGAAGGTGACGCTCCAGTAGCTGAAGAAGCAAAGGCAGAAGTTACAGAAGAAGTAAAGGCTTAGATATAAAAATAAAGCTTTAAATCTTCAAAAATAATATTTAAATCATTAATTAATTGTAAAATTAAAAAATGAAAACAAATTAAAAACAATTAGCAGGAAAACTGCAAAATACGTGAATAGCCAATTCACAAAATATAAAAATAAGGAGGAAATTTAAAATGGCAAAAGTTGATGAATTATTAGAATCTATTGACAGCTTAACAGTAGTTGAATTAGCTGATTTAGTAAAGAAAATTGAAGAAAAATATGGAGTATCTGCAGCAGCAGTTGCAGCACCAGTAGCTGGTGGAGCAGCAGCAGGAGCAGCTGAAGAAAAGAGCAACTTCAATGTTGTATTAAAAGATGTAGGAGCAAACAAAATCCAAGTAATCAAAGTTGTTAGAGACGTTACAGGATTAGGATTAAAAGAAGCTAAAGACTTAGTTGATGGAGCTCCAAAAACAGTTAAAGAAAACGTAGCAAAAGCTGACGCAGAAGAAATGAAAGCTAAATTCGCTGAAGCTGGTGCAACAGTTGAATTACAATAATTTTAATAAAGGCGAATCTTAAGTGATTCGTCTTTGACTATTTATATTTTAAAACAGATTGACAAATATGTGAAAGTTAAGTATAATAAACATAGGAAATGACAATCGCAGTAATGCGGTTACCACCATAATGGGATAAACGACACAATGCTCTGCCAAGCAAATGTGCCGTTTTATTTATTTACCTAAAATAATAACTAAAGTTATAATTAAGGCAATATTTATGATAGTTACACTTATTAGTCCAAAAAACAATAATTGTATAATTTCAATTAAAGATAATTCTACCATAGACACCACCTCCATTCTAAAAGTAATTTGTGTATGTAGGTGGAACACGAACACATCTACTTATATCATTTCCTAATAATATAACTACACTATAAAATGTAACGAAATTCAAGCAATTTTAATGAAATATTTGAAAAATGTAAACAAAAAAACTGACCGATTATTCTTGACTTTAAACAATATAAGTTATATTATTATTGCATAAAAATATAATAGATATATACATATATAGTGTAGGGGGAAAAACATGAAAATACTATTAGACGCAATGGGTGGAGATAATGCTCCAGATGCCAATATAAAGGGTGCTGTAGCAGCAATAAATGAGGTCGAAGCAGAAGTTGTACTTATTGGAAAAGAAGATATAATAAAAAGTAAAATAAAAGAATTCTATGGAAAAGATATAAAAGAAATATCTCCAAGATTATCTATATATAATGCAACAGAAACAATAGAAATGGAAGATGTACCAACACATGCAATAAAAACAAAAAAAGACTCATCAATGGTTGTAGGATTTAATATGTTAAAACAAGGAGACGGAGATGTATTCATATCTGCCGGTAATTCTGGTGCACTTTTAACAGGTGCTACACTTTTAGTTGGAAGAATTAAAGGTGTAGATAGACCAGCACTAGCAGGAATATTACCTTCATATCATGGAAGACTAGTTCTAATGGATTGTGGAGCAAATACTAACTGTAAGCCTATAAACTTACTACAATTTGCTCAAATGGCTAGCATATATATGCACAATACATTAGGAATAGAATCACCAAGAATAGGTCTTTTAAATATTGGAACAGAAGAAACAAAAGGAAATGAGCTTGTAAGAAATTCATATAAGCTACTTACAAAATATTCTAAAGACTTAAATATTAATTTCATAGGAAATATGGAAGGAAGAGAAGCCTTTTTAGGAACAGTTGACGCTATAATAGCAGACGGATTTACAGGAAATGTATTCCTAAAAACAACAGAAGGATTAGGAAAATTAGTTAAAAAGTCATTAGTTGAAAGTTTAATGCATAATATATGGACTAAGATAGGAAGTATACCAAGCTTACCAGCAATTAAAAGATTCTCAAAAGTAATGGATTACAAAGAATATGGTGGAGCATTATTCCTAGGAGTTCAAAAGCCAGTAGTTAAGGCACATGGAAGCAGTGATGAAAAATTATTCAAATTTACTGTAAAACAGGCAGAACAATTTGTAAAAAACAAGGCTGTTGACCAATTGACCGAAGTGTATGAATCGCAAACCAATAAAGACAAGATGAACGAGATAAAAGGATTTATAGCTGAACTAGAGGCAAAATAAGGCTAAAAATAGGGCTTTACAGCAAAATTATATTTACAAAAAAACTAAAAAAATTGGCAGTAAAAAAATATTTTGAAAAAAGAGCTTGACATTTGCAAGCGAATGTATTATTGTAATTGTATGAATTTACCGCAAATGAGGGGAGGTGAACTTAAATGAGTTCAGAAGAAATACTAGAAAAAGTAAAGAAAATTATAGTTGAGCAACTAGGTGTAGCTGAAACATCTGTAACAATGGAAGCATCTTTCATAGATGATTTAGGTGCAGACTCTTTAGACATAGTTGAACTTATCATGGCATTAGAAGAGGAATTCGATATGGAAATTCCAGATAGCGATGCTGAAAAAGTTGTAACAGTAGGAGATGTTGTTGACTACATAAAAGATCACGTAGCTTAATTTATATAAATTTTTTACGCGTAAAATTAAAACAGTATGGGGAGACCTATGCTGTTTATTTTTATATTAAATCAAGCTTTTATATTCAAAAAATAGCATTACATAGAAAAATTGACTTGCGATGATTCACAGAAACAAATGCAAAATATATTTTCATTAATTATTGTAAATAGGTAAATTTTATAGTATAATATGAAAAGTTAGAAAAGCGCATAAAATAAGCAAATAATTAATGTGACAGAACAGATAAACAAGTTAAAGTAAATATAAAATAATAAGATTTATAAAAGAAATAGAGGAAGCTATGAATATAGAAGAAATAGAAAAAAGTATAGGATATAAATTTAAAAATGAAAAGCTTTTGAAAACAGCTTTAACACATACATCATATGCAAATGAAAATAATGTAGAAAGCTATGAAAAGCTTGAATTTTTAGGAGATAGTATATTAGAATTTATCTCAAGTAAATATTTATACAATACATATGAAAATTTATCAGAAGGTGAACTTACAAAAGTAAGAGCGCAAGTCGTTTGTGAAGATAGCCTAAAAGAAGTTGCAAAAAAGCATAAGTTCTATGATTATATTTTAGTAGGAAAAAGTGAAAAAGTAAACGGAGGCAATAGAAAAGATGCTATAATGGCAGATTGTGTAGAAGCGGTTATAGCAGCAATATATTTTGATGGTGGATTAAACGAAGCAGAAAAATTTATTGTAGAAAATTTAAAGGAAGCAACCCAATATGCTACAATGCACATAGGCATGAAGGACTATAAAACAGTTCTTCAAGAAAAATTGCAAAAGCACGGAGATGTACACATAGAATACTTAATTATAAATGAAGAAGGACCAGACCATGATAAAACTTTTACTGCAGAAGTAAAATGTAATGGAGAAGTTTTAGCAGTTGGAAAGGGAAAAAGTAAAAAATCAGCAGAAATGCAAGCTGCTAAAATAGCTTTGGGAGAATGATTTTAAAATAAACAGATAGTAAAGTAAATCCTTTAAATCAAAAGTTAAAAATACAAAAGAAAAACATAATAGAAAGATAGGGTGAGGATTTTTTTGTTAGAAAGGAAGGCTATAAGTATGAAAAAGGAATATATTATACCAATTTTTGTACCAAACTTAGGATGCCCAATGGAATGTACTTTTTGTAGTCAAAAGAAGATAACAGGTCAAGAAACAAATGTAACAGCTAAAGATGTTAAAGAAACAATAGAATATTATTTAAAAAACTTCAAAGATGACAACAAGTATGTAGAAGTAGCCTTCTTTGGGGGGAGCTTTACAGGAATAAGCGAGAAAATACAAAAAGAATTGTTGGAAGCAGCATATGAATATGTAAAAGCTAAAAAAGTAAATAGTATTAGAATTTCTACTAGACCAGACTATATTAATAAACACATATTGAAAATGCTAAAAAAATATAAAGTAAAAACAATTGAGTTAGGTGTACAATCATCTAATGATTATATATTAGCAAAAAGCAAGAGAGGACATACATTTAAAGATGTAATAAAAGCATCAAAATTAATTAGAAGATATAGATTTAGATTAGGACATCAAATGATGGTAGGCTTGCCAGAAAGCACTGAATTAGATGAAATAAATACAGCAAAGGATTTAATTAGATTAAAACCTAAAATGGTAAGAATATATCCAGTTTTAGTAATAAAAGACACAGCACTAGCAGAGGAATACAAAGATGGAGAGTATACACCACTTACAGTAGAGCAGGCAGTAGAACGTTGCAAAGAAATAATTTACATGTTTAGAAAAAAGAAAATTGATGTTATAAGAGTAGGACTTCAAAATACAGATGAAATAACTGACCCAAAAAAAGAAGGTAGTGAAGTTTTAGCAGGACCATATCATCCAGCATTCAGACAACTTGTTGAGGACAGTATGTGGTATGATAGCATTGCTGAGAAAATTAAACAAATAAACATGAAAGTTAAAGAAGTTGAAATAACAGTTAATCCAGAATCAGTAAACAATGTAATAGGACACAAAAAAGAAAACTTGAATAAATTAAAAGAAATGTATGATGTAGACATAGCTGTTAAGCCTGATGAAAATATGAAACCGGGCAAGTTTGAGATTAATGTGGTGGAAACGTATAAATAAGTGTTAAATGAAAATTAAAATTGTAATAAGAAAAAAGAGTCTATTATTTTACAAAGAGGTGGACATGGAATACAGAATCAAATCAGATACATTTGAACTAGCAGACATTTTTGAATGTGGACAATGTTTTAGATGGAATAAAGAAGAAAACGGTAGTTACACTGGGGTTTTCCACAAAAATGTACTAAATGTGGACAAAAAAGATGATGAAGTAATATTCAAAGGCATATGTGAAGGCAATATAGAAAAAATATGTACAGATTATTTTGATTTAAATAGAGACTATTCTAAGATAAAAGAAGAATTATCTAAAATAGATGATAATCTTAAAACTAGTGTGGAATATGGAAAAGGAATAAGAATACTAAACCAAGATTTATGGGAAACAATAATTTCATTTATAATATCTGCAAACAATAATATTCCAAGAATAAAAGGAATTATAGAAAGATTATCAAAAGCATATGGAGACAAAATAGAGTACGAAGGAAAAGAGTATTACACTTTTCCAACTCCAGAACAGCTAAAAAATGTAACTGTACAAGATTTTAGAAATTTAGGACTAGGATTTAGAGATATAAGGCTATATGAAACTACTCACATGATTTTAGACAAAGAGGTAGATTTAAATGGCTTAAGTAAAATGCCAACAAAGAAAGCTCGCGAAGAATTGTTAAGACTTTCAGGAGTAGGACCAAAAGTAGCAGATTGTATTTTACTATTCTCAACATTAAAAAGATTTGATGTATTTCCAATAGATGTGTGGGTAAGAAGAGTTATGAACGAACTATACATCAAAAATGCTGACGAAAACAAAGTAACAAAAAATGAAATTCAAAAGCTAGCAAATGAAAAATTTGGAACTAATCAGGGACTAGCTCAACAATATTTGTTTTACTGGAAAAGAGAAACAGCTTAATTGAACTAAGCATGAGCAATATAATGCTTTTTTCAGTTCAATGAAAACATTTATATTGCCATAATGTCCATAGAAAGGAAGCAAACTTTGAACATTATTTATGGTAGAAGCGGTAGTGGAAAAAGTGAATATATATATAATAAAATCAAAAGTGAACTAGAAACAGCGCCTAAAACATACATAATAACGCCAGAGCAATTTTCTTTCACAGCAGAAAAAAAGCTTTTAGAAACTTTAGATGAAGGTGCTACAACAAAAGTAGAAGTATTATCTTTTGAAAGAATGTCATATAGAGTGTTGCAGGAAACTTTTGGTGGTAACCTAAAAAACATAGGTAAATCCGGAAAAGCCATGGTTGTTTCATCACTTTTAGATGAAGCTCAAAAAGAGCTTAACTTTTTAGGCAAAAACCTAGAAAATATAGATTTAATATTAACTCAAATAACTGAGTTCAAAAAACATGGCATAACAGCATCAATGTTAAAAGAAAAAATGGACAACACAAAAGATACATATTTAAAATTAAAAATAAAAGATATGTACACAATATATTCCATGTTTGAGGATAGGCTCAAAGATAATTATATTGACGAAAATGATTTGCTAAAACTATTGGAGCAAAATATAGAAAGTAGCCATTTATTTGACAATTGCCTATTTTATATAGATGAGTTTGCAGGATTTACTAAGCAAGAATACAATGTTATACAAGTCTTAGACAGAATTGCTAAAGACATATATGTAACAGTATGTACAGATGACTTAAGAGTTATTAAAAGCCCAGAAGCAGATATTTTTTATGATAACAAGCAAACTGTTCAAACTCTAAAACAAATAGCAGATATAAAAAATGAAATACACCTAGAAAGTTCATATAGATTTAAAAATGAAGAATTGAAACACTTAGAAAAAAATATTTTTGATTTACCATATAAGCCATACAATAAAGAGGTAGAAAACATAAAGCTTACAATAGCCAAAAATCAATATGAAGAAATAGAAAATGTTGCAAGAGAAATTTCAAAACTAATAAGAAAAGAAGGTTACAGATATAGAGATATAGGAGTAATAACAAAAAATTTAGAAGACTATTCAAGCTTGTGCAAAGCTATTTTTAGCGAGTATGAAATACCTGTTTTCATAGATGAAAAAAAGGATATTACAAGTGATATATTTGTAAAATATGTTTTAGCAATATTAGATATATTTGCAAAGAACTGGTCATATGAAGCGGTATTTAATTATTTGAAATCAGGAATAGTAAAAATAGATAGGTTGTATGAATTAGAAAATTACTGTATAAAGTGGAATATAAAAGGAAGCAAATGGTATGAAAAGCCATGGAATTTTGGCGAAGAAGATACATTTGAAGCAGAGCAAAAAGAAGTAATTACTCCACTTTTAGAGTTTAGGAAAAATCTAAGCTCAAAAAATTCAGCAGATAAAATAAGTGAAGAATTATATAAGTTCATAGTTAAAAATACTAGTGAAAATAATAAAAACAATATTAGCCAGGTAGCAGAAAATCAAATGTCTAATAAACCATTTACAGAAGAAACAACAATCAATGTTGACAGCTATAATGCAGTTATTGATGTAATAGATGAAATAGCAGATTTGTTCAAAGATGTTAAAATGTCATTTGATACATATGCAAAACTACTAAAAACAGGCATACAAGTTAAAGAAATAGGTCAAATACCTCAGACACAGGACAAAGTTACAGTAGGAGATGTAAATAGGTCTAAAACTCATAAAGTAAGAGCAATATTTATTATAGGGGTAAATGACGGCGTATTTCCAAGCGTGCCAAGCTCAGAAGGATTTTTCAATGATAGAGATAGAGAAAACTTAAAAGAAGAAGGTATAGAACTTGCAAAAGGTACAATTGAAAAAATGTATGAAGAAAACTTTAACATATATAAAGCATTTTCAACTGCAGAAGAAAAATTGTACATTTCATATCCTGCTAGTGATGTAGATGATAAACCACTTAGAAAATCTACAGTTATTTCAAAGATAAGAAAGATATTTCCTAAGTTAAGAGAATCTACTTTTGTGGATAATGAGATTTTAAGCAAAGAGAAGTTAAATGAAACTGAAAAATCCGCAAATAGCAAAGAAACTGAAATGAACATTTACACAAAAGAAGTTACTTTTTCAGAGCTTCTTTCACACATAAATAATATGAATGGAAGTTGGTATGAGGTTTACCAGTGGTATAAAAATAATCCAAAGTATTCATATAGATTAGAAAAAGCATTAGAAGGCTTAGAATACACAAACCTTCCAGAAAAAATAAGCAAGCACAATGTACAAAAATTATATGGAGACACATTGCACACAACAGTATCAAGGCTAGAACAATACAAATCATGTGAATTTTCATATTATTTAAAATATGGACTAAAGCTATCTTCAAAAGAAAAAATGGATATAAAGCCAGTAGACACAGGCTCATTTATGCACGATGTAGTTGACACATTTTTCAAAGAAAATGAAAATATAAAAGAAATTTTAGATGAAGAATTAAAGCAAACATTAGACAAAATAATAGAAGAAAAATTATCTTTGCCTAGAAATTACATATTTACAGCAACTGCTAAATATAGAAATTTAGTAAGAAGATTAAAAAAAGTTATATTCTACTCAATGAAATACATAGTGCAGAGTTTAAAAAATAGCGAGTTTGATGTAATGCAGACTGAGCTTGAGTTTGGAAATAATACTTATCCACCAATAGAAATGACACTTGATGATGGAAAAAGAGTTTCTATAACAGGAAAAATAGATAGAATAGATATAGCAAAAGCACCAAATGGAAAATATATAAGAATAATAGATTATAAATCTTCTACTAAAGATATTGAGCTAAATAAAGTAATTGCGGGTTTACAACTACAATTACTTACATATGTAGATGCAATAACTCAAAAAGAAGAAGCTGAGCCAGCAGGAGCATTGTACTTTTCTTTAATAGAGCCAAAGCTAGCAAGCGCAAAAAAGGAAATGTCTAAAGAAGAAATAGAACAAATTATTAAAAAGAACTATAAAATGAATGGCTTAGTTTTAGCAGACATAAATGTAATAAAAATGATGGATAAAAACTTGCAGACTGGAAAATCAGAAATCATTCCTGTTGAGCTTAATAACAGTGGAGAAATAAATTATAAAAATTCAAAAACAGTTACAAAAGAAGAATTTGAAAATTTGCAAAAATACACAATCAAATTAATCAAGCAAATTTCAAAAGAAATATTAGATGGTAATATTGATTTAAAGCCATATTATGCTGTAAACAATAAAAAAACACCATGTAGTTATTGTGAATATAAATCAATATGCCAGTTTAATCCAAAACTTGCAGGAAACAAATACAATTATATAGGCACAAAATCAAGACAAGAAATTTTGGATGAAATTTCAAAAAGGGTTAATGATTAATTATAAAAACAAAATCATATAGACATTAAGCAAATTAATATTTGAAAAAACTAAAAATAAGGGAAAATTACTAAAAATAGGGGTTAATTAAATATGAAAAAAGCACTAAAAATTATTGCTACTGTGCTAATTATTATTGTGTTGATAATTAGTATTATGTTTGTATGCGATAGAGCTACAATTGACAATCAGTATAAAATAAATGAAAAGAACTTACTTATACCAATAATAATCTATCATGATATAGTAGAATCAGAAGAGCAAATACAGTATGATTATATGCAAACAACTTACGAAACTTTTAAAAAACAAATTACAGGATTAATAGATTATGGATATAAACCAATTACATATAAAGATTTAATTGAATATAGTAAAGGGGAAAAATCCTTATACAAGAAAAGCTTTATAATAACATTCGATGATGGATATGAAGGAGTATATAAATATGCTTATCCATTTGCAAAAGAAAATAATATACCAATAACAAGTTTTCTAATAAATAATAAAGTAGGAACTGATGGATATTATAGTTGGGACGAAGCAAGAGAAATGGACAAAAGCGGATTGGTTAGCATATATTCACATAGTATGAAACACGATAATTATGATAAATATAAACCAGAAGATTTATTAAACGATGTAACCACTTCATTAGCTCAAATAGAAAAAGAACTAGGGCATGAGGTAGAAAAAGTGTTTACATATCCTTGTGGACTATATAGTGAAGAAGGAAGAAAATTACTTGAAGAAAATGGAATAATACAAAATCTTACAGACAGTAAAATCAACCAAAGCAAAACACTTAATTTATATGGATTACATAGAATGTACGCATTAGAAGACCCAGTATGGAAAATACTTTTAAAAATAGAATATAGACATTTTAGATATGGTGGATAGATTATGAAATATTTATTTGATTGGAAAGAAAAAATAAACGAAAATGAATTAAATAGAGTAATTGAAATATTAAAAAATGATGGAATAGCTTTGTTGCCAACAGAAACAGTTTATGGAATAGCAGCTAATGCGCTTTCAGATGAGGCATGTGAAAAAATATTTATAGCTAAAGGTAGAGCACAAGACAATCCATTAATAGTACATGTATCAGATAAAGAAATGCTAAAAAAATTAGTTAAAGATATTTCACCAATTGAACAAAAGTTAATAGACAGTTTTATGCCTGGACCATTTACTCTTATATTAGAAAAAAATGACATCATTTCAAAAACAGCTTCAGCCGGAAATTCTACAATAGGAATACGAATGCCTTCAAATAGCATAATTCACGAAGTTATAAAAAAGAGTCAAATTCCACTTGCAGCACCTAGTGCTAATATATCTGGTAGACCAAGTGGAACATGTGTAGAAGACATTTTTGAAGAGCTAAAAGACAAAGTAGATTGTATTATTGATGGTGGAGAATGTAAAATAGGAATTGAATCAACTGTTGTAAAAGTAATAGATAATATACCAACAATTTTAAGACCAGGCTTTATAACAGAAGATGATATAAAAGAAGCGGTGGGAATATCAGCTTTAAGTAACCAATTATTCAAAAAAGTTTCTAAAGATGCTCAAGTAGAAAGTCCAGGAATGAAATATAGACATTATGCACCAAGAACCAAGTGTATACTAGTAGAAAAAAGCCCAGAGCAAATTAACAAAATAAATAAATTAATAAAAGGAGAAAAATCAGTTTGCGTTGTTGGTTTTTCAGAAGATAAAGAAAAAATAAATACTAATAAATTCATAAATCTAGGTAGTAAAAATGACTTGAATCAGATAGCAAAAAATGTATTTTCAGCACTTAGAAAAATAGATAAAGAAAATGTTGATTTAGCAATTATAGAAGGTGTAGAGAAAAAGGATTTAGGCTTAAGCATAATGAATAGACTAGTAAGAGCATGTGAAAACAATGTAATCGAATAAGTATAAATAAATTAAAATGAAAGAGGAAAAAAGTATGTATTTAATAGTTGGATTAGGAAATCCTGAACCTGAATATAGCAAAACTAGACACAATATGGGATTCGATGTAATAAACAAATTGAGCGAAAAATATAATATTGATGTTAGTAAAAAAGATTTCGACGGACTGATTGGCAGTGGTGAAATCGAAAACCAAAAAGTAATTTTACTAAAGCCACAAACATATATGAATGAAAGTGGAAAAAGTATCATAAAAGTAAAAGAATATTATAAAATTCCAACAGAAAATATAATAATAATATATGATGATATAGATTTAGAAGTAGGAGTAATAAAGCTTAGAAAAAAAGGTGGAGCTGGAACACATAATGGAATGAAATCAGTTATAGAATATATAAAAACAGGAGAATTTATACACATAAGAATAGGAACAGGAAAGCCAATATTTAAAGAATTACTTATACCACATGTTATAGGCAAATTAAAAGACGAAGAATATGAGAAATTAATACCATCAATAGAAAAAGCAGCAGAAGCGGTACCAGTAATTTTAAAAGATGGAATAGACATTGCAATGAATAAATTTAATTAAAAAATGGGGTTGAAAAATAATTGCGCTTTGACGTCGTTTAACTTCGCTTCGAAAATCCTCAACGTGCAAAAAAGCACGCCTCCGGTTTTCTTGCTTGTTAGCCTAGTCAAACACACAATTCTTTTCCAACCAGTGGGTTACAAGTCAATGCTAAATAGAAAAATTAAACTGTGAATTGTAACCTTTTTGGAGGAAATAAGATAGAAATGTACAATATTTTAATAGATAAACAAAAAGAAAATACAATTGTGGCTGTAGTTCAAGATGGAGAACTTGTTGAACTATATAATGAAAAGAATGCAGAAAAACGATTAGAGGGAAATATATATTTAGGAAAAATAAAGAATATAATTCCCGGAATGCAATCAGCTTTTATAGATATAGGTGAAGAAAAAAATGCATTGGTACATATAAAAGACATAATTCCTAAAGCAAGCAATGTAACAGGTAATGTATTTGAAGATACATCCAAATATGATATTTCAAAAATTGTAAAGCCAGGAGATGAAATACTAGTTCAAGTAAAAAGAGATTGCAATGAGCAAAAGGGACCAAGGGTTACAAAGGATATAAAAATAAATGGTAAATTAATTATTTTAATGCCTTATTCAAACTTTATAACAGTATCCCAAAAAATTGAGGACAAAGAAAAAATAAATGAGCTAAAAGAAGCAATAAAAAAAGAATTACCAGAAGGATATGGTGCAATAATAAGAACAGCAGCAGAAGGAAAGAAAACAGAAGAAATAATAAATGAAACACATTTGCTATTAACATTTTGGAATAACATTTTAGAAAGAGCAAATGAAATAAGAGATAAAAACTTATCACCAGTAAAAATATATGATAATGATGGCATTGTTGGAAAAATAATAACAGACTTAGCAGAGAATAACCTTGAAAAAATATATACAAACAACAAAGAAATAGCAGAACATTTTGAAAACTTAAAAGATAAAATTGTAGTTCAAAAAAATGTTCTAGAAAAATTTGATGTAAAAAATAAAATGAAGCTAGAAAGAAAAATATGGCTTAATTGTGGAGGCTTTATAACAATAGATAAAACAGAGGCATTAACTGCAATAGATGTGAATTCAGGAAAATTTACAGGTAATAAAAATTTAGAAAAAACAGTGCTAAAAGTTAATAAGGAAGCCACAAAAGAAATTGCAAAACAAATTAGATTAAGAGATATTGGTGGAATAATCATAATAGACTATATAGACATGGAAGATGAAAAAGATAAAGAAGATATAAGAAACTATATAATAGAATGTTTTAAAAGTGATAGGTCAAAAGTTCAAGTATTAGAATTTACAAAACTAGGACTTTTGGAAATAACAAGAAAACATATATTGGGAAGATAAAATTACCCAATATATGAAAAAGTATTGATAAAAATACAAAACGAGGCAGGTATAACTCACTGCCTCGTTTCATCTATGTTATTTGCTTTTTTCTTTAATTTTCTTAAGTTCTTCGCTCCTCTTAATTTTTTGAGTAGTAGTTTTAATAATAGGCTCAGTTGAAACTAGAATTCTTCTAATATATTTGTAAGCAGGCATTTGTTTATTGATTTTAGTTTTAATATCATTCCAAATAGTATCACAATATTCACTGTCTTTTATATTAGGAAAAACTTTTTTTAATTCATCTTCATTATAGATAATCTCAGCACAAATCACAATATCTGTATTTCTATCTTGCTTAGAATCATCTAGAGAACCGAAAACCATACTTTCAGTAACATATGGAAGTTTATTGATTAGTATTTCTATTTCCTCAGGAAATATTTTTTTACCATTTTTAAGGACAATCATATCTTTTTTTCTACCAGTTATAAAAACATAACCGTCATTATCAATATAGCCTAAATCCCCAGTATAAAACCAGCCATCTTTAAGAACTTCTTTAGTAGCTTCTTCATTTTTGTAATATCCTAGCATTATAGCAGGTGTTTTAGCTATAATTTCGCCAATTCCATTTTCATCTGGTTTATCTACTTTAAGCTCTATCGTTGGAAGTGGAAATCCAACAGAACCTGTTTTCTTATTAAAACTATTTTCACCAGCCAAAACCGGAGCTGTTTCTGTTAAACCATAACCTTGATGGACATCAAAACCAAAATCATTATAACCTTGTATAGTTTCTTTATCCATTGGAGCTCCTCCTGCAACTATAGTACGAAGCTTACCACCAAGATTATCAATTATAGATTTAAAAACTTTTCTCTTAGTCTCAATATTGCTATGCCTAAATAAAAATCTCATAATTTTAACAAGAGTTGCCTTTTTTTGAGCCTTAATTTCTTTTAAAATTTTCTTATACATTATTTCAAGCATAAGAGGAACGCATACAAAACCAGTAACATGATATTCAACTAAGTTATTTTGAATATATCTTAATCCATCACAAATGGCAATAGTAATGCCACAAGAAGTACCAAATAAAAACGTTGTAGTACTTTCAAATGTATGATGAAGAGGTAAAAAAGATAAAAACTTATCTTCAGTTGTAATATTAATCATTTGACTAAGTGCATATAAATCCATACAAATAGCATATTGTGAAAGCATTACAGATTTAGCAATGGTAGTAGTACCTGATGTGAATAAAATAATACTCATAGATTTATTATCTATTTTCAAATCATTATACTTTGATTTATCTAGTTTAGAACCTTCTGATAGCAATTTTGAATAAGATAAGAAGCCATCTTTATCTTCACTATAATCCATGCAAATTTTGAATTTACAGTCTGAATCTTTTAGCACATGAGCATATTTATCACTAAAAATAATACCATCAGATTCACTTCGTTTTAGTAAATCAAGAAGTTCATTATCTGGTAAAGATTTATCAAGTGGAACCACTACTAAACCAGCGGTTGTAATAGCCAAATAGCTTACACACCATTCATGTCTATTATCAGATATAACGGCAATTCTTGAACAATCTAATTCCATCAAACGACAAGCTAAAGATTCAATATCCTTAGCAAATTGTTCATAAGTTATTTTTATATGCTCTGTACTCTCTGGAGTTTCTTTGTATTCAAAAGCTATTAAATCCTTGTATTTAGTTTTATATAAATTAACAAGCTCTCTAAAATCATTTAACTTTTGACCATCATATAATTTGTTATTCATAATTAAACTCCAATCTCTTTTTTTATCATATGTATTGTATTACAAATATAGGAAATTTTCAAGAGTAAAATAGAGTTTATCTTGAAATCAAAAAATGTTGTAAATAAATAAAATTTTGTGATATACTAAAGACAATTAAAAAAGGAGAAGAGAAATGAAAATCGCTAAAACCCTTGAGGCTGTATATATATATATATATATATATCGTAAGATTTAACAAAATAAGATTATGTAGACATAGAGAACAAGCTATGTATTTTAAACGTATTTAAAATGCGTTTAAAGTGCATAGCTTGTTTTGCAATATATGTGCAAAATTAGGAATTTTAACAAATAAATACAAAGCAAAGGAGGATAAAATGATGAAAAAAATAAGCAAAAAACAAAAAATAACTATTGTAGTAACAATATTAGTATTAATTATAATATTATCTACAATTATTACAGTAAATGTAATAGAAAATAGAAAAGTAGCAAATACTGACTACCTTGATGCAACAGCAAATGCTGGCTCTACATTAGTTGCTAGTTATATAAAAAATGGTATAACAATAGGTGGAATAACAGGAACATTAGAAGTATTAGACACATCAGATGCCACGGCAACACCAGAAGATATATTAGAAGGAAAAACTGCATATGTAAATGGAGTAAAAATTACAGGAACTAAGAAAAGACCATTTTATTTAGATATTAGTTATACAACTGAAAGCATAACAATAAAAGTGCTAACCGATTTTGGAGAAGGAGCTCAATATGAATACTTTATAAACGGAGAGTCGCAAGGAAAAACATCAGAAAAAGAATATACAATAAGTATAGAATTAGAAAATAAAACACCATATATACCAACAGGATTTGAGCATACAGAAGGAGAAATTGATACAGGTTATGTAATAAAAGATACAAGTATAGGAAATGAATTTGTATGGGTTCCAGTAAAAGCAGGAACATTTGACGTATATGTAGAAGCAACAGATAATGGTGGATATGTAACAAAATCAGATGAAACTACACTAAAAATATCTGAATTAACTAGAGAACCTGAATATTCAGATATACGATATACAGATTGGTATGAAGATGATGGAGATGTGAATGATAAGAAGAGCATTGCATATTTCAAAAATAGTGTGTTAGAAAATTGTGGGTTTTATATGGGAAGATATGAAATGGGAATGCCAGGACAAGTTAGTGGAGAAGCGCCAACATTAGAAATAGATGAAAGAAATGTATCTGGAATACCAGTATGCATAGGAAATGTAATACCATGGATAAATATAGATTATGAAACGGCAAAAAGTAATCTAGAAAGTATGTATAACGGAGAAGTGCAAAGTGCAATGATGAACAGTTACGCAAGGACAACTACATTAAATTGGGTAAATTCAACTAGTGGAATTAATACAAGTGGTAATTATTCAAACACTACTTGGTATGATAATAGTAGTGTTAATGTCAGAGGATATTATGAAACTCCAGACTATGGAATAAGCGAACAAATACAAAACTATACAAGTACTTTTGATTTAGGAGGAGCTGGAGTTGGACTTACAATATTATTGTATACAGGAGCAGATATTCAAAATGGAAATCAATGGAGCAATAACAACATATATGATTTGGGCGGAAATGCAGAAGAGTGGTCAACAGAAATATTTAATTCTAATAGTGAACATAGGAAATCTGGGGGAGGTTTTCAACAAGATGAAAATGTACATTCTATAATTGATTCTAATACAGCATTTCCTAGTTATGGCTTAACGGCAAGTTATAGTACTTCATCAAGACCAATTTTATATAAATAAAAAATAATACTAGAAAATATGAAAAATAATTAAATATTTTCTAGTATTTTTATTGAATTATAAAGCTAATTTGCTAGTAAAATAAAAACAACCATACAAATTTTATGTTTACTAAAAAACTTGTAAAAAAAGTAAAAATATTGTATAATTTAAAAGTATATTGTAATAAAATAATATTAAAATAACAAAACAAAAATAAGGAGGAATTTATGGCTAATAACAGAAGAAGAAAAACAAGAAAATCAAACATAATAAGAGATACAATCAGTAATAAAAATTTTATAATAATATCTTCTATTCTTTTAGCTGTAATAATAATTTGCATTATAATAAATGTTATTTTAAATATAAATGAAAGAAATAAAATTGCACAAGAACAACAAAGAATTGCAGCACATGTTGAAGAAATATACTCATCAATGGAAGCTGAAATAGATGCAAAAAATAACATTAAGTTAGATTCAATAGTTAGAATTTCTGCAATAGGTGACATTCTATTAGGCAATAATTTAAAGAACAATGGAAAAAATAATGAAGGACTTTATACAAATATTTTTGAAAACATATCAAGATATTTAGCCGATTCAGACATAGTAATGGGAACTTACGAAACCAATATAACAGAAGATACTTTAAGTTTTGCAAATGCTGTAAGAGAAGCAGGAATTGATTTTGTTACACTTGCACATAATCACGCACTAGATAATGGACAAGAAGCATTAAATTATACTAAAGAATATCTTGAATCAATAGGAATGCAAACAATTGGCATATATGCAGAAGAACCAAAAGATAGAGTAAAAATCATAGAAGAAAAGGGCATAAAAATAGCTGTGTTATCATACTCATACAATGATAACACAGAAGGAATAAATATATTTAGTGAAGAATTAGCAAAGCAAGATTTAGACTATGCAAAAGAAAATGCTGACTTCTCAATAGTTTTAATGCATTGGGGAGATGTTTATACAAGTGAACCTACCAGTACACAAAAAAAACAAGCACAATTTTTAGTAAACAATGGTGCAAACATAATAATAGGGGCACATCCATCAGTTGTACAACCTATGGAAATAATGCAAAATGAAGCAGGAGAAGATTGTTTAGTTGCATATTCATTAGGAGACTTTACATCAGATTTTAGCTATGAAAATTCTAATCTGGAATTAATATTAAATATTCAACTTTATTATGATGGCGAAAATGACGAAGTATCTTTGTATAAAGTAGATTATGTGCCTATATACATGAATGATTATGGTTCAAAAAATAAAACAAATCGATATAAACTATTAGATATGAAAAATGAAATTGCAAACTACAGAAGAGACGGAAGTACACTAGATAAAGCTACTTATGACAAGTTAGTTAGAGGAATAGATAGACTAAATGAAATAATAGAATAAATTTTACTTTTGTGACAGACTAAAACGTAAAATTTTACGAAAAGGACCGTCCCAAAAGTAAAAAAGAAAAGAGCACAAAATAAAAGAGAGGAACACAAAATGAAAGTAGGATTTGTATCACTTGGATGTAGTAAAAATTTAGTAGATACTGAAATGATGATAGGTTTATTTAAAAAGAATAATTACGAAATAGTAAATGAACCACAAAATGCCGATATAATAGTAATAAATACATGTGGATTTATTGAATCTGCTAAAGAAGAAGCAATTAACACAATATTAGAAATGGCAGAATATAAAAAGAAAAATTGCAAATTTTTAATTGTAACAGGTTGTTTAACAGAAAGATATAAGGAAGATTTAATAAAATCTTTACCAGAAGTAGACTTATTTATTAAATTTAGTGAATATGATACAATATGGGAACAAATAACACAATTAATTAATAATAAAAACAATGCAAAAACAATAAATTTAATAGAGAACGAAACAAATAACAACAATGAAGAACAAAGAATAACAATTGAAAATCACATTAATACAAACGAAAAGCTAGACTTTTTAAATAGAGTAATATCAACAGGCAAAAACTATGCATATTTAAGAATTGCAGAAGGATGTAACAATTTCTGTACATTTTGTGCAATTCCATACATTAGAGGAAGATTTACAAGTAGGAAAATAGAAGATATTTTAGAAGAAGCAAAATTACTAGCAAATAAAGGTTACAAAGAGCTAATAATTATAGCACAAGATACATCAAAATATGGTGTAGATATTTATAAAAAGTCAATGCTAGCTGAGCTTTTGCATAAAATAAGTAAAATAGAAGGTATAAAATGGATTAGATTTTTGTATACTTATCCAGAAACAATTACAGAAGATTTAATACAAGAAGTAAAAAACAATGATAAAATATGCAAATATTTTGATATACCAATGCAACATATCTCAAATTCAATATTAAAAAAGATGAATAGAAAAAGTACAGGGGAAAGCATTAGAAAATTAATTACAAAACTAAGAGAAGAAATCCCAAATGTAGTTATTAGAAGTACATTAATGGTTGGATTCCCTGGTGAAACAGAAGAAGATTTTGAAGAATTATATGAATTTGTAAAATGGGCAAAATTAGATAAATTAGGATGTTTTACATACTCAAAAGAAGAAGGCACAGTGGCATATAAAATGGAAAATCAAATTCATCCTATGACAAAAAAGAAAAGATATAATAAAATAATGGCTTTACAAAAAAATATATCAGAAGAAAATATGAAAAAGCATATAGGAAAAACATTAAAAGTATTAGTTGAAAGTAGACAGGCAAATGTCAAAAACAGTAAAAACTCATATGAGTGTATAGGTAGAACATACATGGATGTACCAGATATAGATGGAGTTATATATATAAAAGGAAAAGCAGAGCCTAATACATTTGTAAATTGCAAAGTTACAGATTTTAGAGAATATGATTTAATTGGTGAAATAATTAATTAAAATATAATAATAAGATAAATTTTAGGTGAGGGAAGATGAAAATATTAATTGTAATTGACCAGTATGATAATTTAAGTAATGGAACAACTATTTCAGCAAAAAGATTTGTAGACGGATTAAGAAAAGCAGGAAATGAAGTACAAATATTAAGCACAGGGAAAAATGGAGCAGATAAATTCTCATTAAAAACATACAAATTTCCTAAAATAATAGATAAATATTTTAAAGCAAATGAAATGGTATTTGCAAAACCAGATGAAGAAGTAATGAAAAATGTTTTCCAAAATCAAGATGTAATACACTTCTACATGCCATTTAGACTAGCTAAAAAAGGTGTAAAAATTGCAGAAGAAATGCATATACCTCATACAACAGCTTTTCATGTTCAACCAGAAAATATAACTTATGCAGTAGGATTAGGAACTAACCATCATATAAATGATACAATATACACATATTTTAGAAACTACTACAATAAATTTAGACATATACATTGCCCAAGCAACTTCATCGCCAACCAATTAAAAGAACATGGATATACTGCAAAATTACATGTAATTTCCAATGGTATTGGAGAAGAATTTAAGTTTGCAAGAATTGAAAAGCCAGAAGAATTAAAGAATAAAATAATAATTACAATGGTAGGAAGATATTCACCAGAAAAAAGACAAGATGTACTAATTGATGCAATAAAAAAATCTAAATATGAAAATAAAATTCAATTAGTATTAGCAGGAAAAGGCCAATGCTTTGAAGAATACAAAAAGAAGTCAGAAGAACTTACCAATAAACCAATATTGAAATTTTATCCAAAAGACGATTTAGTAAATTTATTATCTTATACAGATATATATGTACATAGTGCAGATGCAGAAATAGAGGCTATATCTTGCTTAGAAGCAATTGCATGTGGAAATGTACCAATAATATCAAACAGTAATGAATCAGCAACTGTACAATTTGCAATGGACGAAGACAGCTTATTTGAACATGGCAATAGTGAAAATTTGGCTAAAAAAATAGATTACTTTTTAGATAATCCTAACATTTTAGAGAAAAAAAGAAAAGAATATGCAGAATTCGCTAATCGATTTAGAATAGAAAATAGTGTAAAATTAATGGAAGAAATGTTTAAAGAAGAAATAGAAGAATACAAAAACATAAAATAAAGAATGCTATAAAAATATTCAAAAAGGCCTAAAAAAAGAAGCAAAAGTAAAGAAAGGATAGATGAGAATGAATAAGAGAGGGGACTTATTGCATCATTCATTAATTTATAAAATATTAAGTAGTTTATTATATTTAATTGCTTATCCTATTTTATTTTTAGTAACAAAGCTATGGCTAGGATTGAAAGTAGAAGGAAGAGAAAATTTAAGTAAAATGGGAGATGAATATATTACAGTCGCAAACCATATTAATATGATAGATTGCGCAATGATAGCACTCGCTATTTTTCCAAGAATACCATATTTTTTAACACTTCAATCAAATTTAGAAATACCATTTATAAAATATTTAGTAATGCTTTTTAGAGGAATACCAATACCAAGAAAAAAGTCTGGGAAAGAGAAGATGGTAAATACAATAGATGGATTACTAAGAAGAGGAGAAATCGTAGGAATTTATCCAGAGGGACATTTAATACCATATTATGATGGAATAAGAGAATTTAAAAATGGTGCTTTCAACTTTGCGGTAAGAAATCAAGTGCCAATTTTACCAATAGTTTTTACTTATAGAGAACCAGAAGGAATAATTAGATTTATAAAAAGAAAACCTTTTATAACTTTGACAATACTAGAACCAGAATATCCAAAAACAGAAATTTCAAAAGCAAATGTACAAGAATTGAAAAATAGAGTATACAGAAAAATGAAACTTGAGAGAAGAATAAAGAAACTATATAATGAAGAAATGAATAAAGATACAAATATGCAAGAAGAAAAAGTATAAATTGGTAGAAAACTAATTATGAAACAAAAATGTCAAAGGCAAATAAAGTAACGGTTAGGGGAAAAAATGAAAGAAAAGTTTAAAGAAGCAATAAAAAAGAATTATACTAAAATTATATTCACAATATTATTAATAATAGGAATAATCGTAAGAGTTTGGAATTTTCCAGAGGGAATTCCGGAAATAAATATTGATGAGATAATGACAGCTGTAAATGCAAAATCAATTGCAGAAACAGGAAAAGATATTTTAGGACAAAGCTTTCCAGTTTATTTATTAGGTTGGGGAGGACAAAGTGTAGTTCTTGTATATTTGATGGCAATATGTGTGAAAATTTTTGGTTACACACTATTTGCTATAAGAATCCCAACATTAATAATTAGCATAATCTCTTTAGTAGTATTTTATGATTTTATAAAGAAAATAATGGATAATAAAAATGTGGCATTAGTAGGATTAGGACTTTTAGTTATATCACCATGGCATATAATGCAATCAATTTGGTCATTGGACTGTAATATGTTTCCACATTTTTTACTATTTGCAATGGACATACTAGTTACAGGGCTTAAAGAAAAGAGAAGAGGCTTAATTTACTTATCGATGTTTTTCTTTGCATTAACATTATATTGCTATGGAATTGCAATCTATTTTGTTCCATTTTTCTTGTTGATTATGGCAATATATTTAGTAAAAAAGAAAAAATTAAGAATACCAGATTTAATAGTATGTATAGCAATATTCATATTCTTTGCATTGCCTATTGTAACAATGTTCTTTTTAAATGGTTTGGGAATAAACAAAACAATAACAATATTCAATATAACTATACCATTCTATGAAAATCTAAATAGAACAACAGATATGTTATTATTTTCAGAGAATAAATTAGAGCAATTATTGCAAAATATACTTGATACATTCTCATTAATAATACTTCAAGATGACAAAATTTTATGGAATACAACATCATTATTTGGAACAACATATCATATAACTTTAGTATTTGTGGTACTTGGAATAATAGATATCGTGAAGAGACTAAAGAAGAAATCTGATGAAGATAAAACATCATCAGTAATGTTAATCACTTGGCTAACATTGAGTACATTAACAGGATTTTTAGTAAATCAAACAAATGCAAATAGGCTAAACTCTATTTGGTATGTACTTATAGCCATAGGAACACTAGGAATATGGGCAACATATAAAGAAGTAAAAAATAAAAAAGTTTTCAAATATGATGCAATAGCAGTATATGCAATTTTATTTATACTATTTTCAGTATATTTTTATAAATATCATGTACCAAAAATAGACATGTCAACATGCTTTTCAAACGGATTTTATCAAAGCTTAATATATGCAAATGACACAGATAAAAAGAAGGTATATTTTGATGATACTGACCCTAGGGGGAGATACACATACTATTTAACATTGGGAAATGATGAAACAAAAGAGTATATTAGATTAACAACAGCAGAAGAAGTACAAGAAAAAATAGATAACTTGCAAGACGATGAAATAATATTGGCAAATGAAAAATTTAATAATTATGAGTCAGATTATGAAAAAGAAAGAATAAGATATTTTGTACTTATTTATAAATAAAAATAAAAAGAACTTTAGAGAGAGATGAATACTCCCTAAAGTTCTTTTTGCGTTAGGAGAAGCTTTAAGTTAATTTAATTAGCCATAAATAAAGGAGCAAATGAACCAAAAGGAATAAATTTCTACTAACAAATTTGAGAACATATGTTTACAAAACACTTGTACGATGATATAATATAAAAAGTAACTGATAAAAGCAAAAATGTACCTAAAATACAAGCTTAAAAAGGTAATGATTAAAACTTTTTAAAAGTAAAAAGAGGTGAAAAAATTGAGCAAATACTTATGCATAGACTTAAAAACATTTTACGCTTCAGTAGAATGTGTAGAAAGAAAGTTAGACCCATTTAGTACAAATCTAGTAGTAGCAGATGAAACAAGAGGAAAAGGTACAATTTGTCTAGCTGTATCGCCAAAAATGAAAATGCTTGGAGTCAAAAATAGGTGTAGGCTTTATGAAATACCACCAAATATAAAATATATAATAGCAAAACCAAGGATGAAAAAATATATAGAATATTCAGCTAATATTTATGCAATCTACTTAAAATATTTGTCAAAAGACGATATATATGTTTATTCAATAGATGAGGCATTTTTAGATGTAACAAACTATCTTAAATTATATAAAATGGACGAAATAGAACTTGCCAAAACTATTTTAAAAGACATTTACAATACATATGGTTTAACTGCAACAGTAGGAATTGGAACTAACCTATATTTAGCAAAAGTAGCATTAGATATAATGTCAAAACATACTCCAACTAATATAGGATATTTAGATGAAGAATTGTACAAAAGGAAACTTTGGCATCACAAACCTTTAACAGACTTTTGGCAAATAGGAAGGGGAATTGAAGCAAGGCTTAATAAAAAAAGAATATACGATATGTATGATATAGCACATACAAATCCTAAAATATTATATAAAGAATTCGGAGTAAATGCAGAATTTTTAATAGACCATTCATGGGGTAGAGAAACTTGTACAATTAAAGATATAAAAAATTACAAAACTAAAAACACTTCAATATCCAATAGTCAAGTTTTATTTGAAGATTACAGTTTTGAAAATGCAAGACTAGTACTAAAAGAAATGGTTGAATTAAATAGCATAAAATTAGTCGAAAAAAATCTAATAACAGACACAATAGGTTTGTATATTGGATATTCAAAAAATATAATAAATTCAACTGGCGGAAGTATGAAATTGGCAAACTATACTAATACATATTCAGATTTAATGGCTTATTTTCTAAAACTTTATGATAGCACAACTAATAAAACAGTTCCAATAAGAAGAATAGGAGTTAGCTTTAACAGATTAGTGAGCGATGAAGCACAGCAACTTAGTTTATTTGAAAATCAAGAAAAAATTACAAAAGAAAGAAGAATAGAATTAGCAATAAGTAATATAAAACAAAAGTTAGGCAAAAACGCAATAGTAAGGGGCATGGATTTAGAAAATGGAGCTACAACAATACTTAGAAACAAATTGATAGGAGGTCATAATGCCTATGATTAGAGCAGAACGAGCAAGGCAGTTTATGCCATTTGATGCATTAACAGGATTTAAAGATGCATTAAAAGAAAAAGAGCAAGTGCATATAAAAAGAAAAGAATTGTCTGATGAAGCAAATGAAGAATTATCAATGAAATTAAATGCAATAGATACTAATAAAATTGTGCAAATTACTTATTATGATGGAAATAAATATACCAAAATTAAGGGAAAGGTAAATAAAATAGATAAAATTAACAGAACAATCATCGTGACTACGAGTGCTATTAATTTTTTTGATATAATAGAGATTGAGATAATGTGAAAAGGTGATATTGCATGTAAAAAAAATATATGATAAAATTATAAAGAGGAAAATATATATGATAGAAGATTTAGAAAAGCTTATTAATTTTATACAATCAGAATATAATAATATAACAGATAAATGGGAAAACAGCATAAATTACAAAAAGATAAACTTAAAAAGTAATTTAGTATGTGATTTAATAGATAATAAAGAAAATTTTAATAATATAATACAATACAGAGATTTTATAAATGAAAATATAATACAATTAATAATGGACTTTAAGCAATTTAACAATGAAAATTCTAAAGTTAATATTAGAGCAAAAGCTAAAAACTCTATCGAATATAAGATGGAGAACTATATAAAGAATCATGAAAATGGAAGAGTACCAATAAATAAATGCTTTAATGATTTGTTTGGAATAAGAATTATATGTGGAATAGAACTTACAAAAGAACAAATTATGAAATTAATAACAGACAAGTTTGATAAATTAAAATGCATAGACTCTTCTAAAAAAGAATACAAAGCAATGCATATATATTTTAAAAAAGATAATTATAGTTATCAATGGGAATTACAAGTTTGGAATAAATCGGATGAAATTAATAATATAAAATCTCACGAAAAATATAAACAAGACTATGTAAGATGGGAAAATGAGAGTAAAGGAGGTAATAACTAATGGTAACACACTTTATATTTATGAGTAGTTCATATTCTAAAGGAACAAGAATAGCATTGGACTTTATTGTAGATGACAAAGAAATACAAGAAAAATTAAAAAAAGACTTAGATGAAATAGTGCAAAAGTGCGGAAAAGATGTTTCAATTTCAACTCATATGATACAAGCAAAAGATGAAACGTGGGAATCAGTATGTGAAGCAGATCATTTCTTTAAAGATGTAAAAGTAGTAAAAAGGCTTGATGAATTTATAAGGTTAATACAAAAAGATAGAAAATTAGAAGGAATAGATGTTGCCAAATATATATTATCAAAAGTAAAATGTACACAACTAAAGTTACAAAAATTAGTTTACTTATGTTTTGCGGATTACTTATGTGAAACCGATAAAGAGTTATTTACAGACAAAATATATGCATTTCAATATGGACCAGTGGTAGAAACGGTTTATGACAAATATAAAAAATACGGATACAAACCAATAGAAGAAGAAAAAGGAGATATAAAAAGTGAAGGTATATATGAAATGCCTTCTAAAAGTAGAATAATGTTTGCAGAAGATGGAACAGAAAAGATAATAAGTATAGATAGAACATTAAAAAAATATGGAAAATTATCAGCTTCAAGGTTGATAGAAATAACGCACAGGCAAGATACTCCTTGGAGTAAAACATTTAGAAGTAGATGGTTACCATATATGCAAATAAAATTAGAAACAATTAAAGAATTTCATAAAAATGAACAAGTATAAAATAGAAACATTTATTAATAAAAAATAACTAAACTATAATAAAGCATATGCTAGTCAAAGCTTAAATAATCGAACATAAATTTTTGAAAAATTACTTAACAAATAAGAAAATATATGATATTATTTAAGTACAAGTGAATGAATCTTGAATGTCGCTAGTTATTCAAGATGTAACAAGTATGTGTACCGCGAATGCACATACTATTTTTTTGCATAAAAATAGAGCAGACCGCGAATCTGCTCTACGACTAAATACAAGCTAATTATTTTTGAAATCACGAAATTGTGCCTGAAATTTATAAAATGATGTGGTAAATCAAATTAACCATCATGCACATTACAATACCAATCACAGTAGGAATTAAAAATGCAATAGCAGTCCATTTCCAACTTTTTGTTTCATTTTTAATAGTAAGAAGCGTTGTGGAACAAGGAAAGTGTAAAAGTGAAAAGAGCATAACATTTATAGCAGTAATTATAGTCCAACCATTTGCAGATAAAATTTCAAACAAACTTTGAATACTACTAGTATCAATAAGACTTCCAGCACCAGTATAGCACATAAGAATAATAGGAAGCACAATTTCATTAGCAGGAAGGCCTAGTAAAAATGCAGTTAAAATATATCCATCTAGCCCCATAAGTTTTGCAAATGGGTCAAAGAAATTTGCAATATAAGTAAGAATGCTGATATTAGCTATTTGTACATTAGAAAGAATCCATATTAAAATTCCTGCAGGAACAGCAACAGATAAAGCTCTTCCTAAAACAAATAAAGTTCTATCTAAAAGAGAATGTACAAGTATTTTACCAATCTGAGGCTTTCTATAAGGTGGAAGTTCAAGCAAAGTACAATCAGTAGCACCTTTCAAAATAGTTTTAGAAAGTATGTATGAAACTAAAAAAGTAAAACCAATTCCAATGCATACAATAATAAAAACTATAAAAGTAGCAATTAAGCTAGATTTTAGACTCTCACCAGCATGGGCGGCGCTAGTAAAAAATATTGTGGCAATAGTTATTAAGAAAGGAAACCTGCCATTACAAGGTACAAAATTATTAGTAAGTATGGCAATTAGTCTTTCTCTTTTAGAACTAATAATTCGGCATCCAACAACACCAGCAGCATTACAGCCAAAGCCCATGCACATTGTAAGGGCTTGCTTTCCAGAAGAACAACATTTCTTAAAACATTTATCCAAATTAAAAGCAATTCTAGGCAAATATCCCAAGTCTTCTAATAAAGTAAAAAGTGGAAAAAATATTGCCATAGGAGGGAGCATAACACTAACAATCCAAGTAACAGTTTTGTAAATTCCATCAAAAAGCAAAGAGACTAGCCAAGAAGGAGTTTGAATGTATACAAAAAATCCTCTGATATAAGGTCCAATATTTGTAAAAAAAGCGGACAATAATTCAGATGGATAGTTAGCACCTACAATAGTAATCCAAAAAATTAAACAAAAGAAAAGTATCATTATAGGAATACCAAACTTCTTAGAAGTAAGTATTCTATCAATCTTTTTATCTCTTTCATTATAATTTTCATCTTTAACAGTAACAACTTCTGCAACAATTTCATGCGCTCTTTCAAAAACTTTATCAAGGAAGATTTTTTCTTGATTTTTTGTTTCTATATTTGAACTATCAGTTTTGGTTTCTGTATTTCCAAGAAGAGTATTATCAATATCAATAATATTAGGCATAGGCTCTATTTTTTTATTACATACATCAGCAATAGTATTAATCAAATGATTCAAAGTCTTCTTCTTCCTAGCAATAGTTCCAACAACAGGAACTCCAAGAAGTAACGATAGTTTATCTAAATCAATACTGATGCCTTTCTTTTTAGCCTCATCAAGAAGATTAACGCAAACAATTACATTATTAGTCAAATTCATAATCTGAAAAACTAAATTCAAATTTCTTTCAAGTAAAGTAGCATCAACAATAACCACAGTAGCATTGGCTTTGTTGCTATCTATGTAATCTCTGGCAATTTTTTCTTCCTCAGAATCTGCCATAAGAGAATATGTGCCAGGAATATCCACCAACAAAAATTTTTGATTATTATGTATACAAATGCCTGCTGCATTTTCAACAGTTTTACCAGTCCAATTACCAGTATGTTGATTAAGCCCAGTAAGTCCATTGAAAATAGTGGATTTGCCTACATTAGGATTCCCAGCAATGGCTACGGTAAAATCAAAATTAGAAAAATCATTCAGACTATTGGAAACCTTTTTACCAGTAGATGAATTAGATAACCCCATAAAAAACTACCTTCTTTCAATATAATATATCTAATAAAATGATATTACTAAACGAAAATAACAAATAAAATATGTTGTTAAAATACTATGTATAACGGTTGTACGAATAGAACAAAAGCGAACAAAAAAATTAAAGAAAGAAAAAACAAAAATACTCTATACAAATTTAAATAAATGTAATATAATAAGCTTACAAATTGGGAAAAACAGAAATTAAAGTACTCGCAAAGCACGAAAATAAACCATTTTAAAACAAAACAAAAAATATTTAAAAAATTTTGAAAAAAGTATTGACAAGTAGAAATAAAAATAGTAAAATTAAAATCGAACAGAAGTTCAAAGAACAAACAACCAAACAAACCTAAATTTCTATTCTGAGGAGGAACTGGTATGAATAAAGTAAAATATGAAAATAAAACAATCGCTTATACAGTAAATAGAGCAAAAATAAAGAATTTTTATATTACAATACAAAATGGTGAAGTAGTAATAAAAGCTCCACGTTTTGCTACCAGTTCTCAAATTCAGAATGTGGTAGAAGCAAAAAGACAATGGATAATGCAAAAATTACAAGAATATCAACAATCACCTAGCAAAGTAAAAGAATATGCCGATGGTGAAAGATTCCAAATTCTTGGTGAGGCATACTATCTAAATATATATTATAAAGATATCAACATGGCAATGTTAAATGTAGAAAACGGAAAAATTGCAATAATATTACCATTAAGATATGCAGAAGAAGATAATACAGAACAAATCAAAAAAATGATAGACAAGATGTATTATATGATAGCAGAAAAAGAAGTAGAAAACTCAATGGAAAAAATGAGAAAACTAGTTGGATTAGCCCCAGAAGAATATAGAATAAAGAAAACAAAATCAATATGGGGTAGCTGTTCATCAAATAGAAAAATAACAATAAATCAAAACTTAATGATGTATAGCAGAAAAGCAATAGACTACGTAGTATTACATGAAATTTGCCATTTAAAATATATGAATCATTCAAAAAAATTCTGGGCAATGGTTGAAAAATATATGCCAGATTATAAAGAAGCAGAAAAAGAGTTGAAAAAATAATAAATATAAAAAGTTCTATTTAGACAAGTTTAACTATAACTAAGTAGAACTTTTTAAAACTCATCTGTCTTTTACTTCAACAATTATATTATTCGCATCATCATTTCTAATAGCAATAATATTTCCTCTAAACTCATATGCTCTAGGGTCACCAAAAGGGCTAGAAAAAATAGGACAAATGACTGTATTTTCTAGTAACCCTAAATCATATAATCTTCTAGTAATTCTATCATCACAGGAAATAGATTTCACAATTCCTTTTTCATTCAACTTTAAATTATTTAACGTCGTACACATAATATACCTCTATATATTTATTTTATGCCATGATTGACATATAAGTTATTATGAATTAAAATGTGAATGAAAAAATAATAAAAAGTTTACATTATATTATTAGCAATCATCACATAATGTAAATTAAGAATAATGATTGCAAATTTAATAAAAGGAGAAATTAACATGGAAAAATTAAGAGGATTTGAAATAGCAAAAGGATGGGAAGATAAAAATATAAATCTACCAAAAAGGTCAACAAAATATGCAGCAGGTTATGATGTTGAAGCAGCAGAAGATACAATAATACCAGCTTTTAAACCAGGAGTAAAACCAACATTAATACCAACAGGTCTAAAAGCATATTGCCAAAGAGACGAATGGTATATGTTAGCCAATAGAAGCAGTGGTCCAAAAAAAGGACTAGTTATGGCAAACAGTATTGGAATAATTGATTCAGATTATTATGGAAATGAAACAAATGATGGACATTTTTATTTCCAATATATTAATATATTAGACCACGATATAGAAATAAAAAAAGGAGATGTTATTGGACAAGTAATATTCCAAAAATATCTTATTGCAGATAATGATAATGCTGAAGGTGAGAGAAAAGGTGGATTTGGTTCAACTGATAAAAAATAATAAAAATATTATTGAAGGATGTCGATGGAAATATAATAGCTAAAAAAATATTGTAATATAAAAGCATTAATAGGAAATAATAAAGAAAAACAAGAAGTGAGCGATATAAGTAAAAAAGTAAAGAAGCTCACTTTTAAAATAAAAAAACATTAAGCTAATTGCAAAATTTATTAATAAGTGGAGGAAATGTTGAAAACTATATTATATAATGCGAGAATAATTACAATGAGTAATAATGATGAAAAATCTATAAATCCTAATAGCGGAAAAATAGAAAAAACAGAATATAAGCAAGCACTATGTTATGAAAATGGAATAATACAAAAAGTAGGAAACAATGAAGAAATATTAGAATTAAAAGACAAAAATACAAAAGTAATAGACATGGAAGGAAAAACAATCCTTCCTAGTTTTGTTGACGCACACAGTCACTTTTCAGCAGTAGCAAATTCTTATTTACAAGTAGACCTAAACGAATGCAACTCTTTTGAAAAAATTAAAAGCAAAATATTAGAATACAAGGCTAAAAACAATATAACAGATGATGAATGGATTATAGCAAATGGCTATGATAATAATACTTTAAAAGAACAAAGACATCCTGATATAGAGTTTTTAAATACGTTAGATATAAAAAATCCAGTTGTTTTAAAACATAAATCAGAACATATGGGAGTATTTAATGTAAGAGCATTAAAAGAACTAAACGTAAATGAGCAAACAAAATCACCAGAGGGTGGAAAGATTGAAATAAAAGAACATAAATTAACTGGGTATATGGAAGAAAATGCATTTGTTCAATACCTAAAAAAGGTTCCAATGCCAAGTATAGATAAATTGCTTAAAGCATATGAAAAAGCGCAAGATAAATATTTATCATATGGAATTACAACAGTTCAAGAAGGTTACATGTCTAAAGAATTATTAAATATATATAAGGAATTAATTAGACAAAATAAATTGAAAATAGATGTAGTAGGATATCCTGATTATGATAGCATTGAAGAATATAAAAAGATTTTTCAAAATTCATATAAAAAATACAATCAGCATTTTAAAATTCAAGGAATAAAAATGATTCTTGATGGTTCACCACAAGGAAGAACTGCTTGGATGAAAGAACCGTATGAGATTGAAAAACAGGATATAGCGGAAAATAAAACAGAGAAGCAAGAGAACATTAAAACTAAAGAAACATACAAAGAAGAAGAGTATAAAGGTTATCCAGCTATGAAATATGCTGATATTGTTAGAAATATAAAATATGCCAAGGAGAATAATTTACAAATACTAGCTCATTGCAATGGTGACGCGGCAGCTGAAGAATATATAAAAGCATGTGAGGAAGTAGGAAATGTAGAAAAATTAAGACCAGTTATAATTCATGCACAATTAATAACGAAAGAAGAATTAATTGAAGCAAAAAAACTAGGATTAATACCATCATTTTTTGTAGCACATGTTTATTATTGGGGAGATACACATATAAAAAACTTTGGAGAGAAAAGAGCAAGTAAAATTAGTCCTGTAAAAGAAGCGGTAGATAACAATATGATATATACTTTGCATCAGGATTCTCCAATAATAGAACCTAATATGTTAGAAACAATTTGGTGTGCAGTAAAAAGACAAACTAAAAGTGGAAGAATATTAGGTACAGAAGAAAAAATAACAGTGTACGAAGCATTAAAGGGAATAACAATAAATGCTGCATATAGTTATTTTGAAGAAAACGAAAAGGGAAGCATTGAAGAAGGGAAAAAGGCAGAGTTTGTAATACTAGATAAAAATCCATTAGAAGTGCCAGTAGATGAAATTCCTAAAATAAAAATATTAGAAACCATTTATTAAAATTTATAAATCAAGGGTAACAGCTAAAAGTCCAACCTCATATAATAAAATAAGGGAGGACTTTTTATGTTACTAAATATGTCAACTTTTGTCGAACGATTCTACTTTGAATTATCTTGACAAATTATGGAAAACAATGTAGAATATAATCATCCAAAATGAAAAAAAAGTAGTGATGATTATGATTTTTTATTTCATATTATTTTGTTCTATATTTTATATAATCAAAAATCTTCTTGCAAAAATAATAGCAAGAAAGATTCAAAAAAATGTTATTAATCTTGTAGAGGGAAATCATAAATAATTAATTAAATATATTAAAAGTTATCAAAAGATAATTGAATTCTACATATTTTCTAATGATATTAAATCGAAATTTATTTATATTTTTTAGAGCTCCCCCCCTAAGACTAAAAAATTCCCTCTACAACTATATATAAATTTTTAAATCTATAATAATTTTTATAGAATTATTTATGGTAAGTTTCGCCATTATTAATTTTAAAGGCTCTATATATTTGCTCAAGCAAAAAGACTCTGATTAGTTGATGAGGAAAAGTCATTTTAGAAAAACAAATAGACTCTCTACATGTAGTTCTAACTTCATCATTAAATCCTAAAGAACCGCCAATAACAAAATTAATAGTACTATTAACTAATTGTATATCATTAATTTTTTTGGCAAAATCAATAGAGTTCAATTCTTTACCCTTTAAATCTAAACAAACATTATATGCATCATTTGAAAGATGAGTAATAATGTCATGACTTTCAGCATCGATAATTTGAGATTCAATTGAATTACTAGCTTTATCTGGAATCTTTTTATCAGGTAATTCTATAATATTCAAAGTACAATATCTAGAAAGCCTTTTACTATATTCATTTACCGCATCTCTTAGATATTGCTCTTTAATTTTTCCAACGCAAACTATATTAATACGAACCATAAAGCCTCCTTATTAATTAATTTTATTAAATAATTATATTATAATTTGGCTAAATAAACAATGAAATTATTTAAACAAAAGATAATTTTATATGAAATCATAAAAAACTGCATAAAAATAACAAAAAAAGTGGTAAAAATAACAAAAAAACAGGGATAGGACTTGACAAAATCGAAAAAATAGTGTAAAGTATATATGCTTTACACTTAATTTTGCTAGATAAATAAGGTTAAAAAAGAAAAAAATACCTAATTTATGTGGCAAAAAATCTTACATCTTTAGCTAAAAAATTAAAATAAATATGTGAGGAATAAATGGATAAACATATCGAAATAAGTATGCTATGGCAAATTTATGGTAAATTATTAACTGAAAAACAATATAGTGTTCTAAATGAGTACTATAATAATGATTTATCTTTGTCTGAAATAGCAGAAAATTATCACATATCAAGGCAGGGAGTAAGAGACATTATAATGAAAGGAGAAAATAGGCTTTTCGAATATGAAGAAAAGCTAGGCGTGATGAAAAAGACACAAAAACAAGAAGAACAAATTCAAATAATATTATCTCAGTTAAGTGAAATAACAGACAATTCATCAGACAAGAAAATTGAGAAAATATTAAATGAAGTTCAAAAAGAATTAAGAGTTTTAGCATAACTAAGAAGAACTTTAACATAACTAAAAAGGAGGACTTAAGCAATGGCTTTTGAAGGCTTATCAGAAAAACTTCAAGCTTTTACTAAAAAATTAAGAGGAAAAGCTAGAATAACAGAATCAGAATTAAATGAAATGCTACGAGAAGTAAAGCTTGCTTTATTAGAAGCAGACGTAAACTATAAAGTAGTAAAAGAATTTATAAATTCTATTCATGATAAAGCATTAGGCCAAGATGTGCTTAAATCTTTAACACCAGGACAACAAGTTGTAAAAATAGTTAAAGATGAATTAGTAGAACTTTTAGGTGGAACAGATAGTAAAATTGCATTCTCACCAAATCCACCAACAGTTATTATGCTAGTTGGACTTCAAGGTTCAGGAAAAACTACAACAGCTGGAAAACTTGCAAATCTTTTAAGAAAGCAAGGAAAAAAGCCATTGTTAGTTGCTTGTGATGTATACAGACCAGCAGCTATAAAACAATTACAAGTTGTAGGTGCACAGCTAAACATTCCAGTATATGCAAATGAATCTGAAAAAAATGTTGTGAAAATAGCTAAACAAGCTAAAGAAATTGCAATAAGTAAATTAAATGATATAGTTATACTAGATACAGCAGGTAGGCTTCAAATAGATGAAGCGTTAATGCAAGAATTAAAAGATGTAAAGCAAAATGTAAAACCACATGAAATAATGCTAGTAGTTGACTCAATGACAGGTCAAGAAGCTGTAAATGTAGCTAGTAAATTCAATGAAGATTTAGGCATAGATGGAGTCATACTAACAAAGCTTGATGGTGATGCACGTGGTGGTGCAGCAATATCTGTAAAAAAAGTTACAGGAAAGCCTATCAAATTTGTGGGAACTGGTGAAAAACTTAACGAAATCGAAGAGTTCCATCCAGATAGAATGGCATCAAGAATTCTAGGAATGGGAGATGTCCTATCTATAATAGAACAAGCTGAAGAAGCTTTCGATAGAGAAGAAGCAGAGAAATTAGAAAAGAAATTAAGAAAAAACAAAGACTTAGACTTAAATGATTATTTAGCACAACTAAGACAAGTTAAAAAAATGGGTTCATTTTCATCAATACTAAAAATGATACCTGGTATGAACAAATTAAATGTAAATGTTGATGATAAAGAATTTATAAGAATTGAAGCAATGATTAGTTCAATGACAAATGAAGAAAGAGAAAATCCAAAAATCTTAAATGCATCAAGAAGAATAAGAATTGCAAATGGAAGCGGAACTAAAGTGCAAGATATTAATAAATTCATGAAATCTTTTGAATTAACACAAAGCATGATGAAAAAAATGAAAAATGGTTCACTAGACCCAAGAATGAAAAAAATGATGAAAAGTATGAACTTAGATAAAATGTCAGATGAAGAACTTCAAGCATTAGAAGACAAATTAAAATAGACATTGTATTGTAACATAAATAAATAGATATTAAGTTTTTAACTTTATATAAATATTATACTTTCTAGGAGGTGATACTATGGTAAAAATAAGATTACAAAGAGTAGGAGCAAAAAAAGCACCTTTCTATCACATTGTTGTAGCTGATTCAAGAGTAGCAAGAGATGGAAAAATAATTGAACAAATAGGAACATATGACCCAATGACAAAACCATCTACAATAGTACTTGACAAAGAAAAGGCAGACAAATGGATTAAAAATGGAGCAAAACCTACTGACACAGTAAAAGCTTTAATCGCTAAAGCAAAATAATTGTAGTTTAGTAGCAGAAAGGATATTTTAATGGAAGAAGTATTAAAAACCATACTAGAAAATCTAGTAGAAAACCAAAAAGCAATTTCAATTGAATCAAAAGAAGCAGATGGAAAAGAAATTTACTATGTTAAAGTTGCTCAAGATGAAGAAGGAAAGGTAATTGGTAGACAAGGAAAAATTGCAAAAGCTATCAAAACTATTACAAAAGCTCTAGGAGCAAAAGAAGGAAGAAAAGTAGAAGTAGTATTCTCTTTTAAAAAATAAGTACCATACCTTAAGAAAAAATCTTAGGAAGGATAGAAAATGCAGGAAAAATTTGAAGTTGGCAAAATTGTTAATACATTTGGAATTAAGGGTGAAGTAAAAGTAGCTCTATATACTGAAAATATTGATAATTTTAAGAAAAATAAAAAGATATATGTGAATAATGAAGAAAAGGAAGTAGAAAGTTCTAGACTTCAAAAAAATATGCTAATACTTAAAATTAAAGGAATAGATAATATGACTGAAGCGGAAGAACTTAGAAATAGCATTATAACAATTGACAGAAGCAAAAAAGAACTTCCAGAGGGAACATATTATATTGCTGATTTAATAGGATTAGATGTATATACTGATGAAGGTTCTTTACTTGGAAAAATTATTGACATATATAATACAGGAGCCAATGACATTTATACTGTAAAAACTGATGAAGGAAAAGAAATATTACTTCCAGGAATAAAAGACGTAATAAAACAAGTAGATTTGCAAAATAAAAAAATTGTAGTTCACATGTTGAAAGGACTGATTTAGAAAATTTAAAAACTAATAAGATATTCAATTCAAAGCTATATAATATAGTTAGAAAGGATAAAATTATTTAGATGAAATTTAGTATATTAACACTATTTCCAGAAATGTTTGAACCAATCAAACACAGCATAATAGAAAGAGCTCAAACGCAAAACCTCATAGATATTAATTTGATAAATATTAGAGATTTTTCAGAAGACAAGCACAAACATGTTGATGATACACCTTATGGTGGTGGAGCTGGAATGGTTATAAAACCTGATGTTGTATATTCAGCATATAAATCTATAAAAGATGAAAATGCACGAGTAATATATTTATCACCAAAAGGAAAAGTACTAAATCAAGCTAAAGTAAAAGAACTTTCAAAGGAAAAACATTTAGTTTTACTATGTGGACATTATGAAGGAATAGATGAAAGAGTATTAGAGGAAATAGTAGATGAAGAAATTTCAATAGGCGATTATGTACTTACACGGTGGAGAGCTTCCAGCAATGGTGCTTATTGACAGTGTTAGTAGATATGTAGACGGAGTATTAAGTGAAGATTCTACAAAAGAAGAATCATTTAGCTCAAATTTACTAGAATATCCTCAATATACTAGACCAGAAATATTTAATGGAAAAAAAGTACCTGAAATATTAACCTCAGGTAATCATCAAAAAATAAACGATTGGAGAAAAGAACAATCTATAATAACAACTTATTTAAAAAGACCAGAGTTGTTAAGTGAAGAAGAAAAAGAATTAGCAAAAGAATTGCTAAATAAATATCAAATTAAAAGAGATTAAAAATTATTTAAAATTAAGAAAGGAGTTAAATCATGGATATTATTAAATCAATAGAACATGAGCAATTAAAAAGTAAAGTTCCTGATATTCGTGTTGGTAATACTGTAAGGGTACACCAAAGAATAAAAGAAGGAAACAGACAAAGAATCCAAGTATTTGAAGGAATTGTCATTAAAAAACAAAATGGTGGATTAAATGAAACATTCACTGTAAGAAGAGTAGCATATGGAGTAGGAGTTGAAAAAACATTCTTATTAAACTCTCCATTAATTGAAAAGGTAGAAACAGTTAGAGTAGGTAAAGCAAGACGTGCTAAATTATACTACTTAAGAGAGAGATTAGGAAAAGCTGCTAAGACAAGGGAAAATTTAGGAGCAAGAATCGAAAACAAAGAAATAATTGTTAAAGAAGAAATGCCAGCTGAATCAGAAGTAGCTGAAACAGTAGAAGCTCCAGTTGAAGAAGTTAAAGCAGAAGCAGCTACAGAAGTAAAAGCTGAAAATGTTGAAACTGTTAAAGCAGAACCAGAAGCTACTGACAAAAAAGAAGAAAACAAATAAAATAATTGACAAATAAAAACAAACGTTCTATAATAAAACTGGTGAATTATTATGGAACGTTTGATTTTTCATATTGATGTAAATAATGCATTCTTATCTTGGACAGCAGTAGATATGTTAAAAAATGGCGCTAAACTAGATATAAGAACTATTCCCGCTATTATAGGTGGAGATGAAAGTCAAAGACATGGAGTAGTCTTAGCCAAAAGTAATATAGCAAAACAATTTGGAATAAAAACAGGAGAGCCAATATATTTTGCAAGAAAAAAGTGTCCAAATCTTCAAGTATTTGCGTCAAATCATAAAATGTATAGAGAATATTCAGATAGGCTATATGAACTTTTTAAAGAATATACAAATATAATAGAGCGTTTTTCAATAGATGAATGTTTTTTAGACATGACCAATTTTATTGGTAAAAATGAAAGTCCACTTGCAATTGCAAAAGAAATATCTACAAGAGTAAAAACAGAGCAAGGTTTTACTGTGAATGTAGGTATTGCACATAACAAGCTTTTGGCAAAAATGGCATCAGATTTTGAAAAGCCAGATAAAATACACACACTTTGGAATGAAGAAATAGAAACAAAGATGTGGCCATTAAAAGTTGATGAGCTTCTAATGGTAGGGAAAAAGAGCATTCCAAAATTAGAAAAAATGGGAATTAAAACAATAGGTGATTTAGCACATTACAATAAAGAAATAATATATAAAGAATTTGGTAAATTTGGAAAAATGATTTGGGAATATGCAAATGGTATAGACAATTCACCTGTAAATTATAAAGAAGAAAAGCCAAAGGGAATAGGAAATTCAATAACAGTTCCACAAGACTTAACAAATATAAATGAAATTAATAGGATATTGCTAGAACTTACAGAACAAGTTACTTATAGATTAAGAAAAGAAAAAATGCTTGCCAATGTAGTAAATGTACAAATAAAAGATTCAAATTTTAGAGTATTTTCACATCAAAAAAAATTAGACACTTCTACATCAAGCACAAAAATAATTTATGAACAAGCCAAAAAGCTGATGGGAGAGTTGTATTCAAATGGTACAAGAGTAAGGCTGATTGGTGTGAGAGTAGATGACTTATTAGATGAAAAAGATAAACAAATATCTTTATTTGATGACAAGAAAAATGAAAAACAAGAAAAATTAGATGAAACATTGGACAAAATAAAAGAAAAGTATGGACATAATTTTATAAAAAGAGGGGGAGAAATTTAAGAAATTTTACAATTTAGTGAACTATTTTGCAAAACTTTATTCATAAAAAAAGAAACAGCCACCATGGATATATCCTAGTGGCTGAAGTTATGCATGATAAAGTGGCTATACATCGTGTAGGAATTTGAAAATATGCAAACAAAAATGGCGTAAAAATAAGCAACAAGGTTAAACATTAATAAAATACCCACACCTCGCCAATGCGAAGGCGCAAATGACGAGGTGCGGGTGAAGTGCTTTTTTGCTATAATATTGACTGTTTTGGTGATTGATTAAAAAAATGATTTTTCTGTTGAGTCCGTCTGTAAACGATTCAAGTTATAGCCTACTTGAGAAACTAAGTCTCAATCCCTTCGGAGTTATTTTTTTTACCAGGCATACTACTTTCTCGCCGTATGTGAAGACCTTGGGATTATCACAATCCATGATGCCCGCGACATTTGGCGAAATCTCGATGAAAACGCCATCATTACGAACAACTGGGGTTAATACTTTTCCCACAACTAATTGATGGGGTTGGAAATTCCCCAAATCTTCCATGAAGCAGGCTCTATAAGATACAACAGGATATACGTTAGGGGTCGCTTTGTTCAGGATTTTTACTTGAATGCTTTCTCCTCGATGGAAGTATTCATCAAACGATTTGAATCGAGCTAATGAAACTTCTTTTCTCGGCAAAAATAGATTTAAGCTCCTATACTTGAGTATCACTGAGAGTGGACTAAAACGGAGAACTTTTGCCATAACTTTATCTCCAATAGCTAGTCCGGCGAAGTCCTGCATCATAATTTTTGAGTGAGAAAAATATCCTTGATCATCAATGAGCATTGAAATCTCTTTCCCCAACATCCGTTGAACTACGCGCGGAACACCATCTTCATCCGGCTTATCCAATGGATAAAGCGAAATCTCTTCAGGAGTGAGTCTGATAAGGCAACCGTTCTCTAGTTCAACAATAAGATTACGGGCCTTAGTATCCCAATAGCTGGCTTTACCTACAGTCATATTATTCCTCTTCTTTTTTTTGTTTTTTCTGTTTCTTGCGGTCACAGTCAATTAGCTTAAAATCACTTCTTGATTTGCTCGTTGGAATCACCAACTATTTATATATTAACATAAAATCAAAGGAAATTCAAGAATTACACTAGCGGGGGAGTATATTATACAAAAATAGCATGTCTTAATATTTAAGAACATGCTATTTCATATTTATAATAAGAATAAGTAAAAGACTAATTAAATATTAGAATCTATTTTTCTTAACGAATCTATAACTTGCATAGCCTATAATAGCCATAATTGCTACTCCACCTGCAATGTATAAACCCGTGTATATACCTGTTTGAGGAATATCTTTTGTTGGTAATACATCTAATGCAATTATAGGACAATCATCATTTTCAGCAAAACCTGGAGTACCATTTTCTTCATAAGTGATTTCAACATTTTCATTTGTAGGTAAATTGATACCAACAATTTCTCCATCGAATTCATTGTTTAAAGAAATTCTATAAGTAAATGTAGCTTCTTCACCAGGACCAAGTGATGGAATAGTCCAAGTAATTGAATTATCCTCAGTATTTACTTCTGCTGTAACATCACCAATATTAGATTCAGTTAATTGTGCATAAGTAAAATTATCTATAATATTTTGAGGGAAGTAATCTTTAATTACAATATTTTCTAATATATATTGTTCTTGCACTAAACTTGCATAAATTTGATTTGTAACAGTATCTTCAACTTCTTCATCAGATACATAGTAAACATCTCCTGAGGTTGGGTTTGTAGATGTACCAAATATTTCTTCAGCTACTTCTCTATATGTTGGCTTAGGGTCTTCAGTAGATATTTCAATTTCACTATCACTCATTTCAATTAACATAGAGATTAAATTTACTCCAGCTTTACCAAGCTCAACAATTTTATTCTTTGTAGGAACTCTAGTAGCTTCTGTATAAGGGTCCATTGTAACGCCTCTAGCTGTATTTGGTATAGCATCTGTTAATGTAATTATATATTTTTCAGTATCAGCATCAGTGTTAGTTTGAAGTAAGCTATATGCAGCATCTAAACCAACTTCTAGGTTTGTTCTTGCACCCATAACATCAGTTGATACAGTATTTAAAGCATCAGTAATAACATCTGCATCATTTGTTAACTCTGATGTAACAGTTTTAGCATCTAAATCAGTACCTTCAATAGTATAGCCTTCATCATCTGTCTCAGTAGAAGTAGCAAATTCGACTATACCAATTTGGATATTTGGGTTTGCTGCTAATAATTTATCTACAAGAGTTTGTGCAGATTGAAGAACAGCTTCCTTTCTAGTCATTCTTTCACCATTAATTATAACTTCATTTGTTGACATACTTCTTGAGCTATCTATTAATAAGATAACATCAGCTTTTTTATCTTCTAATTGCTCAGCATTATTTCTTGCTGTTAATCTAATATCTACGTATTTTTCAGTAGTATTGCATTCAATCATTTTCTTCTCAAATTCACCATATTGTCCAAAAGTAATATTACAAATATTATCTTCAACTAAAGTCATTGTAGCATTACCTTTATTAACTGTTGCAGCAAAAGATGAAGTGCAAGTAAATAAAACGATAAATAGGGCAATTAAAATACCATAAATAGTTTTTTTCATAATAAAATCTCCTTCTTTAAATATTTTGTACAAAATTATAAAATTAATACTTTCTACATTATAATACATAAAAATTCAAAATTCAACAAAATTATGAAAAAGAAATATAAATGTAAAATTATTTGAAATTAATCAAATCAAATGATAAAATAAGATAAAATTTAACTTAATTATTAATAGAAAAATTCATAAGAGAAAGGATATATGTATTTTTACATATTTATAAAAAAGCATGAAAATCTTTAAATATTCAATAATTGCAATACTATTAATAGCAACAATATTAATTGGTTCGCCAATATCATTTAATTGCACAGAATTATCAATAATAATTATTTTATTTGGAATAATATTTTCAATATATAAATTTTTTATTAAAAAGCAAAGAATTTTAAATGATAAATTAGATATATTAGTCCTTCTATTTTGCTTAACACCAATCATTCCAATAGTATTTAATACATACATAAGTTTAAGCGATAGTATTACTAGCCTACTTAAATATATATCATGCTTTGTGGTATATATAATTATAAAAAATTTAGCACAAAACGATGAAAAATATAAAAATACTATAATAAATACAATAATTTTTTCATCAGTCATATTAAGTATATTTGGAATAGATTATATGACCACAAGAATTTTTCCTGATATATTAGAAAGTATAGGACTTCCATACATTGTAAATATAGAAAATAGAATGTTTGCAAGTTTAGGATATGCAAATTCTTTTGCTGTAATACTAGCAATATCTGTAATGCTAATTTTACATAAAATTAACTCAAGAAGCATAAACCAAAAAAATATAATAAAAAGTGATTTAATATATTCTGGAATATTATTTTTAAATTTATCTTGTATAATATTAAGTTATTCAAGAACAGTATTATTAATATTAGCAGTAATAATACTAGCTTATTTAATAATAAATAGGGAAAAGAAAAAATCTATTTATACAATATATTTGTTAGGAATTGATGGAGTTCTTAGCTTAATATACACAATGATGTGGAATTTCGAATCTGCTTGGTTAATGACAGCATTCATGTTTATAATCTCATGTTTTGCACTAGAATTAATTGATAGAATTTACGATAAAATTGAAAAAATAACTAAAAAAACTTATGCAATCATAATTGTAGTATGCGTTATTGGAATAGTACTTTTCATTAGAGTTGGAATAAACTTGACTAGACCACTGACAATATATGAAGCAAATTCAAGTAGTGGAATGGTAAAATATAAAATTCAAAACATAGAACCAAATACCGATTACTCACTAAAATTTGATATAAATGCAAAATCAACATTAAATAATATTGAAAATTATAAAATAACAGTCAGTGAAGAAAATAAATATTATGACACAGTAGAAGAACATGAAATTACATTTAACAATTTTGAAGGAATAAAAGAAATCAGCTTTACAACAAGCAATGAAACAATAGAATTTGCAATTTATATAGAGAGTGAGTATAAAATTGCACAACTAGGACTTACAATAAATTCACTTACAATAAATGGTGAAGAGCATCCACTAAATTATTTATACTTACCAGTAAGCATTGTCGATAAAATAAAAGATATAAACTTAAATGATAAAAGTGTATGGGAGAGAGGAACCTATTATAAAGATGCATTTAAAATAATAAAAGATGACTGGGCTACAGGACTAGGTGCAAATGCATGGAGATATAAATATCTAGAAGTACAAGAATATAACTATTCAGCAACTGAAGTACATAGTTTTCCAATACAAATATTATTAGAGAATGGAATTTTATCAGTTATTTTACTAGGTATAATAATTATCTTAATAATTGTTAGATTAATAAAAGATAGAAAAGCAGGGAAAAATAATGTAGGAATATTTTTAGCATTAATACTATTAATATTGCATAGCTTTGTAGATTTTGATATGTCTTTCTACTATATAATGATGCTATTTTTCACTTTACTTGCAATATTGCCATACCAGAATCAAAAAGACGAAAAATCGAAAAGCATAATAGAAATTATATTATTATTAGCTGTATTGATTGTGGCCCAAACATTAGGAATAACAAATGCAATATACAATTTAGAAAGTAAAACACAAATAATATATTCATATTATTATAATAAAGAATATGATAATTCAATAAATGCAATAAGAGAATTAAACAAAACAGAAAAATATGATAACTATTTTGATATATATGGGGGAATAGACTACTCGCAATTATCTAATGAAAATTTAGAATACATATATAATGAAATAATAAAAACTCCTATAACAGTTAATGTCGAATATGATATGCAAAAAAATAGAGTAATAGAAAGAATAATAAATACGACAAATAATGAAGAAATTAAAACTAAACTAGCTCAAATAATTATAGATGAAAATGATGAGTATGTAGAAATGATTAACAACAAAGAAAAGAATAGATTAATAAATAATGAAATTAAAAGTTATATAAATGAGCAAGAAAAAATTTATGAATTAGCAAAAAGCATTACAAATAAATAAAAAGTGTGTTAAAATAAAAGTAGAGAGAAGAAAAGGAGAAAGAAGATGAGAAAAGAAATGAAAAGAATAGTAAAAATTAAAAATAATGTAAAACGGTATAACCTTAATAGCGTTAGTAGTAACAATAATAGTTTTACTAATACTAGCAGGAGTAGCAATAAGTTTAACAATAGGACAAAATGGAATAATAACAAGAGCACAAACAGCAGTAGTAATAAACGAAAATGCAAGTGTATATGAGCAATTACAATTAAAAGTAGCAGATTACCAAATGGAAAATATAACAAATAATAAAGAATCAGAAATATTAACAAGATTAAAAGAAGATGGATATGTCAATGCAGATAATTCATTAAATGTAGTAAATCTAATGGGAAGAAGAATGCAAACTGGAAATGGAAGTATAGCAGATGGAGATGTATATGTATTAGAGAAAAGAGAAGAAACAGCTTCATCAGTAACAACAGATGAAACATCTTCATTAAAATATTATTTAATATATTATGGAGAAAATAATTCTGCAAGTACGAACTTAGGATTAGCATTTGAAGGAAAAACAGAAGAAGAATTTTATGAGCCAACAGATGAAAGCTATTTTGATTTTGACCCTGAAACCGGTGGAATAGCATTAAAAGGTTCTGGAAGTTATTATAATTATAGATCATCCAATGGCACTAACATTATGGGATATAGAAATGTTGAATTAAGAACGATAGTAATACCATCAAGTTACAATGGACAAGAAGTAACAAAGATAGGCGTAAAATATGAAAAAGCATATAATAATTATTCAGACATAGTAACAGGAATAAATGATTATGAAGTTGAAAAGATTATATTGCCATCAACAATAACAGAACTCTGCGATGGTAGTAGTAATTGGAGTTCATCTATCCCTGAATGTATAAATTATGGAGCATTTGCATATTGTAGAAAATTAAAAGAAATCAAATTATCAGATTCATTATTGAAAATAGGAAATTATGCCTTTGGTAACTGCTCTTTATTACAAACAGTAACAATACCAGAAAAGGTACAATATATAGGACAAATGGCATTTGGAGGATGTACATCTCTAGAAAGCATAAACATACCTGAAAGTGTTACAGAAATGAAAGGATATGTATTTAGTGGTTGTACATCACTAGAAACAATAAACGTTCCATTTAATAAAGGAGAGCAACCAGAAGGATGGAATTCAACATGGTCATATGGTTGCAATGCCACAATAGTATACGCAAATGGAGAAACAGAACAATTAAATTCAGAAAGTTAGAAAGTAAAGAAAAATATGGTTAACGAATTAGTGAGTATAATAATCCCTGTATATAATGCAGAAAAATACATAAGAGAAACAATAAAAACCATAGCTGACCAAACTTATACAAATTGGGAGGCAATATTTGTTGACGACTGCTCAACCGACAGGAGTGCTAGCATAATAGAAGAGCAGCTGTCATCAAAAATAAAACTAATAAAGCTTGAAAAAAATTCAGGAACAGCAATAGCAAGAAATGCTGGAATAAAAGAAGCAAAAGGAAGATACTTAAGCTTTTTAGATGCAGATGACTTATGGGAAAAAGATAAAATAGAAAAACAATTAAAATTCATGAAAGAAAATAATTATCACTTTACGTATACAGCATTTAAATTTGTCGATGAAAAAAATACAAAGCAAAGTAGAAAAATAAATGTGCAAAAAGAACTTACATATAATGAAGCTCTAAAAAATACAAGAATATTATCGATAGCAGTTATGACAGATTTAAAATACATTCCAAAAGAAGATTGTTATATGGAAAATGTTATGAATGAAGACATAGCTACTTGGTGGCGAATTTTGAAAAAAGGAAACACTGCATATGGACTTAATGAAGTATTAGTGTATTATAGAAGACATAAGAATTCAAAAACTTCTAATAAATTGAGTAATGCAAAAAATAGATGGGAGTTATATAGGAAAGTAGAAAAACTATCAGTATTAAAATCTTTTTATTATACAATGCATTATGCTTACTATGGAGTATTAAAAAGAATTTGATTATGTTGATAACAAGGAAGGCATAACAGCATATGAATCAAGAAAAGTTACAAGTTTTATTATCTACAATGAATTTAGAAAGAGATATAGAAGTAAATAATCTGATTGAAAAAATGAATATTCAATCAGATTATTTAATAATAAATCAAACTAGCAAAACCGCTAAAATAGAAAATGAAAAGGTAATTACAATAAATGAATTTGGACTAAGCAAAAGTAGAAACTTAGCAATAAAAAATTCCACTGAAAAATTTATAATATTAGCTGATGATGATGTTAAATATGTAGATAATTATGAAAAAATAATATTAGATGCATATAAAAAATATCCTAAAGCAGATTGTATATGTTTCTGGGTAGAAAGTAAAAACAAGGACAGAAAAGTTCAAAGAATGAAGAATGGAAAAATAGGAATATTTAAAATAATGAAAATAGCATCATTTCAAATTACCATGAGAAGAGAAAAAGCAAATAAAATAGCTTTTGATGAAAACTTTGGTGCAGGAACAAACCTAAATAGAGGAGAAGAAACAATATTTTTACGTGAATGCATAAGAAAAGGATATAACATAAGATTCGAGAACATAAAAATTGGAGAAGTTAATCAAACAGAAAGCACATGGTTTAAAGGAATAGATAAGGAATATTTAAATATTCAAGGACAAGTGTTTAAAAGAATATACCCCGTACTTTATCCACTAATTAACCTACAATTCGTCATAAGAAAAAGAAAATTAATAGACATGAATTTAATAGAAGCGTTAAAAGAAATTTTTAGTTATAAATAGAATGTAACTGAAAATTTTTTTATTATATAGGAAAAATCAAACATTTAAATGAAATATGAAAAAAATAA
>CAKNJR010000008.1 GCA_930986425.1 uncultured Clostridium sp. | reverse complement strand
ATTATTTATATCATACCGAACATTTTTTCGCAAGTGTTTTTTACATTTTTTTCTAAAATTATTCATTCTTTTATGTTATAATTTCTATTTGTATTCTTTTTTAGAAGACTGGCTTACTTTATAAAATATACTACTTACTTTTGTATAAATAATTTTATATAATTTAAACTTTTCCTTTATATTAAGGTCTATTTGTTATGAATTTATTTTTTTCATATTTCATTTAAATGTTTGATTTTTCCTATATAATAAAAAGACCAGCTGAGCTAGTCTTTTTTTAGTTGCAACTTTTTATTTATTTTTTAATTTTATTTCACTTTTTTAATTATAAATTTTATTTATAATTATATATCATATTTTCTTGATTTAATAAATGCGAATGCTCCAACAGCTACTGTTATAACTGCAATACCTGCAATTATATAAACATCAGTTTCTCCTGTTTGAGGTAAATCTTTTTCTGCATCATTAATTTGGTTTACATTTACTACATTTTCTTTTTCTGCTGCATTATTTACTGGTGCAGCATTTGTATTTGTAGGTGTGTTTGTTGTATTAGTAGTATTTGTTGTGTTGTTAGTATTTGGTTGGTTTGTTATAATAATGCTTGAGCCAGATGCATTAGATCTTACCATTGTAAAAAATAAAACTACAAAAATCATAACTATTGAAATTGCAACATACTTCATTGAATTTTTCATAGTATTCTTCCTTTCTTCTTTAGACTCTAATTTTATTATTTGTTTTTTACAACAAATTATAGCAAGAAAATTATTACATTTTCAATACTATATCCATTATAAAACTTTTTATTTATATCCGTCAACATTTTTTTGAAAATTTTGTCGAATTTTTTTGATTTTTTTAATCCTAATACTTTATTATAATAATAGGTTTTACATGCTTTTATCCATCTGGTTTTATTAATAAGCTTTTATAAGTTTTAAACATTAAATTTAAATTCAACTATATCGCCATTTTGCATTACATAGTCCTTGCCTTCTAATCTTACTAAGCCTGCCTCTTTCGCTTTTTGATATGAGCCTAATTTCACTAAATCATCATAAGATACAATTTCAGCTTTTATAAATCCTCTTTCAAAATCAGTATGTATTTTTCCTGCTGCCTGAGGAGCTTTTGTTCCTTTTTTAATTGTCCAAGCTCTTACTTCTTTTTTACCTGCTGTTAAGAATGACATTAGTCCTAATAAATCATAGCTAGCTTTTATTACCTTATCTAATCCTGATTCATCAAGTTCCATAGCTTCAAGCATTTCCTGTTTTTCTTCACCTTCCAAGCTTGATAATTCTTCTTCAATTTTTACACATAATGGAACTACTTCTGAATTTTCATTTTTTGCATATTCTTTTACTTTTGCTACATATTCATTTTCTTTTCCAATATCCGCTTCTGATACATTTGCTACATATAGTATTGGTTTCATTGTTAATAAAAATGCATCTTTTATAATTTCTTTTTCATCATCATTTAGTTCTAATGTTCTTGCTGGTTTTCCATCTTCTAAATGACTTCTTATTTTTTTGAATAAATCTTCTTCTGCATAATATTTTTTATCGCCTTTTGCTAGTTTTGCTGCTCTTTCTATTCTTTTATTTACTGTTTCTAAATCAGCTAATACCAATTCTAAATTTATTGTTTCAATATCTCTTATTGGGTCTACGCTTCCATCTACGTGTACTATGTTTGAGTCATCAAAGCATCTCACTACTTCTACTATTGAATCTGTTTCTCTTATATGTGACAAGAATTTATTTCCTAATCCTTCTCCTTTACTTGCTCCTTTTACTAATCCTGCTATATCCACAAATTCAATTATCGCATGTGTAATTTTTTCTGTTTCATACATTTTTCCAAGAACATCTAGTCTTTCATCTGGCACTGGTACAACTCCAACATTTGGTTCTATCGTACAGAATGGATAGTTTGCACATTCTGCGCCTGCGTTTGTTATACTATTAAATAATGTACTTTTTCCTACGTTTGGTAAACCTACAATTCCTATTTTCATTATCTTTTCCTTTCTTTTATTTTTTATGCTATTATTTTATTGTTTTTTATTACCAATATTAGTTTTATGTTTTTATGCTGCATTTTCTTCCAACTGAATAATATTCTACATTTGCATTCTCCATTTCTGATATATCATATATATTTCTACCATCATAAACCAATGCTTTTTTCATTAGTTTTGAGTATTCTTCTGGTTTTACTTTTTTTATTTCGTTCCATTCTGTAAATATAAAACATACATCTGCATCTTTAAGTGCTTCTTCTGGAGAATTTGTGTATTCGATTTGTGTTGGATATTTTTTCTTGTAATTTTTCACAGCAATTGGATCATAAGCTTTTATATTTGCCCCTTCATCTATAAATACTGATACATTATCTAGTGATGGAGCTTCTCTTAAATCATCTGTTCCTGGTTTAAAAGCTAAACCTAATACTGCAATATTAACTCCTTTAAATGTTCTGAATTTTTGTCTTGCTTTTTGAAGTAAGATTAATTTTTGGTTTTTATTAACTTCTATTGCTGCTTTTACAGTTTTAAGTTCATATCCTCCTTGTGAAGCTAAATAATGTAATGCTTTTGTGTCTTTTGGGAAACAACTTCCGCCATATCCGCAACCTGCTTTTAAAAATTTATCTCCAATTCTATTATCATAACTCATTCCTTTTGCGACATCTTCTATATTTGCACCTACTACTTCGCAAAGATTAGCAATATCATTTATATAACTGATTTTTAGTGCCAAGAAATCATTTGATGCATATTTTACCATTTCTGCGCTTCTTCTATCTGTTGTTAATTTCGGTGCATCAAAATTAGAATATAGCTCTAGCATTTTTTGCTCTGTTTTTTTGTTCTCTGTTCCTATTACTATTCTAGATGGTTCCAATGTGTCTTTTACTGCTTGTCCTTGAGCTAAGAATTCTGGATTACTAGCTACATCTATTCTTACTTTATTTTTTAAATTCTTTCTAATATATTTTTCTATATTATCATTTGTTCCTATTGGAACTGTTGATTTTATAACAACAACACAATCTTTTTCTATATTTTGAGCTATTTGAAGCGCCGCTTCGTAAACATAATCTAAATTGGCCGATCCGTCTGCTCTTTCTGGAGTTCCTACCCCTATAAATATAAAGTCTGAATCTTTATATGCTTCTTTATAGTCTGTTGTATAATGTATTCTTCCTGCTTTATTATTTTTTTGCATTAATTCTTGAAGTCCCGTCTCATATATAGGACTTATTCCCTTTTTCATTGTATTAATTTTTTCTTCATTTATGTCATAGCAAATTACATCATGCCCCTTTTCTGCAAAGCATACTCCTGCTACTAATCCAACATAACCTGTTCCAACAACTGTAATTTTCATTATTTTACTCCTCTTATTCTTCCCATAAATTTATTTTTTAATATGTTTAATATGTATTTAAAAAACTCATCTTTCAGTAATACCAACATTAAAACATATGATACAATTCCTACAACCATTTGAATTGCTGTAGTAATAATAGTTGCATTCAATTTTATTCCTGTTGCATATGTTACAATCAACATTATAATACCAGCCAAGAAATAATGCCACCATTTATTGATTATAATAGCAAATTTAATATTCTGTTTTTTTACAATGTATACTATTTCAGAAATAGCTATGAAACCTTCTGCTATTACAGAGGCAATTATTGCTCCCATTGCGTCAAACTTTGGGATTAATAAAATATTTATGCAAGTATTTAATATTGCCCCTATTACAACATTTCTAGAGTGAATGTTTTGCCTTCCTATAGACATTAGATATTGCAATCCTATGGCTGTTGAAAATGCTATAAACAATATTATTGGTGTAGTACATTTTAATAAAGTTGAGACCTTTTCAAACCCAGCCCCAAAAAACCAAGGTACAAATTTATCAGATATTGCTATTATTCCAAATATCATTGGTATTGCTAAAAACCATATAAAATTAAATGTTTGACCCATATACTCATTAACCTTTTTAAAATTGCCATCATAATAACTTTTTGATATTTTGGGCACAAGTACTGTATTAAATGCGGTTAATACAGTAAGTGAAATTTTTGCTATTTTTTGTGCTTGCTCATAAAAACCTACTTCTGATATATCATCGCATAATACACCCAACATGGTTTTGTCTAGAACTGTATAAATGGATGATGCAATTTGTGGTATAAGCATTGTAATTGCAGGTCTTATAAACTTTTTTATTTCTATGTTTCTTATATTTTTAAAATCTATATATCTATTGATTCTTATCCACAGTGAAGCGTTTCCAAGTACGTTAGTGAGTACATATATTAGCATATATATAATTAAATCATTCTCATCCTTTACTAAAGTAAAAGTTAAAATTATACTAGTAATTTTTATAATAAAATTTCTTATTGTTATTTTTTTAAAATCTTCTGTACCTTGATATAGCCATGAAATATCTAATATAGTTGATATTATTTCTAAAACTAAAATTCTGTAAAATATTTTATATTCACTATTTACGCAAAAAAAGGTTATAAATAATAAACAAGAAATTCCTAAAGTTATTGCTCTTAACAAAAACAAAGAAAGAAATGATTTACTTAATTTTTCTTCATTATCTTGATATTTTGCTAATTCTCTTTGTCCGTAAATTTGCAATTCCCAAAGAACCAACTAATGTAAAATATGTAATAATTGAAATTGTGTAGCTATAAATTCCTATCCCCTCTGCACCTAATACTCTTGATAAATAAGGTGTTGTTATTATAGGCAAAATAATAATAAATATCTGATATATTAAGTTGTATATATAATTAGTTGAAATGCTTTTCTTTTTCATTTATTCCTTCCTATCATTTTTAATTTGTTTGCAATACTTTTTCTTTTTGATTTTCTTGTATTGAAAATACTGTTTTATATGGGATTGTTTCATCTCTTTTCATATAAACATAATCATAAAACCAAATAAATGTATTAAATAAAATTATCAAAACTATTGATATTTTATATAGTATTTTATTTTTTTTCAAGCAACTAGTATAATATGGAAACATTACTATTTGGAATATACTAAAATAATAAGCTAACCTCTCTCCATATGTTGAAGTCAAATATCCAAGTAACAATAATATACATCCAATTACTGTCATGCTGTAAAGCAAATTCATTTGTTTATCTTCTATTATTTTCTTTTTCACAAAGAAAAATGGTATTATGACTGGTATTATTCTTATAAAATAGGCTATTGATATACCTGATGAAGGCTTATCTTTAAAGTATAAAGAGTAATAGTACAAGTCCTCATTTTTAGCCATCAAATTTCCAATTAATTCAAAATTTAAAATAATTACTAGTAAAACAGCATAAGATGCAATACTAAGTCCTTTGTATCTAGGATTTGCATACATTTCTCTTACGAACGGAATTATAAGCATTACAAGGGAAGTCCTTTGAAATAATCCAGCAGTAACAACACATACGAAGTATTTCAAGTATTGTATAGCCATATACTTTTTATATTCTTGGCTATATTTATTTCTCGGTTTATACTTTGATATATCTTGATTCCTATTTTTACATTTTTCTTCATATTTTTGTTTATATTTTTCGTCTTCTTGTTTTTTATCATCTTCTTTAAAGTCCAAATATATAAAGCCAAAGAAGACTATTGCAACGGCCATCATTTGTCTTACCAAATTAAATGACTTTTGATAGAATAATAACATAAATAAAAAGAATGCAAATGTAGTGTTTATCTTATCTTTATAATGTTGCAATCCTAAATATATTGGCACTATTGTTATCAAAGAAGTTAAAAACATAAGAAAATTAAAATTTCCTCCAAGCCATATAACTAGTTTATTTAATAGTATATATCCTACTTCGATACTTCTTAATCTAAATTCTTGCTTTCCCGATAATATTTCTTCAAATAAAGGTTCATATACACCTTTGTAATCTGTTCCTACATCATATCTTATTCCTGCAATTATTGCTGGAAATAGAATCGCTACTGCCTTTGACAAAAATATTAATAATTTGTTATCTGTTTTCTCTTCTACTTTAAAACTCAAATATACTAGGGCTGTTGCAATCGCCATTATAATTAAATATGTTATCATATATTACTCCTTTTATTTTATAACTTATTTTCTCATTCCTACTTTTTTTGCTGGAACTCCTGCCCAAATTTCATTTTCTCCTGTTGAATTTAATAATACTGCATTTGCTCCTATAATACTATTTTTTCCTATAACAAGCTCCTCTTGTTTACTTAAGATTTTTGCCCCTGCGCAAATAATTGCACCTTCTTCTATTATAATTTTCTTCATCTTACTTGATTTATAATCTTCATAAATATCTGCTCTTCCAATAGTCACGTTTTGATAAATCTTTACATTATCTTTTATAATTGTATCTGGATGTATAACAGTTCCAACAGAATTATGTGGAAAATCACAATTTTCTCCTATTATAACACTACTTGGAATCTCTAAACCTTTTTTCAACAATAATGTATGTATTATTTTATTTAATAATTTGTTTTTTCTAAATTTTATTAATGTATTTGCTTTCATATTTATTTTATACGATTTCTCCTTTCACTTTTTTATTGTTGAAATTATAAATTTATAGCATGGTTTTCCTAAGTATGATAATAGAAACAATGCTTTTTGCTTCCTATTTACTTTGTCATTTTTTAATACTGTATGCCTGTATTTTTTTATATTTTTCTTAATAATTTCATCATATTCTTTATATTTTCCATTAGGTATTTTTCTCCATAATGACAAACTTAAATATCCAATTAAATATTCTGCTGCTGGAATTAGTTTAGGATAATTTTTAGTTATATCTTCTAAAATTTTTTGTGAATATTCTATAATTGCTTCAATATCTGATTTTCGTATTTCATTATGTACAATGCTACCTTGTCTTATTATATAATTGTACTTTTCTTCTGGTATGTAAATTACCTTATTACTATTTAGAAATAGTTTATATAATATTGCTAAGTCTTCATAATTTTTTCCTAATGGAAACCTTATATTATTCCAAACTTCTTTTTTATATAATTTTCCCCAAGGGCTGTGTCTTAGAAAATTATAGTAGAATAAACTTTCCACTGCTTCTATTTTATTGTATTCCTTTACTGTATTAATTCCAAAGGATTTATGACTTTTCTCTCCTGTTTCTTCTATGATGTTTATACAATTACATACAGCTATATCTGCATTGTATTTTTTCAAATTCGTGTATAATGTTTCTATATAATCTTTTTCAATAAAATCATCACTATCTACAAACGTAAGGAATTCACCTGTTGCATTTTCCACCGCTTTATTTCTTGCATCTGCAACGCCATTATTTTCTATTGGAAATATTTTAATTCTTTTATCCTTTTTTTTATATTCTTTTATTATTTTTAGTGAATTATCTTTTGAGCCATCTTCAATTAATATTATTTCAATGTTTTCGTAAGTTTGGTTAATTATGCTATCTAAACATCTTTGTATATATTTTTCTGCATTATATATTGGTACTAAAACACTAACTTTTTCCACAAAAAATTCCTTTCATATTCCTTAATTTATTCTGTTAAATATTTTTACAACTCATAAATTTATTTTCTATCTTGAAATTGATTAATTCTCTCATCTATTATTTTTCCCTTATTTATTATAAGGGCATTTCTTAGCACTTCATTTGGCTTTTCTTCAATTAAAAAGTCAACATATTTTGATACTTCTTTTGAAAGTTCTTTAGATATTGTTTTATACAACAATGTTGGCGTGTGGTCTACAACATAATGCATTACTCCATCTACTATATAAGTAGGATTATCTAAACTTGTTGGAATGCTTGTTTCAATTGCTCCAGCTCTATCACAACTTATATCTATTATTAATGAGTTTGGTTTCATTCTTTTTAAATCTTCTTTATATATGATGTGGTTTTTTCTTGATGTGTCCCATAGTACGGTATTTACTATAATGTCATAATTTCCTATTTCTTTTTTTAGTAAATCTTCCATTTTTCTTGTATATACATTTACTCTAGCACCTAATTGTGTAAAGACTCTAAAAGCTCCTCTTGATGTATTGCCATTTCCAATTATTGCAACTTTTGAATCGTAAGGTAGTGAGCCATAGCATAATAATGCGTGCATTGTCGCTGCTTCGCCTGCGATTTCATTATTTCTCCAGAAGACGTGTCTTCCATCTTCAAACATATCTTCCCATGCATATGCAGTAAGCTTTTTGTTTATAATTTTATCTGTTATATCTTTATTTTGTACCGCATGAATCCAACCAAATATTGTTTTGCCTTCACTAATTGTTTCTAGATAACTTGCATCTCCTACTTTTGCATCACAAAGTATTTGAATTTCATCACTTAGTAACTTGCTTTTATCACAGATTTTACATCCAAGCTTAGTATATTCGCTATCACTTATTCCTAAGTTTTCACCATAACCTTTTTCAAAATATAAATATTCTTTATTTTTTATTTTTTCTATGTCATTTGGTAATAAAGCTCTTCTTTGTTCATTTTTCTTATCACTTTTTATAAAACCTATGTTAAGCATTTTTTACTCCTTTTTCAACTTACTTTTTACTATAATTCTATATTTTCACATCAATTACTTTTTAAAATTCTAGATTACTAGCATATCTCCTAATTTTTTATCCCAGTCGTCTATATAGTTTGTATCTACACATCCTGCTGGTGTAAAGGTTAATTCACCAAATACTGGCTTGTCCATATAATCGTAAAAGTCTACCCTTACAAATTTAAAAGGTTTTGCTAAAATTTCTGCATATTCATACATTTTATCCATAGATTTTGGCTTAGGTATAACTAAATCATCTGGTGCTTTCTTTCCAGCTGGATTCATTTTTAATATTTTCCAATCTGTATCTAAAAAATAATAAGTTGGTTTTCCTAGGTTTCTTCCTATGCATACCATGCAAAACTTTGGCTTTCCGTTAAAGCAGTATACTTTATAGTCTTCTATGCTATTTTCATCTTTTGATTCAAGATATTTTTCACATACTATCTTCTTTTCTACATTTTTATATTGCATTTCTGCAACAAATTTCCAATAGTCTGTTTTAAGCCATTTATTTAGTGTTTTCTTTGTTTTTTCTATATCTAATTTTGATTTATCCTTGCATATAATGTTAAATCCTGCTGCATGATTACATTTTAGAACAAATTCATTAGGTAATTTATTAAAATCTATTTCATCTGCATTATTATAAAATCCAATTAAATCATTTAGAGTGTTCTCTAATCCACACTCTTTTATGTATTCTCTTACCCTGTATTTGTCGGCACATTTTGTGATTAATTCGTTATCTTCATATTCATTTAATTTTAAGTACATTAGTTTTTCATTAAATGTTTGAGGATTTTTCAAATTAATCTTTTTCCTGAATTTTGAAAAATAATATATTTGGCTTGTCATAGTTGGCGATATTCCTGATATGATTGCCATTATATTTCTATAAATATCTCTAAGTTCTTCTTTCATTTTTATTATGCAACTCCATATTTTTATAATTTTTCTTATACACAGATTTTTCACTTAAAATTATAACCTACATTTGTATCACTTATAGTAATGCATCTATGTCACTTTCTATTGCTTTTATTAATCCCTCATTATTTTCTTCCCATTTTTGTGGTATATAGTGATTTATATTTTCTATCGCATTATACAATTCTTCCATATCTTTAACTACTGGAATATTATATTTTTGGCTGAACACTTCTGCAAGTTCTAGTTGATGACTATCTACGTGTTCTCCATACTCTTTTATTCTAGGAATTATGATAATTCTTTTCTGCTTTTTAAGTGAATTTATAATACTTCCTGTTCCACTATGAGTTATTATAATGTCGGCTTCATCAGTTATTTTATCAATTTCATCTTGTGGTTTTAATTTAAAAGTTTGAAAATGTTTTGGTTCATATTCACTATAAACACATTGTACCATTAAATCTTCGCCTTTTATTTTTCCTTCTTCTATTAAATTATCTAATTCTTTTAGTACTCTATCAAACTGAAACCTTTGCGTCCCTAACGTAACAAAAATCATTAATATATTCCCCCATTGTAATGTGCTTTAGGATAAAGTTTTTTCATTTCTTCCCATTGAACGTAAAATTCATCTGCAAATTTATATACTATCTTTCCTGTTATAGTCTGGCTATTTATTTTTGCAAAAGATTCTATATAAATTACTTTTCCACCAAATATTTTCACAAATAAGCATACAAAAGTCGTTGCTCCTGCACCTGTACTTATTACTACGTCAGGATTTTTCCAAATAGTTATAAAAAACGCTTTTAGTATATTAAATATAAATTCGAAAATAAAGCCTACATTTTTTCTTTCTTGTTGCTTTAAATAATTTATTTTATATTTATTGCTATATCCTTTTGCTATTTCATTTTTTTCAGTAAATATGTATGTATCATACTTTTCTGTCATCTTGAATAATTGCTTAAGTTGCATAAAATGACCACCTGATGATGATGTTAAGCAAACTTTTATATTCTTTTGTTTTATTTGTTTATACAATTTATCTAAAAATTCTTCATAATGTTTGAAATTGAATTTCTCTAATATCGTTTCATATGCATTTTCTGATATTTCTTTTCTAAATTCATTGTTTTCTATAATCTTTTTTATAGCATTTTTTATTTCATCATTATTTCCCGGTTTAACCATTATTCCATTATTTTTATTTTGTATTATTTCTGGTATTCCGCCAACGTCAGTTGTTATAACCGGTAAAGAGTAACTCATTGCTTCCAAAACAGACATTGGCATTCCTTCATCATATGAAGGAAGTATGTAAAAATCCGAAGATTTTAAATATTTTTCTTTTTGTTTATTATCTATCCATCCTAAAATTTCAATGCTATCTTCAATATTTTCTTTTTTGATTATATCTTTAGCCTTTTGGATTTCTCCATCTCCGGCCATTAATATTTTTATTTTAATACCTTCATTTTTAATATTTTTTACTGCCTCAATTAAATCATAAGCGCCTTTTCTTTCGCCTATTCTTCCTAAGAATAGCCCTGTTGGAACTTTATTTAACTCGTTTCTGTCTATTTTATCTGGAACATTTACTGAATTGTATAACACAGCTATTTTATTTTCATCAACAATCGTTTTGAAAAATTCTTTCCAACTTTCTGATAAAACTATAACTTTTTCAGTTTTAGCAAAAGTCTTTTTTATGTATTCTTTTTTACTTTCTTTTACACTATTGTAAAACTTTTCAAAACACGCTCCATGACAATGTACTACTACTTTTATGTGTAGCATTTTACATAATGAAATAATAATAGATTTTCTATAAAAGCTTCCATAAGAAGCCATATGAATGTGAACTAATTCTACTCTATAAATTAATTTATAAAAAATAATTCTAAAAATTGAAGCAAAAAATAAAAGGAATTTTCTTCCATATACATATGTTGGTATATGAATTATATTGTATTTTTTTGAAAGTGGTGAGTTTATAATAGATGTCATTACAGTCACCATACCACCCTTGTCTTTGAGTGAAGGGCCTACTTGTAAAATTACTTTTTTCTTTGAATGTTTTATTCTTTTTAATATATATATAATTACTAGTATTAATAGTATTGCAATTATTATTATCATGTTAACTCCTATATGTTTTTTCTAAGGTTTCCGTTTAAACTGCGCTAAGTTTTATGAAAGCACAATTATCTCTTTAAGATTATACATTTTTTGTACGCATAAATCAATACTAAAATGTTGGCAATTTAAAAAAGAAGTAACTTTTATTATTAAAGGTTACTTCTTTTTGTTTTTGCAATCTTGATTTTTCAAGAATTTTATTCATCTTTACTAGCTTTAGCATATTTTTGAAGAGTATTATATACCATTGCATTGACTGTTCCTGGAACATCTTTTTTACCTGCTGGAACTCCTGTTAGTATTTCTATACCTTCATCAATGGTTGATACTGCATATATATGGAATTTTCCGTTTTTTACTGCATTTACAACTTCATCATCTAAGTTTAAGTTTTGAATATTTTGTTTTGGAATTATTACTCCCTGGCTACCTGTTAAACCTTTTAATTTGCAAATTTCGAAATATCCTTCTATTTTTTCATTAACTCCACCAATTGCTTGGATTTCACCTTTTTGGTTTACTGAGCCTGTTGTTGCAATTCCTTGATTTATTGGAACTCCTGCCAAGTTTGAAAGTAATGCATATAATTCTGTGCTTGATGCACTATCACCATCTACTCCATTATATAATTGTTCGAAACATATACTTGCAGTAAGTGATAATGGCATATCTTTTGCAAATTTTTCACCTAAATATCCATTTAATATAAGAATTCCTTTTGAATGTGATGAGCCAGATAGTTCTACTTCTCTTTCAATGTCTATTATTCCTTTTTTTCCTGTATATGTGTTTACTGTTATTCTTACAGGTTTTCCAAATGAATAGTCTCCTATTGACATAACTGTCAAGCCATTTATTTGTCCTACTTTTTCGCCTTCAGTGTCTATTAATAATGCTCCTTCTTCTATCATTTCTGTATATTTTTCATCATATTTTTTCTGTCTGTTTTTTCTTTCTTCTAGAGCTTTATCTATATAGTCTGCTGTTACTACTTTTGCTTTGTCTAATCTTGCCCATGTTGCCGCTTCTGCAATAACTTGTGCTAATTCTCCAAACCTTGTTGATATTCTATTTTGATTTGTTGATAATCTTGTTGAATATTCTGCAAGTCTTGCAACTGCAAATTTATCCAAATGTGGAAGTTCATCATCTTCACAATATCCATGTACAAATCTTGCTAAGTCTTGTAGATTTTTTTCGTTTAGTGGAGCATCATCTTCAAATTCTACTTTTATTTTAAATAGTTTTCTAAAGTCATTATCTACTGATAGTAATGTTTGATAAACATTTTCATTTCCAATTATTATAACTTTTAAGTCTAGTGGAATTGGTTCTGGTTTTAGAGATACCATAACCATTGAAGATTTTTGGTCTATTGAATTGTCTATACCAAGTTCTTTATTTCTAAGTACTTTTTTTAGATTGTCATAAACAGCTGGATTTGTTAATAAATCATTTGCTTGGAATATTATATATCCTCCATTTGCTTGATGTAAAAGTCCAGGTCTTATCATTGTGTAGTCTGTTTTTAATACGCCATAATAATTTTCATATTCAAGTCTTCCAAATATATTGCTAAATGAATAGTTACTGTCCATTATAACCGGTGCACCTTCTGTATGGCTATTATCTACAAATAGATTTACTCTGTAATTATCCCATGGATTTTGTTCTATGACTCTAACATTTGGTTGCTCTGGTTGTTTCTTTTCTTCTCCTATGAATTTTGAAATATTTTTAAGTATGTCTTTCTTTATTCCATCTAAGAATTTATTTATTTTTTTGTTTCTTTTGAATTTTGATTTTACTAGTGTTATATGTCCTTCTATTGAAAGTGTTGCAATACTTGATTGCCATTCATTTACTTTTTTATCTGATTCTTGTTCTATTTCTTTTATTTTTGCTATTGATTGCATTATAAGTTCTTGAACGATTCCAGATTTGCTCTCGTATTCTTGTTTTATATTATCATCTAATTTATCAAAATCTTCTTCTTTTATTACATTGCCATTATATACTGGCATCATATAAATTCCTGTATCTGATGCTTTTACTTGGAATCCATACTTAGCAGATTGAGTATTTAAATCTTCTAAAAGTTTTCCTCTTTTTTCTTGATATTTTTGCACTATTACATTTTTTTCTTTTTCAAAGTCTTTATTATTGAATGTTGTTTTTAGTTCTGTCTTAATATCTTTTATGAATTTATCCATGCAATCTCTAAATTCTTGTCCCTGGCCTGCTGCAAAGCTTATTGCTACCGGCTCATTAGGATTTTCAAAATTGTATACATAGCACCAATCTAATGGTACTTTTTTCATTTTGCTTATTTTATTTAAATAATTTTTTGTATACATTGTTTTTCCTACTCCAGAAGGTCCTTCTAGATATAAGTTGTATCCATTCACGTCAACATTAAGTCCAAATTTTAAAGATGCTATTCCTCTTTCTTGTCCTATCCCATCATAGTTTCTTTCTAATTCTTCTGTTGTTACGAAGTTAAAAATGTCTGGATTACATCTGTATTTTAATTTTTTCCATGATACTTCATTTGTATTTTTCATTTTTATTTCCTTTCTTTATAAAATCTTTTGTTTATATTATACGCAATTTGTTTTATTTTATTTTGGCGACGGAATTTTTTGAAAATTTTAATTTAAGGTCTCTTTATAAAAAATATGTCATTAATATTGCGTTTCCACCGTCTTTATAATAATGTTCGCGTTTTCCTACAATGTTAAATCCATAAGTTTTATATAATTTTATTGCTGGTAAATTATTTTCATTAACTTCTAAGTTTATTTTTTCCATTTCATGTGTATATGCATATCTCAATATATAACTTAGCATATTTGATGCAAATCCTTGATTTCGTTTATCTTGTCTTGTTACTATATTCATTATTTCCATTTCTTCAAATATGGTTCTGAATCCTGTAAATCCATATATATCTTCATTTTGTTTTATTACAATATATTTTGAATCATTATAGTCATCTTGTAAAACATCATATTGCCATATGTTTGGAAACATAGAATAATTCATTTTTATATTTTCTAAATCAGTATAGCTCATTTCTAATATTGATATATCATCTGATTTTCCTTCTTTTTGTCTTTGTGCTTGTGGCTTTCTTAAATACATTGGTGTAAGTGAATCAGAATTCCCATATATTCCATTATTAAACCTATTTAGTCCTGCTAATGCTACTCCTATTGCTAATGTTGGAGTATCAGATAAATATTCATGTTCATATATATCGCTACTATTAGCTTTTGATACTGAAGCTTTTGCTAAGTATAGTTGTTCAATTCTAGACATTTCTATTCCTTGTTTTTTACTTAAGTTAGAGCTTATATCACCTAGAAAATAGATTGGTAATTTTAAATTGTCTACATAAGTTATTGCTTCTGAAACTTGCATAACTTCTGGATTTTTATATATTGAGAATTGTCCTTTTTTCATTTTATAAATTGCAAAATATACGTTATCATTTCTTGCATCTAATAAAGATACATATTCTCCATCGCCTCTTTGAGTAATTCCACAAAAAGCTAAAGCTTCTAATGAATTTACTCCAACAACTGGTATGTTTTTTGCATCTGCAAAGGCTTTTACTGTGGCAATACCTATTCTTATTCCAGTAAATGACCCCGGTCCTACTGAACAAGTTATTAATCCAATATTATCTAATGCTAATTCTGTTTCTTTAAATAGCTCATCAATCATTGGCATTAGTGTTTCTGAATGTTCTTTTTCACTGTAGTTATGCATTTCTTTTATTAGCACATTGTTTTCTAATATTGCCACTGAGCATATGCTTGATGATGTATCAATAGATAATATTTTCATGAATAGTTTTCCTTTCTTTGCTTTTTTTATTACATTCTAATATTTTATTCGCTATATTTGTGTCTTTTATAGTTGACATATTTTGAGTTTTTTCGCTATATAAGTTATATAATAGTAATTGGCAAAAGTCAAGATTTTAATGCAAACTTTAAAGTACTTAAAATTAGCTTCTAATTCTTTTTGTGTTATATTTAATATTTTACAAATTTATTAGTTAGTCGTAATATGTATATTTTCTATATCTGTTTTAAGTTCTCTTTGTACTATGTTTTGTATTTGGGCAACTTCTTCTGCTGAAAGGTTATCTTTCTTTATTACCACATTCACGCTTGGACTATTTACGAATACAATGGCATTTTCGAAACCTTTTGTTTCAAATAGATTTTCAACTATCATTATTGCGTTTTTAGTATCATTTATATTTTTTATTTCATTTTCTGCAATATCTTTTTGCTCTGATGAAATTTTTTCATTCTCCAAAATTCCAGTATATGTTTCTAACATTTGTGAATACATTGTTTCTCTTTCTAGCTTTGAACGAGTAAAATAATCGTTATGAGTTGCTTGATTATTTACCTCTTGCACCGCTTCCGCTTTATTACTTTCGCTTGTGGTTTCTTGGTTTTCGGCAGTTTCACTTGTTTCTTGTACAACTTGATTTTGTTCTACTTCATTGCTAGCATTTTCTTCTTGATTAGTAGGAGCATTAGCCTCTATTTCAGTATTGTTTTCATTTACTACTTGATTTGTGTTTTTAACTTCATTTACAGCTTGATTCGTACTCTCATTTGAAATCTCATTTTCTTCTACCACATTTGTACTAACTAATTGTGCATCTCCTAAAGCTGCTAAAAGTGTATTCTCATTTTCATGATTATTTGTATAATTCATATATCCTGCAGTCATTAACATTAGTGCCAATGCCAAAATTACAACTTGGTTCTTTTTCATAATTTTTTTTATTGTTTGATTTTTATTTTTTTCTCCTAATTTTTTAATCATACCAACCTCCACTTTGCTTTTTGCAAACCTTTTAATTTTCCTCTTTATTATCATTTTATTTTATATTTCTAATCACTTTTTTAATTAGTCATTTTAAACACTTGTATTTTATGAGTTGCGAGTCCAGTTGCCGCTTCAACGGCTTGTACAATATTTGTTTTTACCTCTGCGTTATCTGCTCCTTCAGCAGTTATTATTGCCCCTTCTATTTGTGGGCTTATAATGCTTTGTGTTACTGGTTCTTGGTTTCCACTACTATCTTCTTTATATATGACTTCCTTTTCACTATCTGATTCAGATACTGTTCTACTTCCACCTGCTGAATCAGTCTCAGTTGTATTGCTTTCTCTTAAATTTTCATTATATATTGGTACATATGTGCTTGTTTGAGAATATGTAAGAAGCACTTTTACTTTTCCTACCCCTGCTATATTTGATAATATATTTGCTAATTTTTCTTCATTTTCGTCATAACTAATATTTTCTGAAACTTGGACTGCATCATTACTTCCTTCTGCTTCCGGAACTGTATTGCTACTTTGTTCTGTTTCTTCCCCATTCCATATATAATTTATTGCCACTATTGTTATTATTAAAATAACTATAAATACTAAAATATTTTCTATTTTCTTTTTGTTGTTACCTTCGTTCTTTGAAAATATTTTCTTTAGCTTTTCTAAAAACATAATTTGCCTCCTAATTGTTTTATTCAATTGTAATATTTTTTTCTTGCACATTATATGTTTCACTCAAATATTCTTTTAAGCTTTTTTCTTCACTTTTGGGTATATCTTTTACTACTTGCTCCTTTATACTGTTCTCTTTTTCTCCTATTTGTACTTGATTTATCGAAACCTCATTGATAGGAGTTACATCATTATCGCTATTTGATGTATCATTTTCGTCTTCACTATCTTCTAATTCATATATACCTGTTATGGCTATTTTTTCTACTTCATAATTTTCATTTGTTTCAATTGTTGTATTGTCACACCCATATCCTTTATTTTCTAATTTTGCTATAATATCTTGTTTTAAGTTTGTCAAATACAAATTGTTAATTTCATCTTGATTGGTTTCATCTAAATTAGTGGTTGTATTTTCTAATGTTATATTAAATTCGTCTAAGTTTAAATCTATATTTTTACCAATTACCGGGCTTATGACTGTAAATAATACATATACACCTATTATAATTTTTATATATTTTTTGTTTTTTCCTTCTGGAATCAACATTTGTAAAATAGTTCCTATTATAACTGCAAATATTATTTGTTGAGCCCATGAACTAATAAATGATACCATTTGCTTGTCCTCTATTACTTATTTAGGTTTATTGGATTGCCTATTTCCTAGCTATCTAGTTTATCCATACATAAGTCCACTATTTGATAGTTTCATGACTATTGCTACACCAATTATTAACATCACTGTCATAGCTGACATTACTGCCAGAAATATTTTAAATGTGCCTCCCATTTGTTCTAATATTCCAACGACTTTTTCATCTGCTATTGGTTCGCAAAGTGCTGCGCCCAAATAATAAGTGATTGTTAGCACCGCAAGTTGTATAATCGGCCTTATGCAAATTGCAATTATTACTATTATTCCTACAACTCCTACTGCATTTTTTATAATATTGCTACATCCCATAATTGTATTTACTGCATCTCCTAATATACTTCCTATTACTGGTACAACAGATGATATCGCTGTTTTTGCTGCTTTTGCTGTTACTCCGTCTACACTTGCTGTTAATCCTCCTTCAAGTGATGTTACACTCACAAATAAAGTTAATACTGTTCCTAATACCCACACCATACTAGAGTTTAAAAATTTGGATAATTTCCCTACTTGTGCCTCGTCTGATATTTTTGAAATAATTCCTAATGCTGTTGAAACAAGTGCTATAGGTATTAATACATTTGTCATGAAATTACTTATAAATGTTATTAGTAAGAGTAATATTGGCTGAAGCATTCCCGAAGATACTATGTTTCCTGTTGTAATCATCAGTGTAATCATAAGTGGTATTAGTGAATTTGCAAATCCGGTCAAATTTTGCACAGCTTGTTTCATTTCTGTTATAATACTTGAAAAGTTTGCCATTACTAAGGTTATTATTAATATGTATTCTATGTAATAAGCAATCTTGGAAACATTTTCATTTCCTAGGTTTTCACTTATTGCTTTTAATACGCTATGTATTACAACAACTGCCATAACACTACCTATTGTTGCCAGTGCTGTTTTTACGTTATCTCCAAGCAATGCAAATATTATGTTCATTATTGTATTATTATCTATTTCTCCGCTTAAGCTTTTGGTAAAAATATCATTTATATCTAGTTCTCCAAATGTTTCTTCTGTATATTTTTCTGAGTCTGATAAAAATGTTGAAATTCCCAGTGCATCAGTTTGAGATGAAATTATGTTTTCTTGCTCTGCATTTTCTTCAGCTATTTTTACCTTACTTTCTATATTTATAGTTTTATCATCTGTTGAGGCTTTTGTAACTGTTGGTAAGCAATAAGTAACAATTGCTATTAAAATTATAATGTAGAATTTTTTCATCTTTGCCACCTCTTTTGATTTCTTAGCTTTTTCTCTATGCCTAATTCTTTGTGCTATTTTTATTATGGCAGAATCTTTACTACTGTATCGATTAAAGCGTTTATTATTGGTATAGACATTGAAATAATTATTATTTTTCCTCCAATATCTACTTTACTCGCAATTGCACTTTCACCAGAATCTTTACATATACTAACAGCAAATTCTGTAAGTATTGCTATCCCTGTTATTTTTATGAGTATTACTAAGAATTCGCTATTTATATTTGTTTTACTTGATATGCTATTAATCATGTCTATTATTCCTGAAAGAGTGCCAGATGCCATAGCAAGTATAAGTACTCCTGCAATTATAGATGCATAGATTGCAAATTCTGGTCTATATTGCTTTAGTATTACTATTATTATTACTGCAATGAAAGCTATTCCTATAATTTTTATAATATCCATTTTCATCCTCTCTTTCATTTTAGTTGTGTATTTTGTTGGATTCTGGATAATCTTTGTTACTAATCACATCTGTATTTAGTATTTTTTATAAATGTTATTATTTCTCATAATCGTGCAGTTTTACTGTTTCTACAAATCAAACATTGTTCTTACTGTTGTAAATAATGAGCTTACTTCTTTTATAACCATTGTTAATACTATTATTAGTCCTGCTAGAGTTGTCATCATTGCCTGGTCCTCTCTTCCTGCTCTAACGAGTACTTGATATAAAACCGCAACTAGTATTCCAATAGCCGCTATTTTGAATAATAAATCTATGCTCATTTATTTACCTCCACTTTTAAAATCAATATATTTTTTAATAATCATTTGTAATAAATTTTTATACATTGTACTAATGCTAAATTAAAATTATTACTAGTGCTAGTCCCACTGTTGCTCCTAGTGTTTTATATAGCTTTTCATTTTTTAATTTTTCATTTTCTGCATCTTTTATTTGTACATCTAAAAATTTGTTAGTCAACCTAATTTCACTAACTTGTCCATCTATGTCAGTCTTGCCAAGCATTTTGGCTAATCCCTTTATTATATCTTTGTCTTCTTTCGTAAAATTACTATTTGCTTCTTCTACTGCTTTTTCCCAAGCTACTCCAGCTGATTCGTTTTCCATTGTTTTTGATGAATTTTGAAAAATCTCTCCTATATTTTCTTTTACTTTATGTGATATTTCTTCAAAAACATCTGGTACTGGCTCATATGTAAATTTAATTTTTTCTTCGAAAAAGTTTAATGCTTTTCTCATTTCTTTTAAGTCTCTAAGTCTGTTTGAATATTTTTTTGACATAAGCAAACCTGCATAACTCGTTCCGAATTAAAATTAGCCCTAAAAATATGTACTTAATTAATATCATTTGTATATTCCTCTTTTCTTTTGTTTATACTATATATATTCCATAGTTTTATTTTTAGACCAACTTTCCATCTACAGTTTTATACATATTTCTATCTAAATAATAAACCTTTCCCATTTTTCCTCTATTTTCTAGAAAAATTATCCTTTTAAATAGTTTTTCTTCATATAATTTATTTAAGGTTTCATTTTGTCTTAATTCTGAAATATCTGAGCCATGTGCTGTGAATATTCCTTTAACACCTGAACATATGCCATAATTTATTGCTTCTAAATCTTCATCTGTTCCTATTTCATCTGCGACTATTACTTGTGGTGCCATTGTTCTTACTGCAATTTTCATTCCTAAACTTTTTGTGACATTGTCCATTACATCTGTTCTTAAACCTATATCATTTTGTGGAATGCCTTTATACATTGATGCAATTTCTCCTCTTTCATCTATTAGTGATACTGTAAAACCCATATTACTAATATTTCTAACTAAATCTCTTAACACTGTTGTTTTTCCACATCCAGGTCTTGATACAATTAATGTGTTATTAATTTCTAGGTTAGATATGTCATTATTATCTATATTTGTATATCTGTAATTATTTTGACTAGATGAATTGCTTTTTCTTGTAATTACTTCTTTTAAAATCTCATCGCTTGCTCCTATTATTTCTCTTGCAATTCTAAAATTTAGAGAAGATACATAATTTACATTAGTAATTTTTCCATCTTTCATTGCTACATTTCCTGTTATACCTACTCTATGCCCTCCTTGAAGAGTTATATATCCATCACATATTTGACTTTGATAAGAATATATAGAGTTATTACATAATGATTGTAAAATATTTAAAATTTCATTTTGAGTAACTATGTGGTCTAGTATATCTTCTTTTCCTTCAGGATATTTTAGAATTACTGGTCTATCTACTCTTATTCTAATTTCTTCTAGTGTATTTTCATTGATGTTATAACAAATGTCTCTAGATAAAACTCTAGTAACTGCTCGTAAATCTGACATAATTTTCTCCTCTACTAAAATTTTTCGATTGTGACGGACAGTAAATAAATATATCTTGCGCAAAGAACCGTTCCAAACGTAAAATGCAAAAAATAAGTAGCCTATATTAAATATATGCTACTTATTTTTTATTTATTACTATTTATTTTCTAATACATTGAACTTTTAAAATGTCTGTAAATATAATTATTCTGCCCAGTTAGTATATACATTCATTACATCGTCTAAGTCTTCTAGGTTGTCTACTAATCTTTGCATTTTTTCTGCTGCTTCGTCATCTAATTCAACTGTTGTTGTTGGTACCATTCTTACTTCTGCTTGAACAAATTCTAAACCATTATTTTCTAATGCTTCTCTAACTTTTGAAAAGTCTTTTGGGTCAGTTGTAATTTCATAGCATTCATCATCTGCTGTGAAGTCTTCTGCACCACTATCTAGTGCTAGCATCATCATATCGTCTTCTGTCATATTTGTTGTAGTTTTATCTATGATGATTTCACCTTTTTTGTTAAACATATATGATACACATCCGGTTGTTCCTAAGTTTCCACCTGCTTTATCAAAGATGTGTCTAACATCTGCTGCTGTTCTATTTTTGTTGTCTGTACTAGCTTCAACTATTACAGCAACACCATTTATGCCATATCCCTCATATGTAATTTCTTCGTAGTTTTTGTTGCTTCCTTCTCCTGATGCTTTTTTGATTGCGTTGTTTATTGTGTCATTTGGCATGTTATTTGATTTACATTTTGCTATTACATCTTTTAGCTTAGAGTTACTAGTCGGATCAGGTCCTCCTGCTTTAACTGCTAATAGTATTTCTCTTCCTAATTTTGTAAATATTTTTCCTCTTGCTGCATCTGCTTTTCCTTTTTTGGCTTGTATGTTATGCCATTTACTGTGTCCTGACATGACTAATTCCTCCTTTTAAATTTTTTCCATTATTTATTGTAACACATTTTTTGGCTTTTGTGTAGTGTTTTTATCAATTTTTACAAATTATGAATCAAAATTTGTTTTTGATTTGTAGCTCAATATTTATTCAAACTCTTCCTTCACATATATATCTTAAGCAGTTAAATGTATTGAAGTATATTCTACCACATCGTTTTCATTAAAAACTACTCTAAGTTCACAACCATAAGTGCAATCAAATATTAGGGCTTTATTTCCCCAGAATATTCCTTTATCCAAGTTTCCTGCATTATAACAATATACTTCCTTATTTTGACCACTCTCGTATTTATCTGTTGGCTCACCTAATATATTAACAACTTCTTCTTTTGTTAATCCTATTAGAGTTTCGTTATCACTGATTTCTTTCATTTCTCTATATAAATAATCTGTTCTTTCATCATTAAAATTAAATATTAGTATAAATACAAATAGGAAAACAGTTACAATCAGTAATATCTTTGCTATTCTACTTTTTATTGATTTTGTACTTATTAGCCAAAATGTTATGCCCACTAGTACCACTCCTATTATATACGGTATTAATGATATTAAAAACATTCCTATAACTAAAATAACTCCCACTATTATCTCCTATAAATTTTTTATTTACATCTTGAACATATTGTAACAAATAAATTTGATATTACAGAACAAATTAAAGTTTTCCACATGTAGCCTTTCTTACAACAAATTTTACCAAATCCTTTGCAGAATTTCTATTTATAAACTCTGCTTGCTTTTCTATCATTCCTTTTTGCATTTTTTCATCTTTTAGCAATTTTTTAGTATTAGATATTACTTCTTCTATATTATTTGATATAAGGCTAAGTCCATTTTTTTCAAAAAAGTTTGCATTATAATTTTCTACTCCAGGTATTGGCATTAGATGAATCATAGGTTTTCTTATTACTCCCACTTCTGTACTTGTAAGTCCTCCTGGCTTAGTTAATACTATTGTGCTTGCTGATATGTATTCATTTATGTTATTTACAAAACCTTTTACTAATAAGTTGTTATTATTTACATTTTTTAATTCAGATAATTCTGAATATAGCTTTTTATTACTGCCACAAAGTGCAATAACATAAGCATTTTGTATATTATCTAGTATTGCTTTAACTATGTCTTTCATTTTTCCAAATCCCATACTTCCAGATGTAATTAATATTATGTCTTTATCTTTTTGTAATGCTAAATTATTTTGAACCTTTGAAAATGCACTTGAAACACAAATTCCATATGGCAATAGTATTTCTTTTTTAAATCCTTTTTTCAAAAATTCTTCTTGCAAACTTATATGTGGAATTACAAAATAATCTGGCTTTGTTTCTTCCCAAAATGGAATAGCATGATAATCTGTTGCTACATTAATAAGTTTTATGTCTTTTCCTTCTTCTTTTAATGCTGTTATTGCCATTGCAGGAAATAGATGAGGTGTAATTACCAAATCATAATTATTTTCTTTTATAAATGAATACACTTTGTTTTTCATTAATTTATTAAATCCATAAACTGGACTGGTTATTTTGGTTTTGCTATATGCTTCTCCTAATTTATATGCTACCTTAAATACTTTACCATTTCCTTTTGTTGTGTCTAAATATATTTTTTCTGAATATTCCTTAGCCTTTGACCCTAAGATGTTAAAATAATCTACAAAATCACATTCAATATTATTTTCTTTGAATTCATTTTCAATATAATGTCCACAAGCATTATGTCCACCGCCTGTACTGCATGATAATACTAAAATTTTCATTTCTTACTCCCAATTATTATTATACATATTTTTTAAATATTTACTATTAAACGTATTGTCTAAAAATCTTTCATATCCATTTCGTGGTTTAATTCCTTTATCTGCATCATGCGCTCTACTTACAGCTCCAACAGTTAATACAATATCAAATACTAAAAATATTACTAAGCAATTTGCTACTATTTTATATGCTTTTTTACTGAATTTGTTAAGAATTTCATCTATTTTTGGATAAAGAATTTTTATCCATAAAATACCTAATAGTCCCCAAAATATAGAGTATAGCAAACAAATACGTCCATTAATATTTAAAAATCTGTTAGAATAATCCCATGCTGTAAATCCTAAAACAACTTCCATTCCTAAACTCATAATATATTCAAGTATTGAGCCGCCAACAAAACTAAGTATAAATATTTTTAAGTAAGATTCGTCTTTATATTTTTCCAATAATAATGTTAAAACTACTGCACATATGCCATAAGCAAAATTGAATGGTCCTATAACAACAGCTGAATGGTTTACAAAAATTCTTTTTGTAAGCCATGTCCAAATTAATTCGATAAAATATCCTATTATACTTGATATTATAAAAATATATATTAGTTTGTATGCTTTTTTCATATTTTTCACCATTTTTTATTATAGTATATATATATATATTAATATAATATATATTTGTTATTTTTTTCAATAGTTTTTTATAATATCTTTTTAAATTTGTTATATGTTAGTATATTGGTTTATTATGCACTTTGCTTTCAGCCTTAGCAACTCTTAAAAAGATTCTTTTGGCTAAATCTTTTGTCTTACTATCTATATTGCTGTTGTCAATTATTTTATTTACATCTTCTAGATTTCTATGTTCTTCGTTACCAATTATTTCAGTAAGTGCTCCAAGAGTCATGTTTCCACTTATTCCACTTGAGCAATCAAAATATAGTGTTTTCATTCTGTACTTTAATTTTCCTTTCTAGTTACCTGCTAAGTATTTTTATAGCTTAATCTACATTTATAAGTTCATATTCTTTTGTACCAAATCCTAACTCTGCTGCTACATCTATTGTATGAGTTCCATGTCTTGAATTAACTCTCTCTAAGAAATGCTCTTTTCCTGGGTCATTAGAGTTTTTCACTAAATCTATACATGCTTTATCAATTGCAATTGGGTCTGTTGATATTAGTATTCCCATATCTTTCATACATGGGTCTTCAGCTACTGCACAACAGTCACAGTCTACTGACATATTTTTCATAACATTTATATATACAATATTTCCTTTAAAATAGTTATGAACAGCTGATGCTGCATCTGCCATTGACTCTAAAAATGCATCTTGTTCTGGTAAATTGTCCCATATTGCATATTGATCTTTGCTTTGTCCTGCTGAATGTATCCATGATTTTCCTTCAGATGAAGCACATCCTATTGATAATTGTTTTAATGCTCCACCATATCCGCCCATTGGATGTCCTTTAAAATGTGATAATACAAGCATTGAGTCATAATTATCTATATGTTTTCCCACAAAATCTTCCTTTAATCTTTTTCCATTTGGAATTGGTAATACTTTGTCTGGAGCTTCTTCATCCATTAAATCCACATTAAAGTATTTGTTCCAATTATGTTCTTCTAATAATTTTTTATGTTTTTCTGTTGTATTTCTTGCTCCATCATAAGCTGTATTACATTCTACAACTGTTCCATTAACATATTCCACCATTTTTTTAACAAATTCTGGTCTTAAATAATTTTGGTTACCTTCCTCTCCAGAATGTAGTTTTACAGCCACTTTTCCTGGTAGTTTAACTCCTAATTTTTCATATAACTTAATCATAGCTTCTGGAGTTATTTCTTTGGTAAAATATACTTTTGATTTTTCCATAGTCAATCATCCTTTCTTTTTTATTTTTAGTAATATTATTGCCATTTTTTATTTCTTTTACCCATTAATGTATTTTATATATATCACTTAGAGTTTACTTTAAGTCAAGTGTTTTTGTATTATTTCTATAATAAATTTTTTTACTTTTTACATTAATTAAAAAAGACTTATATTATTTTCTCAAATATTTTGAGTATTACACTATAAGTCTTTTAATCTTTATTTACTTTCTTTTAATTGTTTCTTAAAAATCGTTCTAAATTTTTTATTCAACATCTTTTTTCCATAATGAATGTTTATTACAGAATGCATAAAGTGTTGAACCTGGTATGTAGTGGAATTTTGCCTCAGCCACATCTCCTGGCTCAAAATATTTTGTACATTCTTGTTTATCTGATACCATACTTATCCATTCAATGTAATGTTCTTCTTCCATTACATGATTTACTTTTACAAGTATTTTATCTCCCTCAACTTTGTATTCTGGTACATGCTTTTCAGCTGCTGCATCTGCTGTATTTGGTACTACAACATTCATTTGCTCTCCACAACATCTTATTCCACATTCGTCACTATGGCAGTCTTGAATAACTTTTACCATAGCACCACAGCTTTTACATTTTCTTAAAATTAATTCTCTTGCCATTTTGCCTTTCTCCTTTTTCTATTGTTTTGCTTTCTATTCTTATTAGTAATTTTTATTATTAAACTACTAATATTTTTTATTGCTCTTATTATTCTTCTACTTTTTTGAACATATCTTTTCCAACTCCACATAGTGGGCATGTCCAATCGTCTGGTAAGTCTTCGAACTTAACTCCTTCTTTTTCTTCATCATAAATATATCCACATGCCATACATTCATATTTTGCCATAATTTTTACCTCCTATAATGATTTTTGTAAAATGCTCTTAATTTTTTCGAAAAGTGATTTCTTTGTTAATTTTAATTAAGATTTATTTTACATGCTCATTGTATCATGTTTGGAACTTTTTGTAAACGTATTTTTCACAATTTTTATGCTTTAAATAACACCTCCCAAAAGCAGGTTGTTTTTGAGAGGCGTTTTTAAATCATCAAAAATTATTTACTAATAGCGTCTTCTAATTCTTTCATTTTTTCTTCTGATAATTTACTTAGTTTTGTTTTTATTGTAACTACTGGTTCTATTATTTCTATATTTTTCATTGTATATAGCATGTCCTTTATTACTTTTGCAGCATTTGGTGCCCACGAACCATTTTCTATAATTCCAATTTTTCTATTTTGATAATTTTTTTCTCTTAATAGATGTAAGAATGCATTTATTGCTGGAAAAATATTCATATTATATGTTACACTTGCTATACATAGTTTTGAATATTTGAATGCATCTGATACTACATCTGGTATAGGCGTTCTAGAAATATCTACAAGTTTTACAGTATTTCCTTTAGCTTCTAAATCATTGGCAAATTTTTTAGAGGCTTCATATGTGTTACCATGTAATGAGCCACAAACAACTAGTATTCCTTCTTCTTCTGGCTCATATTTACTCCATATATCATATAAGTTAATATAATAATCTAGATTTTCTTTTAGAATTGGTCCATGTAAAGAGCAAATCATTTTTATATCTAAAGCACTTGCTTTTTTTAGTACATTTTGTACTTGCATTCCATATTTTCCAACAATATTTATGAAATATCTTCTAGATTCATCTATCCATGGTTCATCTGTGTCTAATGTACCAAATTTACCGAAAGCATCAGCTGAAAATAGTATTTTTTCTGTTTGTTCATATGTTAACATTACTTCTGGCCAGTGAACCATTGGTGCCATTATAAATTGTAATGTATGCTTTCCTAAATTTATTGTTTCTCCTTCTTTTACTACAATTTTTTTGTCTTCTAAATATTGTTGTAAATTTTCTATTTTCAAATCTTCTCCAATAAATTGTGGTAGCATAGAAAATACTTTTTCATTTGAAATGATTTTTATTTCTGGATATTTTTTTAAGATACTGCCTATACTTCCTGAATGGTCTGGTTCTAGGTGAGATATTACTAAATAGTCTGGCTTTTTACCATCTAATTCTTTTTCTAAATTATTAAGCCATTCATCTGTTTTTCTTTTATCTACAGTATCCATGATTGTAATTTTTTCATCAAGTATTAAATATGAATTGTATGCTATTCCGTTCTTTAAGATATATTGATTTTCAAATAAATCTAATTCTTTATCATCTACTCCAATATATTTGATATTTTCTGTTATATTTATATCTTTCATAATTTATGTGGTGCTCCTTTACTACTATTTTTATATACATCTTCACTTTGCTTCTTAACAAATAAATTGCATTTGCAAATTTGCTTTTCTACAAATTCATCACAAGGGCATAATGTTGTTTCATCTACATTTAATCTACAAGGACAATGTCCATCTTTTCTATATATACCCTCTAAAATTTTTTGTACGTATTCTTTGTCTGGATTTAATTCGTAACCTTTCATATTATTTTCCTTTCTATATATATCTTTTTAATACTTCTTCTAATTCTGCTTTTGGATAAAATCCACCTATTCTGTCTATTGCTGTTCCATTTTTGAAAATAATCATTGTTGGTACTGCTTCTATTTCATATTTATACGCCAAATTTCTTGATTCATCAACATCTATTTCTATTATATCTAAATCTTCTCTTTCTTCTGATATTTCTTTAAGTACAGGCATTAGCATTTGGCAAGGTCCACACCAAGTTGCAAAAAAGTCAACTATTACAGGTTTATTATTTTTTAAAACCTCATTTTCAAATTCTTCTTCTTTTATCTTTTTTAACATAATTTACCTCCACATATATTTTTTTCATTTTCATGTTATTTATACCATATTATATGCTGTTTTTCAAGCTTTTATTTTTTATCGTCTTATTTATTTTTATAAGTAAGTATATTGTACTAAACTGTAACACTTACTCTCATTTGTCAATTTTTTAAAAAACACATTGTAATATTATTTGCAAAGTAGTAAAATCTAATAAAAATTGAAAGGGGATTTTATTATGAAAAAAATTTTGATTATTTTATTTTCTGTAATTATTTTAGCAATTACATGTGCATGTGCTTATTTTTATACTACTATATCTCCTCATGCTGAATCTAATAATGTGCAAAAAAATAATGATATTATAAACTCAAATATTACTAATACTATTCCTAGTAATTCTGATACTTCTTCTGATATTTTTTCATCATACTATGTTAAGGCTGAAGAAATACTTTCTAATATGTCTTTAGAAGACAAAATAGGTCAAATGTTTTTAGCAAGATATCCCTCTTTTGGTGTACTTAATGAAATCAGGAATTATAATCCTGCTGGATATATTTTATTTGGCAGAGATTTTCAAAATGAAACACCTAACTCAATAAAAAAAGAATTGCAAGAATGTCAAAATGCTAGCAAAATAAAACTTGCTTTAGGAGTTGATGAAGAAGGAGGAACTGTTGTTAGAGTTAGCTCATATAAGGCTTTTAAATCTTCTCCTTTTAGTTCTCCGAGAACAGTTTTTGCAAATGGAGGTATGGAGGCAATAGTTTCAGATTCTCATAAAAAAAGTTCACTGTTGAAAAGTATAGGATTAAATATGAATTTAGCACCAGTTGTGGATGTTCCTGAAAGTACTAATGATTTTATTTATGCTCGTTCTTTTAGTACTGATGTTAATGAAGTTAAAGAATTCACCAAAGAGATTATCAATACGATGAAAGAAGATAATATTACTTCTGTTATGAAACATTTTCCTGGATATGGCAACAATGTTGATACTCATACAGGCATTGCAATAGATAAAAGGGACTATTCTAATTTTGAAAATAGAGATTTTCTTCCTTTTGAAGAAGGTATAAAAAATGGTTCTCCTGCAATTCTTGTAAGCCATAATATTGTGGAATGTATGGATGATTCTAAACCTGCTTCTTTATCTAAAAATGTTCACTCTCTTTTAAGAAACGAACTTGGTTTTTCCGGAATTATTATAACTGATGATTTAGCGATGGATGCTGTTAAGGAATATGTAGAAAACGGAGAGGCTGCTACCCAAGCCGTACTTGCTGGTAACGATTTAATCATTTCTTCTGATTTTGTTAATCAAAGAAATGAAGTTTTGCAAGCAGTAAAAAATGGTGTCATCTCTGAAGATATCATTAATACTGCTGTTAGAAGAGTTTTGGCTTGGAAACTTCAATATGGAATTATTGAGTAATAACTTTATAATTTTACAAATATTAAATTGTTGTAATGTTTTATTATTTAGATTAAACCTGATTTTCCTATACAAAAAAACTATGCTTTTTAGCAATGATTTTGCTTAAAAAGCATAGTTTTTTAGTTGATTTTAAATTTCGTAATTTTCACTATATTTAGAGTTCTATTTTAAAAATTATAATACATTCTTTAAAACTATTGTCTTCATTCTACTCATTTCTTGAAGTGTTGTAAGAACACCTTCATTTCCTATACCACTATGTTTCCATCCACCAAATGGCATTTCGAATGAACGATAGAAGCTTGCTCCATTTACTACTGCTCCACCACATTCAAGTTTGTTTGCTATTTTTACTCCTCTTGAATAGTCTTTTGTTATAACGCATCCACATAGTCCATAAGAAGATTGGTTTGCAATTTCAATTGCTTCTTCTTCAGTATCAAATCCTATAACTGGAATTACTGGTCCAAAGATTTCCATGTCTTTTGCTACGTCCATGTCTTTTGTAACATTATCTAGTATTGTTGGATAGTAATATGCTCCTTCTCTCTTACCTCCACATACTAAAGTAGCTCCTTGTTCAATTGTTTTATTTACAAATTGTTCTACTCTTTCTGCTGCAGGAACATTTATAAGTGGTCCCATATCTGTGTCCATTTTTGATGGGTCTCCAACTTTTAAGTTAGATATAACTTCTTTCATTCTATCTATAAATTCTTGTTTTCTAGAATTATGTATTAAGAATCTCTTTGATGCACAACATACTTGTCCACCATTATATAATCTTCCCCAGATAGTTTCTTTAACTGCTAAATCCATATCTCCATCTTCTAAGAATATGAATGCGTCATTTCCACCTAATTCAAGCATTACATGTGTTAGGTTTTTAGAACATGTTCCCATTGTTTGAATTCCAGCAGCTGTGCTTCCTGTTAATGAAACTAAATGAACTCCTGGATGTCCTGCTAGCTCTTGACCTACTGTTGGTCCATCTCCTGTAAGTAATTGTATTGTTCCTGCTGGTACTCCCGCTTCAATCATTAATTTTACATATTCTGTAAGTGTAAGTGGGTTATAATTTGATGGTTTTACTATTATACTATTTCCCATAAGTAGTGCTGGTGGTACTTTTTGACAGAATAAGTCACTTGGGAAGTTGAATGGCAATATTGCTGCAACTACTCCTATTGGTTGTCTAACAGTTATTTGCATTGTTTTTTCTTGACCTGCTTCTTGTCCTGCTGGTATTGATTCATTATATAAATGTTTTGCTCTTTCAACAAATGCAGTAGCACCAATTCTTACATTTGCTATTTCTGCAATTGCTTCTTTTATTGGTTTTCCAGTTTCTGCTGATAATAATTTGGCTAATTTATCTTTATCTCTTTCTACTAAGTCAATAAATTTGTATATTTTGTCTGCTCTTTCATGAAGTGGAACTTCCGCCCATTTCTTTTGTTCTATTTCAGCTACTCTTACAGCTTCATTTACATCATCTTGTGTACAGTTTGGAACTGTATCTATAAGTTCTCCTGTTGCTGGATTAGTTACTTCAATAGTCTTTCCATCTGAAGCATCTCTCCATTCATAACCTATTAAATTTTTCATACCTATTCTCTTTCCTTTCTCGCCTTGCATAGAGGTGGTTCCCTCTTTATAGGCAATTGTTTCTTTATTGGAATTTATTGCTAAGTTTTTAGTATTACTTTGGTCTTCCCCTTCTCTTCATTTACCAAATGCTGTAAATGATAGCATTAAACCTCCACAAGTATTTGCGCCATGGTCTTTTAATCCATATTCTCCGAAAGTAAATATTGTAATGAATGGTACACCTTTAGCTTCTTTCTTAAGTTGTTTTACAACTTCGTCTATTCTATCACCTATTCCTAATCTTCTTCCTCCACAGTGTACTAATAGGTATGCTCCAACATCTTGTCCCATTTCCTTATTAAGTTCTTTCATTGTATCTCCTGTTGATTTTATTAATTCATCAACACTTGCTTGCATTTGAATAACTGCTGTATTTAAAGCAACATGATTTCCTACATTTATTGAGTAGTCTTTGTTTGCTGACATTGGATGACGAATTGCAACTAAATCTCCAAGTCTATCTTTTACACCTAAAGGCTCTGTAACTGATTGTAGAAGTAAATTTCCACCTTCAATATCTTTTAATTTTTTGCCTGTCCAAGATGCATATTTTTTAAGTGCTGGAACACCATCTATTTCAACAATTGTTCTTTTTCCTTTTAATTTTGTAACAATACCTGCGTTGCCTGTTTCATGATATGCTCCTGTATAAACATTTGCCATTTTCTTGTCTGTATAGAAAAATGCTACTGCTACACCATCAGAAAATACTGAATCTCCAGTAAATATACTCCATTTACCTTCAACTGTATTATCTGCTGCACTTCCACCAAAGAAAGGTACTCTTCCTATTACATCTTCAATTCCTTTTAAGTAATCTTCTTCTTCTCCTGGTGATGCAACCATATAGAAGTATTCTGGTGCGAAGTCTAATCCTGCATTTTTCATAGCTTCTAATGCTACTAATTTTCCTGTTTCTCTAGCTGTTTTTTGCTTTTTGTATCCTGCAACACCTACTGTTGTGTTTGGATCTCCTAAAGCTAACATTCCTACAAATCCATTTTCTGATGAAATGAATCCATCTGGAACTATTATTCCTGCACTTGATGTACAACCCACAATAGGAGCTGTTCCTAGTTCAGCTTTTGCTCCTTCTAAAACTTTTTCTACATCGTTATCTACAGATGTATATAAAAATGCAACTTTAGTTTGCATTAAATCTTTAACTGCCTTTTTTGCAGTTTCTTGTCCTGCTTTGTAACTGTCTTTATTTGTGCTATATGCAACATTTGATTTTAGCATAAATATTTTCCTCCTTCGTATCAATATTTATTTCATTATATTTTAAAATTCGACTTTTTTCAATAAATTATATATTACATTTTTGTAACAATTTTTCAATTGGGGACGGACCTTTTTTGAAAAAATATTTAATGATTAGTTATGCATATATAAACTTTATTTTTTCAAAAAAGGTCCGTCCCCAATTGAACGAAATTTATTTATTATTTTGTGTGAAATTCCATGCGTCTTTGCACATTTGTTCTAAGTCTTTTTCTGCTTTCCATCCTAAATATTCTTCTGCTTTTGAAGGGTCTGCATAGCATTCTGCTATATCTCCTGGTCTTCTTGGAGTTATTTCATATTTTATTTTTTGTCCTGTTGCTTTTTCGAAATTCTTTACTATATCTAATACAGAGTATCCTTTTCCAGTTCCTAAATTATATGCTTCTACTCCTGTCACTTTTTCTGCTCTTTTTAGTGCTTTAAGATGTCCTTTTGCTAAGTCAACTACATGGATATAATCTCTTACTCCTGTTCCATCAGGTGTTGGGTAGTCATTTCCAAATACATTTAAGTGGTCTAATTTTCCTAATGCTACTTGGTTTATGTATGGCATTAAGTTATTTGGTATTCCATTTGGATTTTCGCCTATTAATCCGCTTTCATGTGCTCCTATTGGATTGAAATATCTAAGTAGAATTACGCTCCATTCATTATCTGATACATATACATCATTTAATATTTGCTCAATCATCAATTTGGTTTGTCCATATGGATTTGTTGCAGATAATGGGAAGTCTTCTTTTATTGGAACTTCCTTTGGGTCACCATAAACTGTAGCTGATGAGCTAAATATTATTTTTTTAACATTATGTGCTTTCATCACTTCAAGTAGCACTAATGTTCCATATATGTTATTATCATAATATTCTAATGGTTTTGCTACTGATTCTCCAACAGCTTTTAGTCCAGCAAAATGTACAACGGCTGTTATATCTTTATTTTCTTCGAATACTTTATTTAATTTTTCTTTATCTCTTAAATCTACTTCGTAAAATTTAAAATCCTTATTTGTAATTTTTTTTATTGCTTCTAAAGTTGATGGTTTACTGTTTACAAAGTTATCTACTACTATGACTTTTTCTCCTTCATTTAATAATTCTACAACTGTGTGTGAGCCTATATATCCAGCTCCTCCTGTAACTAGTATTGACATTTCTTTTCCCTCCTCTTAATACTTTTTGTATTTTGCCTTATGTTTTGATTCTGTATTATTTTCAAGTTGTTCAACATTATTGATAAAGCTTTTTATATATTTCATAATCATTTAAAATTTTTCTTACATACATATTTGTATCTTTATATGGTATATTTTCTATATCACTACCATTTGCTTTTATAATGCCATCATCTATCCATGATTGAACTGTGCCCATTCCTGCATTATATGCAGCTAATGCTATTGCTACATTTCCAAAAATCTCTAATAAGTTTGCAAAATAGGTTACTCCTATTTGAATATTTATCTCTGGATTATACAGGCTATCATTTGATACAAATTCAATTGATTCATTTTGAGCAACTTCTTCTGCGGTTTCATTCATGAGTTGCATAAGTCCTGTTGCACCTTTATTTGATACAGCATCATCATCAAAATTGCTTTCTGCTTTTATTATTGCATAAACTAATAATGAATCTATATTATTTTCTTTTGCATATTTTTCAACATATTCTGAATAATCTTGTCTATATATTAACTTTTGTATATTTGTGAAATTTAATAATATTATTAGTAAAATTAATACAATTGCACATAGTATTAATATTATTTTTCGCACTTTTCACTCTCTCCTCACTATTAAGTAATAACTATTTTTTAATTTTATTGGCACTGTTTTTACTGTAACACTATCTATTTTTTTGAAATGCTATTTAAGTTCAACCCAAGATTTGCCCTCTGATAATTCTACTTTTAGTGGAACATCTAATTTAGTTGCTTTTTCCATACTATTTTTTAGTATTTCTTTTGCTTGTTCTTTTTCTTCTTCTTTAACTTCTAATATTAGTTCATCATGTACTTGTAATACAATTTTTGCATCAAGATTTTTTAATCCATCATATACATTGTTCATTGCTATTTTCATGATATCTGCCGCAGTACCTTGAATTGGAGTATTCATTGCTACTCTTGTTCCAAATTGTCTAACAACATAATTATTTGATTTTAACTCAGGAACATACCTTCTTCTACCAAAAGCTGTTTCAACAAATCCTTCTTCTTCAGCTTTTTTTACAATATCATCCATGAATGTTTTTATACCTTTATATTTTTTCAAATAATTATCTATGTAGTCTTGAGCTTCTTTTCTTCCACACTTTATTTGTTGTGATAATCCAAACGCTGTTATTCCATATATAATTCCAAAGTTTACAGCTTTTGCTCTAGACCTTTGCTCTTTTGTAACCTTAGTCATAGGTACTCCAAATACTTTTGATGCTACTTGTTTATGTATATCTTCATCATTATTAAATGCCTCTATCATTGTTTCATCTTTTGCTATATGTGCCAATACTCTTAATTCTATTTGTGAATAATCGGCATCAACAAATACATATCCTGGCTTTGAAACAAATGATTTTTTTATATTTTTACCTTCACCTTCATGACTTGGTAGGTTTTGCAAATTAGGATCTGTACAGCTTATTCTACCTGTTGCTGTTATTGTTTGATTGAATACTGCATGTATCTTACTATCTTTAGGATTTATATATGTTATTAGTCCTTCTACATATGTAGAATTCAATTTCGTTAAACTTCTATAATCTAATACCTTTTCTATTATAGGGTGTTTATCTTTTAAAGATTCCAATGTTTCTACATCAGTTGCATAACCTTTTTTATTTTTCTTTGATTCAGGAAGTTTTAACTTTTCAAAAAGTATTTTTCCTAGTTGTTGTGTTGAATTTATATTAAATTCTTCTCCTGCTAAGTCATATATTTCCTTTGTTACATTATTAAGTCTTTGTTTTAGCTCTTTTCCGAAATTTTCAAGTTCTTCTTTTTTTGTTATCATACCATTAAATTGCATATCTCCAAGAACTCTTACTAATGGTATTTCAATTTCTTCAAATAATTTTATAGAGCCATCTTCTTGCATTTTCTTCATTGTTATAGAATAAAGATTGTTTAGTGCATATACATAAGTTCCGACTTCATCTTTATTTGATAAATCTTTTACACTCTCAAACATATTTAGTTGTACATCGTCTTTTTTTGGTATAAGTTCATCAATATCTATATCTAAGTACTGTGATGCAATATCTTTTATATTATGTTTTACATTTGTAGGATTTAGTACATATGCAGCAATTTCAGCATCATATTTAATTCCTTTAAGATTTATTCCATATTCTTTAAGTAGGACAAAATCTTCTTTTATATTATATCCAATTTTATTTATTGTTTCATCTTCCATGATGTTTTTTAATTTTTTTACGTCCTCTACTTCTGGAAGCCTTATGTATATTATATTTCCGTTTTTTTCATATATTCCTATACCAATTATATTCTTTTTGATTATTCTTGATTCGTCTTCTGTTTTACTTGTTTCTAAGTAAAATATTAGGTTTCCATCAATTTTATTTGGTATTTCTTTTAGGTAATCTATATCCTTTTCTTGAGCTTCAATTTTTATTTCTGCTTTTTTTGCTTCTATTCCTTTATTTAAATTAAATCTTTCTATAAATCTATTAAAGTTAAGCTTTTTAAAAATTTCTGCTACTTTTTCTCTGTCCCAATCTACTATTTTTACATCTTTTAAATCTTCTTTCACTGGTGCATTTGTATTAATTGTACCCAATTTTTTTGATAATTCTGCTAAATCTTGATTTTTTATTAATGTATCTTTTAATTTTGATGTAAAATCTGCGGTTCCTTCTTCTAATGCTTTATATAAATTTTCTATAGTTTTATACTGTCTTATTATGCTTGTACTTGTTTTTGGTCCAACATTAGGCACTCCAGGAATTTCATCTGAAGAATCTCCCATAAGAGCTTTTACTTCTATTAAGTCAATAGGTTCTAGTCCATATTCTTCTTCTACTTTTTCTCTTGTATATATTTCTGTTTCTGTTTTTCCCATTTTAGTTCTAGGAATTCTTACAGTTATATGATCTTCTATTAATTGAAACAAATCTCTATCTCCTGAAAGAATATATACATCTTGTCCTTCTTTGGCAAACTTTTTTGCAAATGTTCCTAATATGTCATCTCCTTCATAGTCATCCATTTCTAAAGTTTTTATATTCATTGCTTTTAATATATCTTTTATTACTGGCATCTGCTCAGCTAATTCACTTGGCATGGCGTGTCTATGTTTTTTATATCCTTCATACATATTTTTTCTAACATTTGCAGCTGTTTTTGAATCAAATGCTATTAGCATATATTGAGGTTCAACTTCTTCCATGTTTTTAAACATTATAGATAAAAAACCATATATTGCATTTGTATACATTCCATTTTTTGTTGTTAGCATTTTATTTCCCATTATTCCATAAAATGCTCTATTCATTATACTGTTTCCATCAATTAATAGTACTTTTTCCATATATTTTTGTATGATATTGTATACCATACTCTCCTTACATTATATTTAGGTTTTTAAATGGGTAACCTATAACCCCAATAATTTCGAAGCTACACTCTGTTGGTGTAGCTTTTTATAATTTGTAACAGGAGTTTTCTTTGTTAATGCTACCTGTTAAGTTTGTTATTATAGAAATCTCTTTCCGTGCTTGCTTTTTTTCTTTGAAGAATTATCATATTCGTCTTCGTCATCATACCCTTTAATGAAGTCATCCCATTTTGATTTAGTATTTTCCATATCTGTTTCATCGTATGTTGTTTTAAATTTTAATTCTTCATCTTCATTATTCTTTGATGCTGTTGTGTTTGATTGAGCTTCTGTATTATATGATGTATTTGCTTGAATTTCACTATTTTTGTCTAACTCATTAATGTTGCTTTCTTCTTTATTTTGATTTTCTTTTGAGCTCTCATCATCTTTTAAGTCTGGAAAATCTTCATCATTTTCTCTTGTTATTATTTTATCTGGGTATGGATTTTCAACTATATCATCTTCTTCTGAATTGTGGTTTAAATAGTTATCATTTTCGTCGTCTTCATCATCGTAATCAAATCCATTTTTTCTTTTTCTATGTTTTACTATTGCTACAATGATTATAATTAGTAAAACTACTCCAACAACTGAACATATAAGTATTATACCTAATTGTTCTTTTGTTAAGCCTTCTTCTTCAGTTGTAAGTGCTGCTTGTCTTTCAATATTAAGTGTATATGTTGTTTTTATTGTTTCATCACTTGGTGAAGTTAAAATAATTATTATTCTATTATTACCTTCATTTAGTGTTGTTTCTCCGTTTGTTTCAATTATTATATCATCATTTTCTGTTGTTGGATTTACTGAAATAGAAGTTATATTGTTTGGAACAGTTAGATTGTATTCAAATGTTTCTGGGTCAAAGTCCATACTTATTGTTTGATATGTTCCATCACTTGTTATTCCATTAACAACTAATGTTTGTAATCTTAGTGAAGATTGTTCAACTGCTGCTGGTTTATTTACTTTTATTGTGTATGTACGTGCAGAACCATTTTCTGCTGTAACAGTTAGTGCAATACTATTCTCGCCTTCATTTAACTGTATTGTTCCTGCCCCTGAAACTGTGGCTCTTGAATCTTCTGCTGTTGCTGATATTTCTATTTCTGATAATTCATAAAGGTTAACTGTATCATCAAATTCTACTGTATATTCATATGTTTCTCTATAAAATTCTGGTGATAATGTTCCTGTTCCTACTGTTATTCCAGATAAATAGTTGTTACTTGATTGTGTTACTTCATTATTTGATGATGATGGTGGTGTTGTTTCTGATGGATAGTTTGGCTCTGGGTCTGAAGTTGTTCCTCCATTTGAGCCTCCTGAACCGCTTCCTGTGTTTGAACCACTACCTGTATTTGAACCTGAGCCACTGCCTGGGTCAGGGTCTGGGGTAGGCTCTGGGTCTGGAGTTGATGGAGCTGTAACATTGATTGTTACTGATTCTGAAACAGGTCTTGCTTCTTTTTCACTAAAGTCTGTCATATCTCCAGTTAGATTAAATGTATATGTTCCAGCCGCAGTTGGTGTAAAAGATGCTGTTACAGAAACAGTTTCATTACCTGCCGAATTTGTGTTCCAAACCTCATGTCTATTAACACCATTTCCTGAAATTGTTACATCACATGCACCTGCTGTTATTGTTCCTGTTAGTGTTACTGTTGTACCTACTGACACATTAGTTGAACTTGCACTAAAACTAACAGTAGCTGCTTTCACACTCTTAACATTAAAGCAAGAGTATGTAATCATAATTATTAATGCACACCATATATATTTTTTTATCCTTTTCATTTATTTCTCCTTCTTATTCATTTATACTAATATTAGTAACACCCAATAAATATTTCTTTACTTCTAATAAATCTGCAGAATTTATATTATTATCTTTTGTCAAATCTGATGCGGTAAAATAAGCACTATTTTGTTCTAATTTAATTACCTCTAATAAATGTTTCTTTATTTCCAACAAATCTGCTGAATTTACATATCCATCTCCACTGCAGTCTCCCATTTTTACTACTGTATATTGAACGTCATTTATCCAAACTTTGTCACCTGTTTTAGATACTTTATTTTCCAAATAGCTTCCATCTGCTCTTTCCATATACAAATCTGAATTTGCTTCATGTTTTATATCATCTATATCAGCATTTGGAGTAACTAATATTTCTTTCTCTTCATTTTTTATTTCTACTTCTACCTTAGAAGTATATGCTGATGGAGTATTTCCATTACTATCTCTTAGATAATTTCTTGCCACATATCCTTTTGCACCATCAGGTGTTATTACATAATCCCAATAGTAGCCATCTACCATTGTTTCGACTCCGTTTTCAGTATATGAACCTGTTCTAGTTACTTGTGTTCCATCTGATAATAATCTTATTTTATTTTCGTCTCCTGTTCCTGCTGAGCTTCTTAAGAATAATCCACCATCTGCTCTTATAGTGAATAACTGACTACTATCTTGGTCACTTAAATATTTTCTCTCGACAAATCCTTGTCTACCATCAGCTAAAATTATTCTATCCCAAGTTGTTCCACCGAATGTGTATCTTCCTGTGTTATCAATTCTTGTAACGGCTTGACCATAAGATAATGTTGTAAGTAATGTTTGAGCTGTTCCTGGTCCAACATACATTGGTACGCTATCTGCATTTATTGACTTAGCTTCATAGCAGTTTGTCACATCATCTATTTCTTCTAAGTATGAAGAATCAAATCTTACATATCCCCATTGTCCATCTGTAAGAACTACTTTGTGCCATCCATTTGTTAGTCTTTCAACTGATAATAGTACTACGCTAGAATCAGGAATAATATATACTGGAGCACTACTTGTATTTGGCTCAGTTCTTAATGTTACATCTGAATGTCCTTCTTTCACTCTAATATTTTTAGGATATACTTCACCTACACCATCAGGCGATTGAGAAACTGATGCTGGCATGTTATTAAATACTGGTATAATAAAGTTTAAGTTTTGGTCAAGTAGTCCAGCTTCTTGCATACATGAATACATTCTACTTGCTTCATTTTTTGGAGCTTCTATATTTTGCATATATTGTCTTGAATATGTACCACCATAAGGTTCAACATCAAATTTATTTAAGTATTGTGTATTTTGACCTGCATTTATATAATTATTTAATGTACTAATTCCGCCTTTAATGCTTGCCGCAATGCTTGTCCAACCATTTGATTTTGCAGTTGCTAATGCATTATTCCATATTTCGGTTGAAGAATTTCCACTAGCTCCAATGTTAAATAAGTTATAATATGTAACACCATCTGATTCCATTCTCCATGTTGAGCCTCCACCAGCTCCTTGTTCTTGTATTACTCTTGCTACTACATAGTATGGATTTACATTAGTATCTCTACAAGCTCCATTTATTTCTGCTGCATAATCTGTATTATGCAAAAATGTATTTGCTAGAGCATTATATATTTGGTCATTTGATGATTCTATATAGTCTAATTGTAAGAATTGGAATAAGTTTGAATTATCTGTAAGCCAATTTCTTGGGTCCATATAATATCTTATAGCCATTTCTGAAGCATGTTTCCATGAGCCATTATCATATGGTGTGTCACCACAAGTTGAACAAATCCATGCTCCTGATTTTCCTTGTATAAGATTTAGTGGTGAACCCCAGTGTCCAGCTGTTTCTGCTGTAATTACTTGGTTCCAGTCTAAGCCTGTTTCCATTATTGTAAATGTCCAATTTGGATGGCTTGTTTTTAAAGCGTCTATTCTTTCTTTAAATCCTGGATAAGCATTTGTATCTAAATTACTTCCGTTATATGAATATCTGTTTGATGAGTATGCTGCATTTACCTCACCTGTGAACAAATTATAAATTATGTAAAATAATAGTGTAAATAGTAGAACTATTGATATTACTTTACTTAATGTATTTTTTTGTTTCATTTTTTCCTCCGTTTTCGACATAATTTTCGATTATATTGTAACATTACAAATTTTATTAGTCAACAGGAAATTGGTGTTAATTTATGGGATTCTTACCATATATCAAGTTTTTCTATACCCAAAAAAGACCCAAGGTCCAAGAAGAAATTTCTTCTTAGGCCTTGGGTAAGACATTATCGCCTCCTTAAAATCATGCCTGTTTCTGCAAGGATTTCATTCACTTGCTTTTGATGTTTGTTGCTCGTATAGATGATTTCAGCTGTTTTGAATTCTTCGGGTATTTCTACCCTAATTGCTTTTGCTCCTCTGTTGATTACAATCAGCAGATTGTTTCTCGTATAGCAAAGATTTTCGTTGTCCCATCTTACAAGTTCAAAATTTGCATCACTCAATGCTTTTCTGTTTTGCTCGCGCATTGCTCCAAGCATTATATGAGCATGCAAAATAGACTTGTCAATGCGATTCCATGGAAACGTTTTACGGTTGAATGGGTCTTTATATCCATGCATTCCTACTTCACTTCCATAGAAAATACATGGATTTCCTGGCAAAGTGTATTGCATGATGAGCATTAGTATATAAATCTTTTTCGCCCTACGATATTCTTGGGGTGAAAGCCTATCGTTCGTAAACTCATCTGACCTAAATTGCCATGTATCGAATATGCGTATACCATTCACAATTTTATGCCACGGACTTGGGTCTCTGTCGATATCCCATCTTCTGTATAGTCCATGTCTCATCCATTTTCCGCCAATACAAGTTAGCGTTCTAACCATATCATGCGTGTCCAATGAATTCAGCATAGACGAGATAGCCTCACTGGGATAGTTTTCAAGCACGTCCCTTATTTGCCAAGCAAAGTACTCGGCCTCACCATCCATCTGCCATTTATACATTGCATTGGTAAAAAGATAATTTGTCGTCGCATCAAAGCATTTTCCGAACAAGCCTGTTGAAGCTCTGTTCCACCATTCAGCGATTATTACCTTTTTTTCATTTTTATTTGCCCTGTTTCTGATTCCTTCTAGAGTTTCCTGGCTGAGTTCTTCTGCCACGTCTAAACGGAATCCATCAACAAATGGAGCAAACTTTGCAATAACGCCATCCGGACCGTAAACGTAATCTTTGTATCCTTGAGATTGTTGATTGAAAATTGGCATATCAACAAACTCATTATACCAATAGCGATAGTTTCCATTTTGGTCAATGAAAAACCAATCCCTATATGGCGAATTAGGATTTGAGATTGCGTCTTTGAAAATCGGGTTATCTGAAGAACAATGGTTTAATGCGATATCCAAGATAAGATGAATTCCCATCTTGTGCGCAGTCCTCGAAAGACTTGCCAAGTCTTCAAATGTGCCTGCATCCGGGTCAATTAGCATGTGGTTTGTAGCAGCATACCTATCGTACCTGTACAGGCTAAAATTGATTGGCGAAATGTACAGAACTGTAACGGATAGCTTTTTGAAATACGGTAATTTTTCTTCAATTCCTTTAAGGTCTCCTCTAAAGAAGTCATTGTTATGGAACTTTCCTTCCGCATTCTTCTTCCAGTTGGGCATTTCTCCCCAATTCCTGTAATTTCTACCTTTTACTTGAGGCTTATCATTTCTTCCAATGTTGAATCTGTCGACAATCAGCTGATAATAAATTGCGCCTTTTGCAAAGTCAGGTACCTTAAAATCTTTTTGAACGACCAAAATTCGGAAGTATGGTGCTTCCCCAATGGTAATTGTAGGCTCATTGCTATTCCTATCGAGTTTGATGGCCTGCATATTTCCATATGCATCATTAAACTCAAAATGATAATAGTAATTACCTATTTTTTCGAGCTTGACGGTTGCGGTGTACTTATTTCTTGTTCCTCCTGTTCCATCCTCAAGAGTCATTTCCTTAACAATAGTAGGATTTTCTCCTTCCCTGTTAAACAGAACTCTAAGATTTGCGACTTGTATGTCTTTTGGCATTCTTACGGTTACATTGAAAGGCGTATTTTCCTCTGCTTCATTTACCCGCTTTGTACTTGTACACACTTCAATTTTGTTACTTTTTATCATATGTGCCTCCTCCTTAGGCAAGGTTTAGAATTGAAAAACGGTTTTATGCTTATACTTTATATCTAATAAATCAAAATGTCAATGATTTTTTAGTTAATACTCTTTTTAGTTGTGGACAAACCTTTTTTTGAAAATTTTTATTTAATGACCGTCCCAAAAGTAAAATTTATAATGTTCTATTATGTTTTCTCATCCAAATATATGCTATTATTTCAATCACTAAAATTAAGAGAGAAATTCCAATGACTACTATTTTCCAAGTTTCATCTTCTTGTCCTACATTTGCTGACACTTCCATTCCTGATTTTCTATTTACCTTTACCACATAGTTAGTTTGGATATTTTCATCATTTTGTGCAGTTAAAGTTATTGATACAATATTTTCTCCATCTTTTAGATTTTTCTCTCCAGTTGTTTCAACTAGTATTCCTTCTTTTTCTACTGTTGGATTTACATCTAGGTCTACGATGTCATTATCTACTTCTACATTATATTCAAATATTTCTTTATCAAAGGGGATTTCTAAAGTGCTAAATTCCCCGTTTTTATTTATTTGGCTTATTTCTAATGTTGTTAATCTTAAATCTGATTCTACTAAATCTTGTTTTCTATTAACTATTAACACATATTCTCTTACGTTTTCATTTTCTGCTGTTACTTCAATTTGTATTCTATTTTCTCCTGGATTTAATGATACAACTCCCAGTCCGCTTATATGTGCTCTCTCATCTTCTGCTGTTGCATTTATTTCAAGCTCTGTTATATCTTCTGGTAGATTCTCTACTGTATATTCAAATGTTTCTCTATAAAATTCTGGTGATAAATTTCCTGCATTTAATGTTATAGAAGACAGATAGTTATTGCTTGATTTAACACTTCCATCATCTATGTTACTATCGTTTGGCACATATGTTCCATCTGGTGATTGTGTGCTACTTGTTCCGGTTTGTGGTCTACTTGTAGAGCCTGAATTACCTCCCGAACTTGGTCTATTTGATGAGCTTCCTCCTGATGTTCCACTTCCTGAAGTACTTCCACCTGAATTGGATGAGCCACCACTTGATGTACCTCCTGAACTACCTGTATTGCTTCCGCTTGAACCACCTGAGCTCCCTCCTTGGTTAGTTCCACCTGTAGAACCGCTTCCAGTATTACCTGAACCACTTCCACCTGATGAAGTTTGCTTTTGATTTATTGTTATAGTTTTTGAGCTTATACTTACAATATTATATTCATTATCTGTTAACTCACTAGGCGTAGCTGTTATTTTTGCTGGAAACCCTGTAATTGTAGCTGTTACATTTACAGAATTTTTCTCTACCCAAACTGAATTAGTACTCAAACTAGCATTTGTACTGCTCAAATTAACTTTTCCTGTTAAGCCATTTGCTGTAATTGTTAATGTCACTGTTTGCCCACTTGTAGCTTCACTTGGTCCTGTAAAATTAAAACTATAGCTTGCAGCTTTCACATTAAAATTTGAAAATAATATAAAATATATCAGTATTGCTACAATTAATCTTTTACTTGCTTTTTTCACTATTAATACCTCCAAAATTAAAGTTCTATTCCATACATAATATGGTCTTTTATTTTTAAATAATCATTTGCTTTGACTTGGCTATCTCCTGTAACATCTGCTGCCATTTTAAATGCTCCTTCTAATTTTGCTGTTCCTGTTTCCATAATATAGTCTTTTATTATTAGATAATCATTTGCTTTAACATAGCCATCTCCTGTGCTATCTCCTTTTTTTACAATTGTATATTTTGTACCACCCATATTTGCTATATCTCCTGTTGCAATAACTTGCTCACCAGAAATCACTTTATCTCCTCTCGTTATTGTTGCATTTGATAATGAATTTGCTGTTGCACTAGATTCTACTATTATGATTCTTTCTGTTTCTAAATCATCTTCACCATCCTCTGGTTCATTGTCTCCAATATCTGGCTCTTCTGTTTCATTATCATCTTCAACTGTATTATCTCCAACAATCTCATTATCTATTACAGAATTTTCTATTTCATCTGTTACCTCATTATTTAAAGTATTATCCACATTATTATCTTCAATTATTTCGTTATCGACTTCATTGTCACCTGAATCGTCAGGTGTTTCATCTGGTACTTCTCCTCCATCTACTTTTATTAAATATTCTCTTGCTACATATCCTATAACACCATCCTCTGTTATAACTTTATCCCAAGTGTAATTTCCAACTTTACTTCCCGCTTCTAGCCTTGTAACAATGCTTCCATTTTCTAGTTTTCTTATTATATTTCCGGCTGGAGTTTCTCTTAAATATAGTCCACCTTCTGCATTTACATAAAAACTTTCGTTATAATCTATCTTATGAATATTATCTCTTGCTACAAATCCCTGTCTTGAATCTGAAAGTATAACTCTATCCCATATTTTGCCGTCTATATAATATCTTCCCGTATTATCTATTCTATGAATTACTTGTCCTTTGTTTAAATGAGTTATTTCAAGCTGATTGTATCCCGGTCCAACTCTTAATATTACATCACTATTTGTTACAGTTACTTCTTCATAACAATTGGTAATATCATCAATTTCTTCTAAATAGCTTGTATTAAACTTTACATATCCATTTGTTCCATCTTCTAAAACAACTTTATGCCATCCATCTGAATATCTTTCAACAGATAATACCACAACTGAACTATCTGTTATTTTTCCAACAGGTGTGCTCGTTGTACTTCTTCCGCTTCTTATCATTACATTTGAATGTCCGACTTTTATTCTTATATTCTTAGGATAAGCCTCTATACTACTATCTGGTGAGCTTGACGAAAGAGATGACATATTTTCATAAACTGGTATTATAAAAGTTAAATTTTCCTCTAACAATCCTGCACTTTTCATTTTATTATACATTGATGTTCCTTCTGACTTTGGAGCTTCTATGTTTTGCATATACTGTCTTATATATAAACCTCCATAAGATTCAACATCAAATTTATTTAAATAAATTGAGTTTTGTTTGTTATTTATATATGCTGAAAATAGAAATGTAATTCCGTCAGATAAACATTTTTCAATACTTGTCCAGCCTTCCCTTTTGGCTCTAGCTAATGCATTATTGTACACTTCTTGCTGACTGTTTCCACTTGCTCCAATATTAAATAAGTTATAATATACAGTTCCATCTGTGTCCACCATTTTTGATGTGGCTCCACCAGCGTTTCCTTGTTCTTGAAGAAGCCTTGCTATAATGTAATATGGATTGGCATTTTTCTCTCTACATACTCTATTTATTATTGATGCATTTTCTCTTGAATATAAAAATGTACCATTTAAAGATTGATACAACCTATCATCTGTTGTTTGTAAATAGTCTGTTGCTAAAAATTGAAATAAATAAGGGCTATCCACAAGCCAGTTTCTTGTGTCCATATAATATCTTATAGCTTGTTCTGATGCGCATTTCCAATTTCCTGTATCGTACACTCTATCTCCACATATTGAGCAAATCCATTCTCCGCTTTTTCCTTGAATTAAATTTTTGGGAGTACCTAAATGTCCTGTGTACTGAGCTTTTATTACTTGCTCAAAATCTAGCCCAGTTTCCATTATGATAAATTTCCAATTTGGATGATTTGCTTTTAATGTATCTAGCTTTTCTTTAAAACCTGGATATTTACTTGTATCTAAATTGCTTCTATCATAAACATATCTATTTGACTCGGCAAAACTTGACTGCAAAATGTTTACAATCAAAAATGCCGATAGTAAAATTACAATTAAAAAAATAGAGATAATCTTTTTCATATCTCTATTTTTTGAAATTATTTACTTTTTATACATTTTTGTGTTATTATTTTTTAGAGGTAAATTTTATGTCAGAAAATTTTATGAAGAATTCATTTGAGCCAATTATTGATAATAATTCTAAAATATTAATTCTAGGTAGTTTGCCTAGTGACAAATCTATCGAAAAATATGAATACTATGGAAATAAAACGAATCAATTTTGGAATATTATCTCTATGTGTTTTAATGGTGAGAAGATTAATTTTAATAATTATGATGAAAAAATTGCTTATCTACATGAGCACCATATTGCTTTATGGGACGTTTATTCTCGTGCAAATAGAAAAGGCTCTTTAGATAGTAATATTAAAAATGCTGAATTTAATGATATAAAAAATCTTTTAAAACTTTATCCAAGTATAGTTAAAATTGTTACAAATGGCAGAGCTTCACAAAAAGGTTTTGAAAAATACTTAAAGTTAAATAACTTTGATTTTGATTATCATTATGTGCCATCATCAAGTTCTTTGAATGTAAGTTTAAATTTTGAGGAAAAGGTTTTAATTTGGAAAAAGATTATTATTGAAAAAGACTTTAAAAACTTTTAGTTTTCAAAGTCTCTTTTCAGTTATAACTCCATATCTTCGTGGTCTTTTTTATCTCTTTGAGCATCGAATTGCATTAATGGTTTTAAATAATATCTTCTAGGATTATTTAACTTGTCTAAATCTTCTACTGGGTGGTCTTTACTAAAATAATGTAATGTTTTAAATTCTAATTCTAAACCATTTTCTTGAAGGTATTTGTAATAACTTTCAAAATACTCCTGCATTTGGCTTGCCGTAAGATTTATCTTGGCCTTTACAAATAGTTCTACTCCTGGTTGCTCATCTTCATTTGAAAGATATATATAACAAATTCCACTTTCTTTAACTAAACTACTATCATCTAAATCAATGTTCATTTCTTCTTTTGTTTCTCTTTTTATTGTTTGTAATATGTTAATGTGTCCATCAGTAATATCCTTTTTGTCAACGCCTCCACCTGTTACTTGGAGCATTCCTGGATAAGAAGTTGTATCATCTAATTCTCCAACAACATAATATCCGTCACTAGTTTCTAATAGACAACCTGCACTTAAGTTTTTGCACTCATATTCTTTAGGACAGCCAATTCTTTCCCCATATAAATAATGAGCATAGTCTGTTTTCTTGCATGTTATATCTACTTGTCTATCTGTAATACTAACATTTGAGACACACATTACTTCTCCATTCCATATGTTAGCACCAGTACTTTTCATATTTTCAAAATTTGCATTTATTTTTTCTCTTAAATCTTGTGGTAGTTCAAGTGTTTCTTCTTTTAATTCCGCTCTTAAAGCTTTATTTTCTATATAATAAATCATAATTTGTCTCCATAACTTAATCTATTTTGTCAGTTAATTATCTATGCTTCATTTTTTAGCAATTCTTTCACATTATCTGTCCAATCAAATATGCTATTCTCCAATTTTTCAATTTCCTCTATTTTAAAATATTTTACCTCTTCTAGTTCACTTTCTTGGATTTTATATTTATTTATTGGAATATCTGTTTTCACATAATAAATTGAATATCTACCATCTTTTATTATACTAGTTGCTAATGGCTTTAGGCTATCTTTATCAAATTTAATACCAATTTCTTCTGATGCTTCTCTAACTGCCGCTTCTTTTACGCTTTCACCAAAGTCAACTTTTCCTGCACAAATTCCCCATTTGCCGGCACCACTTATCTTTTTCATACTACGTTTTTCAAGTAATACTTCATTGTTCTCATTTAAAACTATTATTCCAGCTACTGGCAAGTAATGCCCTTCTGGAAATTTACGTCTATTCGCATCTTCTAACTCTTCTAGAGTTACTATTTTTCCAGTATTTTTTCCATCTTTGTCTACTAATTCAAATTTCTCCATGTCATATCCTTTCTATTAATTATAATATTATTTAATGTTCCTTTTCTTAAACTCCGCTAGCAATTGTTTTACTGCTAAATCTCTGTGATTATGTGTTGCTTCAAAAGTTTCTTTATCTAAATCACTTAATGGCTTATCAAATCCATCTGGAATAAAAATTGGTATGTAAGTTAGTCCTCCTAATTTTCCCATAGATTTTGCAACTGTTCCTTTACATTCTCCTCTTGCCACAATCTTTTTTCCATCTGGAAGAATAGCTGTTAATACTGTTACAAAAGTACAAGCTCTATCTTCTTTATTAGGATAATCTTTCATTTTATTTAATACTTTTGTAATAGACTGAACTTGAGTTGCATTAGGTCCTGCATATCTTGCTGAATAAACACCTGGTTCACCATTTAGCTTATCTATGCAAAGCCCAGAGTCATCTGTAACTATTATCTTGTCGTTTATATTATTTTCATTGCAAAATTCTTTTATTGCCATTGCTTTTATATTTGAGTTTTCTTCGAAAGTTTTTCCGTCTTCTATTATTTCTTTATTAAATCCTATGTCTTTTAATGTATATAATTCAAAATTTACATGATTTTCTTTTAAAATTTTCTCCATTGCTGTGACTTTATTTTTATTACTTGTTCCATATATTATTTTCATGTTTTGATTTTCCTTTCAATATCTTCTCTTATATTGGTTGATAAAATAACAAAATGATATCCTTTTACATTTACTGAGAATGTTGCGTTCGCATATCCCATAATTTGCTCAATCTCTTTTCTTGAATTCATGCTCTTTAACTCATGGTTTCCTAGTACGCAATAAAATGGTACTTTAATATTTTTTAATTTGTTCCATATATACGTAAAATTTTCTATATCTCTTTCGTGGTTTGCAACATCTTGAATTAAATCTCCTAGGCAAATACTTACATCTGGCTCTTCTTCATTTATTTTTCGAATTAGCCTATCTGTTAGTATTTCTGCGTACTGTGTTAATTTTCTTTTTTTATGTATTTCTTTTTCATCAACGCTTATATCTAAATAATGTATGTCTGAAAATACTTTTAATTTACATTTACTCGTTGTTGGTTCTCCTCTTCATGTATAATCTTTTTATATAACAAATTTCAAAATACATTTTTACTTTTTATAAATTAAAATTATTAACTAAATCTTCTGCCCAATGATTACCAATTACATGATTTTTCATTTTCAAAGCTTGTTCGCAAAGATAATTAAATTGATATATTTTTATTCTTTGGTCGACATTAGGAACCATAAATAATTCCTTATAATACTTTTTAAACCAATCATAAACTTGAGCAAAATCTTCAACAAAAACATTTGCTTCATCTTCTTCACTCGCAAACTTTCTAGGATTATCACACATTGTTTTTAAAATCATTATTTCATAATCTTTAGGTGCATATATAACTCTATCAAAATCAATCATAGAAATATTACCATTATCATATATGAAATTATCAAAGTGAGCATCATTATGTACAAGTCCATATGAATTATCTTTAAATATATCATTATTCTCTATAAAATATGATATTTTTTCTGTTTCAATACCTAATTTATCTAACCCTTGCTTATTTTCTTTTAATTTACCTATTATAAACCCTTCCCAGTCATATATTTTATATTCTTTATCTAGAAAATTTGCATTTTGATTATTAAACTCTTTCAAAACATTTGATATCTTCTCTATACATTTTTCTTTTTCAAAGTCATTTAAGCTATGCCAAGCAGAATATAATCTTCTGCCATTTACTTTTGAAATAATCAAATATAAGCAATTATCAAGTTGACCACTAGCTATATATTTGGGAATGTTATTTAATTTTATGTTTTTATAGATATTAATCTCTTTTTCTAGTTTCTTTTTTCCTTCTTCTTCTAATGCTATTTTTATAACCATTGAGTCTACAAAGTAAACTATATAAGTGAATCCATTTTTTGATTTCACTATTTGTGTATAATCAAGATTTTCTTGCTCTAATATGCATTCAATTAAATGCTCCATTATAATTCCTTCCCATACTACAATAATTTCTACCCTATAAGCCGTTATTTTTTTATAATGCTATCATTGAATTTGTATAGTAGTACAATTTTCTTTTAACTAAATTTATTATTATCTTTCCTCTTCTTGCTCTATACTTTTACATGTATCTACAATTATTACATCTCCATCACGGAGAGTCTTATATTTTATATGGTTTTTATTGCAATATTCTACTGAATCGTCTATTAACTTTGTTTCCTTGTGATTAGATTTATAATGTGGAAGAAATATGTAATCAAAATATCCCAATCCCTCCCATATTGTCTCTATTCCATACGGATTAATACTTGGGTCATCGCAAATATCTAAGCCATGCATGTCTTTTGCGAGTACACATATTCCAGCACTATATCCTGCATATAAATAATCTGGTTTATTTTCTATTGATTTTAAATATTTATCAAAACCACTTAAATACATTGCTTGTCTTAATGCAAATGTATTTCCTCCAATTGCATAAAAGGCATTAAATTCCTCTAATCTCTTACTTAATTCTTCTTTTCTATTAAAATAATCTTTTAATGAAATTACAGTAACATCAAACCCAATATTTTCTAAGTCTTTGACATCTTCTTGTATTCCTTTTGTTTTTCTTTCGCCATCTGGGAAAACATCTCTTGAATTAGGGATTAAACATATTTTATTATTGTGTTCTGCAATCCATCTTTTTAGTTCTTCTGTTTTATCTCCAAGTTTATATGATGATAAATATAGTTTCATTTTTTACCTCCATTTTTCTCCATTGATATATTTTGTTAATGCCATTATAAATGCATATTCTGTTAAATCTATTCTAGAAATTTCATTATGTGTTAATAATTGAATACCTCCACTATGATTATGTCTTTCTTTATCTTCTCCTAAAACGCTATCCATCGCTTCACTTAAATTTGTATCTAGCACTTTTTGTACTAAATTATCTGGAACTGGAAATGATGGGCTTGTACCATAACTTTCAAAGTCTTTATCATCTTCAATTACTGCAATGTTAGTAATCATCCATCTTCCTAATAAATCATTTATTCCGCTTTCTATTCCTAAAAATAAATCTGCTGAAATGTTATTTTCTTTGGCATATTTTTTTAAATTCTTTACCCTGTTTTTTGCTCCTTGATAAATTTCTTTGTTTACAGGTTGGTCTGGTACATCTGATTCTACTGGTATTCCTTTTATTTCAACATCTTTAAAATAATGTTCTAATGCTTTTTTGGCACCTTCTATTTTTCCTTGATTTTTAGTAGCTATTAATACTTTCATTGTTTTCTCCTACTTAATTTTTGCAACATAATGTTGCAATTTTGATATAAATATAACTTCTATTCTTGATCATTTTGCTTTTTTTCCTGTTGTTGCAGTTCAAATATTGCTTTTTGACTTTCTATTTCAGCCTTTAATTCTTCTTCTGTTGGTAAATATAATTTATATTTACTAGCAAATAGTTGTTCATTTCCTTTTAGAATAGAGTATTTTGCTATATCTGCATCGGTTTCTGAACATAGCAAAATTCCTATTGTTGGATTGTCTTCTTTTGATTTTTTTAACTCATCATACATTCTAACATACATATCCATTTGCCCAACATCTTGATGCGTTATTTTTTTAGTTTTCAAATCAATTAACACAAAGCATTTTAATATATAATTGTAAAATACTAAATCTATGAAGTAATCTTCTTTTTCTGTATGAATATGTTGTTGTCTTGCAACAAATGCATAACCTTTACCGTAGTTCCATTAAAAATTTTTGTAAATTATTTATTATACTAGTTTCTAATTCTGTTTCTGTAAAAGTACTATCCAATGAATATCCTAAGAATTCTGCTATTACTGGATTCTTAACAAATTCTAATTTGTTCATTAAATAATTTTCTTTGTTGTTTTCTTCCATTTCTTTAATTACTGGTTCTTTAACTTGTGACTTTAACAATCTATAATAATACTGTATATCAATGTTTCTTTGTAATGTTCTTGTACTCCACGTTTGTTCTAATGCTTCTTTTGCGTACCAATCTCTTGCTTTTTTATCAAAAACTTGTAACAGAGTTCTATAATGAGTCCAAGATAGCAAATTTCCAGATTGTCGACTCAGTGCGTCGACAATTTGTGGAAAATTTTTATAAAAACTTAAAAATCTATACAAATTACTTCTATCAAATCCTTTTCCATATTGTTTTGTTAATTCTTTAGATAGTTTTTTTATTATTTCTAATCCATAATCTGCTCTATCATTTCCCTTTAGCTCTTCTTCTGCAATTCTATATCCAATTAGCCAATTTCTTTCTACTAGAGCAATATTTACTGACTTATAAGCATAATCTCTTGCCGATTCAATAATAGAACATACATCTTCTAATACATTATCTGTATTTTGATATTTAATAATCATTGAATTATTGTTTATTTTTTCCAAACTCATATTTACCTACTTTCTTATAAATCGTATTTTTCTTATTTATATCATAAAATTAGACAAAATACAATTATTTTCCAGATATTAGCTTTAAAGTCAAAAAAATAACAGATAATTGCTTACCTGTTATTTTCTATGGCTCCTTTGCGAGAAACGTTTTCGAAAAGTCTATCGCAAAAAAGTTACTTATTTCCGTTTCAAATGTAGTTATAGCAATATATTGCAAGAATTGTATGTACAGGTTGGTAATTTTTTGCTACAACTGTTGTTTATAATTTAACATAAAACTACAGAATTTGCAAGAGTTTTAGTCTTCATTTTTTTGAATATACTTTTGTACAAAATCTATTAAATCAATAATTATTGATTTTAGATTTCGATTTCATCTCCGTCATTTGGTATTATTAGGTTTTTGATATTTTTATCTTTGGCTAATTCTCTTGCTGGTTTACTCATATGTGTTGCAACTATTTTTTTATTAAATTTATTACTAATCATTTCAATGTCATCCACTCCCATGTGAGCTTTATGCCTTTGAGGAAAAGACATATCTAATACTGCTATATCTGTATTTTGAACAATTATATCAATACTTTCGCAATATGTTGAATCTCCAGAAAATCCTATTGCCTTATTTTCTTTTCTAATTACATATCCATATGCTGGTTTCTGCTCTCCATGTTCTACTATATACGAATTAGCATAATAACCTTTCACTATTTCTTCATCTTTTAAATCATCAAATTCAACAAATTCAACTTTGGAATTATTTTTCCAATTTTCAAATGCACTAGCTTGCCCTGCTATATAATCATTGCCTAAATGTTCTATTATTTTTTCAGTTCCTTTTGGACAATATATTTTTGTTACTTTCTGAGGCTTATAAATATTTTTTAATAAGATAAAAAATGGCAAATCAAAAAAGTGGTCAGCATGTAAATGCGTAATTAATATTGCTTCTATATTATTTATATCAATTCCTTGCTCTGTAAGCGTTTTTAAAATTCCGTTTCCACAATCTATTAATATTTTTTCATCTACTAATGAACAAGCACTTCTTTCTTTTCCTATAATTGCTCCTGTTCCAACAAGTTTTAATTTCATTATTTTTCCTCCATTTTTCCCATTAATATAATATATTTTTTAAATTTCATATTTTTTCAATTTTTCTATATATTCTTTAATACTTATATCGTTTATATCTTCTGGTTTTAAGGTGCAATACTCCATAATTTGTTTTTCTATTCCTAAAGAGCACTCTATTAAGTAATTTGCTTTTTCTTCGTTAGACCATACTGATAATGGTTTATTTTTGTACCTCACTTTTGCATCTTCTAATCTTTCTTTTATACTTACAACTCCATCTGGTGCTACTCTTTGGTCACAATAAGCACAAATTTTTCTTTCATAAGAATTTGATTTTAAAGTTTCTTCATTTTTTCTAGACCTTTTTCCATCTAATATAGTTAATTCTTTTTCAGTTAAACCTTCCTGTTTTCCAATTTCTAAATTAATTTCATGGTCATTTGTTCCATACTTATCAAAATATTTTTTTCTTACCTTTAAAAATTCTATATCTTTTGATTCATTTTCTTGTATTTTTACCATATTTCCCATATCATGCAAAAGGCACACTCTAATAATTGCTTGTTTATCTATATCTGGTCCATTCCAGTTATCTATTATCAAATTACTACAAGCAGATACCCTTAACATATGCATTTGTAAGTTTTCTGGCAAATGGTATTTGTTGTAAATTTGCAAAATGTTCATTTATGCTCTACCTCCTAATATTAAAAATCCACCTAAACAATTGCATAATTTAAATATAATGTACTATTTCTTCAAAAGTATCATATCCACTTTCATTATTTATATGTCCTGCATTTGGAATTAAAATTTGTTTAGTTGCAACTTTATCGGCAAAATCTTTTTCCACATCATATTTTACATAAGGGTCATTATTTGAATAAAAACATATTATTTCATCAGCATGTTGCTTTATATCTTCTAAATTATCTAAATACATAGACTTATTAACTGCATCATATTGCTCATTTATTCCTAGGTAGTTATTAAATCCGCATACGAATATCAATTTTTTTACCTTTATCTTATTTTCAATTAAGAACTTTGATATAAATACTGGTGCTATACTATGTCCTATTATTATAGTGTTTTCATTTATTAGATTTAAATCTAAATAGTACTTTAGTAATTTACTCCAATTTTCATAGTTTTGGAATCCTACACCTATTGGGAATTGTGGTGAATATACTTGTTTTTCTTCGGCTTCTAGGAAATCATGTAGCCAAGGAAACCAGTTTCCAAAAGGACTCCCGAATGAACCATGTATAATAAAATAGTTGTTTTCTGAATTCATAATAAAATTTTATCTCCTTTTTATATTTTTTAATTTTTCGTTAATTTTGAATTTTCTTGTATAGGTAGTATTCTTATTTGTTTCATTTATGTTCTCTTTATCTGTTGTAATTATACAATTACAATTTTTTACTACTCTATATTTGTTAAATGGATTTATGTTTTTCTGAAATCCATCTATAAAAGCTCCATTAAAGCATTCATAATGATTTACTTTTTGTTCTGTCCACAAATCAATACTTTTAATTATCATAAAAATATCCTCCACTCCGTGTTAACCCAATAATTTATCTTTCACTATATATTATTAATCATATTTCTTATATCCTATTTTACTATGTATCTCTTTATGGCAATTTGAACAAACAAGAATACATTTTAAGGCTTCATTTTTATATTCTTTCCATGACATTGTATTTCCAGAACCCAATTTGAATTCTTTTTCATTAGGATTCTCATGGTGAAACTCCAATGCATCAACACATCTGTCATATCCACATATAGAACATTTTCCACCTAATAACTTTATTGCTTGTAATTTCATATTTCTTCTTAATATTGTTTTTTGATGCTTACGAGTATAATTATCACTTCTTGTTGACTCTCCACTACATTCATAGCAATATAATCTAGTAGATGATTTTGTTTCAAATTTTTTACCACATATCTCACATATTTTTATCACTAATTTCACATCCTATGAAAACAATTATACTATATTTATCACAAAAATACTAGCAAACAGAAAAAAATAACAGATAATTGCTTACCTGTTATTTTCTATGGCTCCTTTGCGAGAGACGTTTTCGAAAAGTCTATCACAAAAAAAGTTACTTATTTCCGTTTCAAATGTAGTTATAGCAATACATTGCAAGAATTGTATGTACAAGTTGGCATTTTTTTGCTACAACTGTTGTTTATAATTTAACATAAATTTTTAGGTATTGCAACAAAAAATTAAAGATTATTTTTATATTTTTCTACTTCGTCATAAATTTCATTCCAATTATTTACTCTTACAATTTCTTTGTCATTAATATCAGCATTCATCTTTGTTGTCATTAAAATAGATTTAATACCATTATCTGTTAATTCTCTACAAGTTTCATAACTATCTTCTATACATAAATCAATTTTATTTTCTTTAAAAAATTTTAATTTATCACTTACATGCAAATTTAAGCTATCATATGGAATACCATAATCATTTAAGCTCTTTTTAGTAATTTCCTCAGTATCACAATTCTTAATATTCATTAATCTTGCTGTTACAAAATGTATAGTATCTCCTTCATCTTTCAATTTTCTAATTGTTTTATTCGCATCAGGAAGCATTGTGCATTCTTCTAATACATTTTTATAATACTTATCAAAAAAATCAAATTTCGTTTTTTCATCCCATCCATATAAAACTTTTAAATAATATCTATTTTTTATTAATCCAAAACTGTCTCTATTAGTTGGTATGCCGGATATTTCTTCTTCAAATTTATCTGCATATTTTAACATTGATTTTACTGTTAAAAATGTTGTGTCATCTATATCTATTCCTATTTTCATTTTTATCTCCTATCTTTATTTAATTATCCTATCATCTATATATTCTTTTGCACATTTCCTTATATCTTCCATTTTTTGCTTCGTATTTTTGTTTTTGTACTCTATTCTATCTACTAAAACATCTATATAGTTATTCTCTTTTACATATTGCAAAGATATATTGAAGTTCAAATCAAATATAAATGCAATAACACAAACCCAATAATCAATTATTGTTTTTCTATCTTCTAATTTTATGCATTTATGTTGGATAAAATCTTCATATACTTTTTCACTAACAGTTTCATAATTGATTGTATTTTCATTATATATTTTAGGAAACATATCTTCTATTTTGTCTTTTTCTTTTACTCTAAAATTATCAAGTTTATCGGCATCTCGAATTATTTTACATTGTAGTAGTTCCTTTTCATTTAGATTTTCTTCAATTTTGTATTTATTATGATTATATATTGCTTTGTATATTATATTATCATATTTATTTTCATCCATAAATTTTCTAATTAAGCCATTATCAAATAATACTTTTACACCAAATTCTGCATGTTCTATTTTTTTATCATTAAATTCTCCAAATTCTTTTATTTGCTCAAATCTTCCTATATCATGTAATAATGCTATGATCTTTGCTAATTCTATATTTTCTTTATCTAACCTTAATCCATTTGCTATATATTCACTTTTTTTAACAACTTCATAAGTATGTTTTATTTTTAATGCTATACTTCCATCATTTATATCATAGTTTTTTAAATATTCTTGAAATGATTTTTCGGCCAATTCAAAGTCCATAATATACCCCTCTTTATTTTATTAATCCTCCTGAACAGTGTAGTTCATAAATCAAATTATTATCTTTATATATTTGTTCTGTTCCATCAAAATTTTCTATTGTTCCTGTAGTCTTAAATGTATAAACATATCTATTATTCTCAAATTGGCTTATACCTCTAACAGGAATAACACTTTTGTCTTCTCCAACTTTCATAAGTGCTGGTCTTAAAGCATTATCCATTGCTTCCTCTCCAAGTGTATCATCAAATGTAACACCGTAATAGTTCATTCCCCATACTGGTTTATTACTGTCACAATATACAACTTCTTCTCCCATAAATTTAGTTCCACCAAAGTATGTATCATGATATATGTATTTTTTGTTATCTATTTTTTCTTCATAATGATAATCTGATGAACCTACTCTGCTTGACTTGACTTTTTCTATTGTACTATTAGCATAAGTTGATTTCTTTGCTTTTATTAAAAAATCAATAAATGTATTATTTATCATATTTTCCATATCAATTATCCTCCAATTTCATTGCATTATCTATAAATTTTCTTTGCTTTTCAAAATTCGTTTTTGTTACAGGAATTCTTGCATGCATTTTCGTTCCTAAAAAATAATTTAATGTATCAAATGCTTTTAGTGTTTCTTCTGTTCCAGTGCCACTTCCTCCTGCACAAGCAATACAAATTATTTTCTTTCCTTTTATTTTTGATTCGTCATTGAATGCGTCACATCTTTTTAATCTATCAAAAAATGTTTTTGCTGATTCACTCATTTCATGAAAATAAACTGGTGTAATAAATACATAAACATCAAAATCTCCCATATGTTTATAAATTTCATTAAAGTCATCATTTTGAATACATATATGTTTATCTAAACATATCCCCCAACCTCTTTTACCACAAGCTAAACATTTTTGAATATTCTTTCTATTAATACAAATATGTTCTACATCATTGCCTAATTTTTTTAATTCTTTCTCACATTCTTCTACACAAGAAAAAGTTAATCCTATTTTATTTGGTATAAAACTATCTTCGTTTACTCGATTACTACTGAAACTTAATATTAATACTTTCATTTTTAACTCACTTTCATTTTTAATCTATTAACTTATGTTGATCTGGTAACCACGCTGGTGTACATGTCATAGATATTACACAATACTCCGTATCATAATAATATTTTTCATTAGGTTCTATTAAAATAGAATCACCTTTTGAAAATTCAATCCTTTTATTTTCAAAATTTAATGTTCCTTTACCTTCTATAACATATATTAATTCTTTGCTTACAAGATTTACTCCATATCCTTTATCAGGATATCTCCCATTAATTGTTGCTATACCTAAATCTATTTCTTTATCATTAAATGAATATTCCAATGTTTTACACTTATCACTATTCTTTCCTTTTAAAGCATTATCATGTTTAATAATTTCCATTTTTTATTACCTCCTCTTCAAATTTTGCAACTGAGCATTGCAATTTTCATATTTTTCTTATATATATCATAAAATTGCTCTAAATACAATTATTTTCCAGATATTAGTTTCTAAAATACATAGAAGGTTGCTACTTTTAATAACATCTCTTTATATTTTATCCACTTACATTTCTATTCTTTCTCTTTGTCTTAGTGACTTCTATCTGTTCCAACTTTATTTGTTTTTCATAAAAAGAGAATGGTTTTTAAGTTACCATTCTCTCTTGATTTTTATTCAAAATAATTTACTTTTTTTATTTATTTTATAATATTTATTATCTTTTGTTCTAGTTATTCTTCCAATATAATCAAATTGTCGTTCTTCTAAAAATTTTTTAAGCTTAGTATTTAGGCTGTTAATTTCTAACTTTGGTATTTTACCTTGTTTAGGAATATCTGAATATGGTTTTTTAATATTTGACAAACACTCTGATATTTGTTCATTATTTAATATAGGACTTTGGAACATCAATAAGTTTATTAATTTTGTAATATCTAATGTATTATCAAAAAATTGTTTCAATATATTATAACTCATATTAATATACTTTCTTCCTCTTAAAATGAAATCTATGATATTTTGCTTTTGAGATATATTATTAAATTGAATTTCATCTTTACATTTACACAAAATATCTGTCTTTATTCCTCTTTCAATTTGGTCAGATGAAATTATATTAGATATAAGAGCATCATCATAATCTAAATTATCCATAATTTTATAAAATTCTTTAATATTACTTTCAACAAATTTAATAAGCAAATCACTATAATTGTTTTTTAGATTATTATAATTATTTTCATTAAATTTTATATCAATTTTTGAACTTGATAAAATTTTAGAACTTCTCTCTTTATTAACAATAGAAAAATCGAATTCATCAAATTGGTAATTAGATGAAATAGCATTAACAATACATTCAAAACTTTTATCATCAATTTTATCATTTTCTACAACACTTACAATAAAATCATCATAAGTATTTATATCTAATATAATATCTGTCTCTAAAAATTCAGAGTTTATATTAATAAATGATACTAATTTATCATCTAATTTATATTTATTATAATATTTAATAATATTATAATAGTTTGGAATTATTTTATTTTCTTCTATAAATAAGCCCCATAATGTTTCTTCATTATCAGAATCCTCATCACTAAAGCTTTTATCATCAATTAACTCTATATCATTTAAAATTTGTTCTTTTTCAATAATTTTTCTTTTTGTTTCAATATCTATCATTTCATTGTTTAATAATTCATTAATAGATTTCATATCTTCCATCGTATTGTTCTCATATTTAAAGAACACATCGTTAATATATATGTTCATATTTGAATTAATATATTGATGTATTTCTTCATGTTTAGAAATAATAGTATAGTTTTGTGTATGTATAAACTTGATATCTTCATTAAATTTTTTGTTTAATATTAATTCAATATTTTTTTGATTAATAATATAACGGTTTTGTTTATATATAGTATCAAATAATTCTGAATTTATTTCTTTACTATCAATATCTGCAAATTTAATACTTAGTATATCTAATATTTTTCTAGCTTTTTTAATTTTATCATTTTTAAAAATCCTACAAAAATGTTTGCATTTATTAACTCTATCTATAAAGTCTTGATTACTTCCTAGATATTTTTCTATATCATTTAAGTCTGCATATATTAATATCCTATTTAATAATTTTTCCTTATATATATTCGATAAATTCTGATTCAATTTATCTAACATTTCACTACAATATTTTACAAAGTATTTAATAAAAAACTGACTTATCTTTTTAGTTACAATATATTCTTTTATAAACTCTATGCCATAATCATTATTATTGAGTTGTTTAAATAAGTTCTTTAATTTTAAATCGTATATACTTGCATTCTTCAACATATAGTCAAGTAAATCAAAATTTAAAATTTCTTGTTTCAAGAAATCTTCATCTGCAAAATACCCAATCATATTTTTTATATTGTATAACCTGTAATTATAATTTGTTACTGTTTGATTGTTAACATTTAATATAAAATTTTTATCTTCGATTTTTAAAGTGGTTGGATAAAAGTAGTTTATATATTCTCTATAAGACTCATCTATATATTCATTTTTTAGTAAATACGTTAGCATAGTCATATTATCTGGTAAATTATAATATTTCTTAATACCATATTCATTAATTATTTCTGATATTTTTTTATTCTTAATTTTTACCATTTTATTACCTAACATATTAAGTTCTTCATTTTTTTGATTTATAATCTCTTCTAATTCATTTTTTGTATATCCTATTTTTTCCTCTAGATTAGATATTATATTTGTAATATTTTGTTTATTATAACTATTTACTCCTACTGTTATATTTTTTAATTTTTCAGTAGTATTTATATTACTATCTTGTAAGAAACTTACAACAGAATCATACTGCTTATTATTTATGTAAAAGCTAGAATAATTTGGATATTTTTGTAGTATATATGTCCAAACTATTCTTTTAAATTCCTCTATCGTCTTTACATTATGTTCATTACTTAATTTTTCAATTTCTGATTGTAATAAATCATATTTATTCTGCAAGTCAGATAAAATATTTTTTAAATTTTCTTCTTTATTATTAAGTATTTTATATAAAATGCCATCATTATTCTGAAGTTTTGAAAAATCTTCTGGAAACAGGTTTTTATATAAAATTATTGAAAATAACTTCTTAACATCGTACTCAACATTAATTTGTTGTGAATATATATTAAATTCATTTATAACAGAATTTAATAATCTCATATCGTCTATATATAAAGTTATATTATCTAAAAACCTTGAATTAGATAATTCTTCTTTATATGGCATTTCGTTTATTACTTCAAGTAATTTATCTTTTGAATTATTAGAATTGATAACTGGTATAACAGGAATGATAAATTCGAAAAACTTTGTCCTTTCTTTATCATCTGGAAATACATCATCTTTAACAGCATATATAAATGTAATTTTATCCTTTTTTATTATTTTAGAACTATTTAGTAATGTATTCATTTCTCTTAATTTTACAAATAAACCAGAATAATTTTTAATTCTATCTAAATCTTCAAATATTACAACATCATATTTAGTCACTTCAAAAAAATATATGATTTCATCAATATATTTATTAAAAATTGATTCTTTAACTTGTTCATCTTTAGGTGTAATTTCTAATTCTATATCGTTTTTCTTTATTGTTAATCTACACGAAATACTAACTAAAATCTTATATAAAATATTTAATATATATATAATTGCAATTATACTAATTGCTGTAAATGTAGATTTAATTATAAAATTTAATATACCATCTACCCAATTGTTAAAGAATATAAAATTATAGCTAAACTTATCTACAATAAAATTTTTTACATTACTAAAAATATCAGGATTTATAATCCAAATTACAGAAAAGATAAGTAATATCATTGCTAGGATTTTTAACCATAATTTACTATTTAAATTATTAATTTTTTTAAAACGTGAAAATGGTGTTTTATTTATTTTTTCTTTATAAAACAATTGTTGCAATATACTTTTCTCTATGAGATTATCATCTTTTTGATAATCTTTTTGATCAAAAGTTGCTAGAGAAATATTTAAAAATCTTTCTTTATTTTTTGATTTCTTTTGATATGTATTTAAAATACTACTTTTGCCAGAACCATAATTACCAGTTAAAGCAATATTTTTAATGTTAGGTTCTTTTATAGCCCAATCTAACGCAGACAAATAAATGTCAGAATTTTCTGCATTATCTGTTGGAGCTAGGCTATGAAATTTGATATTTTTATTTGTTTCTCTGCCTTTATCTGAAAACATAATTATCCTCCTATACTCTGTTTGTTTATTTTTCTTTAGTATAAAAGGATTTTAAAACTATTCTAATCCCTCTAGTCTCTTCTTTATTTCTTCTGGTGAAGGTAGCAAATCTTTCATTTTTTCTGGTAAAGTATCTCTCATTTTATAAGTCGCTACTCCTATTGGTTTGTCACTATCATTCAAAGCATATTCTACAACCGTTCTATTTTTATTTTTGCATATTATAATTCCAATTGATGCATTTTCATCTTCTAATTTTACTTGCTTATCTAATGCTGTTAAATAAAATTGAAGTTGTCCTACAAATTCAGGCTTAAAATCTCCTATCTTTAATTCGATAGCAACTAAGCTTTTTAGACTTCTATGATATAGTAATAAGTCGATATAAAAATCATCTCCACCAACATTTATATGATATTGACTTCCCATAAAAGCAAAATTCCCACCCATTTCTTCAAGAAATGCTCTCATATTATTTATTAGACTTTCTTCTAATTCTCTTTCGGAATGTTGTTCAGAAAGTTCCATAAAATCGAAAATATATTCATCTTTTACTGCTAATTTAGCTTGATTTACATATTTTTCTGGTAGAGTTTCATCAAAATTAGTTTGGTTGATTAAATATTTTTCATAAGTTTTATTTTCTATATGATTAATTAACACATCTTTTGTCCAACCATATTTTTTAGTCATTTTTATATAAAACTCTCTTTCAAGTTGGTCTTTGCATTTCTCCATTATAGCCACATTTTTACTCCAACTAATTTCTGCCACTAATGGTGGCAGAATTTCATTATCCTTGTATTCTACATACAAATTACGCATTCTCCACAAATTTCTTGCTGAAAAGCCATGAACATCTGGAAATTCTTTTTTCAATTCTTTTGATAATAATTCAACAATTGATTTTCCCCAGCCTTTTTCTTGCTGCTGATTGTATATTTCTTGTCCAATTCCCCAATATAAACTAATTAGAGTCTTATTAACTGCTCTCATTGCTTCATATTGACTATTTCTAATTTTATTCTTAATTTCTCCTATAAAGTTTTTATACTCTTCGTTTATTAAATTATCTTCCACTATTTTCCTCCATTTTGAAAATTGCAGCATGATGTTGCAATTTTCATATTTTCTTATTTATATCATAAAATTGCTATAAATACAATTATTTTCCAGATATTAGCTCTTAAAATACATAAAAGGTTGCTATTTTTAATAACAACCTTTTATGTTTTATCTACTCAAATTTCTATTCTTTTTCTTTGTTTTAGTAACTTTCATCTGTTCAAACTTCATTTGTTTCTCAATTCTCACAACTTCTTTAACTTTTGGTATATCTTCTAAAATACAATTTGCAGTTTTCAAATTTTTTCTGTAAATATTTAAAACATTTGTACATTCATCTCTTTTATTTTTATATTCCTTTATCAACTTATCATCTGTACAATTTCTTAACTTATTTCTATATTTTTGCCTTATACTAGCAACATATTTGATATTTTCTTCAGTTTGTAAAATATAGCTTTTTACATCTTCTACTGTCTTTATTTTTTCTGTTACAATAAGTCTAATCTCTTTAGAATATCTTTCCATTTTTCTAACTTCTTGTCTCATTTCAGGAGATAATGGCTTGTAATTTTCTCTTTTGGGTATTAAGCCTAATAAGTGAAATAATAATAGAAAAAGTATATCAATTCCTTTCATTTTACTTATATTCTTTAAATCTCCTTTAAATTTATAGACTTTATATTCCTTCTTATTTCTTTTGGGTTTTACAAATTCTAAATATCTGTTTTGCATATAATATGGATTTTGATTTACTCTACTTGCAATATTCTTTGGCAAATATTCTTCTCCTAGATGATACATTCTTACTGCTCTTTTATCATTTACAGAACGAATTGTAGAATATTTTCTGTTATAATCATCATTTATAATATATCCCTTTTTAAGCATTATCTTTTTAAATTGAGCATAATTTATACACATTTCCATTGCCTCATCAATCGCCTGTCTCATCAAATTATATTTCGTTGGCTCTCCTCTTTTTTCTGCAAAATAGATATTTCTTGGAGTTCTACCTTTCGGCTTTTCAATTACTGTTATATTATATTCTTTGCATAATTCATCTGATAATTCTCTAAAATGATAATATGCTCCTTTATTACAATTAAATTTCTTTCCAGTAAACATATTAACTGAATTTACAACAAAATGATTATGATATGTGCCAGTATTAAAGTGTGTAGCTACTATTACTTGATATTCACTCCACATTTTTCTAGCAAGTTCTACTCCTATTTTATGTGCTAGTTCTGGAGAAACTTCTCCTGTTTTAAAACTTTGATATGCATGATAAGCAATATTTCCTGTGCATTTATCAAATCTTTTTTGTACTGATGTCATTTCTTCGTATGCAGTTTCAGCTTTACAATTAACTCCTGTTACATACATAGTTTTTTCATTTTTATCAATCGTTTTTTCTTCATTTTCTGCATATTTTAATACTTGCTTTAAATCCGAAAAGATTGTTTTTTCTGGATTCTTTGCATAATTTACTACACGAGAAAGACTATCTTTAATCGCCCATATTTTTGTTGTCGCCATTGTCATCACCATCTTTTTTGTAATTGTAAATATCTAAAAAATCACTTTGCATTTTTGTTATTTTCTCTTTTATTTCTTCGTCATTTAGATACGGAAATTCATTTTTTAATTCTACAATTCCTGTATAAATTTTATAAATATTCTCATCTGGTATTGCATAAATTTCTTGTTGTAATCCACATTTTCTTAAATATGCTGACAAATTCAATCCACTTTTTTTAGCATTTCTTTTTAATTTTTTCTTTTCATTTTCATTTACTCTAACATTAATTCCTATTGTTCTATTTCTCATAATTTTTCACTTCCTATCTTTAGAAAATTTTATTTTATCTTCAATAAAATCTTTGTTTTATTTTTGCTTTTTTTGTTCAGTTTCTATTTCTTTTTTAGTTTTCCAGTAGGGGTTATAGGGGAAGATTTTCCCCTTTCAGCGTAAGCTGTCGGTTTTGTGGCAACACAAAACCTATGCTCGCTACACTTATAGACATTAAATTTGTATATACATTTGTCTTTTCACTCCTACTAGCAATTTCTTATACATAAATTAATTCATTTAATACAATTTCTTCTGCTGTATTTCTAAAATTATTCATCATTCCTACCCAATAAAGTTGGTCAGTATTTTTCATTTCTTCTGTTAAATGATTTTTTTCTTTTAATTGCTCTATTATAACTTCAACTCTTTGTAATGCTGTTTCTTGAATTTCTTTTAAATGTTTATTTAATGTTCCATTTATAAACATTATTGTATATTCTGCTTTTCTATTTTCTTTTAAAAATTTTAATCTTGCTCTACCATATTTATTTAAAATTATTTTTTCTTCTTTCTTTAAAATTAAATTAGGCATATAGTAATCTCCAACTAAACTATATTCAATTCCAGTTTTTTCATCAATATAACTTTTTCTTAATTCTTTATTCTCCATTTTCAATTCCTCCAATATATAATTTTTAACTAACCTTTACTTTTTCTTTTTCCTTTACTCTAATTGCTCCTACAATTCTATTTGCTTTTTTCTGTGGATATTTTTTATCATCTGTAACTAATTCTACTAATTTAAAAAGTTTTTCTCCATTATCATTTGTTTCATCTATTGTAAGATACTTTTTCTGGTATCCTTTCTTTTGTTCATCTAATCTTGCCACCTCATAATAAGATACTTCGTAATATTCATTTAATCGGTTAATATATTCTTGTAGCTCTTGCTTGTCCATCATAATTGTTGTTCTAACATCTTTATCTTTTTCATCTGAAATAGTCATATCAAACATTCCATTTTGCATTAGTTTATATATTTGCTCTATAAAAGTATTTCTTAATTTTATATTTACTAAGTTGTAATTACCTTTTTCATCTTTTTCAATGGTTAAACTCTCTAAAAACTTTGAGATAAATTCCTGTTTTTCTTCTTTGGTTTTGCTTTTCCATTCTGCCATAAGCATATCGTAAAATTTATTTGAACAAATTAATTTTTCTTTTTCTACATCTCTATCTGCCATTAAATGTTGTGGATTAAATGTTTGCTTATTTATATCAATACTTTCTATTCTTTTTTGTTCTAATAATGTTAGCTTTTCATCAATTACTCTATATTCTCCAGAAAATTCTTCTACATCAACAATACCTTTTACATAAGCATCTTTTATTCTGTTTTTTTGACTTTGTAATGAAGAAATTTCTTTATCTAGTTTTGCTGTATTTCGTTCTTTCTTATCTGCTAAAACAGGATAAAAATATTTCTTTACTGTCATATCGTATTCAATTAAATCCATTATAAATGGCATAACTAAATTTTCAATTAAATCCTCTCGTAAATAAATTTTACATTCATTGCAATGATAATACATATATTTTTTCTTTTTACCACCTGAGCCTTTGCATTGCATAACTTTGCCACATTTAGGACATATCATCTTTTGCATAAAGATATATACCCTGTCTCTACAAAAAGCTCTTTGATTCTTTTCTTTTTGTATTTGCACATCTTCAAACATTGCTCTTGAAATAATTGGCTCAACAACATTCATATAGACCACTGTTTCTTTTTCCTGAATATTTTTATATTTCTCGAAATCTCCTATATAAATCTTATTACTTATTATTTTAGCAATGGTTGTATCTTTCCACTTCTTATTTGTTTGTGTAGGTATACCTTCATTATTTAAAATATTTGCTATTGTTTGATAACTCTTCCTCTCTAAATACATATTAAATATTCTTATAACTAAATCTTTTGTTGTTTCATCTATTACCATTTTCTTATTTTCTCTTTTGTATCCTATTGGGCAAGTTCCGAGGCACATGTCCAGATTTTATTGCTCCTGTCATTCCAAATTTTGTTCTTTCACTTACTATCTCTAATTCTAATTGAGAAAGAACTGTTAACATTCTTACAAAAAATCTTCCATTTGCAGTGCTAGTGTTTACATCATCTCTATCACAAATAAGATAACAATTATGCTTTTCTAAATCTGATATTAGTATTTCTAAATCTCTAACAGACCTTGTAACTCTATCTAGCTTATATGCTACAATATAATTAATTTTACCTATTCTCATATCTTCTAACATCTGCTGAAAAGCTGGTCTGTGTTCCATATCTTTTGCTGATATTCCTGCATCTTTATACACTTTGTAAATTTTGTATTCCTTATATTTACATAGTGCTTTTAATTTTTCCTCCTGTTCTCCCAAACTAAATCCTTCTCTTGCTTGATCTTCTGTACTTACACGAATATAAATTCCTGCTACTTTTCTTTCTTCATTCATTACAAAATTACCTCCTTTTTCTTTTAATGAATAGAAAGACACTATAAATGATTGTCTTATGGCTTTAGCCATTAGAAATCATTATATGCATAACGCAAAAAAAGTGCCACATAGCATATTTGTTTAGCTATTGACACTTTAAAATTTTTATTTATTGTTTTAACTATCTCTATTTTTCTTTTATACATAATTAATAAATCAATATAGTACAATTTTTAAAAACTCTAAAATATCAATGCTTTGACTTGCTATACTATGTTTTCATTAAATTTTGATAGTGGATATTTATTATCCAAACTACCTATGTAAAAGTAATCTTGTTCATTAAAGAATAAATATAGCTTATCTTTAATAATTACTCGGTGTGGCTCTACATACGCTAGATTGGTATGTTCCACAATTCGTAAGGTACCATTGATAATTTCTGGTTTTACCTTTTTCATTTTGCAAGTCCACTCAATTTTAGAGAGTAATTCTTTACTCATATTGATTTCTTTTTTAATTATATGTAACATAATACCACAAAAACCTCCTTTTTTCAATATTTTTGGTCAAAAAAAAACCGTTTCTTTTGAAACGGTTTCAGTTTTTGTGTTCATCTAACTTTTGTAATCTTGAAATTAAGTTTTATCAAGGTTTTCAAAAAGTTCGACGAAAACTCTTATTGGCTCCTCGTGTTGGGCTCGAACCAACGACCTATCGGTTACTGCACTACACTAACTTTCATTAGCACTAATTACTTAGTTTGTAGTCTGGACTTTATCTTTACCATATCTTTCGACTTAGGTAGGTAGTGTAAAGTCTCTACACACGACTTAATTTGTCTTGCTCGGTATTGTCATATAATTAATTTCTTAATTATTTAGAGTTCCACCGAATTAGCTACCTTTATCATCTATATGTTTCCATACAGAGCTGCTAACATTTTGGTCACATAACCTGCTTCACAGCCGAGCGCTCTGCCAACTGAGCTAACGAGGAATATTTAATTAAAACTGGCGACGACCTATTTTCCAAGCAAGGTAACTCGCAAGTATCGTCGGCACGATAGAGCTTGACTTCCGTGTTCGGGATGGGAACGGGTATTTCCTCTATGTTATCATCACCAGAAAAGTTTTGTATACTTTATATTAAATAAATTCAATGTACTTTTAAAGTCTACTAAATTAATATAACACTAATTAAATAATTTGTAAAGTATTTTTTGAAATTATTTTATATATAGCACACTCAAAAATATATAGTAGAATAAGGTAAACTTTACCTCATGCT
>CAKNJR010000007.1 GCA_930986425.1 uncultured Clostridium sp. | reverse complement strand
ACATTATATCAAAGGATTCTCAATTTTTCTATTCCGATACCATTTTACACTATTAGAGAAAAATAGAATTTGCCAATAATGAATAAAAGTGATATAATAAAAACACACTATTATTAGGATATTTGAAGTAGAGATTGTGCTTCTACGCACCTATTACTAAGGTAATGGGTCAAAAGAAATGTTGGAAAGGGCACACCAACCAAATATCAAGACAAATGGGAGCTATGAAAACATAGCTCCTTAATTAATTTGAAATTTAAACCTATTTACAATAATATTCAAATGTGATATATTTTCAAAAGAATATTTTAAAGGAGGTATTTGTTATGAAAAAAGATTTAGGAGTTAATCCAGCTGTATTTCCAATGCCAGTGCTAATGATAGCAACATATGGAGAAAACGATAAGGTAGATGTAATGAATATGGCTTGGGGAGGAGTATGTGCAGAAAACATGGTTGCACTAAACCTATCAGAAGACCATAAAACAACAAAAAACATAGAAGAAAGAAAGGCTTTTACATTAAGTATTGCAAATACAGACCATTTAGAAGAATCAGATTTCTTTGGTATTGCTTCAGGAAATAGAATGGAAGATAAATTTGAAAGAACAGGAATGCATGCTATGAAAAGTAAAAACGTAGATGCACCAATTATTGATGAATATCCTTTAACTTTAGAATGTAAGGTTGTAGAAATGCAACATCAACCTTATGGTTTAAGAGTTTTAGGAGAAATAGTAAATGTAGTTGCGGATGAAAAGGTACTTGATGAAAAAGGAAAAGTTGATGCATCAAAATTAAATGCATTTGTATTTGACCAATTCAGAAATGGATACTACAAAGTAGGAGAAAAAGTAGGTCAAGCTTGGAATAGTGGAATGAAGTTTATGAAATAGTGAGCATTAAAAGAACGTGCTTTATATTAAGAGTAACATAACTTATTAATGCATATAAGCAAAGATGATGGAGAAAATATGAAAATTTTTAAAAGGATTATAATTATTTTATTTGTTCTAATAGTAGTAGCAGGTTTAGGCGTCGGTATGTATGGATATACATTATATGAAGATAAATTGGACGAACAACCTTTAGCAGATAAAGTTAGTGATGTAAGGAACAGTTATAATTTTGTGAGTATAGAAGAAGTTCCAGATGATTATATTAATGCAATAATTGCAGTAGAAGACCATAGATATTATGACCATGGCGCTATAGATATTATAGGATTAGGAAGAGCACTCTTTACAAATATTAAAAATGGTGAAATGCAAGAAGGTGGAAGTACAATTACTCAACAGGTTGCTAAAAATTTGTATTTTATCGAAGAGGGTAATGTATTTAGAAGAAAAATTGCCGAAATGTTTATGGCAATTGATATAGAAAATAATTATTCTAAAGAAGATATATTGGAGTTGTACATAAATACAATTTACTTTGGCGATGGATATTATGGTATTAAAGAGGCGTGTGCTGGTTATCTAAATAAGGAACCTAAAGACATGAATTTAGCTGAATCAACAATGATGGCAGGCGTACCCAATGCTCCATCTGTTTATGCACCAACTGCTAATAAAGAACTTTGCAAGCAAAGACAAAATAAAGTAATTTCTTCAATGGTTGAACATGGTTACATAAGTAGGGAGCAGGCAGATAACATAGACCAAAACTTTATTGATGAAATTAATTAAAAAGAGCCGTTTGGCTCTTTTTTGGTTGTATAGGAAAAATTAAGTTTTTCCTATACAATAAAAGCATTGCACACAATTTTACATTTGTAAAATTGGCGCACGAACAAAGACGCGGGCGATGTAAATTTAAAAGTAGAACAAAGTTAAAGGAGCCCGCTTTTGTTCTGTAAAAAAATTTTAATGTAAATTATTTTTTAATGTAAATATTTTCAACTTTTTAATGTGATTTTAATGTAAATTTTTAATACTTTTATGTTTCTTTATGAATTTTTAAAAAGTTTATAAATATTTTTATCATCAAAAAACCTTGATTTTTCAATACTTTTGTGATTTTAAGAACTTTTAAGAAGTTTTAAAAACTTTTAAAAATATAAATTCTTTGGAGCAGGTAGCGAGAATCGAACTCGCGCGACCAGGTCGGAAGCATGGCATTCTACCACTAAATTATACCTGCAAATTTTGTTAGATAAAAGTTTGTATTATATTAAAAGAAATGGCAAATGTGTTTTTATAACTTAACAATAAAAGTATACCATATTTGACCCATTTATTGCAAATAAATTTCATAAACTAGTACACTTTTTCAGAAAACTATGTTATACTTATTATGTGAAAAAATTAGAAATATGCATAAACAAAGCATTTTACTAAAAATGGTTATAGGTAACCTAAAAACCTAAATACATAAAAAAGGAGATTCGCATTAATATAACTTATGCGAAAGTAGAAAAATGGGTTTTTTTGATAAGTTAAAACAAGGACTAGCAAAGACAAAGCAAGTATTTAGTTTTACAAAAGTAGATGAAAATTTATTAGATGAATTAGAAGAAAAGTTAATAATTGCAGATGTTGGGATGGAAACAACAGAAAAAATAATAGATAATTTAAGAACTAGAATTAAGAAAGAAAATTTAAAAGAAGCAGAACAAGTAAAACAAGCTTTAAGAGAAGAAATAGAAGAAATATTTAAAGATAATAATCCAGAGCTAGATTTAACTAACAAACCAGCAGTAATATTAATGGTTGGTGTAAATGGAGCAGGAAAAACAACATCAATCGGAAAAATTGCTAATAATTTAATAAAGCAAGGAAAGAAAGTTATAATTGCTTCAGGAGACACTTTTAGAGCAGCGGCAACAGAGCAACTTGAAGTATGGACTAATAGAGCAGGTGCAGAATTAGTTAAAGGGCCTGAAGGCATAGACCCAGCTTCAGTTATATTTGATTCAATAAAAGTTGCAAAAGAAAAAAATGCGGATGTACTTATTTGTGATACAGCAGGAAGATTGCAAAACAAGAAATACTTAATGGATGAATTAGAAAAGATTAAAAGAGTTATAGACAGAGAACTACCAAAGAGTTCAAAGGAAGTTTTATTAGTATTAGATGCATCAACAGGTCAAAATGCAATATCTCAAGTAAAGGCATTCAAAGAAACTACTGGAGTAACAGGATTAGTTCTTACAAAACTAGATGGAACAGCAAAAGGTGGAGTAGTTATAGGAATTGTAGATGAAAATAAAATACCAATAAAATACATAGGTATAGGGGAACAAATTGATGATATGGAAGTATTTAATAGCAAGGAATTCATTGATGCTATTATATAGCCAAAGATTTTTAAATTATACGGGAAAAATCAGGTTTTTCCTATATAATTAAAGCTACGATAAAATCATGCTTAAAATTTAAGGAGGAGATTCTGTTTGAAAAAAGAAAATGAAAATAACAATTCAGTAAAAGTTAAAAAAAGAACTAGAAAAAGAACAATAATAGTTTTGGCAATCTTAGTAATTGCACTTATTGCTTTATATGTATATGTAAGAGGTAGTTACCTTGAATTCAAAGCTATTGGCGAAAATTATATACCAGTATTTTGGAGAAACTTAACTTATTCACTACTTACTTTTGCAGTTAACTTTATATTTTTATATTGTGCTTTCTATTTTACAAATAGAACACTAAAAAAAGGACTTAAGGTATTTTTTGATGATGAAAAGAAAGAAATGCCAAAGTTTCCAAATAAATCAGTTTCATTTATAATAGCACTTATAGGAAGTATTGCTACAACTCAATTTTTACTAAATAACATCTTACTATGTTTTAGCAATTCACAATTTGGTAGCACAGATTTAGTATTTGGAATGGATATTTCATATTTCTTGTTCCAAAGACCTTTTATAACATTCTTACTATCATATTTATTAATAGTAGTTATAGCAACAATTATTTATGCAGTTGTATATGCACTAATAGTTCTAAACATTAGCTTTGAGGGAGTTGCACGTGAGTCAATTAAAAAGGTTGATTTAGTTTCTAAACTTGGCTCAAGAGTTAAGCTAATTGCTATATTATTAGGACTATTCATATTCTTCTCTATGGTGCAAAATATAGGAAATGAGAGATTTTTAACAATAGAATTAAGTGATGCTACTCAATATTCATTATTTGGCGCAGGAGATTCTGATGTTACTATTAAGCTATGGGGATATGTAATATTTGCTGTATTAGCAGTAATTTCAGTATTCAGAGCATACAAAGCATTAAAAGATAAAAGTACAAGAAGAGTTTTAGGAAACTTACTTATTGTGCCAGTTTATTTAATAGTATTAGCTGTAGTTTTAGCAGGATATCAATTAATATTTATTGGCTCTAATGAACTTGACAAAAATCAAGAATACATAGCTGAAAATATTAGGCAAACTAAAAATGCTTTTGGAATAAATATTGAAGAACAAAATATAAATTATAGTGGAACAATTACAAGAGAAGAATTAAATCAAAATGAAAACGTTATAGATAATATTGCAATAGTAAGCAGTAGCAATGTTTTACAAGATTTACAAAGCTCACAAACTGAAAAAGGATATTACACATATAGAAATACTCAAATTGAAATGTACAATATAAACAACAAGCCTACACTTGTGTATGTTAGCCCTAGAGAAATAGATAGTAGTAATACTACATATTCAAATAAAACTTATGAATATACACATGGTTATGGCACTGTAATTACTATGGCAGGTAATACAGATGAAGAAGGGAACTTAAATAATATTCAAAAAGAGTTTGGAGATTTATCAGATAGTAGTATATCAACTTCTGAACCAAGAATATACTTTGGATTAGAGACAAATGATGCAGTTGTTGTAAATCCAGATGAAAATACAGAATTTGATTACTTGAATGATGATGGAACTGAAAAAAACTATTCATATACAGGTGATGCAGGATTAACTCTAAATTTCTTAGATAGAATTATTCTTGGAATAAAAGAAGGAGATTTACAATTAGCATTTTCAGGAAATGTAGATAGTGATAGCAAAATAATTATTAACAGAAATATAATAGAAAGAGCAAAAATAATTATGCCATATCTAACATATGATGAAAATCCATATATGGTAATAGATGACTCTGGAAATCAATATTGGGTAATAGATGCATATACAACATCAAATAGCTATCCATTCTCACAACAAATAGATTTAGAAGATGGTCAAACAATAAATTACATACGTAATTCAGTAAAAGTTATAGTAAATGCATTTGATGGAACAATGAAATTCTACATTACAGATAGAACAGACCCAATTGTTATGGCATATAACAATATGTATCCTGGACTATTTGTAGACAGAGATGAAGAAATTCCAGAAGATATAAGTAAACACTTTGTATATCCACAATATTTGTATGATATACAAGCAGAAGTAATACAAAAATATCATAATATTCAGCCAGAAGTATTATATAGAGCAAATGATATATGGCAAATTGCAGAAACTAATAATAGTGGAAGAACAACACAAATGGAAAGCTACTATACAATGGTAAAACCAGCTGGAACTGATGAAGAAACTTTAGGATTGGTAATACCATTTACTCCATATGGAAAACAAAATATGATTTCATATATGGTAGGAACATATGAAAATGGAGAGGCAAAACTTACATTATATGAATTCCCATCTGATAGCAATGTATTAGGACCAATGCAGGTTGAAACACAAATAAATCAAGATGGAACAATTTCAACTGATATAGCTAGTCTTTCTGTAAGTGGAACAAGAATTACAAGAAATTTAATAGCAGTTCCAATAAATAATACTATTTTATATGTAGAACCAGTTTATCAACAATTATTAAATGAAACAACAGAGCAAAAGCCTACTTTAAGAAGAGTTGTAGTTGCTTCAGGTAACAAAATAGCTATTGGAAATACATTAGATGAAGCATTAACAAACTTGTTATCACAATCAGCAGGTAATATAGAAATTACAAATCCAGATAATATTGATGACTTAATAAATGAGATAATCAAAGCAAATGGAAATGTTAAAAATTCTAGTAGCAATAATGATTGGAGATTATTCGGTGAAGATATGCAAACATTAACAGGATTAATTGACCAATTAGAAAATGCTGTAAGTGCACAAGAAACTAATGCAGTTGCAAATGAAACAGAAATGCAAAATGAATTAGTAAATGAAACTGTTAATAATATAGCAGAATAATTTAAAATTGATGTAAAATTATGAAAGCTATATAAATGTTTATATAGCTTCCTAAAAAGCAGGTTTATAGGTAGCCTCTTAAAAACCTAAATACATATGCAAGGAATGTAGCTTAATGAATACACCTAATAAATTAACTATATTTAGAGTAATATTAGTACCAATAATGGTTATATTTTCACTAATAAATATACCAGTAGATCTTCTAGGAGTGCCTTTGAATTTTATAATAATGGATATTATATTTATAATAGCATCTCTTACTGATAAATTAGATGGTTACTTAGCAAGAAAAAATAATGAAATCACAAACTTTGGAAAATTCTTAGACCCAATAGCAGATAAAATTTTAGTAGTTTCTGCAATGCTTATATTGGTAGGAGCAGGGAAACTACCTGCTTGGATTCCTATTATAATTATAACAAGAGAGTTTGCTGTTTCAGGATATAGACTTATAGCAGTAGAACAAAATGGTAAAGTAATAGCAGCAAGTGTATGGGGAAAATTGAAGACAGTTACTCAAATGCTAGCAATAATATTGGCATTTGTAGATGTAAATGGCTTTGGAGCTATATTTACTGGAAATTTGAGTGGAGGAGCATTTGCATTAAATTTGGTTTCTACAATTTTAATGATTATTTGCCTAGTTGCAACAATTTTCTCAGGATATGATTATTTAAAAGGCTCAAAAGAATTGTTTAAAGATATGAAAAAGAAGTGAGGTTTCAAATGGAAGCAAAAGAAAGAATTGAAGAATTACGTAAAACGATAAATTATCATTCAAAAAAATACTATGATGAAGATAAACCGGAAATATCTGATTATGAATATGATATGTTAATGAATGAATTAAAAGGGTTAGAAAAGGAGCATCCAGAACTTATAACTCCTGATTCACCAACACAAAAGGTTGGGGGCCATGTAAAAGAAGATTTTGCAAAAGTAACACATGAGGTTCCTCTTCAAAGTTTGCAAGATATATTTTCTTTTGAAGAATTATATGATTTTGATAAAAGAATAAAAGAAAAAGCAGAAGAATATGGTGAGGAAACCAACTATTGTGTTGAAACAAAAATAGATGGTTTATCTTGTGCACTTAAATATGAAAAAGGTGTTTTAGTGCAAGGTGCTACAAGAGGAGATGGACTAGTTGGGGAAGATGTAACACCAAATGTTAAAACAATAAAATCAATACCTCATAAATTAAAAGAACCATTAGATATTACTGTTAGAGGAGAAATCTTTATTGGTAAAAAAGAATTTGAAGCTCTAAATGAAGAAAGAGAAGTATTAGGACAAACTCTTTTTGCAAATGCTAGAAATGCAGCTGCTGGTTCTTTAAGACAAATAAATGCTAAAATAACAGCAGAAAGACCACTAGATATATACATATTTAATGTACAAAAATTTGATGGAACTACTTTTAATTCACATTGGGAAGAACTAAATTTTTTGGTTGATTTAGGATTCAATGTAGTACCTTTTAGAAAGCTTTGTCATAACATAGATGAAGCAGTCCAAGCAATAAAAGAAATTGGAGATAGAAGAGAAGAGCTTACATTTGGAATAGATGGAGCCGTTGTAAAAGTAGATAACTTAAAGTTTAGAGAAGAATTAGGAACAACATTTAAAGTGCCAAAATGGGCAATAGCATATAAATATCCACCAGAGAAAAAAGAAACAATTTTAAAGGATATAATTTGCCAAGTTGGAAGAACAGGTGTAATTACTCCAATGGCAGTATTAGAACCTGTAAAAGTTGCTGGTTCAACCATATCTAAAACAACTCTTCACAATGAAGACTTTATAAAAGAAAAAGGACTTATGATAGGCGACCATGTTGTTATACAAAAACAAGGCGATGTAATACCAGAAGTAGTTGATGTATTAAAAGATAAAAGAACAGGTGAAGAAAAAGAGTTTGAGATGCCAAAAGTATGTCCAGTCTGTGGTGCGCCATCAGTAAGAGAGCAGGGAGAAGCGGCAATTAGATGTACAGGAATAGAATGTAGTGCAAAGGCATTAAGGAATATTGTACATTTTGCTTCAAATGATGGAATGGATATAGCAGGCCTTGGATATAAAATAGTTGAGCAATTATTGGATAATAAACTTATAAAAGATATAGCAGATATATATAGCCTAACAGTAGAAGATGTAGCATCTTTAAAGAAAAATGGCAAAAAATTTGCTGAGAACTTGATAAATGCAATAAATGAAAGTAAAAATAGAGATTTAGAAAATTTGATTTCTGCATTTGGAATTAGACACGTAGGAAAGAAATTAGCAAAAGTTTTAGCAAAAAAATATGGAACACTAGAAAATTTGATGAATGCAACTGCTTTTGACTTGACTACAAAGGATGATATAGGAGAAGTAATTGCGGAAAGCATATGTAGTTTCTTTAAAGAAAAGCAGACAATCGACTTGATAGACAGATTAGTAAAAGCAGGAGTTAATACAAAACATTTAGAAGAGCAAATAGACAATAGATTTGATGGAAAAACTTTTGTGCTTACAGGCTCGCTTTCAAAATATTCGAGGGTAGAAGCTAGTGATATAATAGAAAAAATGGGTGGAAAAACTTCATCAAGTGTATCAAAGAAAACAGATTATGTGCTAGCAGGAGAAGATGCAGGAAGCAAATTAGATAAGGCTCAAAAACTTGGAGTTACAGTAATTAGTGAGGAAGAATTTGAGCAAATGATTAAATAAAGGAGAATAATTGTGTCAATAGGGACGCTCCTTGTGTCAATTAGGGACGGCCCCTTCATTGACACGATAGTGTCAATAAGGAGCGTCCCTATTGACACATTGACACAAATTTATTAAAAAGGAGAGATTATTACTAAATGGATGGCAAGTACACTTTCAAACGCTTTTCAGAAGATTTAGATGATGGATATAAAATATTATTTAATTATGTAAGAAATAGATATATGGTTTATAAAGTTAGAGAAAATTGCTATATGCAAGAATTAGTAGAGCAAATGAGCAAAAATCCAGTGCCAGTAAAAGCAATGATTACAACAAAGGCAATTAAGCAAATGTTTCCTTATATGGAAGAAATAGAATATAAGCAGGATAATGGATAAATATAAAATTGGTTTTTAGTGTGTAAGAAAAAAATAATTTGATAAAAATATTAACAAGAAGGGAATAGCTATCAAAATGAATAAAGAAGATTGCGTAAAAGAGATAACTAATATAGATGATAATTTCGCACAATGGTATACAGATATAGTTAGAAAAGCAGAATTAGCTGATTATACAGAAACAAAAGGTTGTATTGCGATAAGACCATATGGATATGCAATATGGGAGAATATTCAAAATTATGCTGATAAATTGTTCAAAGACTCAGGTGTGAAAAATGCATATTTTCCAGTACTAATTCCAGAAAGCTTATTACAAAAAGAAAAGGATCATGTAGAAGGTTTTGCACCAGAAGTAGCATGGGTTACAGAAGCGGGAGGAGAAAAGTTAGATGAAAGACTTTGCGTAAGACCTACTTCAGAAACAATTTTTACCACAATGTATTCAAAGTGGCTAAAATCTTGGAGAGACTTACCATTTGTATATAATCAATGGTGTAGTGTATTAAGATGGGAAAAAGAAACGAGACCATTTCTACGCTCAAGAGAATTCTTATGGCAAGAGGGACATACAATTCACGAGACAGAAAAAGAAGCAAAAGAAAGAACTTTGACAATGCTTGAAATTTATGCAGATATTCTAGAAAACTTCTTAGCAATTCCAGTAGTAAAAGGCATAAAAACGGAAACAGAGCGTTTTGCAGGAGCAGTTGAAACATATACAGTTGAAGCAATGACCTATGATGGAAAGGCATTACAAGCAGGAACTTCACATTATTTTGGACAAAACTTTACAAAACCATTTGATGTAAAGTTTCAAAATAGAGAAGGAAAACAAGAATATGCATATCAAACATCATGGGGAATATCTACAAGGTTAATAGGGGCAATAATAATGGCTCATGGAGATAATAGAGGATTAAAATTACCACCAAAAGTAGCGCCTATACAAGCAGTAATTGTGCCTATTGCAATGCATAAAGATGGTGTCAAAGAAAAAGCAGAAGAGCTATACAATTCATTAAAGGATAAATTTAGAATGGAAATAGACCTAAGAGATCAAGTATCACCAGGATTTAAATTTAATGATTGGGAAATGAAAGGTGTTCCATTAAGAATTGAATTGGGACCAAGAGATATAGAAAATGGAGTTTGCGTACTAGTTAGAAGAGATACATCGGAAAAAATAACAGTTAATTTAAGCGAATTAGAAATTAGAGTAAAAGAAATTTTAAAAGATATACAAAAAAATATGTACCAAACATGTAAAAAGAGAATGGAAGCAAAAACAACAGTTGCACATAATTTAGAAGAGTTCCAAGAAAATATGAATAAAGAACAAGGCTTTATAAAAGCTATGTGGTGTGGTAGTAGTGAATGTGAAGCAAAGATAAAAGAACTTACAGCGGCAAAATCAAGATGTATACCTTTCGAGCAAGAAAAAGTTGGAGATACATGCGTATGCTGTGGAAAAAAAGCTGACAAAATGGTAATTTGGGGTAGACAATACTAGCAGGAAATATAATAGAAAAATAAATTGTGAATTAAGAATTTTTGAAAGCTCTTTAAAATTCAAAGGAAAAGGAAGAAGATGAGATAATGGAAGAAGAGAAAGAGTATCAAATAGAAGACGCTGAAGCAAATTCTGACAATAAAGAATTTATGCTTCAAGCATTAAAAGATAAAGCAAGTTGGGTTTTAGCATATGCATCAAATAAGTTGTTTGAAGATAAAGATTTAGTTCTAAAAGCAGTAACACAAGATGGACAACTTTTATATTATGCAAGTAAAGAACTAAGAGATGACAAAGATGTTGTTTTAGCAGCTGTAACTAATAAAGGCTTAATACTAAAATATGCAAGCAAAAGACTTAGGGGAGATAAAGACATTGGAATGGCTGCAATAAAACAGGATAAAAGGGCAGAAATGTTTTTGACTGACGAACTTAGAAAAGATGAAGATATAAATAATTTCTTGCATCCGCCTGAAGAGTAATTTTACATTGGGGACGGTCCTTTTCGTAAAATTTTACGATTTGCTCCGTCCCTAATGTAAAATTTAAAAGTCGATTCCTGATGTTGGTTCTACATTAATAGTTTTTTGATTAGTATATATAACATAGCCTGGAACAGCTCCATTTGGCTTTTTTACATATTTAACTAAAGTATAGTCAACTGGTACGTTAGATGAAAATTTGGCTTTACTATAATAAGCTGCAATTTTAGCACATTTTATTATTGTTTCCATTTTAGGCATATCTCCATTTGAACGTAAAATTACATGGCTACCATGAATATCTTTAGTATGAAACCAGTAATCATTGTCATTAGCCACTTTCATAGTTAGATAATCATTTTGCCTGTTATTTTTACCAATTAAAACTGTGTAACCATCAATATTCATCCTCATATAATTATCTATACTAGAAGTTTCTTTTTTTACTTCTTTATTTTGCATTTTACCATTTGATTTTAAATTAGTGTTATCATTAAATAATATATTTTCTGAAATTTCATTATATATTTCATTCACAGAATCTAAATCATTAGCATTGTCTAATTCATAGATTAGGCTTTCTAAATAATCTAATTCTTTCTCAGAATCCTTTTTTTGAGCATTTACTATTTCTAATGTATTCTTTTGTTTATTGTATTTTTTAAAGTAATTTTCAGCATTTTGAGAAGTAGAAAGTTCATTATTTATAGGAATTTTAACTAAATTATTGTTATCATAATAGTTTTCTAATTCAACAAAGTCATCTGATGTTTTTAATGTATCAATTCTATAAATATTTGCAATAAGCAATTCTCCATAAACCTTGTATTTCTCCATGTTTTGACATGCTTCTATTTTTGAATTGATATTATCTAGTTTTCTTGTAAGCTTATCTAGAGTTCCGTTAATTATTTTAAGAAGATTATTTCTGTAATTTTTGAAAATATCCTCTTGAGCTTTATTAAAATAAAAATCATCTAAAAAGAAGTTTATTTGTAGGTTAGCATTTGCGTTATTATTCATATTAACATTATTGTCGCTTGAATTACTTAAACTCATTTCGGCTTTTGAATTTATATGAGTACTATTTTCTGCATTGTCTTTAAAAATAGTATAATTATTTTTATAATTTTTGCAAATGCTATTTCCATCTAAAATATCTTTTATATATTTGTAAATTTCTTTTAAACTATTTTCAGAAACGGTATTAGATATTTTTAGCTCTTCTAAACAACTTTGAATAAATAGTTTGCTTATTCCAGTAAATGAAGAGGAAAGTAAAGCGTCTAAAGTATGATAATCTGACTTCATACAATAATCCACAAAATCTTTTTCAGTAAAACTTAAGAAGTCTTGCTTATCTGAATTAGGAAATACATATTTGCGACCAGGCATAATGTCTCTTCTAATATTCGATGAATTAGTATTTGTTATGTCTTTTGCATTAGGAGTTTTTGATGTATTTATTATTTCGGATTCACTGTCAAATCTTTTTAAAGCATCAATTATAGTATTTTCAGAATTAACAAGAATGACATTACTGTATTTTCCCATAAGCTCAATAGCTAAAGTTCTATAAATTTTATCATTCATTTCATTAAAGCATTCAAATTCAATAAAGCAAATTCTTTCTAAGCCATTTGTATAAATTTTGTTAATTCTTGAGTTTATTAAATATTTTCTTAGAAGCATACAAAAATTAGGCGCAACAAAAGGATTAGGCTTTTCGTTTGTTGTTAAATTTAACCTGTAATTGTTTGCACTTATATCTATATTTAGAGCGTAAGTATTGCCATTTGCATAGATACTTATTAAAAGCTCATTTTTATTTGGCTCATATATTCTATTAACTTTACCATTTTTTAAAACTTGTAATTCATCTACAACTTTTTTTAAAATTATTCCGTCGAATGCCATGTAATCAGTCCTTTCAATCGTTTTGTATTAGTAAATAAACTAGCCCTAATAAGAAAATTTGTTAGCATTAACTAATACTTAAAAATAATAGCATAAAAGCCTAAAAAACTCAATAAATTTACACAAAAATTATTGACATTGAGCCATTTTATCAATATAATACAAAGGTAAAACATTGGAGGTATACATTTAGAATGACAAAAGGCAACGTTTTCTTTTCAAAAGAAATATTTGAGAACATGACAGATGAAGAAATTGTTAAAAGGGCAAAAGCCAATAACAAAGAGGCTTTGGAATTCTTGATTAACAAATACAAAGATGTTGTGAACATGAAAGTAAGCAAATATTACTTGAATGGTGCAGAAAAAGAAGATATAGTTCAAGAAGGTCTTATCGGGCTTTATAAGGCCATTAGAGACTTTGACCAAGAAAAGCAAAACTCATTTAAAACTTTTGCTAACCTTTGTGTTGAAAGACAAGTGATTACTGCTATAAAGGGTTCAAATAGGCAAAAACATATGCCTCTTAATTCGTATTTGTCTTTAAATTCATCAAGCTATGAAAATGAAGATGGAGAGGAAGAAGGGCAATTAATAGAAGTATTAGATGCAAATCCAATAGAAGACCCACTTGATACAGTGACAAAAAACGAATATTATAAAACAATTGAAAAAACGATTTCAGAGTCGCTAAGTGATTTTGAAAAACAAGTACTTTCAAAGTTTATTGAAGGCCAATCATACATACAAATTGCAGAAGAACTTAATTCACCAGTAAAATCAATAGATAATGCAATTCAAAGAATTAGAAAGAAAACTATAAAAAATTTGGGAAATGAAATGATTTCTTAAATCAAGTTCTTGATGCTCAAAAATGATAGGAAAAATTTAAGTTTTCCCATTCAATAAAAAGCCTAAACTGCTATGTATGCAGTTTAGATATATTTGCCTACATAGCTCAGTCGGTAGAGTGCAGCCTTGGTAAGGCTGAGGTCACGGGTTCGATTCCCGTTGTAGGCTCCAAATATAAAGTAAAGGTTTTGACGAATGTAAATATAAACATTATTAAAAGCCTTTATTTTTTAGTGCAAAAATGGTTAGAAAAATAAAAGTTGAAGAAATGGTCTCAATATGCTATAATTAAAAGGCATAACCAGTTAGGTTTACAGAAAAATATAGTCAATTAAATAGCATAAGAAGGAGTGTGGCAAAATGAAATTTGACTTGAAATTTTTCTTTAGGTATCCGAAATATGTCTGTTGGCTAATGATAAAAAAATTGCAGGACATATTTATTACACCGATAATTGTGTGGGTGAGTATAATCAGAGAAGAAGTCGAACTTCGGAAACAATTTCCTGATGAATACGAAAGAAATGTAGAAAGGAAGCTAAGAAGGCAGGAGATAATAGAATTAGCAGAAGAAATAAATGGAAGAAACGAGAGCACCATAGTATTTAGCAATTTTATGGATTCTGTATTTAAGCAAAATCTTGCGATCATAGCGTTTCAATCTTACAAGGATAATGGTGTAACCGATGAAGAAATGTACGAGAAGGCTAAGAAACATTTTGAAGAGGAAAAGCGGAAACTAAGCTGGATGATGTCCAGAATGTACTGGAAAGGGATTGAGATTGATGAAGAGCTAACAACAATGATAAAAGATGTCAAAATCGACCAATTCCAAGATTTGAATGAGGCAATATCCTTTGCCCAAAGAAGAATTGAACGCTTAGGGGAGCTTAACCCACAGTCCGAAGAATAATTGATTATAAGAACCCACCAGAGCCAGGCTTTTGCTTGGCTCTTGGTGGGTTAATAGAAAAATATAAAAATTGTTGCCATTGAAATATTTAAATTAGCCTTAGAAAGTGGCATAAACTATTATTTTTTAAAAAATATTATTATATATTGAAAATTTGATACATTATGCCTTGGATAAACCTTGAGTTTTGACAGTTTTACCTGGCATTAGAGGAAAAAATGATTTGATGGATATATTAAAATACACTACTGCAACACCAGAAGAGAAAGAGTATTCAATAATAGGTAACTTTACCCCAGTTGATGCAGAAGGAAAATGTGTATATTGCAATCATTGTGAGCCTTGTCCAGTAGGTTTAGACATAGGATTAATTAATAAATATTATGATTTAGCAGTTTTAGGGGATAACTTAGCAAAAGACCACTATATGAATCTTGAGAAAAAGACAGGAGACTGCATAACTTGTGGACACTGTAATAGTAGATGCCCATTCAAAGTTGACCAAGTAGATAGAATGAAAATAATAAGAGAATATTTTGGAGAATAGATAATTATTGAAGTAAGTTTAGTTAAATGTGAAAATATTGCTCTAAACGTGGAAAAAACAATAAATATGTGATATAATAATTATGTACACTGCAGAAAAACACAAAAGCTTGGAGGAATCGCATTATGCTTGTAGTTAGACTTTTTTTCAGTGATGCTATGTTCCGGAAAATCGCAATTGGACTCATAGAATCGTATGTCAGATTCTGGTCCATGAAATTTATCAAGTTACTCTCTAAGGCATATTTCAAACTGTCAGAATCAATTAGCTGGCATGATGAAAAAATAAAAGAGGAAAGAAGGCAGAAATGCAAAGAATTGTATGAATTTCAAAGAGTGGCCGAATCGTTCACAAAGATAAAGCTTTTGACAGATAAATTTTGTGTAAATGTATTGATCCTTTTCAACAGCAAATCAGATGCAAGTGATAAAAAGTTAGGTGAGCTTGTATCAAAAATATTTGAAGCTAGAAAGGGAATATTGCACGAAACAATGCTGTTAAAGTGGCTGGGAGTTGATGCGGGAGATTTAGACAAAACGATGAGAGATGAAATAATCAAAAATCTTGAGGAAGCTAAACTCTGGAGTGACGTATATGTTTCACTTTCTAAAATCTATGAAGGAAGGATTGAGATTGCACATAGCATAAAGAAAGAGTATATGTGATTTCGCGAAAGCGAGCACCAAGGTCCGACGGTTGTCGGGCCTTTGGTGCGTTTAAAAAATTATAAATAAAAAATAATGTTAGGCTTTAAGCTTAACATTGAAATTCTTTTATATTATGATAAACATCAAACCATGAATAAGCCATATGAATATTATTACCATGGCAATTTTCGTTATATCCAGAATGAACAACAATAACAGGAATTTTAGTAGAGACTTCGTTTATGTTTGATGGCTTATCTTCGACCATAATATCGATTTTGTTATCCAAACATGTTGCAAGTTTACTTTCTGGTGAGAAAATTAATTTATCATAAATAATATCATTTTTATCAAGCCATATTTTGGTAAGTGATTCGATTTCTTGTGCAGAAATTCTGGCTTCTCCATGTCTTGCAGTAATAATATAAATTTCATTACCTTCATCTTTTAATTTTTTTATGATTTCACTGGCAAATCTTCTAACAGGGTATTCTTTTAAATAATGAAAATAGTATTCATCCCAGAATTTGCTATCTAAATCATCATCTACATCAAATACTTCAAAAGATTCATAGCCTTTAGGGTTTACAACAAATTTATTGTATTTTGAAAAAAACTTTGAACCATAATCAAGTTGAAATTTTTCCATATCTGTTAATGTTCCATCAATATCAATTCCTATACGCATGTTTTCCTCCATTTTTAAATTTTAATTTACTTTTAAATTGCATTAAATATCAGGCATTAAAAATGAACAAGATTATATCTAAATCTACCTTACACTATCAATTGCATTTCTTGCAAGTTCATCACATCTATTATTAAATTCATTATCTGCATGACCTTTAACCTTATGAAAAGTAACTTTGTGAGTTTGAGTAAGACTGTATAATTCTTCCCATAACTCTTTATTTTTAACAGGTTCACCACCAGCAGTTTTCCAACCTTTTTTTAGCCAATTATATATCCAGCCTTGATTAAAACAATTTACTACATAAGCACTGTCACTATATAAATCAACTTCACAAGGAAATTTAAGAGCTTTAAGAGCTTCTAATACAGCTGTAATTTCCATTATGTTATTTGTTGTATCTTTATTTCCTCCAGATAATTCCTTTTTATTTCCATTGTACATTAATATTGCACCCCAACCACCAGGTCCAGGATTTCCAGAGCAAGCTCCGTCTGTATATATTGTAACTTTTTCCATAAATTTATACCTTCCTTTGTTATTACTGTTTAATTTTTTGCTTAAAATATAACTTTACAATTATTGCTAAAATGCAAAGTTTGTGATATTATATCAGTAAATTATAAAAGGTTCAAGAGGGGGTACATTATATTGAGCAAAGTTGTAGGCATAATAGCAGAATATAATCCATTTCACAATGGTCATAGTTATCATATACAAAATACTAAGGCACAAACAGGTGCCGATTTTGTCGTAGCTGTTATGACTGGTAATTTTACTCAAAGAGGGAATACATCTGTTGTAAATAAGTGGGAAAAGACAAAAATGGCTTTAAATGGTGGAGTTGATTTAGTTATAGAATTGCCAACTATTTATAGCATATCTAGTGCTGAAAATTTTGCGAATGGAGCTGTTAAAATATTAAATACATTAGGTATTGTTGATGCAATTTCTTTTGGAATGGAAGCAAATGATATATCAACATTAAATAATATTGCAAATGTTCTTAACTCTGAACCACCTGAATATAAAACTTTACTAGAGCATGAATTAGGAAAAGGAAATTCTTTCCCTAAGGCTCGTGATAATGCTCTTATGATGTACCTAAATGATATTAAAAGATATGCAAATGTTCTTAAAGGCTCAAATAATATTTTAGCAATAGAATATTTAAAAGCATTGAAAAAGCAAAAAAGTAATTTAGTACCTGTGGGAATAAAAAGGGAAAAAGTTTATTATAATAGCACGAAAATTATTGATGAATATGCCAGTAGCACCGGAATAAGAAATCTATTATTGCATAACCAAATTGAAGAAGTAAGAAGAGTTGTTCCAGCAAAAGTATTTAGCATGCTCCTTGAAAATATAAGGCAAGGAACATATGTGCTTGATTTAACAGCATATAATTATGAAATTATATATAAATTAAGAAGTATGAGCGTAAAAGAAATTGCTAATTTGCCAGATGTAAGTGAAGGTTTAGAAAATTTAATTAAAGAAGTTTCAAATAAAACAAATAATTTAATTGAATTAATTAATGGTATAAAATCTAAAAGATATACACAAACTAGAATTCAGAGAATATTACTATATGCCTTACTTGGAATTACTAAAAAAGATATGGAAGTTTCTAAAAAAATGGTACCATATATTAGAGTGTTAGGTTGTTCAGAAAATGGAAAAATGCTACTTTCTCAAATAAGTCCTAAAGCAAAGGTTATAACATCTTTTAAAAAGTTTGAAAGTGCAAATAGAAATAGAAGGATAGCTAAATTTTTAGAAATAGATAAAAGAGCAACAGACATTTATACTCTAGGATACAAGAAAAATTCAAAGGCAGGGTTGGATTACACTAAAGGACTAATTTTGCAATAAATAGAAATTTTATATTTAATACATGATAGCAAAAGCGACAGGTAGTATTAACAAATATAATTTAAATATTACATTTTTGTTACAATGATTGAAAAAGAATACATATTGAAATATAATTTACGAAAGAGGAGGAAGCAAAATGGGAGGAGAAACATTTGCGTCTTATATGCTAAGTGAAAAAGACTGGCTAAAGAAAATGGAAATAATGCATTATTTAAAGAAAAAAACTGGTATTTTCTATGATAATACAGTTGTATTTAAAACTTTAATAACAAAATTATTTTTAGAATTTTTACAAGAAAATTATCCAGCAGAGAAGTTGGATGAAAATGTTATAATTACAGCTAGGCTTTTGTGCGATTGTATGAAAAAAGAGAATGCTACTGACTTAGATGATATAAGAAACTATGCTAAAAGAGGAGCTGAATATCTTGCTAAGCTTGGTTTTGATGCACGCTTTTGCAGAATTTGCGAAGGTGTAAATAGATATACAATTGCAGAAAATAGAGAGCCAGAGAGTGACATACTTGAACTTGCAGACCAGTTTGGAGGTATGCTTTTAAATAGACCAGAAAGAGTAGGATTCAAATCTGATGAGGCAGCAGTTCTATTAAAATACAGAAATTTGAACGGAAAATATAATAGATATTTAGACAAATTTTTAGAATTTGTTGATTTCGCAAATAAAGTTGAAGCATAAATTGAATATTTTGTTTCAAAATGAGATGTTTTAATATGTAGAAAGGTAAGGTGTTTTTATGAGTTTAGATGAATCAGTAGCTAACATTGAAGCTGTTCCAAGAGAAGATACATCTCGTGGAATAGCAGTAGCAAAGGCTGAAGAAGCAAAATATCATGGAAGATTAAATATGAAGGGCGTAAGAGAGAATACAAGTAGTGAACAACTACCTAATATTCCAGATGTTTCTTCTATAATGGAAGCTATGCAAAATGGAGAAAGAGCAAGAATGGGAGATAAACCAAGCGATGTTGGGTATGGCATTAATAATGGTTATGGAGCTTTAAACCCAAATGCAGGTAGTCAAACAACTAGTGGTGCAAACGGTTCTATAAGTAAAGATGACGATGATGATAGAGAAATATAGTGGTTATTTAAGAATAGAACAAAAATAGATTTAACTTAGAGAGGAATTATTCTAAAAAATGAACGAAATATTTGCAGATTTACATGTACACATAGGAAGAAGTGAAAATGGAAAACCAATAAAAATAACAGCAGCAAAGTCACTAAACTTTGCAAATATTGCTAAAGAATGTTTTGAAAGAAAAGGAATAGATGTTGTAGGAATAATAGACTGCGCATCTCCTTATGTAATTGAAGATATAGAGAATTTTTTAAAAACAGGTGAAGCTTACGAAATAGATGATGGCGGAATAATATACAAAGATAAAATTTGTATTATATTAGGTAGTGAAGTAGAAACTACTGAAACTAGAGAAGATGGAAAACATGGATGTGCACATAATCTATGTTATTTTCCGACTTTAAAAGATATAAAAGGATTTTCGAAAGAAATGTCTACACATATACACAACATAACTTTAAGTACTCAAAAATCAGACATTTCAGGATATGAGCTTATTGACATAGTAGAAAAATACAATGGAGTGTTAATACCAGCACATATATTTACTCCATTCAAAAGTTATTATGGAAATTGTACAGAAAGATTATCAAGAATTTTTAAAGAAAAATACGATAAAATATTTGCAGTAGAACTTGGCTTAAGTGCTGATACATATATTGCAGATGAAATTAGTGAGCTAGCAAATAAAAACTTTATAACTAACTCAGATGCACACTCACTTCCAAAAATTGCTAGAGAATACAATAAATTGTTAGTAAACAATATTAGTTTTAAAGAAATAATGAAAGCTATAAAAATGGAAGATGGTAGAAAAATATTAGCAAATTATGGTTTAGACCCTAAACTAGGAAAATATAATAGAAGTTTTTGCGAGGATTGTAACTGCTCTATTGAAACGCCTCCACCAGCAACTGTTTGCGACAAATGTGGTGGTACAAATATTACAATGGGTGTTTATGATAGAATCGAAATTATAAAAGACCAAGAGTCTACAAGTCCAAGCTTTAGACCAAAGTATAATTATCAGATACCACTTGGATTTATGCCAGGTGTAGGTGGAAAAACAATTGAAAAATTACTATCAAATTTTGGTACAGAAATGACAATATTACATAAAATTGCGAAAGATGATATAGAAGGAATCATCGGTGCAAAACAAGCTGAAATTATCGACAATGCAAGAAAAGGTCAAATGCATATACATGCCGGCGGTGGCGGAGTATATGGAAAAGTACAAATAGGATAAAACAAGTTCTATTTCTCCTTTTTACTTCATAGATATTATGTATTAGGAGGAATAGAATGAGAAATATAAAAAAGATTATAGAGGAACACATAGTTAGAAATGTGAAAATATACTTGATTTTAATTATTATATTTTTACTAGGCCTAATAATAGGAATAATCGTTGTAAACAATTCCTCTGAATCTCAAGAAACAGAGATTACAAGCTATATAAATAATTTTGTAACTGAAATAAAAAACGGTTCAAAATTAGATTATTTTAAATTATTAAAAACATCAATTGGAAATAATTTATTATTCATATTTCTTTTATGGTTTATGAGCTCTACTGTTATTGGAATACCAATTGTTTATGGAGTAATCGGCTATAAAGGATTTTGCATGGGCTATACAATTTCATCAGTTGTATTGGCACTTGGAACAGGAAAAGGAATTAGTTTTGTACTTTCATCAATGCTATTACACAATATAATATTTATACCATGCTTATTAAGCTTAGCAGTTAGTGGAATCAATTTGTACAAATCAATAATTAAAGATAGAAGAAAAGAAAATATAAAAATTGAAATAATAAGACATACAATGTTTTGTCTTATAATGCTTGTAATAATGGCAGTAGGCTCGCTTATTGAAACATATATAAGCAGTAATTTATTAATAAGTATTGTAAATTATTTTTAAAAACACTTTACTTTTACTTAAATATTTGATATAACATAATAAGTTTAAGTAAACAATTAAAAATAAAATATAAGAATAGGGGAGCAAAAATGGATAAACAGATTAAACTTTTTTTAGAATTCTTACAAAACGATAAAAAATTGTCAGATAATACTCTACAATCATACAGAAGAGATATTATGCAATTCAGAGACTATGTTATGGCTAACAATATTAATTTTGCCAAAGCAAAAGAAGAAGACATTAAAGATTATTTAAAAGAATTACAAAAAGAGGGAAAGAAGACATCAACAGCTTCAAGAAGCTTAGCATCAATTAGGTCTTTTTATCAATTTTTACTTAGAACAAAAAAGGCTAAAAATGACCCAACAGCTTCAATACAATCTCCTAAAATAGAAAAAAGAGTTCCAAGTGTACTAACTTCAGATGAAGTTGAGTTACTATTAGACCAACCTAAAGATGTTGATTTAAAAGGAACTAGAGATAAGGCAATGCTTGAGTTTGCATATGCTACTGGTATGAAAGTAACAGAAATAATAGACTTAGACATAGATGATGTTAACTTTGAAGAAGATACAGTAACTTGCTCAAATGGTAAGAAAACAAGAACAATTCCATTAGGTGCTCTTGCTGAAAAAGCTTTAAAGGAGTATGTTGACAAGGCTAGACCAATTCTTATTAAAGACGAAAATAATAAAGCACTGTTCGTTAATGTAAATGGTTCAAGACTTACAAGACAAGGCTTTTGGAAAATAGTTAAATATTATAAAGAACAGGCTCATATTGAAAAAGATATTACACCTCACGTTTTAAGACATTCTTTTGCAACACATCTATTGCAAAATGGAGCAGATTTAAAATCAATTCAAGCAATGCTTGGACATTCAGATATATCATCAACACAAGTTTATGCACAATTTCAAGACCCAGGAATAAAAAATATATATAAAAAAGCTCACCCAAGAGCATAAATAAAATAAAGAACTCTCTATACTAACATAGCATAGAGAGTTCTTTTTAAACATATTTTGGTAATTAAAAAAATAAAAATTTTGAAAACTTTAACTAGAAAAGCGCATTTACTACTTGACATATTCACATAATAATAATAAAATAATAAAGGAAGAATATATTTATAAATTATATATATTTGAACATTGAAAATTTAATAGAAAGAGGTGTATGATATGGAAATTGCAATGTATATCATAATCTTTCTAGTCTCAGCGGTGATTTTTTCATTTATAGGATATATGGTAAGAAAGAAAACAGCAGAGTCACAAATCCGAAGTGCTGAAGCAGAAGCAAAGAGGATTAGAGAGGATGCGCAAAGAGATGCCGAAAATGCTAAAAAAGCAGAAATAGTTAAGGCTAAAGAGGAGATAATTAATAGCAGAAACGAGTTAGAAGAAGAGATTAGAGAGAGAAGAAGTGATATTCAATTACAAGAAAAAAGATTATTGCAAAAAGAAGAAAATCTTGAAAAGAAACTTTATTCAGCAGAGCAGAAAGAAAAACAATTAAATAAAAGGGAAGACGATATTGATAAGGAAAGAGAAGAAGTTCAAAAACTTAAGGACTCTCAACTTGATGAATTAGAAAGAATTGCAAGACTATCAGTTGATGAGGCAAAAGAACAATTATTAGCTAAAGTTGATGAAAAACTTACATCTGAAAAAGTTGAAAGAATTAAGAAGATGGAAGAAGAAATTAAAGAAAAATCTGACGAAACAGCTAAAAACATTATCACATATTCTATACAGAAATGTGCAGCAGACCATACTTCAGAATCAACTGTATCAATAGTTGCACTTCCAAATGACGATATGAAAGGTAGAATTATTGGTAGAGAGGGTAGAAATATAAAAGCTTTGGAAACATTAACAGGAGTTGATTTCATAATAGATGATACACCTGAAGCAGTTGTTATTTCAGGATTCGACCCACTTAGAAGAGAAGTAGCAAGAATTGCACTTCAAAAACTAATTGATGATGGAAGAATTCATCCAGCTAAAATAGAGGAAATGGTTGAAAAAGCAAAAGAAGAAGTTGCAAAAACCATTAAAGAAGAGGGCGAAAGAGCCGCTATGGAAACTGGAGTAATGAATTTACATCCTGATATAATAAAATTACTTGGAAAGCTTAAATATAGAACAAGCTATGGACAAAATGTACTAAATCATTCTATTGAGGTTTCAAACCTTGCTAGAATTATGGCAGATGAGTTAGGTTTAGACACAAAACTTGCAAGACGTGCAGGATTACTTCATGATATTGGTAAAGCATTAGACCACGATATGGAAGGTACACACGTAGAAATAGGTGTAGAAATTCTTAAAAAGTATAAAGAAGATATGAGAGTAATTAATGCAGTAGAAGCACATCATGGAGATGTAGAACCACAAACACCAGAAGCATATTTAGTACAAGCAGCGGACGCTATATCAGCATCAAGACCTGGAGCAAGAAGGGAAACTCTGGATGCTTATATCAAGAGATTAGAACAACTTGAATCAATTGCAGATTCATTTGATGGAGTTGAAAAATCTTATGCTATACAAGCAGGTAGAGAAATTAGAATAATAGTTAAACCTGAAAGAATTTCAGATGATGAAATGACTATTATGGCTAGAAAGATTGCAGAAAAGGTTGAAAATGAAATGGAATATCCTGGTCAAATAAAAATCAATATGATTAGAGAAAAAAGAGTAATTGATTACGCAAAATAGCACATAAAAAGGACTTATATACATTTAAGTATATGAGTCTTTTTTATGTGTATAAAATAACATTATAAAAGGCAAAATGTTTTATGTCAATATTGAAAAGCGATTCAAATTATGATATAATTTGAAACAGTTATTTTTTTTGAAGGGAAACATATTTTATGAATGAATTAACATTTGAAGAGAAGAAAAAAATATTATTATCTGATATGGAAAAAAGTAATATAAAAATATTGAATACAGAAGATTCTCTAAACTTGATAAAAAGTGGGAAATCAATTGCTAGACTAGGTGATGGAGAATTAGATATAATAAAAGGAAAAAGTTTTCCTTTTCAGAGATATAATCAAGATTTAACAGCGCAATTAGTAGAAATATTAGGAAAAAAACAAGATTTTTGTTTAGTGGGAATTCCAGATGCAATAAATAATTTTGATAATTTAACTCAGGCAAGCGAAGAATTTTGGGTTGAAAACATGTATAGAACAAGAAATGCATGGATTGAATATTTAAATGAAGATATGACTTATTGTACCGCAAATATAACGAGATTATATATGAGATATAAAGATAAAAGTAAATGCAAAATGTATTTTGACATGTTAAAAGATATTTATAAAGACAAAGATGTTATTATTTGTGAAGGTGAAAAAACAAGGGCAGGCGTTGGAAACGATTTACTAGATGGTTGTAAATCTGTGCAAAGATTGATTTGCCCAGCTGAAAATGCATTTGATAAATATGATGAAATATTTAAGACTTTAAAAGAAGTTGGAAAAAATAAAACTATTCTACTTTCATTAGGACCAACAGCTACGGTTTTAGCTTATAATCTGGCTAAAGATGGATATCATGTTATTGATACTGGTAATTTTGATATAGAGTACGAATGGTTTAGAATGAATGCAATTAAGAAAGAAAAAATAAACAATAAATATTCAATAGAAGTAGAAAATGGAAGAGAGACAGATAACACAATTACGGAAAAATATAAGAAAGAAATAATTGCTGTTATAAAATAATTCATGAAAGGAAATGGCTAAAATGAGAAAAATTATTATAATGGGAGAACCATATCATGGCAATATTGGTGACCAAGCTATATATTATGCAGAAGAAAAATTTATAAAAAAATATTTTCCTGATTTTGAATATCATCATGTTCATGAAGAAAAGTTGGACACTTGTGTAAAGAAAATGAAAGACACAATTTCTCCCGATGATATAATAATGATTCATGGTGGTGGAAACTTAGGAAATATTTATGCAAGACCAGAAAGAGGCAGAAGAGAGGTCATAAAAACATTTCCTAATAATAAAATAATCTTATTTCCTGAAACCGCGTATTTTACACCAGATGAAGAAGGAAAAAAAGAATTACAAATTTCAAAAGAAATATATAATAACCATAAAAAATTAGTTATAATGGCAAGAGAAAGACTTTCATATGAGTTTATTAAAAGTAATTTTGCAAGTGCTAAAGTTTACCTTACACCAGATATAGTTATGACATTACATTTAAAATCAAATTACAATAGAGAAGGAGCACTTGTGTTATTTAGAGTAGATAAGGAAAGTGTACTTTCTAAAGAAACTAAAGATAATGTCCTAGATGCAATTAATGAAAATTATAGTAAAAGCTATGTTACTGATATGAATTTGGAAACTATAAATAAAGAGTCAAAGAAAGAATTACAAAAAAAGTTTGCAAAATATGGGTTATTTAAGAATAGCATAGAAGACGATATTTATACTGTTGGTGGAAAGCTTAGAGAGGAAATACTAAACTATAAATTTGATGAGTTTAAAAAGGCTGAAATAGTTATCACAGATAGATTACATGGCATGATATTTTCAGCAATTACTGAAACACCTTGTATTGTTTTCAAAAGTTTAGACAATAAAATTTCCGAATCTTATAAAGAATGGTTACACAAATTTAATTATATTAAATTTACAGACAATCCAAGTAGTGTTAATAACCTAATAAGCGAGCTAAAATCTTTAAAACATGTAGAATACAACAATGAATTTGCAGTAAATAGTATTTTAAAAGTATTGCAAGAAGAAATAAAGTAAATGATTTTGACGACTTTTGAATAGGAAGTTTTAAATTAAGAAAAGAGCATAGAAGTTAAATAGTTAAGTAAAACAAAGGAATAGGAGGAGAATAAATTTGAAGATACTAGCGGTAGGAGACTTGGTAGGAGAAACTGGTTTAGAAAAATTAAAACATGATTTACCAAGCTTGCAAGAAATTGAAAATATAGATTTTACAATTGTAAATGGCGAAAATGTTGGTGGCGGAATGGGAATGACGAGTAAGAATTTCGCTGAATTAAGCAAATTAGATATCGACGTAATCACAATGGGAAATCATACATGGGGAAAGAAAGATATATTTAGTTTTATTAATAACAAGAAAATAATTAGACCTGCAAATTATTCAAAAGGATGTCCTGGAAAAGGATATACAATAGTAGAGAAAATGGGCAAAAAAATAGCAGTGATTAATTTAATTGGTAGAACAGATATGGGAATTCTTTCAGATAATCCATTTACCTGTATAGATGAAATATTAGCTCAAATAGATGCAGATATAAAAATACTAGATTTCCACGCAGAGGCAACAGCCGAGAAAATTGCTATGGGATATTATGTAGACGGAAGAATTACTGCCATGTTTGGAACACATACTCATGTGCAAACAGCAGATGAAAAAATTCTAGAAAAAGGTACAGGATATATAACAGATTTAGGTATGACAGGACCAGAAAAATCAGTCATTGGAATGGATGTAGACGTTTCATTAAAAAGATTTGTTACTTCACTTCCAGAAAGATATAAACTAGCAGAAGGCAAGTGTATTTTAAATGGTGTTGTATTTGATATTGATGTAGAAAACTGTCGAACAAAGAAGATATATAGAATAAATGTGTAAAAATTGCTATAAAATGTCAAAAAGAGTCGACGAAAACTTCCAAAAAATAGTAAAAAAGACTAGACATTTTTCCCTTAAAGTATTATAACTATATATGTAATTACAAACAAACAAAAAATTAAATTATAGGAGGAAAAAATGGAAGTGTTAAAGATTTCATCAAAGTCAAATCCAAACTCAGTTGCGGGAGCAATAGCTGGGATGGTAAAAGAAACAAGAAAGGCAGAAATGCAAGCAATTGGAGCAGGAGCATTAAATCAAGCTGTGAAGGCAGTAGCTATTGCAAGAGGATTTGTAGCTCCAACAGGAGTGGACTTAGTATGTATACCAGCATTTGCTGAGGTAGAAATAGAGGGAGAAGATAGAACAGGCATAAGGCTTATTGTAGAATCAAGATAGATTTGAATATAAATTCAATTTAAACTAATTAAATACTAGTTAAATTAGTTTAAAACCGATTTACAATAATTTATATAAACATGTAGGGGCATATAATTAATATTTTACAGATATAGTAAAATTTAATTTATGTCTATTTTTTTAATAATCTTATAAATAAATGTATTGTTACTGTTTAATGGTTTATATATGTTTAAAGTCCGCGTAGGGTGTAACTATATAAAAATTGAACGAAGCAGGTAGCTCCGTTGGGACGGAGTGAAATTTTTATATAGCTATACCCGTTACAGGACTAAGATATTTAAAATACCATTAAACAGTAACAAATTATCCATAAAAGTATTGTAAAATTAACAAATTTATTATATTATATGTAAGAAAAGTGGCTTCGCCACATGCCACGAGCTTTGCTCGGGCTGCCTAAGGTAACTTTATCTTGAAATATAGGTAAAATCTTCGATTTTCCATGTATTATAAGAAATTCATTAAATCATGATTAGGGAGTTCACATATGAAAAACAATAATGTGTTTAAATATATATTTATAGTTTTCATCATTATTTTAATAATAGGAACTGTTTATGTTTTATATCGTCAGAATGTTCAAAATGATGAAATAGAAGAAGAAAATACCACACAAGAAGCCACCATTGAAATGATGGATAATCTAACTATGGGTATTTCTAACTATGATACAATGAACCCATTACTTACAAACAATAAAGAAATAATAAATATATCCAAACTCATATTTGACCCTTTATTAAATATAACTTCAGATTATAGAGTAGAAAATTGCTTAGCTACATCATGGACAAAAACTGATGATACTACTTATGAAGTAAAATTAGATACATCAATAAAATGGCAAGATGGAAGTAGCTTAATTGCTAGAGACGTAAGCTTTACAATAGAAAAATTGAAAGAAAGAAATACAGCATATTCTGCTAATGTTGCAGATATAGCAAGTGTAGAAACACCTGATACTGAAACTGTAATAATTCATTTATCTAGGGCAGTTCCATTTTTCGAATTTAATCTTTCGTTTCCAATATTGCCTAGTATGTATTATTTAAATGAAGATTTCGAAACAACAAATAAAATTCCAATAGGAACAGGAATGTATAAAATTGCTAGTATAGATGATAATACAATATTACTTACTAGAAATGATAGATGGAGATATGTAAAAGATAAAACACCTAAAGCGCAATCTATAACAATAAAAAGATATGCAACAATGGGAGAAATTTATAATAGTTTTAAACTAGGAAATATAGATATAATTAACACATCTACATCAACCTATTCTGACCATATTGGAACAATGGGCTATAATAAAAAAGAATATAAAGGAAGAAATTATGATTACTTAAGCTTAAATTGTAGCGATATAATATTACAAGATAAAGCAGTAAGACAAGCCATAAATTATGCTATAGATAAAAATACATTAGTGTCAACAGTATTTTCAAATAATTACTATGTAGCAAATTCGCCACTAGATTATGGAAGCTACTTATATTCACAAGAAGGTGAAATATCATATAATCAATCAAAGGCACGAGAAACCCTAGAGCAAGCTGGATGGATATATCAAAATGATAGATGGCAAAAAAGTATAAATGGATATGTAAGAAGACTTACATTATCATTGGTAGTTTCAGAAGATAATGCAGAAAGAGTAAGTGTTGCAAACGAGATAAAAAGACAACTTGAAGCGGTTGGAATAAATGTAAATATAACTAAAGTATCAAATGATAGATATTATGAATATCTAAGTGATAAAAATTACCAAATGATTTTAACTGGTGTTACGAACTCAATGAACCCAGATTTAAGCTATTTCTACGGTGATGGAAATATAGCAAACTACAATAACCAAGACGTAAAATCAAAACTAAATTCACTAGATAATTATGATGAAATACAAAAAGCTGTAAATGATGATGTACCTTATATTGGGTTATATAGAAGTAGAAATACATTAATATTAAATGCAAATGTTGGAGGCAATTTCGCTCCAAATAGTTATAATGTATATAACAACTTTAATGAATGGTTTAGACAAAAATAAAAATCGTTTAACTGTAAAGATTAATTCTATTTAGAAAAAATAAAAATCGAAAAAATGTTTGGAAAAACTATTGACAAATTTTTAAGTTAGTATATAATATGTGATGTACAAACAAATGTTTAATTAGGAGGAAAAATATGAGTACAGAAAAAGCAAATTTAGAAAAACAAAAAGCATTAGAGGCAGCATTAGGACAAATAGAAAAACAATTTGGAAAAGGTTCAGTTATGAAATTAGGAGAGTTTAAAGCAATGAATGTTGAGGCAATACCAACAGGAGCTTTAAGCTTAGATATAGCATTAGGCATAGGTGGTATTCCTAAGGGAAGAATTATAGAGGTATATGGTCCTGAATCATCAGGAAAAACAACACTTGCATTACATATGATTGCAGAAGCACAAAAAATGGGTGGAGAAGCAGCATTTATAGATGCAGAACATGCATTAGACCCAGTATATGCTAAGCATTTAGGTGTTGATATAGATAACTTAATAGTATCTCAACCAGACACAGGAGAGCAAGCACTAGAAATAGCTGAAGCTTTAGTTAGAAGTGGAGCAATTGATATAATAGTAGTTGACTCAGTTGCAGCATTAGTTCCAAAGGCTGAAATTGATGGAGATATGGGAGATGCTCATGTTGGACTTCAAGCAAGACTTATGTCACAAGCATTAAGAAAGTTAGCAGGTGTAATTAATAAATCAAATAGTGTAATAGTATTTATTAACCAATTAAGAGAAAAAGTAGGTGTTATGTTTGGAAATCCAGAAACAACACCAGGTGGAAGAGCACTTAAATTCTATGCATCAGTTAGAATGGATATAAGAAAAATAGAAAACATAAAACAAGATGGAGAAGTAACAGGTAATAGAGTAAGAGTAAAAGTTGTAAAAAATAAAGTAGCTCCACCTTTCAGAGAGGCAGAATTTGATATAGTATATGGAAAAGGAATATCAAAATCTGGTAATATATTAGACTTAGGTATTAACTTAGGCTTAGTAGAAAAAAGTGGTTCATGGTTTGGATACAATGGTGCAAGAATTGGACAAGGTAGAGAAAATGCTAAAAAATATTTAGAAGATAATCCAGAAGTTATGAAAGAAATTGAAGAAAAAATTAGAAATAACTTCAATGAAGCATTTGAGCAAAGCTTAGGCGAAGAAGTAATTGATGAAGAGCAAGATATAGAACCAGAAGATGATGATGAAGAATAATTTCTTTTAAATTAAAAGAAAATTCAATTGTCAAAGAAAACTTGACAATTGCTAATGAATGAAAGATATTCTAAAATAGAAAGTATGAAAAAATGAAACAATTTGAATACGTAAAAAAAGAAGATACATTTCAAAAGAATTATAGCTTAGAAGAACTAGACTTCGCTAAAACTAAGATTTTAAAATATATTTCTTTTAAAAAAAGAACAGAAAATGAAATTAGGCTTAAGTTTAATAAAGTAATAGAAGAAGAGCTATTAGATGATGCAATAGAAGAACTTAAAGAAAATGGTTATATAAATGATAATAATTACATAAAAAGAGCTGTAAATGAATTTATGGCTCTTAAGAATTTATCTATAAAAGAAATAAAATATAAACTTATGGCAAAAGGCCTTAGTAAAAGCTTAATAGATGATTATATTTCAAATCATATAGAAGAATTAAGCGACTATGAATTGCAATCAGCTAAAAGCATAGCCATTAAAAAGTCTAATTTAGAGAAAGAAGAAATAAAAAACTATTTAATGAAAAAAGGATATAAAACTGAAAGCATAGAAGAAGCATGTAGAATTAATGAAACTGATTAAAAATTCCTAGAAAAAACATTAGAATAAATATACTTATATTACAAAAAAGGAACGACTTACCATCGCAGAGAAAGGATGAAAAATGCAAAATGTATTTACACTAGAAATTAATAAATATAAGATTAAATTAGAAAACTTTGAAGGTCCATTAGACTTATTATGTCATCTAATTGATGAAAACAAAATGGATATATATGACATATCTTTAAGTGAAATAACAGACCAGTACATAGAATATATAAATATGGCAGAAAAAATGAATTTAGAAGTTACTAGCGAATTTTTAATCATGGCTTCAAACCTATTATATATAAAGTCTAAAAAACTTCTTCCAAGACAGGAAGAAGAGGAAGAAATGCTTTCAGAAGAAGAACTTATTAGAAGAATTATAGAATATAAGCAATATAAAGAAATCACAAATAAGTTCAGAGAAATGTATAGTGCAAATAATAAAAGAGCATATAGATTTCCAGAAAATATAGAGATTCCAAAAAGAACAGATTTAGAAGTTAAGTTCACGTCTAAAGATATTTATAATACATATAAAGGAATTTTAGAAAAAAATACTAATAAAATAAACCGAAATGCTAAAAATATCGAAAAAATAGCAATTGTTGAAAACTATACAGTAGGAGATTCTGTAAAAACTATGTATAGAGCATTACTTAAAAATAAGCATTTTGTATTTAATAAAATATTTTCTCTAAAAAAATGCAAACCTCAAGAAGTTGTCACAGCTTTTTCTGGATTATTAGAAATGTCAAGAAGAAGTAAGGTCGAAACTGAACAAAATGAATTGTTTGGAGAAATTGAGGTAAATAAAAAAGTGAGAAAAGCAAATTAAATCTCAATTCAAAACATATAGAAATTGACAACATCAAAATTGAAAATCAAGCTATAAGTAAAATATAAATTTTAATAAATAATAAACAAAAAAGTATATACAGTTAAAAAATGGAAAAACTATTATAAAGGAGGAATTCTTTGTGATAGTTTTTCTTTTTATACTATTAATAATTATAGTGTTACTAGTAATGATTTTAACAACATCAAAATTAAAAATAATTATAAAAGATATAAAAATAGAAAATATAGATGACGCAATAAAAATATTAAACATATTAATATATGAGAAAGATGATAAGTTAAAACTCGAATTTTTAAATTACTTGAAATTTAAATTAAAAATAAAAATCCTTGCTTTTGAAAAAATACCTATACTATCTATAAAATTAGATAATATAAAACTAAAAAAAATTATGATAAAACAATACGATAAAGAAATAAAAAAACATAAAGATATAGAAGCAGATAAAAAGAAAGCAAGAGAGATATCTAAAAAATTAATACCAATATTTAATTTAAAAAAGAGTAATTTAAATATACATTTAGGAACAGAAGATGCAGCGTTTACAGCAATTGCAAGTTCAATTGTTAGTATATTTATTGCAATAGCTCTTCCATATGTTGCAGATGTAGAAAAATACAAAAACTATAATTATAAAATTACACCAATTTATTTAAATAAAAATGTATTTTTTTTACAGTTTAGTTGCATAATAACTAGTAAAATACTACATATTATTAAAGTAATGTGTAAAAAAGAAAAATAGTGTAATTACATCAATGAAAAACAAATATTCTATGATGTAAAAAATTAAAAGGAGGAAAAAATATGAGTGAATATCCAATTGAAGGATTAATGAATACTGCAATGAACAGTATAAAAGAAATGGTTGATGTTAATACAATTGTTGGTGACCCAATTCAAACATCAAATAATGTGGTAATAATACCAATATCTAAGGTTAATTTTGGATTTGCAGCAGGTGGAAGTGAATTCAATGGAAAAACAAAAGATGTTACAAAAAAAGAAATTGAACCACCAAAAGAAAGACTACCATTTGGAGGAGGTTCAGGAGCAGGAGTTAGCATATCTCCAATAGCATTTATAGTTGTACAAGCAAGTGGTGTTAAATTACTTCCAGTAGAACATTCATCATCTGTTGATAAATTGCTTGATTTAGTGCCAGATTTAGCAGACAAATTGAGTGAAATGTTAGGAAAAACAATGAATGGAATAAAACTTAATAAATTACAAAAAGAAGCAATGAAAGATGGAAAAAATAGTGAAGTGAAAATAACAACAACGCCAACAGGAACTACAACAGAAGTAAAACAAAGACCAAGTAGCAATATGAATACAGAGCCTACTTATGATATAGAATATGACGAAACTGATATGTAAATGATGTTTTTATAAGTCTAGTTTTAAGCAATGTGAAATTTTAGAAAAGCATATTTTTTAGACAATAAAAAGCCCGCCCCGGCTTGCGAGACCTAAGTGGTCAGCACAGAGCCGGGGCGGGTGGAGATTAAACGGATGTGGCGTACAAGCTTAGCTGTCACAGGGAACGTCAAGCCCCTGCAACCAGTCGAACTTCTCGCACCATGAACAATCCGGACAACTGCACCCAGTACAGAGGTCTTTTCCTATAATCAGCTCAACCTTGAGCTGATTGGTGTCGTCCCTCTTAATCCGAGCAAACACGACCTGGTCGCGGTTGTGACTCAGATCAAACAGTTTATTCAAGTCACAATTTACATAATTCAGTCAAATTTCAAATATTTCAGATAAGTCTTGATACTAAGATGTTTCTTAAGGAAATCCTCCCATATTTCTTGATACTAATCGTTTGCAATATGGCATATTATACTTTGCTATTGCAATTTTCAAGATAAAATTGTACAATTCTTTATGAGATTAGGCATAATATATTAAATTTTACAAAAGATATAAAAAATATTTGAAAGGAGAAAGTTTATGGAAAAGTTAGAAGGAAAAGTAGCAATTGTTACTGGAGGTGCCATGGGAAATGGCTTAGGAATTGTAAAGGTATTTTTAAAATATGGAGCAAAAGTAGCAATATTAGATTATTCAGATAAGTTAGATGAAACAGTAAATAAATTAAAAGAAGAAGGAAAAGAAGTACTTGCATATAAAGTTGACATAAGAGATTTTGCGGGAGTAAAAAATGCTGTTGATGATATTGCTTTAAAATATGGAAAAATAGATATATTAGTAAATAATGCAGGAGTTTGTAGATTAGAAAAATTCATGGATATGGATGACAAATTAAGAGATTTCCATTTTGATATCAATATAAAAGGTACATGGAATGTAAGTAAAGCCTGTGTTCCATATATGCAAAAGAATTTATCTGGTTCAATAGTTAATTTATCAAGTGTAACAGGACCTATGGTTGCAGATAGTGGAGAAGTTGCTTATGCGACAACAAAAGCAGCATTAGTTGGATTTACAAAAGCCTTAGCAGCAGAGCTTGTTGAAGATAATATTAGAGTTAATGCAATAATGCCAGGATATATAATGACACCAATGGTTGAGGGTATGGCAAATGAAACAGATGCATCAAATCCTGAATCAGTTGTAGATGGAATTGCAAAAGGAATTCCAATGAAAAGATTAGGAACAATAGAAGAATTAGGAGAACTTGCAGCATTTCTTGCAAGCAATGAAAGCTCATATATAACAGCTCAAGGCATTGTAATAGATGGTGGTTCAACATTACCAGAAACAATGACAATGGGTGTGTAATTTAAAATAATAAATTTATAACTGTCTAGCTTTGAACAAGGCAAGAAAGAAATGATGAAAGAAAACGAACTTTAACAGGAGCAAATTATGTCAAAAATTCTAATAATTGAAGATGATGAAAAATTAAGAAAAGAATTAGAAATATTTTTAAATAAAAATGGATATGAAGCAACAAGTCTAGAAAATTTTGAAAATCCAGTAAAAGATGCGATTGAAATAAATTCTGATTTAATATTATTGGATATAAATTTACCAAATATAGATGGAGAATATATTTTAAAAGAAATAAGAAAAGTGTCTAATGTACCTATAATTATGATAACAAGTAAAGACAATGAGTTGGACGAGCTAATAAGTTTAAATTATGGCGCAGACCAATATGTTACAAAACCTTTTAATTTACAAATATTGCTTGCTAAAATAGCAGGACTTCTTAGAAGAAGTAAACTAACGGATACAAATCAAAATAAGATTGATTGCCAAGACTTCATATTAAATGTATCAAAAAGTATGCTGGAAAAAGGAAATACGCAGATTGAACTCACGAAGAATGAATTAAAAATACTATACTTTTTAGTATCGAAAAGAGGTCAAATTGTTTCAAGAGAAGAAATAATAAATTATTTATAGGAGAGCGAAAGTTTTATAGATGATAATACTCTCACAGTAAATATGAAAAGACTAAGAACAAAACTTGAAGAAGTTGAGTTGCAAGATTTAATAGAAACAAGAAGAGGACAGGGATACATTTTGAAATAAAGGAGAACTATTAAAATGAGCTTAAAAGGTTTTATAAAAGGAAAACTTCTATCTTTTACAGTGCTAGTATTAGCACTGTTTACAATTTTGGTATTTTTAATACCATATAATGTAGAGGGATTTATAGCTGTATACATTGTAGCTGTTCCAACAGCAATTTATTTAATTTTCAATATAGCCGAATACATAAACAAAAAATCTTATTATGATACACTAGAATCAAATCTAAATCAGTTGGAAGAAAAATATCTAATTTCTGAAATAATACCGAATGCAAATTTTCAGGAAGGAAAGATTTTAAAAGAGACACTTAAACAGACTAACAAAGCAATGATTGAAAATGTAAATAAATATAAGTTTGCAGTGGAAGACTACAAAGATTATATTGAAATGTGGATACATGAAATTAAAATACCAATAGCAACAAGTAAGTTAATTATTGAAAATAATAAATCTGATGTAACAAAAAGCATAGATGAAGAAATAAATAAGATGGAAAATTACATAGAGCAAGTGCTTTTCTATGCAAGAAGCAACACTGTTGAAAAAGATTATATGGTAAGCAAGAGTAGTCTTAAAGAAATTGTTAATTCAGCAGTTATGAGAAATAAAGAGTCAATAGTATACAATAATATTGAATTAAATTTGCATGATTTAGAAAGAACGGTATATACAGATAGCAAATGGTGCATATTTATTTTAAATCAAATAATCCAAAATAGTATTAAATACTCAAAAAAAGATGATAAAAAAATTGAAATATATTCAGAAGAGAAGAAAGACAGTGTTATACTTTGGATTAAAGATAATGGAATTGGAATTAAAGAAAAAGATATTTCAAGAGTATTTGAAAAAGGCTTTACTGGCGAAAATGGAAGATTGATTGGCAAAAAATCAACAGGAATTGGTCTTTATTTATGTAAAAAATTATGTGATAAATTAGACTTGGGAATAAAGCTTGATTCTGAAGAAGGAGAAGGCACAGTTGTAAAAATTACTTTTCCAGTTAATAGTATGACAGAAATTTAATTATGCTATTAAAAGGTTAAACAGAAAAGATATTTTTAGAAAAAATAAATTCTGGTTAATAAGTGGATAGGCAAAAAAGTCAAACCCAAAGAGCAGATGGAAATGTGCCGGAAGGATTTGACTAAAGAGGCTTTTAGAGATGGCTTCGAAGTTACAAACCAGCTGGAAGCTACCTTAGCTATATGGCTGGGGTACAATTATAGGAAAAAAGCCGCCGAATACGAGCGTTATGTAAGGATGTCAAATGACACCTGGTTTACGCTTAGTGAGGACTGTAGAATGAAAAAAGCAGAACCTAACCCCCTCAAAGGGGAAAGGTGGCTCTTCTTCAAACAAGTTGGAGCTGATGCCGCTCAGACCCCAATAGCGTAAAGCCGAAATTATCTCACCCCAGCAGTCTTCTGCTGGGGCTTCTTTTTATTATATAGAAAAAATCAAGTTTTTCCTATATAATAAATTACGATATATTTGTAACTTAACAGATTAGAAAAGATATGAAGTAAAATTATATGCAAGAGGTAGTATAATTCTATATTAAATCTTACAAAAATGTCACTTTAAATTAATGAAAATCGATGGCAAGTAATATAAAAAGAGTTTAAAATATAATCAACAAGGATGTTACAATAGTTTCAAAACACATATAGCATTTTTTACAAATACTTGTTGAAAATTGTAACACAAAATTTACGGGAAGGGAGAAAATTTTATGAAAGACGTTTTAGAAGTTAGAAACGTAGAAAAATACTATGGTAATAAATCAAACTTAACAAAAGCCATAGATAATATTAGTTTTAAAGTACAAGAGGGAGAATTTGTAGGAATTATGGGTGCATCTGGCTCTGGAAAAACAACATTGTTAAATTGTATTTCTACAATTGATAGAGTTACATCAGGAAATATTATAATCAATGGCACTGATATAACTAAGCTAAAAGGAAATAAACTTAATAAATTTAGAAGAGAAGAGCTTGGATTTATATTTCAAGATTTTAATTTGTTAGACACATTAACAGCTTTTGAAAATATTGCACTAGCATTAACAATACAAAGAGTTAATCCTAAAGAAATAAAAGAAAGAGTGGAAAATGTTGCAGAAAAACTTGGAATAAAAGAGATTTTTAAGAAATATCCTTATCAAGTATCAGGAGGACAAAAGCAAAGAATTGCATCAGCTAGAGCAATTATTACTAATCCAAAATTAGTTTTAGCAGATGAGCCAACAGGAGCATTAGATTCAAAATCTGCTAGACAATTGCTTGATAGCTTTGAAAATTTAAATAAAAATCTAAATACTACTATTCTAATGGTTACACATGATGCTTTTACAGCCAGTTATGCAGATAGAATTTTATTTATAAAAGATGGAAAGATTTTTAATGAATTAATAAAAGGCTCACAAAGTCGTAAAGAGTTCTTTGAAAAAATAATAGAAGTTGTTACACTTCTTGGAGGTGAGCTAAATGATGTCATTTAAGTTAGCCTTCAAGAATATGAAGAAAAACATGAAGGACTATGTAATTTATTTTATCACACTAGTTCTGGGTGTAGCAATTTTCTACATTTTCAATAGCATGGATGAGCAACAAGCAGCACTAGATTTAAGTACATCTAAACAACAAATAATAGAGTTAATGATACAAGTTTTAGGCATGGTTTCAGTATTTGTTACACTTGTATTAGGATTTTTAATAGTATATGCAAATAACTTCTTGATTAAGAGAAGGAAAAAAGAATTTGGACTATATATGCTACTGGGAATGGGTAGAAGAAATATATCAGTAATTCTTTTGTTAGAAACATTATTAATTGGTATTTTTTCTCTAGCAGTAGGCTTAATTGTAGGAATATTTGGCTCACAACTAATGTCCATACTTGTAGCAAAACTGTTTGAAGCTAATATGGAAGAATACAGATTCATTTTTTCACAAACAGCGATGATAAAAACAATCATATATTTTGCTGGAATATATTTAATTGTAATGATTTTAAATTTATTCACAGTTGCAAAATATAAATTAATAGATTTATTAAATGCCGGAAAAAAGAATGAAAAAGTTATTTTAAGAAATCCAGTAATTTCTGTAATAATATTTATAATTTCAATAGCAGTTTTAGGTTATGCATATTATTTAGCAATTACAGGAGTTAATTCACCTATTGCAGATAAATTTATGACAGCTATTGGACTTGGAGTTGTAGGAACATTTATGTTTTTCTATTCACTTTCAGGATTTGCACTAAAACTTGTTCAAGCAAGCAAAAAGATATATTTAAAAGATTTGAATATGTTTGTATTAAGGCAAACAAATAGCAAGATAAATACAACAGTATTTTCAATGAGCATTATATGTTTATTATTGTTTTTTACAATATGCATATTTTCATCAGCAATAAGCTTAAATAATTCATTAAATGCTCAACTTAAAGAAATGAATCCAGCAGATATTACAATAACTAAACCATATAACTTACCAGAAACTTATACTAGTTCAAATGGCAGAGATACATTTAACTATACTGATGAGCAAAGAGCAGATTCGTTAGTTCCAATAATGGACTCTTTAGAAAAAGTAGGATTTGATAAATCAAACTTTTCAGATTATGTAGAAATATCTGAATATCAAATAGATGAGATTACTGTAAAAGATACTTTGGGACCAGTACTTGAAGGAATATCAAGAGATTTCCCAGCTTTAGAATTAGACTATCCAGAAACAGTAATAAAACTTTCAGATTATAATAAATTACAAAAACTGTATGGAAGACAAGAAATAAGTTTAAATGATGATGAATACGCAGTAGTATGCAATTATGATGCAATGAAAAGCTACAGAGATACGTCTTTAAGTATGGGAACAAGATTAACAGTTGAAGGAAAAGAATATAAACCAGCATTTGATGAATGTATAAATACAGTAATTACTATTTCTACACAGGCAATGGAAACTGGAACAATAATTCTTCCAGATGAAGCAATCAAAGAAGAATGGAAATACAGTATGCTTTTATCAGGAATATATAATGGTCAAACTGATGAAGAGAAACAAGCAATTGAAAATAAAATTGTAGACATTTCAAGTAATGGAGAAGCGGTAAATAATGTAATATTTGAAAATATGTCAGCATTTACTAAAATAACTAATTATGAATCAAGTGTAGGAATATCTGCAACAGTTACATTTATTGGACTATATTTAGGAATAACATTCTTAATATCAAGTGCAGCAATATTAGCACTTAAAGAATTATCTGATAGCTCAGACAATAAAGAACGTTATAAAGTATTAAGAAGAATAGGCGCAGATGAAAAAATGATTAATAAAGCATTATTTAAGCAAATTGCAATATTCTTCATGATACCACTGCTTTTGGCAATAGTACATTCAATATTTGGAATGAAGGTTGCTAGCATAATATTATCTGTATTTGGAAAACAAGACATATTGGGTTCAATTGTTATGACAGCAATAATTATGGTTGCAATATATGGCGGTTACTTCCTTGCAACATATTATGGCAGTAAGAACATTATAAAAGAAGATAATTAATATTTTCGATTGGGGACGGACCTTTTTTGAAAAAATTGAAAGAACTTAAGAATTAATTAAGAAAAAAGTCACTTTAATGTCATTTTTATTTGGTAATATATAAATAGAAAATAAAATATAATAAGATTTGGAGTAATATTAGAAACTTTTATATTAAAGTTTTAGGAAGGTAGTAATGAAAAAAGTAATAGGTAAAATATTAATTGTTATATTTGTAGTATTACTAAGCTTTGGTCTGATAATAGCGGGTACAGGATATAATATGTACAGCGAAGCAATAAATGAAGTACCGTTGGAGCAAAAAGTAGCACAAATAAAAGAAAAAGATAATTATACAACATTAGATGAAATGCCAAATATTTATAAAAAAGCAGTAGTTTCAGTTGAAGACCATAGATTTTACACACATGGCGGAATAGATATTATAGCAATAGGAAGAGCAATATGGAATGATATAAAAGCTATGAGTTTCGTGGAAGGTGGTAGTACTATAACACAACAACTAGCTAAAAATATATATTTTACACAAGAAAAAGAACTTACAAGAAAAGCAGCAGAAGTATTCATGGCTTTTGAAATAGAAGAACATTATAATAAAGAAGAAATTTTGGAATTATATCTAAATACTAGCTATTTTGGAGATGGATATGAAACTGTAAAAGAGGCATCAAGAGGATACTTTGGGAAAGAGCCAATGGAACTTACAGATTATGAAGCAGTAATGCTTGCAGGGATTCCAAATGCTCCATCAGTATATGCGCCAACAGTTAACCTAGATTTAGCAAAACAAAGAACAAAACAAGTAATAGATGCAATGGTAAAATATGACGCTATATCACAAGATGAGGCAAATAGAATTTTGGATGAGGGAGAGGGATATTCTCTATCAAATCAAAGTTCTAACATTGAAAGATTTGTAGCATAAAATAATTTACATTGTTAAAAAACTTGATTTTAGAGCAATGTAAAAAGATATATAGAGTTATCAAACTCTATTAAAATTAATTCGGTTAAACCTATATCTTTAACTCCCCTTATATAAAGATATAGATTTAATATAAATTTCAAGCTAAAGGAATAAAAACCTTTAACTAAATAAACTTTAATATTTCATAAAACTCTAATAGCATATAAACTATTAGAGTTTTTTTTATTTTCATTACTTATACAATACTTCTTTAGTCTTGGTTGTTCCAACTTTTAAAGCATTTTCATAATAACTGCATTTAAAATTAATAAAGCTTAGTGTCTTTTGCAATTCTTTAATTTGATTTTCAACAATTTCTCTTCTTTTCAAGAACATATCATATCTTTGAGGAATTGTGCTATCTCCTTCAACATACCAATCTATATATGTTTTTATATCTTTTAGAGGCATATTGGTAGCTTTTAAACATTCTATTAGTTTAATCCATTCTAAATCTTTATCTTCAAAAGTTCTAAGTCCACTCTTAGTTCTGTTTATAGATGGTATTAAACCTTCTTTTTCATAATATCTAATTGTATGGACAGATAAATTCATTTTTTTCGCAACTTCGCCTATTGTATATGACATATAAATTCCTTCTTTCTTAAATTTTTTGTGATAAATATTTTTAACATATAACTTCCTAAATTATATAAGATACTTAGAGTTAAGTCAAACTTTAAAAATGAATATCAAAGGTATTTTAATCCTATTTTCTGTCAATACTAAAGGTAATTAAAAAAATGAAAAATTTAAAGTGAGGTAATATGAAAAAAATTGCGAGAGAGTTTTTAAAATTATTTTGGATATTTGTTTTTGGATGTATTATGGGCTACGTCATGGAAGTTATTTTCAATTTTGTAAGAACTGGAGAATTCGAAACAAGGCAAGGACTAATATATGGGCCATTTGCACCAGTATATGGAATTGGTACACTCGTTTTCTATTTGATTTTACCTAAGTTCAAAAAGATGTGGCAAGTATTTTTAGTAAGTGGAGTGTTGGGAGGAGTAACTGAATATTTATGCTCATATTTTCAGGAAAAATTATTTGGAACAATATCATGGGACTATTCTAACCAACTTTTTAATTTTAATGGTAGAACTAGCATATTGTATTGTCTAGTGTGGGGAGCATTAGGCGTTGCTTTTATTAAATTAGTTTATCCATATTTTGATAAAATTTTTGATAGAGTATTGTATAAAATAGGAACAAAAGTTATAACCGCTTTTGCAGTTGTTTTCATGATATTCAATATTTCTATATCATCTCTTGCTGCTCAAAGAGAATATGAAAGAAGAGAACATATTGAGGCGGGAAGTAGAATGGATGTGTTTTTAGATGAACATTTTCCAGATGAGATTTTAGATGAAGTTTATAGAAATAGGATAGAAAAGTAAAGCCTTGAAGTAATAAATAAGCCAAAGCTAAATGAAATAATAAAAAATGGATATTAAATAATTATTAGACAAAGATTAAGAAATTCTTAAAATACTTTATTTTTACGCTATTATATTGTATAATAGTAAAGACGTTAATTTTCAAATTATACCAATTTTTAATGGAATGATAGAACTGAAAATGCCACGAAATTAATAGTTTGAAGATTCGTGATAAAAAATTGCAAAAATATAACGAAATAATAAAGAGGAAAATATGAGTAGAAAGACTAAAGTAAAAATATTTAAAATTATAATGTTAGCATTAGTAATTGCAATAATAATTGGAGCAATAGCTTATTTGTGGCCACTTTTTAGAAATATTAGTACAACAGAAGGTCAGATGGAATTCAAGCGAAGAATAGAAGATTTAGGATTCTTGGGAATGCTTATGCTATTTGGTTTGCAATTTGCACAAATATTTTTAGTTGTAATTCCTGGTGAACCTATTGAAGTATTAGCAGGAATGTGCTATGGAACAGTGGGTGGAACGCTATTTATAACTATTTCAGCGTTTATTATAACCACAATAATCTTTTTCGCTGTTAGAGTGTTAGGAAGAAAGTTTGTATATAGTTTTTGCAAAGAAGAAAGTGTTAAGAAAATAGAAAACAGCAAGCTATTTCAAAATCCTAAAAAAATAGAATGGATAATGTTAATATTATTCTTAATACCGGGAACACCAAAGGATTTATTAGTATACATAGCAGGACTTTTACCAATAAAACCATTACGATTTGTTCTAATATCTACATTTGCAAGACTTCCATCAGTAATTTCATCTACAATTGCTGGCGAAAATATATTAAGTGGAAATTTACAAATGTCTATAATTGCATATGTAGTTACATTTATTGTAGTTGGTATAGCGATTTTTATTGTGAATAAGTTAGATAAATCAAAAACAACAGAAGAAGCAATTAATTTTTTCAAAGATGATAAAACAAAAGATGAAGATAAAAAGAAGGTTATATAGAGTAAGAATAAATTTACATGAGAAAAAATAAATTATAGATGACTTTAATTTGGGGGAAGTTTTTTTATGAATGAACTGACAGTCATAAGGAAGCATGAAAAATTACAAAACATAATATTATATTTTTTCATATATAGCTTTATTGGTTGGTGCTTAGAAACAATATATGCTTTCTTGGTGCTAGGGCATTTTGTAAATAGAGGATTTTTAATTGGACCTATTTGCCCAATATATGGATTTGGAGCAGTTTTGCTAATTTTATTATTGAAAAATTGCAAAGGTAAACCCGTTAGTGAATTTATTATAGCAGCTTTTGCATTTACAGTTTTTGAATATATGGTATCATATGCGCTAGAAGCTATATTTGGACTTAGATGGTGGGATTATTCAGAAGATTTCATGAATTTGCAAGGAAGAGTAAGCTTAGCATATTCAATAATATGGGGTGCACTTGGAATTCTACTAATGGAAGGAATTCATCCTTTTATAACAAAACTTTTGGATAAAGCAAAAAGACATATAAAGCCAAAATATCAAGATATCATTGTTGTAGTTTTTGTGGTAGTGTTAGTAGTAGATGTTATTTTATCTTCAATTAAATATTTTAAAATTTGAGCCTAGAAATTAGAAATTTTCTAGACTCAATTTTTGCGTTTTGTGAAAAATAAGAGGTGTTAACTAAGACATTGTGAGGTGACTTCTAAAACATCATACAGGCAATACAACAGTAAAAGTTGTTTTATTGTTCTCACTTGTAGCACTAATTTTACCATTATGTGCTTCAACAATTTCTTTAGCAATAGCAAGTCCAAGGCCAGCTCCACCAGAATTGGTAGAACGTGCTTCATCAAGCCTGTAAAACTTTTCAAATATATAATCAAGTTTTTCCTTTGGAATAGTGTTTCCTTGATTTTCAAAATTAATGATAACTTTGTGATTATTATTAACATTGTAATTTGTACCTTCACTGGTTTTGTGATTATTGTGCTCATTGTTATTAATGCTATTTGAGTCATCAGTAATATAAGCACTTATCTTAATTGGAGTGTCTGCAAAACTATAACTTATTGCATTTTTTATAATGTTATTAAACACTCTTGAAATTTTATCAGAATCAGCGTAAATATTAATATCTTTGTCACAATCAATAAGTATTGGTTGATTATTTGCTTTAGCCATTGGATAAAACTCATATGAAATTTGCTCAAGCATTAATTTTAAATTTAATTTTGCTTTGTTAAGAACTATTTTACCAATATTAAATCTTGCAATTTCAAAAAATTCATTAATTAATTCTTCCAATCTGTAAGCTTTTTCTAAGGTAATTTTGCTATATTTTGCTCTTGCTTCAATTGGCAAATCAGGAGATTCATTTAAAATTTCCAAGTAACCAATTATAGAAGTAAGAGGAGTTTTTAAATCATGTGCTAGATAAACTATTAATTCATTTTTTCTATCTTCATTTGCCTTAGCAATTGCTGCATTATCTAAAGCAGTCTTTTTGCTTTGATTTAATCTGTTTTCAAGCATTTTTAAGTCGGCTGGTAGTTCAATATATTTTTCATCATTTGCTATTAATTTATTACTTGCTTCCATAATGTAATCAATATAGATTAAACTTTTTCTTAAATAAAAGAAAATGATGCCAGTTATCCCAATAGCCCATATGAATGGAAGTAGATTTCTAATATTTACTAAAAAAATGTATAATCTATCAGTTGGTTGCCATATAATCTGGCCAGAAATATATTCTCCAACTGCAAAGCCAAAAGCAAGTATTAATGAGAAAATCACAGAAAAAATTAGTATTCTAATTCCCATTCTCTTAAAAATAATTTTGCTATATTTATCACTCGATTTCATATCCAACACCCCATACAGTTTTTATAATTTTAGGATTTTTAGGTGGCTCATGTAATTTTTCTCTTAATCTTTTAATATGAACCATAACAGTATTATTGCAATCATAAGATTTTTCTTTCCATACATTTTCAAAAAGTTCCTCTGAATTAACCACTTTTCCTCTGTTTTGGCAAAGGTATAAAAGGATAGAAAATTCAATCGGTGTTAAATCTATTTCTTCATCTAACAAATAACATTTATGATTTTTCCTACTGATTGTTAGAGAGTTAATTTCTATAACATCGTTTTCTTCTGAATTTTCACCATTATACTCATGAAATCTTCTTAGCGCAGATTTTACCCTAGCCATTAATTCAAGAGGATTAAAAGGCTTGGTAATATAGTCATCAGCACCAATAGAAAGACCTTTTATTTTTGAAACATCATCAACTTTTGCAGTAAGCATAAGTATTGGAAAATTGTACTTTTCCCTTATCATTTGGCAAATAGTAAAGCCATCAATATCTGGAAGCATTACATCTAATATTGCCATATCCAATTTTATAGTTTTTATACACTCAATGGCTTTTTTACTATCTGTAAATTTATAAATATTGTAATCAGGATTGTTTAAAGATAATTCGACTAAGTCTGCAATTTCTTTTTCATCATCTAATACTAAAATATTATAACTCATAAAATAAACCCCTTTTTTAAAAAATCATTTTTGACACAGAGAATATGCTTTGCTTATATTGCCAGATGTAACATTATCATAAAATATAGACAAGTGCTAGGTTAGTAGGCAACAAAAAGCAAAATTTAATCATAATGATTTTGCCCAATCTTAGTATAACACATAAATGGCGCAATTGTGCAATTTGTAAGAAAATTGTAAGAAATTCTTTAGAAAGTATTAAAACATTATTTTACAAAAGACTCTATAATTAATTTAAGTTAAGGAGGAAAAAGTTATGAGTGAACGTGTTATTGAAAAGAAAAGAAGGAAAAAATTAATTAGCAAGAAAGTAGTTGTAATTTTATTATTAATTGTAATTGGGGCATATATTTTGGTAAATAAATATGCAGGATTGATTTCAGAGTTAAATTATGGAGCTCAAAAATCTAAACCATTATCAATAAATGTAGAAGAACTTAGCCACAATTCCAATTATGCAGGTGTAGGGCAAAAAGAAGTAAAAGGTATGGATGGATATGATACAACTTTTACAGCAGTAGATGGAAAAGTATATAAAGAATATAAGCAAGTTGGAAATGCATCATATAAAAATAACGAGTATTGGGGCGGAACTTTTGAAGAAAACGGATGTGGATTGGCTGCAATAGCAACATTACTTAGTGGATATGGTTATGATTATACGCCAGAAGACTTAAGAAAAATATATGTAAATTTTGAAGGAGAGCATTTGGAAGGTGACCAGATGAGCAGTGAGCTTACAAATAGATTTGGAATAGCAAATACTGACTTTTTATATGCAAGTTTATATTTTGAAAAAGAGTATGTTATGGAGCAATTAAGCAAAAATAAGCCAATACTTATATGCGTATGGAATACACCAGATAGTACATGGACAACATCATCACATTATATGTTACTTTTAGCAACAGATAATCAAAATAAAGTGTATGTTTCAAATCCAAATGGGTTATATGGAAAAATTAAAATGTCAGGTTGGTATGACACAGAAAGTATACTTCCTTATATAGCAAAAGCAATGTACATTGAGGAATAATGTATAAAATTAAATCTTACTGGAAATAATGTTATAAGTCAAATTTGAGTTTAAAATTTTGCTAAGCAAAGATATTAAAGAGGCGAAGATTTAATATCAGATAGCGATTAAAGAAGGAAGGTAAGAATTATGTGTGATGATTTAAACTTATTATTATCAAATCTAAATGTTTTTCATAGAAAATTACAAAATTATCATTGGAATATTACAGGAGCAGATTTTTTTATAACCCATGAAAAATTAGAAGAATATTATAATAGCATTAATGAACAAATCGATGAAGTCGCAGAAGTAATAGTTGCAAAAAAATATCATGTCATGGCAACAATGAAAGAATATTTGGAAACTAGTCAAATAAAAGAAGCGGAAAGCACACAAGTTAAATCTTGTGATATATGGAATGTTCTTTTGCAGGATTATGGAACACTTATAGAAAATTGCAAAAAAATAAAGCAAGATGCTGAAAATGAAGGATGCCCAGTAACTTCTAGTTTAATGGATGAATATTTAAAAGATTATCAAAAGAAATGCTGGATGATAACACAGGTAGCTAATTGCTAATTAAGTATTTAAAAACGTTATTAATTAAATCACATTAAAAAGAGAAGCCTTTATGTGAACTGAAATATTAAAAGCATTTTAGTTAAACAGGCTTCTTTATTCATTTTCTAAAATTACACGAATATAATATAAAAAGTTTAAAAAATAAGGTAAATTTTAATTTACTTATAGGACACAATTTGGATACAATTGTTGTGTAAAATAATAAACAAGATAAGTTACAAGCACTTAAAAAGATTTGGATTAATTAAAATTAACAAATCTAATATCAAAATAAAGCTTATCTTAAAACTAGAAATGAGGTGGTTAAAACAGAAACGTTGCACGTAAAAAATGGTGAATTAACAGCGAGTGGTTTAGTTCCGCTCGATATTGAAAAGAAAGAATTTAATATGCTAATGTCTTTATACCAAAGAGCGCAAATAGACATTTTAGACAAACTACGGAGCTCTTCAAGAATATTTTAATAACAAATATAATTATGAAGTTATTAATCATATTTCAAGTAGAATAAAAACTCCAACAAGCATAATAAATAAAATGAAGAAGAAAAATTACGAACTAAATTATAAAAATTTAATAGAGTATATAAATGACATAGCAGGTATTAGGGTTGTATGTACTTTTCAAGATGACGTTTTTAGAGTTAGAGATATCATAAGAAGTATGCCAAATACTAGGGTAATAAAAGAGAAAGATTACATAACTAATCCTAAAAAAAGCGGATATATGGGATATCATATGGTAATTGAAACAATGATACAATATGAAGAAGATATTATACCAATAAAAGTAGAAATACAAATCAGAACACTTGCAATGGACTTTTGGGCTTCAGCAGAACATAAAATGAAGTACAAAACAAAAGCAAAACTTTCTAATAAGGACTCCAAAAAATTAGCTTGGTATGCGAAGATTATTAACAAAATTGACGAAAGTATGATGAGAATTTATCAGAAACAAATGGCTAAGTAAAAATTTGAAAGACCGGTCGACAAATTGACTGGTCTTTTATTATTGTGTTAAGCTAGTGTTATGGTTATTATATAGCCAAGGTTTATAGGCTAAACCCAAAACCTAAATAAAAATAAAAGGAAAATAAGAATATGAAAGAAACTATTTTAAGGCAAGCTAAAAAGTTTGAGAACATTAAAGAAATTATTTATAATTCAGTAAAAATGTATCCAAACCATGTAGCTTTTGTAACGAAGAAAATCAAAGAAAAGGGGATAGAATATAAAAACACTACATATAAGAAAATGCTTGATGAAATAAATGCTTTGGGTAGCGCTTTATACAAATTAGGACTAAAAGGAAAAAGAGTTGCTATATGTGGAAGAAATAGATATGAATGGGCTATTTCGCACTTATCTTGCTTGCTTGGAGGCATGTGCTCAGTTCCTCTAGATAAAGAACTACAAGTAGAAGAATTAGAAGATTCACTTGTAAGAAGTAAAGCAGAAGCAATAGTATTTGATGAAAAATATGAAGAAAGAATAAACATAATAAAGGAAAATGGAAAAACAAATGTAAAAGTATATATTTGCATGAGCAAATTAAAAGATTTTATAAATATTCCAGATTTAATTGAAGAAGGAACTGAAATTATAAAATCAGGGAACAAAGATTATATAGATTGTGAAATTGATTCGCATGCAATGAGCATTTTACTTTTTACATCAGGAACAACATCAAAATCAAAAGCTGTAATGCTTGCACAATATGGAATAGCTGTTAATGTATATAATATGCAGTTGGTAGAAGATATAAGAGATACTGATGTTAATATAGCATTTTTGCCATTTCATCATATATTTGGCTCAACTTGTATGATAGTAATGCTTGCATGTGGCGTTAAAACAGTATTTACAGATGGATTAAGATATATTCAGCAAAATTTGAAAGAATACAAAGTATCAGTATTTGTTGGAGTACCTTTATTAGTAGACAAAATGTATGAAAACGTTGAAAAAGAAATTGCAAAACAAAATAAAACTAAGCTTATAGAATTTGCAAAAGGTTTAAGCAATTGTTTACTAAAATTACACATCGATATAAGAAGAAAACTATTTAAGCAAGTTATAGATGGACTAGGTGGAGAAATGAGGTTCGTAATTTCAGGAGGTGCACCACTAGATAAAAGAACAGAAAAAGGATTTAACGATTTAGGAATAAAAATGGTTCAAGGTTATGGACTAACTGAAACATCGCCAGTTATAGCAGCGGAGAATTTTAAACAAGTAAAATATGGCTCTGTTGGGATACCTTTAAAAGATGTGCAAGTTGAAATTGTAAATAAAGATGACAAAGGCATAGGTGAAATTAGAGTTAAAGGTCCAAATGTAATGCTTGGATATTATGAAAATGAAGAAACTACTAAAGAAGTATTAAAAGATGGGTGGTTCTATACAGGGGATTTAGGATATATTGATAAAAAAGGTTTTTTATTTATTACTGGAAGACAAAAAGACATGATTGTTTTAAAAAATGGTAAAAAAGTATTCCCAGAAGAATTAGAAACACTTGTAAATAGAATTTATGAAGTAGAAGAATGCTTTGTATTTGGTATGCCAGAAGAAGATGATAAATCAAAAATAAAGGTTGCTATTAAAGTAGTATACAACAAAGATAAAGTAAAAGAAAAATATGGAGATATATCTGAGGATGATTTATATAAAAATATATGGAATCAAATTAAGGAGGTAAATAAAACATTACCACCATACAAATATATTAAACATATGATTTTAACAGATAAACCTTTAATAAAAACAACAACACAAAAGATTAAAAGAAAAGAAGAAATTAAAACTGTAATATAATTCTTTACTTTTTTTATTCATATTCCTGTGATATAATTTACCAAAATTCTATTATTTGAAAGGAAGTAATGTAAACAATGAATGATTTAACTTTAGTATTAGAAGGAGGAGCATTTAGAAGTTTATATACATCAGGAGTTTTAGATGTATTATTAAAAAACAACATAGATAAGTTAGAAACAGAAGGCAGAATAATGGTAATACAGCCTAAAAAGCCAGTAGAAGTCACAAGACTTGAAAGAGACAAAACAAAACTCCAAAACTTATATAATGACGGAGTAAAAGATATGGAAGAAAAACTTGAAGAATTACTTCAGAAAATAAACTAAATAATAATACAATGCCCAAAGGGTGCAGTACCATAATTTTAAATGGTTGCTGCACCCTTTGGGCATTTTGGGTTGTTTCTACTAGCTAATATTTATTTTAAGATGTTCAAAAATATTCATAAATTAATTTTCCATAGAATATTATTAATCAGTCGAAAAAATCTAGTCACACTAAATAATTTATTTGTGGCTACCTTTGTATCAAGTTAGAAAGGAATAGATTGAATATGAAGAAAAAATTTTTGAAATATTTTATAATGTGCACAGCAATCATATTTTTTATGTCATCAGTTGGATATGCATCAAGTTATGATGTGCCAGTATGGTCAAGTCAGAACAATAAGTTAAATGAAAATGTAGCATATGATGATAATGCTCCAACTAGTACAAATAAAATTGATAATAATGCTCAAATTAATTCAAATGAAGCGTATGATGATAATGCACCAAATACTTTAGCTGAAAATAATATTAATACGAATTCTGTTACTGTAAATACTGAACCAGTGGCCACTTCTGAAACTTTAGATTCATCAAAGGCTGTGACTAACAATCCACTTAATTTGACTTGTGGAGGGGCAATATTAATTGAACAAAATACTGGGAGAGTAATTTATGATTATAATATGCACGAAAAATTAAGACCTGCATCAGTAACAAAAGTGATGACAATACTTTTAATAATGGAAGCACTAGACAGCGGTAGAATATCTTTAACAGATAAAGTGCCTTGCAGTGAAAATGCAAGTAACATGGGTGGCTCGCAAATATGGCTTGATACGAGTGAAGAGCTAACAGTAGATGAAATGCTTAAAGCTATATGTGTTGTTTCTGCTAATGATTGTACAGTTGCTATGACAGAATATTTAGAGGGGTCAGAGCAGGCTTTTGTAGAAAAAATGAATCAAAGAGCAAAAGAACTTGGAATGAATGATACAACATTCAAAAATTGTCATGGCATAGATGAAGATGGGCATGTAACATCAGCTTATGATATAGCAATAATGTCAAGAGAACTTTTAAAAAATCACCCTCAAATTACAAATTATACGACTATATATATGGATAGCTTAAGAGGAGGAAAATCAGAACTTGTAAATACCAATAAACTAGTTAGAAATTACGAAGGTTGTACTGGCTTAAAAACAGGCTCAACGAGTGTAGCTTTATTTAATTTATCTGCAAGTGCAACAAGAAATGGATTATCTTTAATTGCAGTAATTATGAAAGGTGAGACTAGCGCTATTAGGTTTGGGGAGGCAAGACAATTGCTAGATTATGGATTTAATAATTATCAATATAAGGAATTAGGAAAAGCAAATGACATTGTGGGTACTGTGGATATAGAAAAAGGATTAGAAAGAAATGTTAATGCAGTATTAAGTAATGATGCAGGTGTTGTTATAAAAAAATCAAATGATACAAACATAACTCAAAATATCGAAATATTTAATAATATCTCTGCCCCTGTAACAAAAGGACAGAAAGTAGGAGAGTTAACTTTTACACTTGATGGAAATCAAATTGAAAAAGTTGACCTAGTAGCAAGTGATGATGTACCAAAATACAGTTTTTTGACAATGACAGAAAGAGTTTTTAAAAGTTGGTTTACACTACTTAGAGAGTATTAAAGACTTGAGAATTTAATAAAGCAACAATGACTGGTACACGTTTTACCGTGTCCAGCCATTGTTGCTTTAGAGGAAAATTACACAGAGTGCTCCTCTAAATGTGAAGTTTTACCGTGAAGGAAGCCCTCCAACGGCAGGGTGTATCTGACTAACTTCAGCCTCGTAACATCGCTTTTTAGCGGGTGAACGACCGATAGGCGCTCTACAGCTTCGAAGCTCATTGCGTCGAAGAGCTTTCTTTTTCCTGTCGCATAAAAGAATTTCTTTTGGTACTTGCCATCCTTTTTGAACCAGATGATGTTGTTTTTGATACATACCTCTTCGATTCCATAGCTCGTAAATGAATCTTGGAGTTCTTTATTGAAGTATGTTTCTGTTTTGCAGTGAAGACATCCTTGGTTATCAATTCTAAATTGAAAAACCAAGTCTTCATCAAAAACGTCACCATCGCTATTCACAAAGTAATACGAAGGCAGTTCAAAAATCGTTCTTCCACACGTTAGAGAAATGCACCTACGGGTGCCAAGCCGTAAGAATGTTTCAGAGGTTGTAAGGAGCTTTTGCAAACTCCTGGAGTTAGTTACAGTCTCAAATTTCATTTTTTCCACGCCTTTCTGATTTTGAGTGCAAAATTTATTATACTATATTTTTAGAAAATTGACAAGCCTTATGTCAAGGGGAAGCAAAAAATTAGAAAAGCATATATTTGCAATTAACATAATTCTATGATATAATTTAGCTATGACCGTGCAAACAAAGCTCTGTTTATTGACAGAGCACACAAAAGAGAAAGCGAGGTATCACAAATGAGAAGATTCTTTCAGGTTGTCGCTGCATTATGCAGTTTCCTGGCTGTATGGGGCATGATTTTTATCGCCAATCCATACTCCACAGAGGAAATTGCTGAGATGACAACAACAGCAAAAAGCGCACAAACCGCAACAGAAGTCTTGAACGAATCAGGGCTTACCGCAAACCGGCTGGAGAGTGGAAACTATCAAATTACCATGGATGCAAACGGACTGCACATGAGTAGAATGATAGCTCCGTATGAGCTCTTTATAAGCAACTCCGGAGAGGCCGTGTATGTGAAGTTAAAAACTCCGTATGTGGTTGGAATGTGTGGCTTGACGATTATGGCTTTTGCCGGTTGGTGCTTCAACATTGACGTGAAATTACCGAGAAAGAAGAAGGGAGATGAAAAGGGGCCATGAGCCCCGCCTTTTTTTGCCTTTTTAATTTTTGTATTTAAGTATATTCCAATAAAAAACCATGAAAAATAGATATAAAATGATTATTTAGCTCATTTCAACAATTCTAACATCAACGCTATCATCATCAGAGTTTACATATAATTTTAGTTCTTTCCCAGTATTATTTTTAAATTTTAAATCTAAACCGTCCACTGTATGAAACAGCGGCATCTTTACCTTCTTCTACATAAGTTACTCTTTTTTTATGAGGGTTACGTTCAAGTATTTCAATTCCTTCTACTTCCAATGCCGCATTATAAATAGTAGTACTTACTTGGCAATTTCCGCCGCCATAACCTTTTTCTACTTTCTTATCTACAATAACATCAGCTTCTTGGTAACCCTTTGCAGCTGTTGGTTGTCCCACAATTGAGTTAAATGAAAAAGTATCTCCGGAATTTATTGTTGTGCCATTTAGAGTATTGCAAGTGATACTTATATTGTTTAATCTTGCACTATCTCCTTGCAAATTAGTAGAAAAAGAGGCTATTTCTGTTTCAACTGTTTGCCTTGGGCTAACTGTATTATTCGGAATAGACATATTGTTAATTTCATTTATAATATTTTGAGAGTTTGACTCATTTGAGGCTTCATTGGCTTCGTTAACTGATTGTCTTTGAGCTGATGGTTGTTCTTGTGTTTCATTAACTTCATTGCCTTGTGCTAAATTTTCACTACTTCCATGACTATCGAAATAAATATAAACTCCCACAAAAATGCATACAATTAATGCAATAATTCCTAATAAAATCGCAGTCTTTTTCATAATTAATTTATCGTATAATGTGATTACACGAATTTCTCCTTTCTATCAAATATTATTCCCGTATTGACATTTTTTATTTATTTAATTATAATAGAAATATAGGAAAAATGAGATATTTTTACCATGGAAAGGAAATGAAAAATGGCAAGTAAGATTTGGAAAAAATTACTTTTTATTATATTAATTATTGCATGTTTATTTGATATAACTATAAAACTTGTACAAAGAAATTCTTTTGACAGTGAACTTCAATCATCTGCTCAATATATACAAGATATGCTTCAAAATACTACTGAAAATGTAGAAAAATAGTCAACAAAACGTTGATTATTTTTTTTTCTTTGTATATAATTTAAAAAATAGAAGAGGTTTTGACAAATGAAAAATATTTATTTAACAATGCAAAAAATACTAAAAAGTAAATATATAGGATATATATTAATTTTTATATTAACAGTAGTTATAATGGCTCCTATGTTTACAGTAGATTTAACACAAAATAATGATGCCAAAATACATTTAGCAAGAATTTTATCAATTGATTCTGTAATAAAAGAAGGCGTTTTTCCACCAATAATAGATATTGACTATATGAATGGATTCGGTTATGCATTAAATTTGTTTTATGGTCCATTAACTACATATATTCCAATAATTTTATTTAATATTTTTGGAACAACAGGACTAGCTCTTAAAATTTTTACGTGCATAACAGTGTTCTTATCTGGAATAACAATGTATAAATTTGTTTTTAATGTAACAGAAAGAAAAAGCATAGCAACAATTTCGGCTTTAATTTATATATCAGCACCATATAAATTATCTAATATTTATGCAAGAGGAGCAGTAGGAGAATATACAGCATTTATTTTCATACCATTAGTTTTTGATGGTATATATAATATAGTAAATAATAAGAAAAAAGATTTTTGGCTTTGCATAGGTATTGTAGGTCTAGTTTTATCACATACTATTACTACTATTTATACGGCGCTATTTGCTATTTTGTTTTTGATTTTAAATATAGAAAAACTTAAAAAATTAGAAATTTTTAAAAAGCTAATCATTAATGTTGCAATTGCATTTTTAATTTGTTGTTTTTATGCAATACCATTGCTTGAACATACATTTGGCGGAGACTATGTAATCTATAATTCTGATTATATGTATACTAATGGCACTGATGTTTATGGAACAGCAATTGGATTTAATGATTTCTTCTCAAATGAGTTCGGAAATCAAGATGTTAGATTTTCATTAGGAATAGCCACAATATTTTTAACTTTATTAGGAATAGTATGTTTTAAAAAAATCAAAAAAGAATATAAAAGTATATATTTAATTTTTGCTTTTTTAGCATTTATGGCTTTATGGATGACAACAAAATATTTTCCTTGGTTTAGTATGCCTAATTTTTTCGGAGTTATACAATTTGCGTGGCGAAATTTAGGATTCTTTGCATTTTTTATTGCGTTAATCTGTGGAATAAATGCTGTCACATTTGCTGAGCAATTAATCAAAAATGAAACAATGAAGGACACATTTTTATTTGCTGTTGTTATAACAATTTGTACTTTTGCTGGACTTGGAGTAATGAGAAACTGGAATATTGGTGATTTGAAAAACGAAGCAGAGTTTGATAAATACAACTTGGCAATTGATAGAGTGTACGTGTATAGTATAAATAGAGAATATTTACCAACAAATGCTTATGCAAACTTAGACTATATAGACAATAGAGAAGATAAGACTTATATATTAAATGGAAATGCAACGATAACTCAAGAAGAGAAAAATGGCTTAGAAGATACAATTTTACTTGAAAATATAAAAGAAAACACGAAACTTGAATTACCTTATATTTTTTATCTAGGATATGATGTACAAGTATCTTACAATAATGGTGAATATGAAAAAGTGGATACATTTGAATCAGAAAATGGATTCTTAACAATTAAGCTAAATAGTAGTGATTTAGCGACTGTAAAAGTTGAATATAAAAGAACAGTAATAGAAAAAATTTCTTATATAGTTTCTGTAATAGGAGTAATAATTTTATTTATATATATAAAATTTTCAATTGAGGACAGACCTTAAATGAAAAAGTTTTCAGTTTGGGACGGACCTTTTTTGAAAAAAGTTAATTGAGAAAGGAGAACTTCTTGATACATGGCAGGGCAAATAAAAGCAAAAATAAAAGATGCCGTAAAATCTAATATATTTAAAGCCAGTCTTTTTATAATTGTTTTAAGTATAATTATATCTATACCTATGTTTAGTCCCGATTTTAATATTCAGATAGATGACGGAGTGCAACATATTTGTAGATTAATTGGAACTGAGCAATCAATTGAAGAAGGACAAATTATACCTGTTATAATGCCAAACTTTTGTAATGGGTTTGGCTATTCATGGAATTTATTTTATAGTCCAATCACAAGTTATATACCATTGATTTTTAGATTATTTACTAATTCATATGCTATGTGCTTGAAAATTCTTATATTACTTGTAAATATAATTACTGGATATTCAATGTACTTCTTTGTGAAAAAATTCTTAAAAGGAAGAATGAAAGAAAATAAAATTGAAGCGATTGCTATTTTAGCTAGTAGTTTATACATATTATTTCCTTATAGATTAAATGATATGTATGTAAGAATTGCTATACCAGAGTTGACATCATTTATTTTCCTACCAATCGTGTTCAATGGGTTGTACAGTATAATTAATCTTAAAGAAAAAAGTTGGTTACTTGTGCTAGGTGCGGTAGGCATGTTATTAACTCATAGTATGCTTACAATATATTTAGTTATGTTTTGCGTAATATATTTAGTTATAAATATTAAAAAGATTGACAAAAAGACATTACTTGTATTACTAGAAAATGCAGGCATAATATTACTTATAACAGCTTTTTATTGGATTCCTTTACTTGAAAGCAGATTATCTGCTGATTATGAAGTATTTAATGAAGCGCATATGATTAGATGGGATGTAATGGAAGATTTAAAAGTAAAACCGTACGAATTATTCTTATATCAAAATGGCAGAATGTTTTATGGACTTGGAATAGTGGTTATACTAGGAGCAGTTTTAAGTTTGACAGTGTTAGGACAAAAAGTATTGGATAGGAAAAACTATATATTCTTTTTGATTGCAGGAGTAATTTCTGTAATAATGACTTTAAACTTTTTTCCATTTGAAAAATTGCCAAGTATTTTTACAATGATGCAATTCTCTTTTAGAATGCTTGAATTTGGAGGATTTTTCTTGATTGTGGTAGCATCAATTGCACTAGGAATGACATTTGAAAGATTTAATATATATTCTTCACTTTGCCTAGTATGTATCTCTTTATTACTATTAATACCAAATATTTCGCGATTACAGTATGGGGAATATTATTCAGAAGAGGATTTGGTAAAAGGAATAGAAGTAACAAGTTCAACAGGAAGAGTTCATCCTGGATGTGCTAGTTTTGAATATCTTCCAAGCAAAGCATTTAACAATAGAAAATATATAGAAGAAAGAGAAGATGTACCAATTATTTTGTCCGAAAAAACAGAGAATTTAATGCAAAGCGAAAATGCAACTTATGAACAAGAAGCTAAAATAGAGAATTTTAATAAGGATGGTACAAACTGTAGTTTTGAAATTGTTGCAAATACAGTAGATGAGAGCTTAGAAATAGAATTACCATATATTTATTATATTGGCTATAATGTAGAATACACAGACGATTCAGGAAACAATTACAGTGTAGAAACTTACGAATCAGAAAATGGATTTTTGTGTATAAGGGTTCCAAATGAAAATATAACTGTAAATGTAAAATATACAGGAACAGTTCTTATGAAGATAGCATATATCATATCAGCTGTTACCGTTTTGGTTTTAATTATTATATATTTTATAAAACGAGTAAATGTAAAAAATAAAAACACAAAAAGTGCATAATTAAAACATATTTGTTGGATAAAATATTACTAAAAAGGAGGAAAAGGTAGCTAATTAATCTTATAATTAAGATAAAAAACTACTTTAAAGATTATGAAAAAAACATATGTTATTACAGGTGCAAATGGATTTTTAGGAAATAACATTATCAGAATACTTGAAAAACAAATTAATGAAGGTGATGAAATTAGAGCATTAGTTTTGCCAGAGGACAAGCTAAAATCACTTGATGGTCTTAATTGCAAAATATATAAGGGAGATGTTACAGAAATAGACTCTTTGAAAGATATATTTAGCAATATAGAGGCAGATAAAGTTTATGTAATACACTGCGCTGCCATTGTTTATATTAAATCAAAATATAATCAAAAAGTTTATGATGTAAATGTGGGTGGAACAAAGAATATTATTAAAAAAGTAGAAGAACTAAATAAAAGTGCATTAAATAATAAAGCTGGCAATGGAGACTCAAATTCAATAAACACAAGTGTAAGCTATGCAAAACTTGTATATATTAATAGCGTACATGCTTTACCTGAAAGACCTAAAAATGAAGTTATGACAGAAATAACTGACTTTAATCCAGACAAAGTAAATGGCGAATATGCCAAAACAAAAGCTGAAATCGCAAAATATGTTTTAGAAAAAGCTAATAATGAAGGTTTAGATGTATGTATAATTCAACCATCTGGAATAATTGGACCATATGACTTTGGAAATAGCCATTTAACACAAATGATTTTAGATTTTGCAAATGGAAGATTAACAGCCTGTGTTAAAGGTGGATATGACTTTGTTGATGTTAGAGATGTTGCAAATGGATTAATAAATGCTTGTGAAAAAGGCAGAAAAGGAGAATGCTACATATTATCTAATGATTATATAGAAGTTAGAGATTTATTAGATATTATAAGTGAGGTACAAGGAAGAAAGAAAATAAAAACTGTTCTTCCAATGTGGTTTGCAAAACTTACAGCACCTCTTTCAGAAACATATTATAAAATAATGAAAGAGCCACCACTTTATACAAAATATTCTTTATATGTACTTACATCAAATGGACATTTTTCAAATGAGAAGGCTAAAAAGGAATTAGGATATACTACAAGGGATATTAAAGATACTATAAAAGATACAGTAGAATGGCTTAAAGAGAGTGGCAGGATAAAGAGTTAACTATTGACTTTTAAGCAAAATTGGACTATTATATTTACATAACTATTTTCTTTTCTAAATAATTTTTGCGGCTTAGCGAAGACAGTAGTTATAATTAACTTTTAGAAAGGTTGTGTTATTGTGACTGAAAAAGAAAAGGTCATCCTGAGAGGACATGCACTTTGCCCTCTTGATGGCCGGTATGGTGATGTAGGGCAAGTGCTCGAAAGATTTTTCTCCGAATCTGCTCTCATGAAATATCGAGTTGAGGTAGAATGCCTCTGGCTGGAGCACCTCTCTGGAGAAGTCCTCGGGAATTATCCGGAATTGTTTGATGAAAAATTCATTGAGCAAGACTTTGAGAGTATTCGCGAAGGCTTCAATGATGACGACTTTGTTCGTATCAAGCAAATTGAGTCCAGAACGAACCACGACGTAAAGGCCGTGGAATACTTCATTGGCGAAAAGCTCGATGAAATGGGCAAGGGCTATTTCAAGCCTTTGGTTCACATTGGGTGTACGAGCGAAGACATCAATTCCACGGCATATGCCATGATGCTCAAGGATGCCATGGAATATGTGCTGATTCCGAAAATGCAGGAACTGGTGGAAACCTTGAACGAGTGGGCATCTGAGTATGCAAATGTTCCGATGCTTGCTCATACTCATGGTCAGCCAGCCACTCCTACAACTTTGGGAAAAGAAATGGCGGTATTTTATAACCGACTTTCTTATGTCGTTAAAGACATCCTTCAGGGCAAGATTAGATATTTTGCCAAGTGGAGTGGTGCCACAGGAAACTATTCCGCAATTTCTGTGGCATTTCCGGAAGAAGAATGGGATAGGGAAGCAGCAGAGTTTCTCGAAAACGTGTGTGGGGTTGAAATCAACCCCATTACAACGCAAATCGAAGACCATGACTGGATGTGCGAACTGTTCAATGCAATTAGAATGTTTGCGAACATTTTGATTGACATTGACCGGGATTTCTGGCTCTATATTTCGATGAATTATATCTGCCAGAAAGCGGTTGATGGGGAGGTTGGTTCTTCTACCATGCCTCATAAAGTCAACCCGATTCAGTTCGAAAACTCGGAGAGCAACTGCAAAATTGGCAATGCATTGCTCAGCATGCTTTCCGACAAACTCAGCGTTTCGAGGCTTCAAAGAGATTTGACCGATTCTTCGTCTCTTCGTAATGTGGGCATGGCATTGGGCTACATTTACCAAGCCATCTCGCAAACGATTAAGGGGATGAGTAGGTCTGCTCCGAATGTACAGAAGATGTCGGAAGACCTCGAAAACAACTGGGAGGTCCTTGCGGAACCTATCCAGACAATGCTTCGCAAGTATGGCGTTCCTGACGCCTATGAGGAGCTCAAGAAAATGACTCGTGGAAAACGAGTTACCAAAGAGGCTCTCCATGAGTTTATCAAAACTTTGGATATGCTTTCTGATGAGGATAAGAGGACGCTTCTCGAGCTCACACCGGCTACGTACACCGGCTATGCTCAAGATCTTGCCGAAGGCTGTTAAAAACTCTGCTTTGTAAGTTTTGCGTGAGAGGAATCATGAAACGACAAACGTGACCGAGACACAATTATAATACAAGGGGGAACCTCCGGTTGGGGGTTCCCCAGTTATTATTTTATTTTAAATGTTAATTAAGAAAACATTAATATATCTTAATATAAAAATTCCTTGCTATTTTTTGCAATATATAGTAAAATAATACAAGAAAATGAGTTATGAAAAATAGAATAATAGTTATAAATTTATAAACAATCGATAAAATATAAATTTTAAACATCAATAAAAACATTAATTTTAGAAAGGTGAAACAATGTCAAAAGGAACAGTAGCAATAATAGGAAAGCCTAATGTTGGAAAATCTACTTTCTTCAATTATTTAGTTGGACAAAGACTATCAATAGTTGAAGATACTCCGGGTGTTACAAGAGACAGAGTATATGGAGAAACAAACTGGAGAGGCAAAGATTTTACAATAATTGATACAGGCGGAATTGAAGAAAAGGCAAATGATGTAATAAGTATCCAAATGAGACTACAAGCAGAGCTTGCAATTGATGTAGCTGATGTAATCGTTTTTATAACAGATGTTACAACAGGAATAACTCCAGATGATAGAGACATTGCATTAATGCTTAAAAAGTCAAAAAAGCCAATAGTGCTTGTATGCAATAAAGTAGATGATTTCAAAAAGTTAGAAAATGACACTTATGAATTTTATAATTTGGGACTTGGCAGGCCTTATCCAATATCATCTGCACACGCAAAAGGTATTGGTGATGTACTTGATGCAATATATGAATATCTACCTGAAAAAGACGAAAACGATGAAGATAAAGAATACATAAAAGTAGCAATAATAGGAAAACCTAATGTTGGAAAATCATCTTTGGTAAATAAAATCTTAGGTGAAAATAGAAGTATAGTAAGTAATATTGCAGGAACAACTAGAGATGCCATAGATTCTAAGTTCGAAAATGAGCATGGAAAATATATTTTTATAGATACAGCAGGTTTAAGAAGACACAGCAAAGTAGAAGAAAATATTGAAAAGTATAGTGTTTTAAGAACTGAACTTGCAATAGAAAGAGCAGATGTATGCTTGCTTATGATAGATGCAAATGAAGGCGTAACAGAGCAAGATACTAAAATTGTTGGAAAAGCGCATGAGGCTGGAAAAGCCGTAATAATTGCTATAAATAAATGGGATGAATATGACAAAGAAAATGGTACTTTAGAAAATTATACAAAAGATGTATATAATAAATTATCATATTTGGCATATGCTCCAATATTGTTTATTTCAGCCAAAACAGGACAAAGAGTAGAAAAATTATTTGAATTAATAAATGAAGTTTCAAATAATAATGCAATGCGTATTGCAACATCAGTTTTAAATGAGCTTTTAGCAGAAGCAGTTGCAATAGTTCAACCACCAACAGATAAAGGAAAAAGGTTGAAAGTACTTTACATGACACAAGTAGGTACAAAACCACCAACATTTGCAATATTTGTAAATGATAAAAAACTATTTCATTTTTCTTATGAAAGGTATATTGTTAATAAATTAAGGCAAGAATTTAATTTTAATGGAACGCCGATTAGGATTCTAGTTAGAGAAAGAGAAAATGATAGCTAAAATTGTAATTATTTTTTAGCAAGATATAAAGGAGGACAAATAACATGATTTGGGCACTAATTTTAACAGCAATAATAGCATATTTATTAGGAAGCATAAGCTTTTCAATTATTTTTACAAAAAAATTCGCTGGATTTGATGTAAGACAAAAAGGCAGTGGAAATGCAGGTAGTACAAATGTATTAAGAACAGCAGGAAAAAAGCCAGCAATACTAACACTTATATGTGATGTATTAAAAGGTGTAGTAGCAGTTTTAGTAGCATTCTTAATGGGAAAAATAGCAAATGCCGATGTATGGAATGCAGCTCTTTTAATACAAATTGCAGGTGTATGTGTTGTACTTGGACACACATTCCCAATATTCTTTGGATTTAAAGGTGGCAAAGGTGTTGCAACAGCGCTAGGTGTATTATTAATTACAAATTGGCAAATAGGACTAATTTGTTTAGTATTTGCTTTAGTATTAATGGCAATTACTAGAATAGTAGCACTTGGCTCAATTGCAGCAGCAATTCTTTTCCCAGTACTTTGCTTCTTCATAACAAATAATTTCTTAGTAGGTGATTCATCTACAAGAATATCATACCTAGTTTTCGGAATAATTATGGCACTAATTGTTATATTCAATCATAGGTCAAATATTCAAAGAATGGCTAGTGGAACAGAGAATAAGCTAATATTTAAAAAATAGGAGGCACAAATGAGTAAAAATATTGCAGTAGTAGGTAGCGGTAGCTGGGGAATGGCTTTAGCTAACCACTTAGCAGAAATGGGAAACAATGTAAAAGTATGGTCTTTTACAGAAGAGGAGAAAAATCTAATAAATAATGAGAGAAAATGTATGTTTATTCCAGACATGGTTTTGGATGAAAAAATATATTGCTCAAATGATGTAGTAGAAGTTGTAAAAGGCGCAGATTATATATTTCATGTTACACCATCAAAAGTTACAAGAAATGTATTTAAACAGTATAAAGACTATGTTAAAGATAAACCAATTGTAATTTGTTCAAAAGGATTGGAAAATGCAACATTAAAAACTTTGGATGAGGTAATGCTAGAAGAATTACCTACTGCAAAAATAGCAGCATTTTCAGGTCCAAGTTATGCAACAGAAGTTGTAAAACATATTCCAACAGCCATAATTTTAGCATCAAAGCACGATGATGTTTTAGATGAAGTATCAAGCTTACTTATGAATGAATATATGAGAATATATAAATCAAGAGATGTTGTAGGAGTAGAAGTTGGAGGAGCTTTAAAAAATATAATTGCATTTTGTGCTGGAATTTGTGCTGAACTTAATTTTGGAACAAATGCACAATCTGCGCTTATAACAAGAGGCTTGGCAGAAATAACAAGACTTGGCGAAAAAATGGGAGCTGACAAAAACACATTTTTTGGACTTTCAGGATTAGGAGATTTAATACTTACTTGTTCAAGTGATGAAAGTAGAAATAGAAGAGCAGGAAGATTAATAGGAAAAGGCAAAGCTATTGAAGAAGCTAAAAAAGAAATAGGCATGACAATTGAAAGTGTTGAAAATATCGAAGTTGCAAAAAAATTAGCTGAAAAATATGATGTAGAAATGCCAATTGTAAATGCAGCATATGATGTTTTATACAATAACTTAAAGCCACAAGATGCAGTAAATAAATTAATGACAAGAGCAATAAAATTTGAAAAGGAATAAAATTGCAGTTTAAAAATCTAAGACCAATATATTCTTCTGCATTTGCTTCGAGGATATATTGGCATTTTATAATTAAATGAATAAATTTCAAACCTCGCGTAAATACTAGTAACGAGGTGTTTTTATGAAAAATCAAATTAGTAAATATTTGCTAATAACTTTAATGATTATTTTTGTGATTTTATTAGCAATATTAATATATATTAGATTTTGGGGAAGTAAAGAGGGAGAAGAATATGCTATACTTACCGAAAAAGCAGAGGGTGAAATAACATATTTAGATTCATCTATTATTCAACTTATGAACAATCTTAATAACATTTCATATTCAAGGTATCAAGTAACAATAAAAGAAGTTAATGAAAGTGAGCAACAAAATAATTCATCAAATAATAATGAAAGTGCAGGAAATGGTTCACAGACGACTGAAAATGTCGGTCAAAGCAGTAGCGGAAGTGAACAAAATCGGTGGAAATGAACAAAGTAGTGATCAAAGTGGAGGTAGTTCTGGAGGAAATAGCAATTCGTCAGAAAGCTCAAATCAAAGTGAAGCTAGAACATCAAGATTGGCACAAGTAGATTCGTTATTAAATTCAAATTATGATGATATTCCTTGGGATGAAATCTCTTATGGAGTAGAAACTTTGTATACTGCATGGCCAACAATTAGTATAGATATGAAGGCTCTAAATGTTGGAGAAAGTGATATTTCTAGCTTTAGCACAACACTTGATGGAGTAGCACAGGCAGTTAAAGTACAAGATAAGAATAGTGCACTTATAAATTTATATAACTTATATACACTTTTGCCAAAATATTTATCATATTTTTCAAGTGATGAAACTAAATTAAATGTATATAACACAAAAGCATATGTACTAAGTAGTTATGTATCAGCAAATAGCGAAAATTGGGGAGAGATGAACACAAACGTAACAAATGCAATAAATACATTATCTAAAAATATGCAAATGGAAGAAATAAGAGATACTGAAAAGTCTACTTTAGAAAAGTCGTATACACTTTTGGAAGAATTGCAAAGAAGTGTTGGATTAGAAGATAAAGAGATTTTTTATATGAAATATAAGCTTGCAATGGAGCAACTTGAAATATTGTAATAAAATAAGAGACTTTTAAAAGTGCTAGTTTTGTCAGTTGGGACAGTTCTATTTGACCAAAATATCATGTCAAATAGAACTGTCCCAACTGACGATTTTTTTAAGGGGCTATTTTTTAGCCCCTTTCTAATTGTCGTCTTTTATTTAAAACTATTTTTCTTCATCTTGTTTTTTCATGTTATTTTGTTCGTTTCCTTTTGGACAATTTTTTGATGAATTCTTTTTGTCTTTTTTGCAATCTTTATTTTTACCCATATGAGGCACCTCCATTTCTATATGAAATTCATTTATATTATTAACTAAATTTGTAAATTTTATACATTATAAAAAAATAAAGGGCGGGGTAAGAGAAAGACACAAGAGTGTCTACCACTTACTCCGCCCACAGTTGAAAGATAGAGTCAGGCAGAAGCACTAAAATCTATGTTTAAGCGGCTTCATGCCTGAATACGATGCCAAGTTCAGGGTCGTAGTAATACTGCTCATCAGAGCCCAACAATTCTAACTGCTGACAAAAGTTTACTGTCCCCTTGATTTTCCACTTGCCGTCATGAGGCAATATCGCTCCATCCACAAAATTGCCATGCTCGAATCTCATCAGGAATGGTTTATCAAACTCATAACTGATAAAATAATCATATGAGCAAATATTGTACGGCCACGACATATAGTCCAAAAAAGTCTCATAGTCGATGGGGTAAAGGTAGTTAAAATACGACGTCGGTTTGCCATTTACAAGTAGCACGTCATTTGTGACGCGCACACACAAGCCATCATCTGTTATCTTGAATTCTCCATCCCATTCATAGTTCTTCCATTCGCTGTGAAGTGAATAGTATTCCCATTGGATAATATTATCACTGAAAGGAACCCATTCATCTCCGGTTGGAACATAGATAGTATTATCTACCTGCCCAGTGAAATCGTGTACGTTTCCATCTTGGCTTGTATATGACGGCCTTTTGTTATACTTCAAGTTGAACATAACGATATCGTCTGCTATAAAGACAAGCTCGTTTTCTTCAATTTTGTATAACTTGACGTAATTGTAAGATAGAAAAGGTCCTTCTTCAGTAAGCAAGACGTCATATCCATAATATGCGCCTGATGGATTTCTTTCTGGCAAAGCCCAAGAGTTAAGCAATTTACCATTACTCCAGTAATTAAGAGTGGCATCTTCAGGAGTAATGATATAAGTGCCGTTGTCATCTGACTCAATCACGTACTCACGACTTGCCATTGGACTAGGATAGTCAATCTGAAAGTAGAATCCTTCCTCGTCCTGGTAATTATAGTCAATCATGATTGAACGTCTTTCTTCTGTTACCATAGCGAAATGCCGGCCGTTTTGTATGAGACTGCCGTCCCAGTTTTTGTTGCGGTATTCCTCGTACAAATTCTGAAAAGAATAGTACGAGTCTTTACTCTGTTTGTAGTCGATTAGAAAGTTGCACACGCTGATTAATATAATCAGAATGCTTGCAATGATGATGAGATAGTCAATGAATTTTGTGAATTTTCTTGACATGATTTTTTCCTCCATTTTCAATGTGCGGGTTTTGCATAGCTTAGATGCCATTGCGTATCGGACTAATACATTAATATTATATCATAATTATGTTAATTGGTCAAAATATGCTTGTTGCTAAAATTTGTGATTGACAAAAATAAAAATTAATAGTATAAAATGAATATAGAATAAAATCAAAAGAAGAAGGAAATATAGACATGAAAATCACTGAAACCCTTGAGGCTGTATATATATATATATATCGTAAGATTTAATAAAATAAACTTATGTAAACATAGAAAAGAAGCTATGTATTTTAGGCGAATATAAAAGTCTAAAATATGTAGCTTTTTGTGCGTGAATAAAAAGAAGAGAAATAGCGCAAAATAAAAGTAATATAGTAAAGCAATAAAAAACGATTGCAAAATAAAACTTGTTATGATATAAATAAAAAAGAGAAAAAAGGAGGCAAAAGATAATGAAGAAAGAAAGAACAAAAGTAAAAGGAAAAGCAAAGATTACGAAATTAAAAAAGAATGTAAAAGGTATAACATTAATAGCATTAGTAGTAACAATAATAGTGTTATTAATCTTAGCTGGAGTAGCAATAAGTTTGACAATAGGACAAAATGGTATATTCAGCAGGGCGCAAACAGCAGCAAATACATGGAGAGAAGCTGAAACAAATGAACAGTTGGCAATGGGAGAAATAGAAGACTGGATGGATGAATATATTACAAAAGTTATAGATGGTGTAATTATTCCAAATGGATTTTATTATGTGGGCGGAAGTAAAACTACAGGACTAGTAATATCAGATAATCAAGATGATGAAAAAGAATGGAATGCAGAAACATCAACTCAGCCGGTTTCTAATAATTTAAAGGGAAATCAATTTGTATGGGTACCAATAGAAAATCCAGATGATTATTTTATAGAGGAAACTAATGGCGTAAAATTATGTTATACAACAAAAAAAACAAATGTTTATAGTAAACTGCAAACAACAGATGATCTTAACTACAGAGTAGGCAAACCAGGGGAAACAGATCATATAATTCGTGAGCCAGACTTATTATATTATGATGAAGATTATTGTGATACATTAGGATATGAGTCGATAGAAGAAATGGCAGAAGATTTTGTTAAAAAATATAAGGAAATGAGCGATAGTATAAAAAAATATAAAGGATTTTTTATAGGAAGATATGAGTTGACGGGTGATATAGAATCTCCAACAGAAAAAAAAGGAGAAGTATTATCATGTGAAAAAATAAATGGAAATTGGTATGATTTATATAATATATGTCAAAATGTAGTTACAGGAAAAGAAAAAGTAAAAAGCACAATGATTTATGGAGTACAATGGGATGCAACTATGGACTGGTTAAAAGAGACAAAGTTCAAGGACAATCCATCAAAAGTAGATTCAGACTCAAGTAGTTGGGGAAATTATAGTGGTTCTCCAAAAGATACAGGCACAGATTCAAACTATGAAGCAAACAATATATATGATTTAGCGGGAAATTATGCCGATTGGACACAAGAGGTGTATGCAGAGGATTATCGTGTTAGTCGCGGAGGTGGCTATGATAATTCAGGAAATTATGCTCCAGCTTATGACTTGCGACGGAGACGTCCCACATGGTATGGTTCAAGCCACTTCATCTCGAGCCGTACTTTGTATGCTATAGTGGCTAAAAATTATATAGGTATTAAATAGTGTAATTTTTTAGAATTGTACTGACATTCGGACAGAATCTATTTTCTGTGCATTAGTAGATTCAAACCTAAAGCCATTAGTTTTTTGAGATTTAAAAATGCATTCAATAGAACCGAAATGGTAAGAGTAGTTCCTTATACCACGGTTTGGAGAATCATTAGTAACTAAGTACCAAGGTTCGTCAGTATTAGAATAGTTAGAAATGACAATAGTAGTTTTAAATAGTTTTCTAGTAAAGAGGACATTAGGAACAACTTTAGCTTTGTATTTTAAAGGGGAGATATCTCTAAGATGTTTAGAAATGCGTTTACCAGAAGAGTCATAAAAAGAATAAGTGAAGAAAGATTTAGCACGAAAGCAGTAAAAATGACCAATATTTTGAATAAAAGCAAGAAGTTCAGGATGAGGAAACCATCTGTCAGCTAAGAAAAGAAGGTGTAAAGAATTACCTTGGAAAAGCTTAGAGCAGAAGGAAATACCATCTTTAATTAAATCTAGTGAATAAGCTTCAGAGTTGTGCTTACCTTTGAAACAACGAAACCAAATTGGAATGCCTTGTTTTCCAATACGAAGAGAAAAGAGTAGAATAGTAAATTTGTCTTTACAAAACATATGATCAAGGGAAATATGAAAAGTATCATTGGGATGTTTAGGCAAAAACTTGGAAACAACGAAAGATATGAAAGCTTCAAAAGCAGAATAAGCCAAAGAGGAAAAAGAAGCAAAAAATCTTCTGATACGACGTTGAACAGATTCATGAAAGACTAAAGAAAAATCGTCTTTTAATTCACGAGCAATATCAGAAGTAACAACAGATTCAGAAGAGATGAGTGCAGTAATAATATATGAAATAAGGTAAAGATGAGGCTTAGATAAATTTAAAACTTTTTTAAAAAAATTTCTAAAACTACTTGCAATTTTCTCCTGATTATAATATGCTTTCATAAAGCAGTCCTCCTTTGTAAAATGGGTTTTTAAAATTATATAGGAAAGGCTGCTTTTTTTCAATAATGACAAAAACGCACGAGAATCAAAAATAAAAGAAAAAAGTTCTTAGACGAGTAATAATGTCTAGGACCCTTTTTTAAAAAAAAGTGTCCGGATGTTAGTAAATAGCATAAGATGTTATGAAAATCTTGTAAAGAAGATATAAATATGCTATAATAGAAAGGTGAGTAAGCTGAGTAATCGCGCATTGCCAGTGCCGAAAGGCGGCATGTGAGGAAAGTCCGGGCCCCATAGAGCGAGGATGCTGGATAACGTCCAGTAGGGGTGACCTTAAGGAAAGTGCAACAGAAAATAACCGCCTAAAGTTTCTTTAGGTAAGGGTGAAAAGGCGAGGTAAGAGCTCACCGTAGATGTGGTGACACATCTAGCCGTGTAAACCCCATCTGGAGCAACACCGAGACTAGGAGGCTAAGACTGCTCGTCATCTCCTTAATTTGGTGGCATGAGGTATGTAGCAATACATATCCTAGATAAATGATTACTTTAAACAGAACCCGGCTTATAGGCTTACTCACAATTTCTATTTCTTTTTTAGTAATTGGATGTACAAACTTTATTCTATAAGCATGAAGAGCTTGTCTGTCGATTAAATCCGAAGGTTTTCCATATAAAGTATCTCCTAATATCGGATGACCAATATATGCCATATGAACGCGTATTTGATGGGTTTTGCCAGTATGCAAAATGCATTTTACTTCTGTTAAATCTTTTCCACCAATATTAAAATTCTTTATTACTTCATATTCAGTAATAGCCTTTTCTCCTCTACTTGAAACACATCTTTCAATAATGCTATCTGCCTTTCTTTTAATAGGTTTATCAATAATTCCTTTACCTTCTAATTTACCAACAACTATTGCAATATATTCTTTAGTGTAAGCTTTGAGCCTTGATTGAATATATTCATTTTTCGCAAACATGACAATTCCAGATGTATCTTTGTCTAATCTATTTATTGGTCTAATTAATCTATGTAAATTAATAGAATCATAATAATACTTTAAACCATTAGATAGGCTGTTTTCATAATGATTAAGTGAAGGATGAACAGGCATATGAGGAGGCTTATCTATAATAATTAAACTATCATCTTCATATAAAATTTTTAAATCCATTTTAGCAGGAACAATATTTGAATTATCTTCTTCAAAATTCAAATCAACTTCAATTAAATCATTTTCTTTAACAGGAAAATCTAAATAAATGTTATTTGAACCATTTAAATATATTTTTTTATTTTGTTTCAATTTAAGTAATAATCTATTTGAAATTCCAAAGTGTTCTTTTAATACTTGTCTAATATTTGTTTCATCTTTTACAACATAATTTAAATCCATGAGAAGCTCCTTTTATCGGTCAATTGAAAAAGTAAAATATATTTAGAAAAAGTAACTTCTAATTACCAGTT
>CAKNJR010000006.1 GCA_930986425.1 uncultured Clostridium sp. | reverse complement strand
ATTAAAACTAAATTCCGGTCATTCTTCATATGGAATTTAGTTTTAAAATTAAGGAATTAGTAAAAATTTTGTATATCACTTGATTAAATCTATTTTTTGTGTTATGATTATATTTGTTACGAGTCATAGGGGTATGATGTTAATGGTAGCATTCCGGTCTCCAAAACCGTGCGTGAGGGTTCAAATCCTTCTACCCCTGCCAATATATATTATTTTTGGGGAGCTATTTAAAAGGTTAGGAGTATTATGTTAAAATCTTTTAATAAAAGCTTTCTTTTTTTATTTGTTTTTATTTTAATTATCTGTTTATTTTTTATTCCAATATTTTATTCTACTAATTCAGCTTATTCAGATGAATATTATGAGCAACTTCTTTTATCTGGAGATGGATTCTTTTGGCCTGTCCCTGGCTATACTTATATTTCTTCTTATTTTGGAAAACGTGAATCTCCAACTTCCGGTGCTTCTACTTATCACTCGGGAATTGATATTCCAGCATCTAATGGTACTAATGTTTATGCTTTAGAAAGTGGTACTATTACTTTTGCTAGTTGGGGCGCTGGTGGTGGTTATACTATAGTTTTGGAATTAGATAAATTTGATAATATCTCTGTTTCTTATTGTCATTTATCTCCAGATTACATTGTATCTAGAAATGATTATGTTGAGAAAGGTCAACTCATTGCCAAAGTTGGTCCTAAAAATGTATACGGGATTAATAATAATCCTTATAAAGATTCTAATGGAAATCCAACAAATCGGTGCAACTACTGGCTGTCATTTACATCTAACAATTAAGGTTGATGGAGAAGCTGTTAATCCTTTGGACTTTTTTTAATTTTTGTTGTTTTATATTAAAAAAGCATTAAACTTATGTATTCTCAATACATTCTAAGTTTAATGCTTTCGTTTTTAATTATGTCAGATGTTTTACATATCATCTTCATTTTCATTATTAATATTTTCTTGATTTGATTGATTTTCTTTATTCTCGTTTTGTGATTGTTTTGGATTTGTTTGAGCTTGTGTATTTTGATTTTCATTATTTTTTTGTTGATTATTTTTTTCATTTACGTTGTATTCTTGCTCATCTTCTTTTAATGCTAAATTATTTTCTTCTAATTCTTTATTATAGCATATGTTTTCACAATGATTACATTCTCCATCACAATAATCATCCCAATCAAGTTCTATTTCTTTATGGCATTTAGGGCATTCTATTGTTTCTTTTAAGTCTGCGTCTTGACCTACAACAAATTCATAATTACAATATGGGCATTTTATTTCAAATTCATAATCTTCATCATAATTTATATTTAATTCATTATCATGCATTTGGTCGCCATTTTCATCATACTCATCATCTTCTTCGTCTTCATCTATATAGATATCAGATTCAATTTTTTTCAAAGATTTTTGTATTTTGTCAATTTTGCTAGAAAGTACCTCGTATTGTGAGTTATTTTCAATAGTTCTATTTGTTATATCAATAAACATCATACTTAATTCCAAAAGTTTATTTTTTGCAATTTCTAAATCTTTAGGGTCTGTTATTTCTCTTTCTAAATCTTCTAGAATTTTTGCAAATGTACTCTTTGGTTCTTTCATAGAATCTCCTTTCAATACCTAAATTCTTTCCATGTATTCGCCTGTTCTTGTGTCTACTCTGATTATGTCTCCTATATTAACGAACATAGGAACTGTTATTTCATATCCATTTTCAAGTGTTGCAGGTTTTCCTGAAGTTGTAGCTGTATTTCCTGAGAATCCAGGCTCTGTATATGTAACTTCTAGTTCAACAAATATTGGTGGTTCTATTGAAAATACTTTTCCTTTATATGATAGAACTTTTACGTTCATGTTTTCCTTTAAGAATTTTAAACTATCTCCTAGTTGTTCTTTATTTAAAGGTATTTGCTCATATGTTTCGTTATCCATGAAGTAATATAATCCACCATCTTCATATAGATATTGCATTTCTTTCTTTTCGATTTCTGCTGCTTGGAATTTTTCTGATGGGTTAAATGTTTTTTCTAAAACACTTCCTGTTATAACATTTTTTATTTTTGTTCTTACGAATGCTGAACCTTTTCCTGGTTTTACGTGTTGGAATTCAACTACTCTATATACATTTCCTTCCATTTCGAATGTTGTTCCATTTCTAAAATCACCTGCTGAATATACTGTTGCCATTATTATTCCCCCTTACATAAATTTTATTCATAAACATATATTTTATTTTACACTATTTCTATGAATAAATCAAGCTTTTTATGTTAATTATTATGGTCAAAATTATTATGACGTTAATATTTAATGGTATATATGCATTAAATATTAACGTCATATTATTATTTTTTATTAATATAACTTTCTAAAATATAAACTGCTGAAATTGTATCAGCAATCTGTTTCTTTTTCCTATTATCTATATTTAACATATTCATTGTTTTGTGTGCTTCAACAGTTGTTAATCTTTCATCTACTTGAACTATCTCGATTTTATTAAATCTTGATTTTAGTTTATGTATAAATGCTTCAGTTTCTATGCTTCGCTCACTTTTTGTTCCATCCATATTTAGTGGATTTCCTACAACAAATGTATCAATTTCATAATTTTCTAATATTTCTGCTAATCTTCTTAAGATAATTTTGTCATTGCCATTTGATGTAATTGTTTCTAATCCCTGAGCTGTTATTCCTAGTTCATCTGTTATTGCTATTCCTGTTCTTGCTACACCATAGTCAATTCCTAATTTTCTACTCATCTATATATTCCTTTACCATTTTTTCTAGTAGTTCGTCTCTTTCTATTTGTCTAATTAAATTTCTTGCACCTTTATGGCTTGTTATATATGTTGGGTCTCCTGATAATATATATCCAACTATTTGGTTAATAGGATTATATCCTTTTTCTTTTAATGCATCATATACTTCTTTAAGTATTTCTTTTGCTCTGGCATTTTGCTCTTTTTCAACGTCAAATCTCATTGTTTCTTCCATATTCATTGTACATTCCTCCTCATCTTGATTTTAAGGCTTTCTTATATTTATTTTGAATATGATTCGTCTCATATCCATATTTATCTTATTTTTTTATGAACTATTATATTGTTCTTATAGTATTTTCATTTGATGAATCTATGTATTCTTCAAGCTTTTTGAACGCTCCATCTAGAGCTGTTCCTTTATAATATGTTGAAATAACTACTCTTATTTTAGGACTTACAATTACCTCTTCTTCTTCGCTATTTATATAATCTGGTTGTGCAGTTATATCTAATTTTTCAATTTTGTTTTTTAAGTCTTGCATGAAGCTTAGCACTCCATCTTTATCTGCTCCTGAGAAAACAATAGCAAATTTAGGTCCCATGTATCTAACAAATACATATTCTTGTGCCAAATTTTTCTTAACAAAATTTGATACTGTTGTAATTGTGACATCTCCTGTTTTTCTACTTATTTGAGTATTAATATCTGGTAAGTTTACTATCTTGAATAAGCATATTGCTGATGTTGTATATTTATCAATTGTTTTCTTTCCTTCTCCATAAAGGTATTCTGCTGATTTAAGTCCTGAATATAAATCATCTCTAACTATATTTTCAATTGTTGCTTGATTTTCTACTGTTTTTAATATTGTTACAATATTATTTCTTACTACTTCAAGTATTGTTGTATCTATATGGTCGAATTCATGAGGCTTGCTTCCTTCTATAATCCAGTATCCTATATATACATTGTCTACATATAGTGGGAAGAACATGGCACATTTTGCTCTACCAAATTCCATTTTTTGATATGGTAGTTTTTCATTTTCATTATCTACTGTAACATATTTAGGTGTTGCAGTTTTTATGCTATCTCCAAATACTGGGTCATTTTGAAGGCTTTTAAGTGCGTCCCAATGTCTTTGGTCTACATTAGAGGCTTTTACAACATATTCAGCACCGTTAAAAACAACAATTGTTGAGTATTTTATTGAATATTTACTTATTAATATATCGTTTATGTTTTCTAATTTTTCTTGAATACTACTATTTTCACCTAATGTTTTCATGAATTCTTGTAAAACATTTAAGCTTGTAATTCTTTGATTTAAATTGCTATATGTTTCTATTTTTTTGTGTACTGAATAGTTGTATACAATTAATGTTAAAACAATAATTACTAATACTGTTATAACAATTATTATCACTTATTATCACCTCTTTTATCTTAATAGTTTGCTCTCATTTTATCCAAAGTTCCATTTACTCCAGCTGAAAATTGGGTTTGAGGTTGTTTTTTGTTTTTACCTTTGAAGAAACCTTTTTTAGCTGCTTTTTCATAGTTAGGTGAATAATTACTATAATTATTTCCTCCTGGCACTAAAGGATATACCATACTTGCTAATTTTTCTAAACTGTTTAAAAATGTTTGTGAATATCCACTTAATGATATTTGGCATAATGCAATTGCTTCTAAGTATCTTGCATATGTTTGCATTTCGAAAGGTATTGTAGTGTATTTTATTGTACTTGGATTAAACAAGTCTCTTTGCAAAGTCATTGATGGTTCGTTGTATTTTGCCATTCCACCTAATATCATTTTATCATTTAATATTTTTAATTTCATTTCTTTATTTATGACTACTCTTAATTTTGATTCATCTAATGCATTTTTTAATTTTAATTCACTTAAGAATTGTGTTAGTGGTTGTATTGTTAATGCATCCATTGATTGTACTAAATAAATTTCTGTTGCCTTTACAAAGTAGTTTATATTTGTGTCAAAGTCACAATCAATTAATACTGCTGAATAATTATTATCTAATGTTTGTAGTATAGCATCAAAATTTTCTGATTCGTCTAAATCATCTGGTAAAGCTGTATATACAGATAGATTTTTGTTAACTTCTAAGCCTTCTGTTAGTCCTTTTTCTAGATTCTTTATACTTTGACTAGCTATTTGCATTAGTCTTTGGTCATTATCTGTGAACATATAATATGAATTTCTATTTTTTGTTAAGTCTAGAATCGCTGTTTTTACACCTTTTTGTGCTAATAACTCTGCTAAGTTATTAACTATGAATGATGTACCATTTTTACTTGTTCCTACAAATGCTACAATTTTATTTTGTGCTACAAAGTCACTTGGTATTACATTTGATTTTGCCTTAACTTTTGTCATTTCTTGTGAATTCTCTAGTCCAAAGAAATCTGTGTTATTTTGTGCACTATTTTGAGATTGATTGTATTGATTATTTTGTTGTCCACTTATATCTTGATTGTATGGGTTATTTTGCATTCCATTTATATCTTGATTGTATGGGTTATTTTGCATTCCATTTATATCTTGATTGTATGGGTTATTTTGCATTCCGCCCATATCTTGATTGTATGGATTGTTTTGCATTCCACTAATATCTTGATTATATGGGTTATTTTGTACTCCCCACATATCCTGATTATATGGATTATTTTGCATTTCATTTATATTTTGATTATATGGGCTACCTTGTTGTTCATTTAAATTTTGTGTACTGTTTACATTTTGTTGATTTATATTTGTATCTATATTACTATCATCAGCCATACCAAATAAGTTTATTCCTTCATCGTTTAGATTTTCATTACTTGTAATTTCATTATTTGGAGTTTCAATTGTATTTGGTGTTTCTATATCGTTTCCTAAGTCAAATAGATTTAATGTTCCCACATCATTTTCTGGCTGAGTTTGATTATTGCTTATTGTTTGTTCTGCTTGTTGAATTGGCTCATTTACTGTTGCAGAATTTTGTTCTAAATCTTCTGCTATAACATTTTTTCTTGGTCTACCTCTTCCTCTTTTAACTGGTTGTACTGTTTCAGGAACCACAGGTTGCTCTGTTACTATTTTTTTAGGTCTACCCCTTCTTTTTATTTGTGCAACTTCTGGCTGAACACTTGGTGCTTCTGCTTTTTCTGTATCTTGAACTATATTTTGAGCCTCGTTGTTTTGAGTTATATTTGAGCTTGTACCCATATTTTGTGGTATTTGTTGTGGCACATTGTTCATATTCATTGCATTATTCATGTTGTATGAAGGATTATATGGATTTTGTGCATTATACCCTGTCATACTTTGACTTTGTCTTTGTACAACTGATACTTGTGCTGGTGGTTTTGGTTGTATAGCACCTTCAATATTCATTGTTGATGGTATTATTACTGGTTTTGTTAAATTTGGCTTTTCAATATCTTTTGTTATAAAGTCCATATCTGACTTTTTAACTTCTTTTTGATTTGGTGTATATGGAGTATATTGTCCTCTTGAAAGTACAGTTCCTCCATTAACTAATTTTTGATATCTTGCAGAGCCTTTTTCAAGTATTGCCTTTACATTGTTTGGTAAAAACTTAGTAATAATTCTTAATTGAGTATCATTATATTGTGCAGCTATACTCTCGAAACTTTCAATACATTTCTTTTCGTTATTTCCAATTTTTTTATAATGATTTAATATATTTTTTATTTCTGTTTCGCTAACTTCTGACTCATTTTCTGGTTTATAGTTTACATCTTCTGAATCTATTTTATAGTAATTTTTAGCTTCTTTTTTACTTCTAGGCTTACTAATTAAATTACATACCATATCAATATTTCTGTCATTGCCTAAAAGAGCATTATAAATACCTATTCCAAATAATTTAATTAGAAGTTCATCTGATTTTGTTCTTCTGTCTGAACAAATTAAAATAATTGGAATATCTTCTCCAGTAGTTTTATATGCTTCATCACTAATATTGTCTAATTTGTCAAAAATAAATTTATCAATTGTATCATAGTTGTTGTTTGAAATTGGTTCTAAATCTTCACCAATTACAACAGCATCATATGTTTTATCTTTTTGTAGTTCTTTTATTATTGCATTAAAGTAATATACATTTTTACTTGTTATTATTTCCTTAAATTTTTCTTGATACTTCTTTATTATTGAAGCTGATACATTATCATTACTTACTGCAAATAAAACTTTCATTCGTTAACCCCTCCAACCTCTTACTACTATTGCAAAAATAAGTGGTAAAACTTGACAAATGATTAGCATTGTTACTATACCAATCATTGCTCCAAAGCCTTTGTCTCTAACGTCTAATTTTCTTATACCTATAACATATTGGTATATAGCAGCTATTGCTATTCCTAAGAATGCAACAGGAATACTATAAACTCTAACTTTATCAAGTATGTATGCAACTAATCCATATGTTGTACTTCCATAAGCTTCATTGTAATCTTCTATTGACTGTAATTCTTTATCTTTTATTTCTACAAGTTGACTTTTGGTTTCTTCTGATATTATTTCGTTTCCTACATTAGTATTTGCAGCATAAACACAATTTATACAAATTATGCACATAATAACTGCAAAAGCTGTAAGTATCTTTTTCATGAATTCTACTCCCTTCTACCTATTTAAGTTGATTTTAATCATTATATATAATAATACACTAATGCTGGCAAAATATCAAGTAAATTTTATAATTTGTTATATAAATAAGTCATCCATTTAAATACTGCATTTGCCCAGTTTTTATCGCTTGCATATCTTGTATTTACTGCTGTTAATGTTGCTCCTTCAAAATATCTTCCGCTTGCTGTTTCACCACCATATATTGTTGTTCCTGGTGGATTTAAGTAATATTTAACAAATACACGTGCAACTAAGTCGATTCCTTCTGAATATGATTGGAATGTATATGCACTTCCTGATGGGTCTCTATCATATGCTCCATATCCAAATAGGTTCTTTTTGTTTTTTGAAATGTTTGATGTTCCCCAAGCACTTTCATGAATTCCTACTGCTGCTACAAATATACCATTTATGTTATATTGTTGCTCTATGTAGTAAAAATATTCTGCGTTATCACTAAATATATGATTAACATCATTTGCATCATTTTCAAATATTTTCTTAAATTGTTCCACAGTTAGTCCACTAGGTTTATTTAGTAGCATGCTAAATCCTAAGTTTTGAGATAATTGTTCTTTTGTGTATTGTATGTTGTTTTCATCACCATCTCCACCTGCATTGGGGTCAACATATTCTAAGCTTTCTGCTTTTGCCCAACCTAGATGATTGTCATATGATACATAATACCAATCTCCTTGTTTTGCTTGAAGTGTAACTTTATCTCCTTTATTTATGGTAATTACCTTATCGGAATTTTCATCTGGATTTACTCTTATTGTTAGCATTGTAGATGTAGCCTCAAGTTCATCTCCTACAACAGGAACATAGTTGTTTGAATAAGCAGCTGTTCCTATTTGAACTATTTTATCTACTGAAGCTTTTGTTATTTGTGAAGATACTTGTTCTGATGATATTAGATTTTCGCCTTCATATACATTTCTTATTATTGCGTTTTGTTTTCCGTCAACACCTTCTTGTAATACTTGTATTTTTCCTTTTGCAAGTGATGTATTTTCTATATATTGTGTCGTAAATTCAACATCAATTTCTTGTGTTTCTAGTACTTCTTTTTTTTGTGTTTGCGTATTATTATTTACAATTTCATCAATATTTATTTCTTTGCTTTTATCTCTAGGAGTTATTGGAATTTCTACTGCAATAGTTTTTGCTTGTCCTTCTGAGGCATATGAAATATTTTTTGTTAAATATATACCAAAAATAATAGCTATAACTATTGCTATGGCTATTATTGATACTAATATATATACCCATAATTTTGACTTTCTTACCATAATATTCACCCTAATATTATTGTAATATTAAAGCCGATTTTTGTCAATTATTGTCTTAAAATTGTAATAAAATTCGTAACAAATATGTTACGAATTTTAATAATTATTGATTTGTTTCACTAATTTCGTTAGATAATTGTTCCATTACATCTAGTACTTGGTTTAGTCCTGGGAAAATTGCATCTATAAAATCTTCGTTTATTATTACTTTCCAAGTGAAGCCTTTTCTTTCTAGATTTATTGTAACTTCTGTTTGTGTAGTTCCTACATCTTCTTCTGTTAAGCTTTCTTCTAACAATTGTAAGTTTTGCTCTGTTGATATGTCATCTTGATTTTCTAGTACTTCAGATATTTTTTCAATCCAATTTAATAATACTTGTCTAAAACTTTTTGTTGTAACTGTTGCTGTAACTGTCGCAGTATTATTTTCTACGCTTTCTCCTGTTATTTCCCATGATAATTCATTAAAGCACTCTTTTTCTAAGTTTGACATTCCACTACCATTTTGCTGAACTATTGTTGAATCTAATACTGAAATTAAATTATCATAGTCAATATTTAGACTCGCCATAAATTTATTTCCGTTTTTCAAATTTGTAAATAGATTATTAACAGAGTCTCTTGGTGTTATTGATGTATACAATACAAGAACAGCAAGTATTATAAGAATAACTAGTAGAACTACTACTATTATCCATTTTTTGCTCTTTTTTTCTTTTTTAACTTTAGTTTTTGCCTTATTTTCATCTTTATTTGTTGCTTTTACTTCTGCTTTTGCTTCTACCTTCGCTTTATCCGCTTCTTTATTTACTGCTTTCACTTCTGGGCTTGTCTTATTTTCTTTCTGTTTGCCTTCTTTATTTTGATTAGTTTTCTTATCTTTTTCTTCCATACTTTAACCTCACTATATTTATTTACTATAAATATATACTAATGGTTTTGTAAAATCAAGTATTAATTTTATTTTTTTATCTATCTCCGTCATCATCTACATCTTTTCCAGTTTGCCTTGTTCTTACACGTTCATTTAATCTTGATAGTCCTTCTATTATCCCTTCCATATCTTCTTTATCTGAAACAAATGTTGCTATTTCCTTTACTTGTGTTCTACTATTGGTTGGACAAATTACTGCTCCTCTTGGACTTGAAAGTACCTTTCTCATTGCTAATATATCATTTCTTCCATTACCAGCGTAAATATATAATTTTGCATTTGGAAAAATATCCATCCAATTAGATACGTGTTGCATTTTTCCTCTTTCGCCGCCATCTTCTGCTATTCTTGGAAAAGGTTCAATTACATCATATGTATAATTAGGGTCAAAATATTGATTACTATCTAAAGAAGCCATTGCAGCATTAATTTCATCCAATCTTGAAGATGGATTACTTCTATTATATCTTGCTATTTCTAAATTAAAATGACTTACTATTTTTTTCATATGTTCCATAAAAATTGGGGAAACAATATTTATTTTTACATCTGCTTGTAAAGAATTTTGTAAATCTGAAAGTTGTCCAAATAATTTGTATAATTCTTCTCTATCATATTGTCCATCTTTTTCCCTTAGCATTGTTCCTTCTAAATCTGTGAAATATAGAATAACATTTTTATTCATAACAAACTATTCTCCTTTTCATTATTTATTACATATTTATATTTTACTATATTTTGCCTAATTTTTCAACTTTTACTTTTTAAGAAGTAGAATTTCTTACTTTTCTATTAATATTTTTATAGCTATTAGCAAAAGAATTACTCCACCCAATACTTGTGAATGTTTTTTATATTTCTCGCCAAAAACATTGCCTATTTTGACACCGATTAATGATAATATAAATGTTACGATTCCAATTGAAATTATTGGCTCTATTGGATTTACTCTTAAAAATGCAAGTGTTACCCCAACAGCTAGTGCATCTATGCTAGTTGCTATTGCAAGGATTAGCATTGTTTTTATTCCAATATCATCATCTAAAACTTCTTTTTCTCCTTTTTTAAAAGCTTCAATTAACATGTTAATTCCTATTGCTGCTATTAAGAAAAATCCAATATAATTGTCTATTTTTATTATTGCATTGCTGAATCTTTTTCCAAGTACAAACCCTATTAATGGCATTAATGCTTGAAATATTCCAAAATATAAAGCTATTATTATTGCACTTTTCCATTTCATTTTTGTCATTGATAGTCCTTTGCAAATTGCTACTGCAAATGCATCCATTCCAAGTCCTATACTCATAAATAAAATTTCGGTAAATCCCATATAGAAACTCCTTTGCTTAAGTTTACTTTCATATGTGACTTACCGTTTTTTCTTATTGTTATTTATAAAACACCTAATAAAATAATTACTATTATACCTAATACAATTCTATACCAGCCAAATACTTTGAAATCGTGTTTCTTTATGTAATTCATTAAGAATTTTATTACAAGTATTGATACCAAGAATGCTACTACCATTCCTACTAGTAATACTGCAAGTTCCATTCCTGTAAAGCTTAATCCAAATTTTAATATTTTAAGTAAGCTTGCACCAAACATTACTGGTATTGCTAAAAAGAATGTATATTCTGCTGCAACTGTTCTAGATATTCCTATTAGTAATGCACCTATTATTGTTGCTCCTGAACGTGATGTACCTGGGAATATTGCTGCTATTAATTGAAATAATCCTATTATTATAGCATCTTTATATGTTAGTTCAGATATGTCATTTACTCTAGGCTTCATATCTTTTTTCTTGTTTTCTATTACTATAAATGCTATACCAACTACAATTAGCATTGTTGCTACAACCCATGAATTGTATAAGTATTCATTTAATATGTCGTCAAATAGCAATCCTACTATTGCTGCTGGTACACATGCAACCAATATTTTTGCCCATAGTATTAATATGTTTTTATCCCATACTATTTTTGTATCACCATGTTTACTTTTTTGTTTTTTTAATGGCCAAATATTTTTAAAGTATAGTACAACTACTGCTAAAATGGCTCCTAATTGTATTACAACATCAAACATGTCAAAAAATCCTTCTGATAGTCCTTCAAATTTTAAAAAGTTTTCTGCTAATATTAGATGCCCTGTACTACTTATTGGTAACCATTCTGTGATTCCTTCAATTATTCCATATATTATTGAATAAACAATATTTAACATGTATTCCTCCTTTTGCTTTTATCACATTTTATTCACTGGTATTTAGTGTTATTCTAGTTACTAAATACCTTTTGTATTTAATTGTTAATTCTAAGTATTTTATCATGCAAATTATAACATTGTAATTATACTCTTGTAAATATTTTTTATTAATGTTATAATTTTTTTAGTTTTAAATTATATTAGGGTTTATAGATTAATCCTTAAAATCTAAATATTTATAAGAGGTAACAATTATGTCAGATATAAATTATAATGATGATGTTCTTAATCTAGTTAATAGACAACATGCTTCATTTAAGGAAGCTAGAAATATTGCAGGAAATACTGTTGGAACATATAGAAATGGAAATGCACAAAGACAATCTTCTAGAGTAACTCATTCTAGTAGTCAAAAAAGAAAATATACTGGTAATCTTAGAGCTAAACAACCTCGCCCTAAGAGAGCATTAATTTTTGCTTTAGCTGCTGCTATTGCAGTTGGCTCTTTAGTTGTTAGTAAAGTTCACTCAGAATTGGAAAAACCAAATCTTGAAGAGTCACAAGAAATTTTGGCTGATATTAGTAATAATCAATTTGTTTTAAATGAACTAGGTCTTTCACAGGAAAATTCTAATGCAGTTCAATTATTAAATGCAGACTTGGAAAGTCTTTTAGAAAGATATGCTGAAAATCCTTCTTCTGTTTCTGATAAAGAGGTTAAAGATTTACTTCAAAGTTGTTATTCACTTGGTAGAGAGATTGTTTTTGATAAAGTTGATAGTGGTCTTCGTGATTATTATGAAGAGTATCCAGATAAATCTTCTGTTCAGTCAGCAGATGAAGCTGGTTCTAGATATATTTACAGAGTAGGAAATTCTAAAAATAACGAATCCCCTTATTTTATTGCTGTACGTGCTATGACACCAAGTGGTGTTGAAACAGATACTTGCGTTGCTGATGGTCAAGAAATTTCGGACTATGTTGGCAGTCAACTTGAAGTTAGCAATTATATCGATTCTGATAATTTTAATGTTGGTAAAGGATTAGAATTAGCACAAAATGCTATAGAAGATGTTTCTCGTATGTCTATTGCAGAAGTTGCTTTTCATGATGATATCTTAGGTGCGAAAAAGACTGATGTCATTTATTACGAACGTGATAATGCCTCTGATGAAAAAAATACAGCAGAAAATAATATATCTCAATCGAGCAGTTCACCTTCACTAGATGATGATGAACCTGAACTTTAATTGTTATGATTAAAATGTTTGGAATAAATTAAAAATATGAAACACATTATATTCATCTTACATAATCCAATAAAATGGAAAAACCAGCAGTGGCTACAAAAGCAGCCTCTGCTGGTTTTCCTTATGCATTGTTTTGATTAATCGGATTGGAAGTGTGCGTTTTTTTGGTTTCGCTGTTTTCTTGGCTTTCTGGGTGTTACGCTTCGTGCGTCATCTTTTTATAGATACGCATATACGCTCTCCCAGAGGGCCACTTGATATTGCCATCAACCTTGAACTGGCTTTGCACTCTTACAACGTATTTATCGTTCTCGTACAAGCCTTCAAAGCCATCGTTCTTGATTTCGTTCTCATCAGCGTCCTTTATTTCCCAGACATCAATGTCGGGAATCAAGTTGACAACTTTTGAGTCCGCAACCAGGTTGATAAACGGCACCAGAGCTGCCCTTGCCTCCTCATCTTTAAGGAGTTGGAAAAGCAGGACATCTCCTGCATTCACGGACTCCGCCACGTTCCTGAAGCATACATTCTTCAGGATGGGCTTCGTCACCCCCAACTCTTCGCAGAGCTTCCGCACAGCTTCGTCCTTTTGCTCTTTTGTAGGAACTACCACAACCTTCCGATTTTTGGCTTTGCCCTCAACAGGCTCCGCCAATCCTAAAACTACTGCATTCTTGAATGCAAGCGTGTTCCAATAAGTCACGCTACATTCCTCCTTTCTGAATGGTATCTTATCTATTATAACATAATTTACATAAAAAATCAACCAATAAGTTAAAACTACTTATTGGTTTCATTAAGCTTACATATTTACTTTAATTAAATTAAACTAAATTAGTAACTTTAAATTAATTTACTTACTGGTTGATATTTATTATTCTTCTGAACTTGGAGCATCTTCTTTTGCTTCAGGTTCAGGGGTATTATTGTATACTTCTAATATAGCTTTTTGGATTTTTTCTCTAGTAGCAGGATTTATAGGATGTGCTATATCCTTATGTTCTCCAGTGCTCTTAATCTTTTTGCTAGGCATAGCAATAAATAATACTCCTTCAGGATTTTTGATAACTTTGATTTCATGTACTACGAATTCGTTATCAAATGTTACAGATGCAACAGCTTTTAATCTGTTCTCTGAATTTACTTTTCTTAATCTTACGTCTGTTATTTCCATAATATGTGTTCTCCTTCCAAAGTTATGAATTTTATGAAAAATATTTTTATTTTTCATACTACTTAATATATTCGCTAATAAAATTCTTTTTCCTTCTTATTTTTACAAAAAAATTTCCCATTTTATGTAACAAATTATATAAAATATTTTTTTATTTTTTCCTTTTTTATGTAACCATGCATATTGTTTTTTTTGGTTTTCTGTAATATAATACTTAGGCAGATTATATAATTAATTAAGGAGCGTGAATTTTTTGGCAAACTTGCAAGAATTAAAAAGATATAAAAACATTTATATGATAGGCATTGGTGGAATTAGCATGAGCGGAATTGCTGAAATTCTTAAAAATTGGGGATTTCATGTAGCTGGTTCAGATATCAATTCTTCTGATGTTATTGATAAGCTTATAAGTAATGGCATTTCTGTTACAATTGGACATAATTTAGATGTTTTATCTAAAGCAGATTTGGTTGTTTATTCAGCTGCAATTAAGCCAACGGATGTTGAACTTGTTAAAGCTCACGAGCTGGGAATTCCAGTTGTTGAAAGAGCTGATTTTTTAGGTGAAATTACTAGATGTTTTAGAAATACTATATGTGTATCAGGTACTCATGGAAAATCTACAACTACATCTATGGTTTCAATGTGCTTTTTAGAAGCTCATAAAGACCCTACAATACAAATAGGAGCATCTTTGGATAATATAGGCGGAAATTATAAAATTGGAAATAGTGACTTTTTCATATTAGAAGCATGTGAATATGTAGAGAGTTTTTTGAAGTTTTTTCCTAAAGCTGAAATTATATTAAACATAGATAATGACCATTTAGATTATTATGGCACTTTAGATAATGTAAAAGCTGCCTTTATTAAGTATGTTAAATTACTTCCTGATGATGGTATTTTAGTTTATAATGCTGATGATATCAATTGTGCACATTTGTCACAATATACAAAAGCAAAAAGTTTAACATTCGGTATAAATTCTTCAAATGCTAACTTTGTTGCGAAAAATATTTCTTTTGATAAAAATGGTTATCCATCTTTTGACGTATACTACAATAATGCTTTTTATAAAACAATGAAATTATCTATTCCTGGAAAGCACAATGTACTTAATGCACTTTCTTGTATTGCTCTATGTAATGAATTTGGTATAGATAAAAATGATATAAAAAATGCTCTTCAGAAATATAAAGGTGCACATAGAAGATTTGAATATATTGGTGAATTTAATAGTGTAAAAGTTTATGATGATTATGGTCACCACCCTACTGAAATTGAGGCTGTGGCACAAGCATTAAAAAAGAAGCAATATAATCATTCTTGGATAATTTTCCAACCACACACTTACAGTAGAACAAAAAATTTATTAGATGATTTTGCTAAATGCCTGCTTAATTTTGATAATATTATTGTTACTGACATTTATGCCGCTAGAGAAAATAATACTTATGGCGTTTCTGCTAAGGATATTGTTGAAAAAATAGATTCTATGGGTAGAACCGCATACTATATACCTAATTTTGATGATATTGTTGATTTTGTAAAAAGAAATGCAAAGCCTGATGATATAGTTCTAACTCAAGGTGCAGGTACTGTAACTCGAATTGGACCAAAATTAGTTGAAAAAAACTAGGATTGAACTCCTAGTTTTTTTATATCCTTTTTTACATATCTTATATCTCATTTATTTTTTTAATTATAATCATTTTCAGAAAGTTCTGGATATTTAAAGTCTTGCCCTGTACCTGAAACATCTCCATCACTTACGTGATTTCTATTAAAACTCTTTGAACCTTTTAAAAAGTAAGTATGTTTATATAGATTTTGAGTTATGCTATTACTTCCACCTATATATAAAGGATCATCCCAAGTTGTATCTATTGCATACCAATTTCCATCTTCCATTTTTACATAGTTCCATGCATGTGCTTCTACATTTCCTTCATCATCATAGCCATTTCCATATACTAAAACACATGGAATATTTAATTTATCTAACAAATATTTTAATGCTTCTGCATATCCTTCGCATACTACTTTTTTATTTACAAATGTTCCATAAATATTATCATTATTTATTGTGTTATCATTATCATACTCTACATTATCAACAATCCAATCGTGAACATATAATATTTTATCATATCTTGAACCTGTTGCATTTGCTACAATTTCATTCGTAATTTGTTCTATTTCATTAATTGCTTGATTTATTTGTTCTGCATTTGTAAAAAATGAATTGTAATATGTTTTTCCACTTTGTGGTTCTAGTGTAAAATCATATGATTTATACCCTAATAAAGATGTAGTTTTAGTTGCTATTGATAAATTATTAGTATCTACATAAAATAAATTTAAATTGTCAAGTGCTACTGCATCCCATGCAGATTGGAAATAATTATTTTCTTCACTTCCACCTATTTCTTTAATACTGTCACTAACGCTTGAAGGAAATTCTATTGTTTCAATTCCGCTTTTTAATTTTTCGATATTTTCTAGTATAGTAGTATACATTATTTTTGCTGGTTCTTCTAGTTGATTATAGTAATATCTAATGGCTTCGTTTTCTGTTTCTAAATATTCTTCATCATAGTAATTTTCATAACTAATGTTTACTTGTGATTCATTTTCTCCTGTTAAAGAGGTATATATAATAAAACATATAAATACGATTAGTATTATTAATATAAGTAAGACAACGCTAATGCCTCTTTCGTTTCTTTTAGGATTTTTTATATATTTCATTTGAGCTTTGGTTCCTTTCTTGCCTTTTAAAGCTTTTGTTTTCCTTTTTATTATATATAATCTTACATTTTTAATCAATACTTTAATTGCTTTTCTTAATTTTTATTTCATCATCATGTCTGCAAATATAGCATATCCTTCTGTTGGCGAATTTAGTAAAACATTTGTTATTGCGCCTATAAATTTATTATTTTGCAAAATAGGAGTTCCACTCATTCCTGGTATTATTCCACCAGTTTTTCCTATTAATCTTTCATCAGTTATTTCAATTAACATTCCCTTATTGTCTTGTGAATTTTTATATAGCTTTTTTATCTTTATTTGATAACTATCTACTTTATTATTTTCTAGTTGGCAAATAATTGTTGCATCACCTGTTGTTATTTCATTTCTACTTGCTACTTCGACTTCTTCTTGTTTTATTGAATTTATGAAATCTACATTTGTTACTTTCCCATATACCCCTATTGCTGTATTTTTTTCTATTTCTCCTATTTTTTCGCCATTATCTATAATTCCTCTGATTTCTCCTACTCTTCCTTTTACCCCTTTTACTATTGATATTATTTGACTTGTTACTAATTCTCCATTTGAAATATTTAATAAATTTCCTGTGTCTACATCTGTTATTCCATGCCCAAGTGCTGCAAAGCTACTTGTAGCCTCTTCATAGTAGGTTAAAGTTCCTATTCCTGCTGCTGCATCTCTTACCCATAACCCTAACATATAATTTCCATCTTTTCCTCTTATAGGAATTATACTTGTATATATTAGTTCTCCATTTCTCTCATATTTTATTGAAATTTCTTCTCCTTTTGAAGAATTTACAATATTTATTAATTCTTGTGTATTGCTAATCTCCTTTCCATTTATTTCTTTTAACATATCTCCTTCTTTTATTCCTGAATTTTTATATGGACTATATTTCTCGCCATCTTCTCCATCTACTTCAGACATTCCAACAACTAATACGCCATTAGTATATAGCTTCAAACCTACTGTTCTCCCTATCGGATTTACATATCTTTTTGTGCTAGCATTAACTGATTGCGCATATATATTATTTTCAACTACGAGTGTATTTACATATGTGTACAAACATATGATTAATAAAATTATTGGCAAAATTTTCTTTTTCATAATTTTCTCTCTTTTTTCAAATAAAATTTGGTTGTTTTTAGGAGTAAAAACTTTTTCTAGTTAAAATATGAAAATTTTTTTACTCAAAAAAAAATAGTTACTCTGTATTTAGAGTAACCATTTTTTATTATTTTATTATTTTTTTTGCCATATAAAATTTTATTATTTATGGTGTTTCATTAGTTGTATTATATAAATTGAAATAATCACTAATTTTGTATAAAGCATATTTTTCTCGTGCTAAAGCTGTAATATATGCTTTCCTTACATTATCTCCAGGCGTCCTTGTGGTACTTCCTTCATATGCATCATTTTGACTAGAAAATGCTGTTCCTAATATTAAATTGTCTGTTGAAAATAATATATCTTGTTTTCCTATAACACATTCATAAGCTCCAGAGCCTGAATGTGGATAATAATAGAATGATAATGTTTGTACTGTTGCATGTGATGAAGGGTCTACCTGGTCATATGATGTTAATTGTTGCTCATAATCTATTACATTATATCCAGTTATATTTGATGGATTTTCAGTATTTAATGTTAAACATCTTGGATTATGGTATGTTCCGTTTGTGTCATCCGCTCTTATACCTGATTCTGTTTCTCTTAAGATTATTCCATCTCTTGATACAAATTCTTTATTTAGTGTATTTGCAACTATTACATAATTACTATAATATTTGTAATTACCAATTGGAATTCCTTGCATAAATGAAACTACTGTTACATTATTAGTTATTTTATACCAATCATCTTCTGATAATACAGGTAATGAAAATTCAAATCCTGAATTGTTATGTATATTAAAGTTTGCAATTATGCTCATTAAGTTAGATTCTATTGAACTTATTATTACATCCATCCTATGTTCATTAAATAATGAACTTTCTGTTTCTGGGTCATTATCTGTTGCTGTGATATTAAAAACATCAGCAATCTCATAAGTAGCACGTGAATGTACTGGAACTTCTTCTCCTGTTTCTGTATTTAGTGCTGTATAGTTTAGTTGATTATTATATGTTTCTGTTACAACATCTATATTTGTCTGATTTCTTACTAACTCCACAAAGAAATTTGAAAATTCTTGTGCTTCTTTATAATATTTAAATGCACTTCTATCTTTAAAGTTATCTGTGGTTATTTGTGTATAATCATCAAGTCCTAAGAATTGAGCTAATCCATTTGCCTCTGTTTCAGTTAAGTATACTCTTAAGTTATTGTTTAGTCTAAACAAATTTACATTTTCTGTATAAGTGCTACTTACCCTACTTGGATTATCAGTATTACTAGAATTATTATATTTTGTATCTATATAATATTTTTGATTATTATAATAAACATATTGAAAATATTCTGGTTGTCTTGATACATATTCTGTTCCAGTTTGTCCTTCTCTTGATACAGTATCTATTGCAACTAAATATTCTCCCAGTGTTTCTGGCTCTATAGTAATTCCATATGCTGTTAAAGTACCATTTGTATCATCTATATTGCTTACTCTATTAGGATTTATTAGATATCCTGACCTATTTACTACTGTTCCATCAGATGCTGTTCCCATTACGGTAATATAATTATCTAGTGTATAATTTATAACTATATCAAAACTTCCTGAACCTCTATATTCACATGTATAGTAAATAAATGGCTTTATTCCAGATTGTGAAGATAACTGGTTTGAATTATCTGTTGAGTAGTTTTGTCTCCCATTATTAATAGTTACCGCATTTTGATAATCTCCATATAAATAGTATCCATCATATAGTGTAAAAAGCATTGCTGGTATATATGGTTCTAAATCTTCTCTTCTATATCCTGATGAACCTAATCCAGAAGCCAAGCTATTAAAAAACGAATTAACAGAGGCTGATATATCTCTTATTTTTGAATCATTAACTGTTGAGTAGCCATTTCTTAATGTGTTAAGTTGATATGCTTGTACGGCATCATTTGTTGCAGTTAATAAGATATCATTATAATCAGCCTGTGTTTCTAATACACTTATATTATTATTTGTATATATAGACAATACCAAAGATATAGGTAGTACTATTATTACAAATATTACCGCAAGTTGTTGTAATTTCATTTTTTTCCTTTCGTTTATCTTCCATTTACAGTTACAATTCCACTATGACTAGCAGTTATGCTTGCTGAGTTATTACCAGTTACACGATAGACAAAATCTTTTAATATAGTTCCTATTGTCCTATTTGTGTTTCTAACACTTACAGTTACCATATCTCCTTGTTTTAAGTACATTGCTCCTGCATCAGAATTGACTTCTTCAAGTATTTGGGTGGTATATTCACTATAATAATAGTTTTCACCAACTTTTGTATATTCTGCTTCTGTAACTTTTTTGCCTGGGTTATCGTCTAGTACTTGTACTTCCATTTCGACTTCATAACTATTTCCTGTTGCACTTATTGTTTGAACAAAGTTATCATAGCTATCTTGTGTTATTTTTCCTGTAGCCCTAATTTCATCAACAAAATCTGTTGTTGCAGAATCTATTGCCTGTGTTGATATATCATCAGTTCTATCAGCCGTTGACATTAGTGGAAATATGAACATTAGAATAGCAGCTAAAAATATTGCTATTACTGTTACAACTGTATCGCTCATATATGCCTCCTTATAACTATTCATTTATGTATATATATTGTATTACCCTTTTTGTAGTTCCTTTATTATTTGCTACAATTTCGTTATTATCAAGTATATCTACTGATTCTGTTATATTAGATATCATATTGTAATTAAATGTGTTATCATCGTCGAATCCTGTATTAGATACGTTTTCGAAATTGTATTCTCCATATCTTTCTACAAATCGATAATTGTGATTTTTTCCAATTAAACCATCATAACTACTAGTTTCTCTTATAAATCTAAAGTTTAATTGATAATATGGTCCATATGTATCATCTGTACCATATGTATTTTCTAGTGTTCTATTAGTTGTATTTGCCATTCTACTCGAGTAGTATCTAGTGCCATTTTCTCCATTAATACCATTTACAAATTCTTTAACAAAATTATATGAAGTTTCTTGTGTGGCACTCCAAGGCTCTCTTCTAACTTGCTCATCTTGTATATCAAAGCCATATATAGCATGACTTCCTTCAGCAGTCGTTAGTGTTGAACCACTTAAATAAGTATCGCTTGTTTCTGTATAATAAAGTGTCATAGGTTCTATTGATGTAAAAGTACCATTTGAAGAATCATATCCATATCCATTATAAAATAATATTGTATAGTTTTCTTTATAATATCTATATAAAGTAGGTATTATTGTTTCTACTCCTACGATTCTGCTTGACAATGCATTATTACTACTTACACCAGTTTCTCCTAAAGATAACTGTTGATAGTATTCTTTTATGTCTGCCTCAGATGTTATTACATCAGTTGTTTCTCTTACTCTCGTAAAAGAATATATAGCAAGGGAAAGTGCTGCAATTAGTACTAATACAGCAAATCCCATTTTCAATGCGTCAACTGCATTCTCCATTACGCACTTTCCTTTCTAAAAAGTTTATATTTAAGAGTTGTTCAAAATTAAGGATTTGAACCTGAACCTGAACCTGTATTTTCAGTTATAACAATTGTTCTTAAGAAACCATTGCTCCAATATGCTGCATCTGAAGATACTGATGTAAGTGGTGTTCCATCTGAATTAGCTCCATTTTCATCAGTAAATTGAGATTCATCACCATATGTAACTGTATACATTTTTCCTGTTCTAATGTCTGAAGATGTAAGAATATTATTGCTTCCATCTACTACATATATATAGTTTCCTACTACCTCATCATTTCTGTTTGCTGCACTATTATTAGCTTGTACTTGTGTAAGTAATGCTCTTACATTACTTCCTGATACATAATCACCAAAATATCCTGTAAATGGTGAATTGTGTGCTGAAATTTCTTGTGCATCTAGTGTTCCTCCTGATGCTATTCCTGAAACGTTGTTGTAAATAATAACTCCTAAACCAACTATTAATATTGAAATTAAAATTGCACCTGCAATAATTAAAGCTTTTGATGCGTTCTCCATAAAAATTTTCCTCCTTTGATTTTTGTTTTTTTTATTTTTACATTTAGTTAAAATGTAACTAAATCTAATAACGAATTAATAATTATACATAGTTTTTTCTGCTTTATATTGTAAAACCTATAAAATCTATATTTTCTATAAAATATTTATATTTCTTCAAAATATAAATAGCTTATTAATTTTGTTTTTTCATGATATTCAACTTTTGTGCATTTAAAATTTAATTTAGCATATAAATTAATAAATTTGCCAATACCATTATTTGATATTTGTTCTATGCGAAATATATTGTCACTATCTTTAAATTTTATTTCTGCAATTATAGAGTTTTCATTATTATTAATATAATACCCATTTGAATCTTTTTCTACACTATTTTTTGAATTTTTGTCGAGAATTTGATTCATATAAGTAGCAAACTCTGTTCCTGTAATTGTTTTATTTAATAATTTTTCAAAAGTTTTGTTATTTGCTAATACAGTATTTGCTGCACTTTTACTATTTAAATATAAGTATCCTATTGCTGTTACAGCCATAATAACTACTAAACCTAAAATAATATATTTTTTCATCTTTCCTCTATTAAATTATAACATTTGTTATTTTATATAGTCAATAGAATATTTTAATTTTTCCATGTAATGGTTGCTCCTTGCAGTAATGCATTTGCATAGTCACTATCATTTATTGTGTGAAAATTAATTGATTTAACCATTGTTGTTCCTTCATCATATATTATATCTGATTCGCTAAATGTTCTTCTTGCTGATATTGTTACTGTTCCATCGTCTCCTGTTTCAGTTGTTATTTGTGACAATGTTACATTACAAGAATAAACTGTATCATTTTTATTTTGTGCTAATAAATCATTTATTGAATCATCTAATACTGAGCTTCCATCTATTTGTACATCCACATAAAATTCGTCTCCTGGCTCTGCTTCGTAATTACTATTACTTTGCTTTGCATAATTTATTATTGATGCTATTTCCTGCATGCTTATATTAGCTCTTCCAGAAAAGTTTGTAAAATTAACATTAAATGTTCTTATTTCAGTAGCACTAATTTGTTCATTCATATTTCTTGAAAAATTACCAAACTGTATTACTATATAGCTTGCTAATGAAAGAATTAAAACACCTATTAAGATTTCACCAGCAATAATCAACGCTTTTGATGCATTCTCCATTAGCTCACACTCCTTTATTATTTTTTATAATTGTAAGTTTTTAGAATAATTTATCTCGTTAATTCTTAACACCAACTCTTTCAAATTTCATGCTTACTACTCTTGAGTTTCTTACATCATACTCTACGCCTGTGCACTGAAAATATAATTGTTTTAATGCATTTTTTTCATCTGGTGTCATATTATCATAATTATCTTGAATGTAACTAACGAGGTCCTCACCTGTTGCAGTTTCACTTGATAATCCATCAACTGTTATTGTAACAGGTGTGTAACCTTCTTCATCTCTATATCTAGCATTTGTATCATATACTAAGTTTGATAATGATATCATTTGATATCCTCTTACTGTTGTTCTGTTGTATGCTTCAAATCTTTCATTAAAATCTACTATTTGTTGTCTTTCTTCTTCTGTTACCTGAGCTGCTTGTGAATTTCTTAATTGAGTATATCCCCATGTAAGTAGTCCTACTATTAGCATTGCAATAAGCATTCCACCTGCAATAATTAAAGCTTTGCTTGCATTTTCCATTATTAAATTTCCTTTCTGTACTAATTACATGCTAAAAACTTTTTTTGCATTTTACATTGCTTGCATTGTTTCAAATGATGACGTCATACTTGTTAGGCCTATAACTACTAATGGTACAACTAGGTATCCAACGAATATTCCAACTAAAGGTGTAAATCCGATTGCTCTACCAATCATACCTTTCTTTGAAATTAATCTATCATTTGCTTCTTTACGTTTGTCTTGATAATATTCTCTATCTGAATCTAGCTCATCAAATGCTTCTTTAATAGGAACTTTTTCAACTGCTGTTTGTAAGCTTTCAACTATTCTAATTAATGGTTGGAATGAAATTTCTTCTTTCATATTTTCTAATGCTTCCCATGAACCACTCTCGTAATCGTTTAGACATCTACTAATTGGCTCTTTAAATATATCTGCATATCTTTCCATCCATTCTAGTATCATTTCAACGTCAACTCTCTCTAATCTCATAAGCATTAATATAATTGTTTGGAATTGCATTACCTCGTCTTCCATAGACATTTTCCTTATGATTACCTGGAATTTTAGCATTAGTATTGGTGCTGCATATCCAACTATTGCAAATACCATTGATATTAATATTTCAAACCATTTCAAATATTCTGAATTAACAGTTTGCAATTTTTCTAGTATCTGCTCAGCATTTGATGTAATTGTTTCATCGTCTGCATCTCTATAATAAGTTGACCTTCTCATAGCTTTTTCTATATCTGCTTGTGTAGTGTCAAGTTGTCCTCTAAACATATCCAAGAAATAGTTATGCGTTCGAGTTGTTTCCATTGCTTTATTGTAATCTCTATCGTTCAGTTCTCCTATTAAGTCATATTCGGTTGTCGGCTCTGTATATATGTAATTTATTTGCACATTATGTAATAATATAAACATTATTATTGATGCAACAAATACGACAACTGTCAGAGTTAATCTGTTTATATATAGCCACTCTATTTTCTGCTTTGATGCTGCGGCTTTTAATGCATCTTTTATTTTTCTACGTTCCCTAGTACCATCTTTAGGTATAAATAAATCTACGAATTTTTTTATAGGCTTTATATTATATAATTTTGCTTGCCAAGGATTTTGGTTGTTTTCTAATTTAATATTTACGGCGCCATTATCTTTTAATTTTCTAATTAAAATGTAGCAAACGAAAGTTACTAATAATATAATAATTTGTACAATCATACCCAATTTACCATTGTAGAATGATTTTGTAAAAGAGAAGTTACTTAATGCCCAACTTTTAAGTGGCTCTAACATTACCATTGGAATTATTGATATAATTGATAAACTTTGGAATGTATAGTTAAGTTTATCTCTCTTTAAAATTTCAAGTTGCATTTCTTGGGTTATGTTGTCCAAATTCTTTAAGTAAAGAGATGTTCCATCAACTTTTCTATCACCAAATTCTTGTGTTAGATATGATATACCAGCAAATTCTTTTAAGAAGTTATTTGGTGCTATATCATAATATTTTTCAAGTTCTGTTTCTGGGTCTTCTGAGTTTAGTATATTGTATATTCTTTCTGCCTGTCTTGATATCTCTATATGTTCATCATCTTGAGCAGTTTGATATATTGCCTCTCCTACCATGTTTGTTTCATGATATGAATGACGCATTGCTGCAAAGAAATCTACTTGTTGTAATAGCAAATTGTTATCTAATTTGTCAACCATGCCATCTACCAATGAGTCAATTATGAACAATTCAAATACTAATATAATAAACATTATTAATAAGTTACTTTTTGTCATAAGTATTACTATTAAAGTTACTGGTATAATGATAGCTAATGCTTTTGTTATAATTTTTGCGGCTTGCAATCTTGTTAAGAATTCATCGTCTATATTAATTATTTCAAGTCTTCTCCTAATTTTTAGCAGATATCTTCTAAGAAAAGGTAACTTTAAATATTTGACATATAATTTTTGATACATTACATCTGATGAGAATGTTTTTTCTTGAGTGCCTTTTCTTAATCTTTCAATTCTTGCTACATCTGAGCTTTGCATTCTTTTTCTAATAAACAGGAATGCTATTACAACTACAGCAAATATTCCGAGTACTACACCCATGAGCATGAAAATTGCATCATTTGACATTTAAAGTCACCTCCTTTTTAATATTTCTCTGATTATTTTGCCTCATCTTAATATTTCTTGTAATTCTAATTTTCAAGGTTAACACTAATTTTTTCTCCCCATGTTTTTTCTACAAAATTACTAAATTCTTTGCTATCAGCATCATCCATATTTAGAATCATTTCTTTTAAGTTAGTGTCTGATATTTTATTAGTCATAACATATTTTCCATCTTGATATTCAAGTATATTAACATATTTGTATAATTCTTTATTTGTTTCTTTTGTATAATATTTTGTAGTGTTTTCAGCAAATCTTTCAAATTTGCTTTCAAGTGTTTTTTGGTTTTTATAATCATAGTTATAATCATTTACATCTTCTACTGGTATACATTCTGTTATTCTTTCAACATATCTTTTTCCTTTGAAGTCTTTTGTTAAGTGTATATCAAAGTTAAGTACTGATACAACTTGCTCTTCTGCTGTTTTTTCATTTGTGAATACACCAGTTCTAAGCATTGAGTTACGAAGTGCTGTAACTAAGTTTGGAAATGTTTTTGCGTGGTGAGTAAATAATGTAAATTTAGATGCAACCTGTGCTGCCTGAATCATCCAAGATGCTACGGGGTCAGTTGCAACCTCACCGATGATATTAACAGAACCATCAGTCTTTTTCTGAACATCTAGACCTTCCTGTCCAGATATTGTATCTGTTTCTCTAAATGTTAATATATTTCTTGTTGGATAAATCTTTCTTAAGTGAAGCTCGAATGCAGTTTCCTGAACACGAATGTTCATTGTTTCATATATGTTTTCTATCATACCCATAAGCATTGTTGTTTTACCACAACCCTGCTCACCAGTGATTGATATAATTCTTGCGCCTTTTACTAAATATTTTAGTAATTCTATTGTTTCTGTACTTCCTTCTTCACCTTTAAACCATTGCTCTAGTGTTGAACGCTTTACGTCGAATTTTCTTACGAAGAATGCCCATGTTTCTGAGAAACTTGGTCTAACAACAACGACACGAGATCCATCTTTCATTTCATTAATCTTATAACCATTTGTATCTGAAAGCTGTCCTGGGTTATTGTATTTGTAAATGTTTTGGCATACTCTTTTTAGTTCTGCTTCTGTACCAAATGATAAGAATGCGAGTCTAATAGATTTACCTTGGAAGAATATCCATATACTATCACAGGCTCTTGGTACTTTATGTTCCATAACTTGTGATAAATATCCTGAATCAGTTTGAGCAACCTGGCTTAAGAAGCTTTCTGGCATACCTGATACACCGCCTGATACACCATCTATGTTCATATCTCTAACTTCATCTATTGAACTATATCCTTTGTATTTTTGATAAATTCTCTGTACTATAACATTTAATTTGTCATCATATGTTAAGTTGTAATTTTCTTTTTCATATATTTCATTAATTTCTTCTGGAGTAATCACATATGAAGGTTTTGACTCTCCTGATGTATATTTTAGTCTTGCTAAATCGTATTTTTTGATAAGCTCTGTTAGGGCTTCAAAACCATAATCCTTTTTATACATATAAATTAATATGTCGAATTTATCTTGGGATGTTAACAATGATGGTACATCAAAAGGAATAGCTTTAGAAATATTTGTTTCATCCACACCGTATTCTTGAGATAGTAAATCATAAATTAGTTCTTTAACATATTTTTTATCATTTACATCTCCATATGTACAACCTTTAAGTGCTTTCTTTAACTCATATTTCTTAGTTTTTCTTCTTTTCAATTCTTCTTCTGAAAGTCCTAAGTCATAAAGGTTAACTTTTGTTATTTCATCCATTCTCTTTTTTACAAAATTTATCATCATATCTAAAGTATATGTCTTATCATCAACAACAACTTGTTCTTCTACTTTAGCATCTTGATTTTTCTTTATTAATTTTAAGACCAACATTACTGCTATTACAACTACGGCAATAATTAAAATTACATTAAGAAACATTTTTTTGCTCCTTCCTTTATAATAAACCATTCATTTTTTCTTGCATTTTATATTCTAAACTTTCTGTTGTGCTTCTAAGTTGTTTTACAAAATAAGTATCTTTATTATCATAGCCTTCTAATCTTTGTACTTTTAAGAAATAATCAACAATTCTTCCTTCTGAGCATTCGTCAGCAAATAATATATTATATGGTACAACCATTGGTATATTTTTTTCTTTTAAATATCTAGCAACATTTTTATTTGAATATTTTGAATTTGGATTATACCTTCCCATCATAAGTAAGACATTGTTTTTTCTATAAAACTCATTATTTGCCTTTAACCTAAGGAAATTATTTATTGATGACATATTTTGTGAAAAATTCACTATAACTAAATCTGATATAGCTAGAACTTTTTCTTTATTAACTTTAGGTACTTTTTTACTTAAATCAACTAAAATTATATCATAAGCTTGATTTGCTACTTCGATTATTTGTGAAAAATAGCCAGATATGTTTGCATATTCCTTAAAATCTGTAGTTTTAGGTGCTTGCAATATATCTAATCTGTCTCTTAATACTGGCTTTGTATAACTTTTAATAACTTCTCCAGATGCTCTGTTACTAGCAAATGTTCTAACTAGTCCTTCTAGTCCATTTGAAACATCCATAACATTTGCGTTTGTAAATAGTCCTTTTCTTCTATTATTTATGTTCCAAAAGCAATTTTCCAAAGTTTTGTCTATAAACTCTGTTGAAAATAGAAGGATTCTATAGTTATGCTCAATAGCCATAGCTGTTGCTATGGCTGATATTGAAATTGTTTGACCAGTTTCTTTCATATCTTCAGTTATAAAAGTTATTATAGACATCTTTGTACCTTTCTATTTTTTTCTAATTATTCTTCTAATTTCACTCTGTGCAACTACTCCTTCTAATATTAAAGAGATTAAATATTCCAAACTATCTTTATATGTTGAGGAATAGTTTCTTATATCCACTTGTTTTATCAAATGATTTACCAATGTTGCATTTCTATCATTATCCATGTCTGGGAACTCTACTTTTTCCTTGTTCCATTCTATTGGAAAGTTCTCTAATAAGTGTTCTAAATATTCATCATGTTTATTGTTAATATCAGAAGATATTATTAATTTAGTCATTGTAATTTGTTCTCTCAATGTTCCTAAGATTTCTAGACTTCTTTGTAATTCAAATTCGTCATATGATGTACTATAAAATATTTTTTTTGACTTAGGAATCATGAAAGAGTTAAATGTTTGTGGATTGTCTGTATCTATTAATACATAGTCGTAATTAATGCTAGGTATACTTAGGTATTGGCATATTCCCGCTAAGTTCATGAAACCAACTGCTACATCAATACCATCATATTCACTAACGTATGTAGGAGTTGATGCTACTTTTGGTACTACATATCTTAGTCTTTGCATTATTGTGCTATCCACAATTAGTACACTTTTATTTAATTTTGAAATTACCTTTGCTACATTTAATAGCAAATCTTTTTTATCATTAACTCCTACAAAACCTATTTGTTCCACAATCAAATTCCTTTCTTGTGTATTTTAGAATTGTTATTATTGCATTGAATCTAAGTAACTTTGTCTTGCATCTTGTCCATCATTTATTTCTTGAGTTGTTCCGCTTGTTACAGCATCTCTTCTTTCGTCTTCATTCATTGTTCCTAGTTCAGAGTTTACGTTATCTCTGTTGCTAGAATATGAATTTGCTCTTTCTTGTAATCCTCTCTTAGCTTCTTCAACTATATTTGGATTACTATAAATTAAGTTTTGAACATCTCCACTTGGAATATATGTTGTTACAGCTGCATCTTGCATACCAGCTTCAACATATCTTGTTACATATAATCTGCTTCCATCCATCATGTATGATTCAACAATTGCATTGCTTAGCATTAGTATTTCATCTTCTTCTAGTTCCATTGATACTGTATTAAGTGATGGCATTCCTGCTTGGTCTTCTAACACTGTTATTCTTTTTTTAGAAACGACAATATAATCTGTTCCATCTGGCATTCTTAGTCTTACATCAACTATATCATCTGTTTCTATATCTGCTGGTAATGAAAGCATATTGTATTCTTGTTTTCTTGTTGAACTACTTGTAAGTTCAAAGCTTTCTGCTATTGATTCACTTGTTAATATAGTATTAGCAGACATATCTATTTTTGCCATTGCTGGCGTTCCTTCAATAACAATTGTCCTTGTTTGACCATTTATTGTTACTGTTCCTGTATTTCCATCCAAATTATTAATTGCATAATTTTGGCCATCTATTGATACACATGTTACAGGCTCACCTGTTGTTTCATCAATTACACTTCCTACTGTATTTCCATCTTGGTCAACCAAGAAATAACTGCTAACGTTTTCTACGGCATTAGCTGGAACTACATTTCCATCTATTTGTATACGAGAAAGCATATCTTCTGTAATTAGTTGTCCTGATTTTACATCTTGATTTAATGCATATATTGTTACTTGAGCATCAAGTCTTTCCTGTTCTGCTCCTCTCATTTGCATTATTATCATCAATAATGCTATTACTGCTATTATTCCTATTATTCCAGCTATTACAATTCCTTTTATAAAAGAATTACGAGCTTTTCTCTCCAATGGATTCATTGTTGCCATTGCAAATTCCTCCTTAATATCATAAAATCTGTTTATAATTTTATATCAAATATTGTTCAAAAACAATATTTGTTGTTATTATTACTATTTTTTAATATTTTTGTAATATTTGTAACATTTGATTTTGATCTGTTTGCTTACTTTTTTAATTTGCAATTTGATATGGTGAATTTTCATCTCCATTACCACCGCTAAAAGTTTTATTTTCTAATACAACAACTGGTAATATTGCTGCTGTGCCTTCACTATCCTTTCTCGTTGAGTCATATAGATTTGTTGCATCTATTTTTGATACATTATTTACTGCTACGGTATTAATTAAAAATTCTGCATTATCGCCATTATTAATGCATCTAGTAGCTAACCAAAAAGTTCCACCAGGCAACAAGTTCATATAATTATTTTCATTATAAATAATTTCTCCGCTGTAATAAGATTGAGTAGTTGTTAAATTAGTCGATGTTTCATCTCCAATATAGATTTGACTTTGCATATTATTATTAGTTTCAGGCAAAATCACATATGGGTAATTGGCTGTTCCATATTCTTTAGTTGTTCCATAATTGTTCCCCTTAAGAGCTTGTATATTTGTTCCCATTCTTTCTATATCAGATATATTTATACTTCTTGCTGTTATACTTTTCTCAGAATTAGAAAAAATTGTATTGCATAAATCATTTAGCGATTTAACAGCATTATTATATCCATTGACTCCAGAAAGAGTCAGTAATGTTGTCTCTAAATTTACTGGTACAATTTCAATAGTATTATTTTGATTGTCTACGTTTATAACTCTCCATTTAATATCTTCATTTGATTCTATTGTAATATTCTGTTCACTTTCATTTCCTACTATATTTGCATCTATTGTATATGTTCCGCCATCAAATGTATACTCGATATAGTCACCAATATCTACACCAATAGCTTTTTTATTGGTGTTCCAAATATTTTTTACTTTAATTTCGTAATTTCCTTGATTTGTAATTAAAGTAGCTTCATCGGGATCATCTTCATTTTTTATTTCTCCATAGTTTTTTAAGTATGAAATTAAATCCGAATAGTTTTGAGGTGGGTTTTCAGCTAATTGTATTTTTATATTTTCTTCAATCATCATTTGCTGTGTTTCGTCTTTTTTTTGATTTGCTATATTTATTACATCATCATTTCTGGAGTCAGTAGATATCAGTACACCAGCTAATATGCTAAGTACTATAACTGTTATAACTAGTGAAACTAGCGTTATACCTTTTTCATTATTATCTATCATTTTTTTCATAGTATCTCCTCCTTAGTTTGAATTTATTTTATATCACTTCTTTTTTCTTTTCAATATCTATATTTTTATTTTTTATAATTTCATAAATCTTTTTTATAAGCATTACTACTAATAATCCAAACACTACACCTAAAGTGTCGATTATTACATCATCTACACTGGCATGTCTTCCAAAAGAAAACATTTGATGTATTTCATCACTACTTGCATATATGATTCCCCACAATGTTGTTATTATTACTTGCATTTTTTCTTTTATTTTAAATGTTGATATAAATGCAAAAGAGAATATGCCTAGAGAAGTATAAATTGCAAAGTGTGCTATTTTTCTAATTACTTTCTCTCCTATATCTATAAAATCGTTTCTATTTTCTTCTACATTAAATATATCTGCTATTTTAGTAATTACTGTTTTGCTTAAACTTCCTGATTTTTCTCCATTTTGAGCTGAAAATCCAAAGATTATTAAAGAGTTTATTATAATTATTGTTAAAAAAATTATTCTTAATATATTTGTTTTCATTTCTATACCCCTTTTACATTTTTATAGTTAATTCATTAATTTTAAGCTGATTTTCAGGCTTTTTCTATTATTATTGCTATAAATTTACTAAATATTTGCTATTTTTAGTAATTATATACATAATTTTACAGTAGTTTCAATAGAAAACCCTTTATTTTTTTATTTTTTTATGTTATAATTAATATAGTGATGTTTTATTTATATTAGCAGTAAATAATAATTATTAGGAGGTTTTTATGTGGATTTTATTAATAATCCTTGCTTTATTAATAATACTTGCTTGTTTTAGTATTAAAATAGTTAGACAATCTGAGGTGTACATTATAGAAAGACTTGGTAAATTTCACAAAATAGCTGATGCTGGTCTTACTTTGATTATACCATTTATAGACCATGTTCGTAGTATTGTTAGTTTAAAACAACAAACTATGGATATTCCACCTCAAGATGTTATTACAAAGGATAATGTTACAATTACAATCGATACAGTTGTATTTTATAGAATTTTAGAACCTGCTAAGGCAGTTTATGAAATTCAAAGTTTGAAAAAAGGTATTGAATATCTTTCTGTTACAACAATTCGTGATATTGTTGGTAAAATGGACTTAGATTCAACTTTTACTTCAAGAGATGCTATCAATGATAAGTTAAGAGCTATACTTGACGAAGCAACTGATAGATGGGGATGTAAAATAGACAGAGTTGAAATTCAGGATATTACTCCTCCACCTGATGTAAAAGATGCTATGGAAAAACAAATGAATGCAGAAAGAAATAAAAGAGCTTCTATTCTTCAAGCTGAAGGTGAAAGACAAGCCGCAGTTTTAAAAGCTCAAGGTGAAAAAGAAGCTGCAATTCTTCAAGCTGAAGCAGATAAAGAAGCAAAAGTTAGAAGAGCTGCCGGTGAGGCTGAAGCCATAAGAAAAGTTGCTGAAGCTAAAGCTGATGAAGTAAAACTTGTTTATGGTGCAATGATGAAAGCTAACCCTGATGATAAATTAGTTCAATTAAAATCTTTGGAAGCTTTAAAAGATGTTGCTCAAGGTGAAGCAAATAAAGTCTTTATACCATTTGAAGCAACAGGGGCGCTTAGTGCAATTGGTGCAGCAGCTGATATGCTTAATGATAAAAATGAAAATAAGCATGAAGATTCAAAAAAGTAGTTGCAACCTAATAAATTAATTACTAAAACCACAATATACATTCTAGAACATATATTGTGGTTTTAGCTTTATTTATTAATTGGATTGCAACTACTTTTTTTGATAATTACTTGTATCTACATTTTCATCTGGAATATAATATTTTGTTCCTAACATTTTATCAGGTAAGTATTGTTGTTCTACATAGTGACCTGGATAATCATGCGGATATTTGTACCCAACATGGTATCCTTCTTTTTTCATATCTTCTACTGGTGCATTTCTTATATGCATTGGTACAGTTCCAGTATCTTTATTATTTACATCTTCTAAAGCTGAATTTATTGCATTATATGATGCATTTGATTTTTTTGATGTTGCAACATATATTGCCGCTTCTGCTAATATTATTCTTGCTTCAGGCATTCCTACCATATGTACTGCTTGCATTGCAGAATTTGCCACAACTAATGCCATTGGATTTGCCATTCCCACATCTTCTGATGCACAAATTACTATTCTTCTTGCCAAAAACATTGGGTCTTCTCCAGCATTTAATGCTCTAGCTAAATAAAATATTGCAGCATCTGGGTCTGTTCCTCTCATAGATTTTATAAAAGCACTTATATTATCATAATGTGAATCACCACTTTTATCAAATACCGCTTTTCTAGTCTGTACACATTCTTTTGCTACTTCATCTGTAATATGTATAAATCCATCAGTGTCAAACGGTGTTGTAAGTACTGCTACTTCTAACCCGTTTAAAGCAGTCCTTACATCTCCATTTGCAGTTTCTGCTATTTTTTCAAGTGTTTCATCTTCAATTTTTATGTTATAATTTTTCAATCCTTTTTCACTGTTTATTGCTCTTTTTAGAATAGTAAATACATTTTCTGTTGTAAGTTCATGTAACTTAAATACCATACTTCTTGAAATTAAAGCCTTATTTACTTCAAAATATGGATTTTCTGTTGTAGCTCCAATAAGTATTACTGTGCCTTTTTCTACATATGGCAAAAGTGCGTCTTGTTGTAGTTTGTTAAATCTATGAATTTCATCTATAAACAATATACATTTCCCACTAGGATTAAGAAGCATATTTTGTGCTTCCGCTATTGCATTTTTTATATCTCCTACGCCTGCTGTTACTGCATTTAATTTTGTAAATTTATATTTTGTTGTATTACTTATAACTCTTGCTAAAGATGTTTTTCCACATCCTGGTGGTCCCCAGAGTATTATTGAACTTAATCTATCTGCTTTTATTGTTCTATATAGTATTTTATCTTTTCCAAGAATATCTTCTTGTCCAACATATTCATCTAAAGTTTGTGGCATCATTCTATATGCTAAAGGCTCAGACATGTCCATACCTAATTCCTCTCTTTTATTTAATTTATCTTCCTAAATACTTTAGTCCTTGTTTTATAATTTCTTCTACTGTAAGTTTATTCGTATCAATATTAGATAATACTTTTTCTACATCTTTTCTTGTATAGCCTAGTACACAAAGTGCCTCTACTGCATCATTTGCTTTGTTATCTAATACAATTGCCTCTTTGATTTCTTCGTTTTTGTTTTCTTCTATGCTTTGCTCAGTTTTCATTTTGTCTTTTAATTCTAATATAATTCTAGCTGCTGTTTTCGCACCTATTCCTGGTAGTTTTTTAAGTGTATTTACATCATTTGTAATTACAGCTAAAGCAAATTTAGATGGAGTAATATTGCTAAGTATTGTTATTGCGCTTTTGGCTCCAACTCCGCCTACACTGATTAACAATTCAAATGTTACAAGTTCCTCATTATTTAAAAATCCGTATAAGCTTATATCATCTTCTCTTACTCGCATGTACGTAAATACTTTTACTTCTGTTCCTTTTTCTAATTCGTTTATTGCTGTTTCTGACATAAATATTTTATATCCAATACCACCAACATCTACTACGATGTAATCTTTTGATTTTATTTCTAATCTTCCTTTTATGTATGAAATCATCGTTTGTTTTCCTTTCTTTTTGCTTTGCAAATTTGTATAAATATTCTTAATTTAATAGTTCGCCATATATTTTAACACAAATATTTGTTTTTGTGCATATTTTTTTGAAAAGTTGGAAATTATATACATAGAATTTATTTTTTAGGAGGTTTTTATGGGAATTGAAAAACATATAAAAGTAACTGGTAGGTCAACTATTTCATGGAAAGATGCAACTGTTAAGACTTTAGAAGAAGTTGCAAAAACACTGGATTATATTACAAGTTTAAAAATCTTAGACCAAAGAGCTAAAGTTACTGTAAATAAAATGACTGAATATTATGTAGATTTAGATATTACATTTATGGTAGACCAAAGTCGTTAATAATATTGTGGTAAATCAAAAACATTAAATAATTCAAATATTATCGTGACTTAATAATATTTTGATAGAAAGGAGTTGTTTATGAATCCAATTGAAACGCCAAAAGAATATAACAAATATGTAGAAGCAAAATCACCTAAATCACCAATTTTAAAGGATTGTTTTAATGCCTTTTGGGTTGGTGGTCTTATATGCTGTTTAGGACAATTTATACTTGAATTTTGCTTATACAAAGGATTAGACCAAACTTCCAGCAGTACAATAGTGTCAATTAGTTTAATCGGACTTTCTGCACTTTTGACAGCTTTAAATATCTTCAACAAAATTGGTAAATTTGCTGGTGCTGGTACTCTTGTTCCTATTACTGGTTTTGCAAATTCTATTGTTTCTCCAGCAATTGAATATAAATCTGAAGGATATATTATGGGAGTTGGAGCCAAGATGTTTACAGTAGCAGGTCCTGTACTTGTTTTCGGTATATCATCTTCTGTAATTATTGGTATTATAGCATGTTTTTTTGTATAATTATTTAATAAAGTTACATTTTTGCTTGTATAATATTCGCCATACGATTCTTCCACATTCGCCATCTTTAAACAAAAATCCTAAGATTAACCTTAGGATTTTTTATCAAATTTTATAACCCCCTTAATTCAATTTCCATATTTGAATTTACTCTACCTTGAAATAAATATAACTCATTTATCCTTAATTTTCTTAATAACTTATCTGCCAAATTATCATAAGCTATTAATTTTATAATCGATCCATTTTCTAATATTCCTTCTACTTTACCAATCGCATTATTCTTTTTATTTAATAAAAATCTATATTTAAAATTTATTACTTTAACTATTATAAAAACTTCATTCATATCCTATCTTTCTTTATTTAAACTTTCTATTTTATTTATCTTTTTATTTTAATAGTAAATTTACCCAAAATATTTTATACTTTGATAATAAATAGTCAATTATTTTGCTTTTTCTATTTATTCGGTCCATTGCTGCTTCGCAGCAATTTAGTACATTTATAAATTTTTATTTTGAGCAAGACACTAATTACTCTTTTCTGTATTGTGGCATTTGAAATGCCACAACAGCGTTCAGTACTACTTTATATAAAGTGTGGCACGAGAAGAATAGCTGCTGCTGCTCGAATAGCTCGGAAAGTTGCCGTAACGGACTGAAGCTGGACCGCCAGAGCCGGAAGCGATGTAACTACCACCGGCGAGAAACACGGAAGATAATAGAGCGCGCCTCTTGTGTCCATTCCCAGCAATTTCCTGCTAAATCATATATATTATTAGCTTTCCAATATTCACTAAAACCTGTATCTTGCTTTGAACCTGCTCCTTCTATATCTGCATTTCCAGAACTATTACTACAATTTTCCCAACTACTAGAATTTGAATCTGTATCAAATCCACTTTGTTTTAACCAACTACATACTGCATCCCATTGCACTCCATATATCATTGTACTTTTTACTATTCCTGTTTCATCTTGTACTACATTTTGACATGCTTTATATAAATTATACCAATTTTGATCTGTTAATGATGCACCTTTCTTTTCTGTTGGAGAATCAACTGTTCCAGTTAATTCATATCTTCCTATATAAAATCCTTTATATTTTTTAATACTGTCTGACATAGCTTTATATTCTGCTACAAAACTTTCTGCCATAGCTTTTGGACTAGCAAAATTTAATATAGTACTATGATATTGTGCATCTGTATCATACCTACTTAATACATCTGGCTCTCTTACTGATTTTGAAGTAGTATCTCCTGGAGTACTTGCTGTATAAGATGATGAATCACCACTTCTTACTGTTAAATTACTATATACATTTGTTTTTACTTTGTTTTCTTCTCCTGAACCAGTTGCTGTAGTATTTAATGTTGCTTCTTCATCTATAAAATAATTACTTGGTGTTTCTACTGGTACCCATACAAATTGATTTCCTTGTAATGTGTTTGGTACTGCATCTGTTTTTGTTTCTTCACTAAATTCTTTTTTATCTGCCGGATTATCTGATATAACTAAGCCTGTATCTTTACTTCCTCCTGCATAATAGAAGCCATCTGGAATTGGTACATTATCTACTGTTGTAATTCCAGTACTTGGATTATCATTATTACCGTTTAGATACTCATCAATTAAATCTGCTCCTTCTCCTAGAGCTAATTGCTCATTTGCTTCTGCGTTTCTCCAAGTATTTGCTGCATCCTGAGCCCTACTAAATATTCCATTTTGTCCTATTGTTAGATTAAGTGCAATACCTGCTAAAATAAGCAAAACTATGATAGTAACGACTAACGCTATTAAAGTAATACCTTTTACTTGCTTTTTCAATTTTCTAATATTCAAACTTGTATTTTCGTTTTTCATAGTATTTTTCCCCTTTCTTTTGAAATTTTGTTTGATGCAACAGTTTTTACTGCTACTTCATTTTCTTCTTGGTTGTACATTTTATTTCTCCTTCCTTTGTAAATATTATTACCAACTTTGTTCTTTTTATGTTATACCATAAAAGTTTTTAATTTGCAATCGTTTTTAATTGCTTTTCATTAATTAAAAAGCTATGCAATTTAGACATTTTAAATACGCCTAAAAAGCATAGCTTTACCTCTATGTTTACATATTTCTATTTGATTAAATCTTACAATATATATATATATATATATATACAGCCCCAAGGGTTTCAGCGATTTTCATTTGTACTTTTTTCCTCTTTTATTAGTTATTATATCACTCACATTTATATTAATTATTTTAAACATTTTAATAATTTTAGTCAACGCTTTTTTTATTACATTTTTGTTATATTCCCTAGTATTGGTATTTTTGCTTTTAATTTCAAATTAAGCGTTCCTTATTGAAATTTAAAATAGTAATTTTTAATTTTTGTGCATATTTTTTGAAAACTTGGAAATTATATACATAGATATTGAAAGGATTTGTTTAGTTTGAAAGAAATTTCTTTCGTAACTATGTGTGCCTTTTAAGCAAAGCGAGAAAGGAATGAAATTTTTTATGAAAAAATTAGGTAATCAAACTTTAAAATTAGACCACCCACCTACAATTCTAGATACGGCATCAATTGTAGGACCTAAAGAATCTGATGGACCTCTTGCACAATATTTTGATAAGTGCTTAGAGGACGAATTTTGGGGAGAAAAAACTTGGGAAAAAGCTGAAACTAAAATTTTTAGAGAAACAGTTAATACTTTACTTGCCAAGTCTGGTTTATCTGCTAAAGATATTGACTATTCATTTGCAGGTGATTTATTAAATCAGTGTATTTCATCAAACTTTGGTATGCGTGATTCAAATATTCCCTTCTTTGGTTTATTTGGAGCATGTTCTACTTTTGTTGAAAGCTTATGTATAGGTTCTGTTTTTATGGATAGCCTTGCTTGCAGAAATGTACTTTGTGCTACTTCTAGTCACTTTTGTAGTGCTGAAAAGCAATTTAGATTTCCATTAGAGCTTGGAAATCAACGTACACCAACAAGCCAATGGACAGTAACAGGTTCCGGTGCAGTTATACTTTCTAAAAAAGGTCTTGGTCCATATATAACCCATATAACCCCTGGTGTTATTACTGATTTAGGAATTAAAGATGCAAATAATATGGGAGCCGCAATGGCACCAGCAGCACTTTCTACACTTCTTGCACATTTTGAAGATACTGGTAGAACTCCAGATTATTACGACGCCATTATTACTGGTGACTTAGGTCATTTAGGAAAATCTATATTAATTGATTTAGGCAAATCTAAAGGTATTGATTTATCTGAAAATTATGATGATTGTGGTGTGCTTATGTTTGATAAAAATAAGCAAGATACTCACTCTGGTGGAAGTGGCTGTGCTTGTATTGCAACTGTATTTTCTGGTTATTTATATAAACTTTTGAAACAAGGTCATATGAGTAAGCTTTTGTTAATTGCAACTGGTGCTCTTATGAATTCAACAACATCTCAACAAGGTGAATCTATTCCGGGAATTGCACATGCTGTATCTATTGAAATGGAAAAGGAGTAAATATTTTTTATGAATAATAAAAATCAATTTTTTGCTAAAAAATTGACGAAAAAAATTTACACAGTATTCTTTACAAGCCCGACTGAAACTAAAAAATTAATTTGAAAGGAGTAATCGTCAAAAACGATAATTAATTATGGAATTTTTACAAAGTTTAGATTGGGGATTAATGCTTAGATGCTTTTTAGTTGGAGGATTAATCTGTATAATTGGTCAAATATTATTAGATAAAACAAAACTTACATCTGCTAGAATTTTAGTTATATTTGTAACTGTAGGTGCATTTTTAGGCGGACTAGGAATTTATCAATATATAATTGACTTTGCTGGATGTGGTGCTACTGTTCCCCTTTTTGGATTTGGTGCAAATTTAGCGAAAGGTGCTATAGAAGCTGTTCAAACTCAAGGCTTACTTGGAGCATTTATTGGTGGAGTAAAAGCTGCAAGTGGTGGCATAGCTGCTGCAATATTCTTTGGTTATATTGCTTCGCTTCTTGCCAAACCAAGAATAAAAAAACAATAATTACAGCTTGACAAAATAGCGTTACTTTTGTTAATAATAAGTAGAAAGGTAAAATGTTAATGATAAATGATATACTAATGATAATACTCGGATTTGTACTTTTAGTTGTTGGAGCAGATATGTTAGTTAAAGGTGCTAGCAATATAGCTAAAAAGTTTCATATTCCTGAAATGTTAATCGGATTAACTATTGTAGCTATTGGTACGTCTGCTCCAGAGCTTATTATAACAATTACATCCACTCAAAGTTCTAGCACTGATTTAATAATTGGTAATGCTATCGGAAGTAATTTGTGCAATCTTTTATTTATTCTAGGTCTTATGGCTGTTATAAGACCTGTTAAAATTGATAAAGAAGCTAGAAATTTTCATATTCCAATAGCTTTTTTGGCAAGCACAGTTATTCTTTTAATGGGGTTAGGCATATTAGGAAATAGTACTCAATATATAAATCAAATAGAAGGCTTTTTCTTGATTATATTGTTTATAGTATATTTTTCTTATCCTATCATAAAAGAATTCGAGGATATAATTAATTCTTATAAAAAAGAAAAATTAGAAAGACAAAATTCTAGTAATAAAAATTCTAAAAAGAAAAAAATTAATATACCATTTTCTCTATTATTAATTGTTGTAGGAGTGTTTTTATTAAAATATGGTGGAGATTTTGTAGTAGATTCTGCTACAAACATAGCTTTATATTTTAATATATCTGAAAGAGTAATTGGTTTAACTGTTGTTGCTATAGGTACTGCCCTACCTGAACTTGTCACATCTATTTTTGCTGTAATACGCAAAGATACTGATATAGCAGTTGGGAATTTAGTTGGTTCATGTGTTCTTAATTTATTTTTAATTTTAGGAATTGGAGCAATGATTACTCCACTTGAATTTACTCCAGACTTTATACAAAACTTAATTTTACTTTGTAGTATGACTCTTGTTTTGTGGCTATTCAATTTTATGGGCAAAAAAAATACTATAACTAGACCTAAAGGAATTGTTTTACTTAGTATTTTTATACTGTATATGATTAGTTTATTTGTTTAAATTACAATATAATCTTAACTAGTAGAATATGATTTAACTTCTATTTAATAAATTTGAATTTCCCATTTCAAAAAAATTCCCCAAAGTTTTGAACTTTGGGGTTTTCTTTGTATACACTTGAATATTATCTCTTACTAAATTGTGGAGCTTTACGAGCTTTTTTAAGACCATATTTCTTTCTTTCTTTCATACGTGGGTCTCTTGTTAAGAATCCGTTTGATTTTAATACTGGTCTATATTCTGCATTTGCTTCATTAAGAGCTCTTGCTATACCATGACGTACAGCACCAGCTTGACCGCTGAATCCGCCACCTTGAACTTTAGCAATTACATCATATTTTGATAATGTATTTGTAACTGTTAAAGGTTGTTTTACTATTACTCTTAATGTTTCTTCTCCAAAATATTCGTTTATATCTTTTCCGTTTACAGTTATATTGCCTTTTCCTTCTACAAGTCTAACTCTAGCAATTGAGCTTTTTCTTCTACCTGTACCTAAGAATACAACTTTCTCTGATTTTGCCATCTTCTATTCCTCCTAATTAAAATTTCCATACTTCAGGTTTTTGTGCTGCATTTTCATGTTCAGCCCCTGCGTATACTCTTAATTTTGTTAACATTTGTCTTCCTAAGCTGTTATGTGGAAGCATACCTTTTACTGCTATCATCATAGCTTTTTCTGGTTTTTGTTCCATCATATCTTTTGCTAAAGTTTTTCTCATATTTCCAATATATCCTGTAAAATGAGTGTAAACTTTTTGATTTAATTTCTTTCCTGTTAAAACTGCTTTTGCACAGTTGATTATAATTACATGATCGCCATTGTCCATATTTTGTGTAAATGTTGGCTTATGTTTTCCTCTTAATAATTTTGCTGCTTCTGCTGCAACTCTACCTAAAGATTTGCCTTCAGCATCAATTATATACCATTTTCTTTCAATTTCACTTTTCTTAACACTGTATGTAGTATTATTCATGGTAAAATTATCCTCCATTCATAAAATAAATAAATAATTTATATGAAACCATATAAAGCCAACCGGGGAATCGCTTTATAGGACATATTCAAATTCGCTATATTATTTTATTACATTATAGCAAAAAAGTCAAGTAATTTTCGAAAAAATGTTGACAAATGCAAAAAATTATAGTATTATTATTTATGTATTTAAGAAGAAGTTGCATTCTCACCTTAACGATTAAGCGGAAAAGGTTAAAATATATCTTATATAAAACTTAATTAAAATATTTTTCATATTAAATGTTCTATGATATAAAACTTTTATGTTTTAATCCACTTAATTGAGTTTTGAATAAGTGTGTTTGAGAATGATTGGCTTCATAACCAATCTTTTTTATTTTGTTTGAAGATTTAATTTATATTCTTCATATAAAAAAGAGTAAATTAAATACAAGTAAAATTTAATTTTACTATTTTTAGGAGGTGTTTTAATATAAAACAGGAATTACCAATTAATGAACAAATTAGAGCAAATGAAGTTCAGGTTATTGATGAAAATGGCGAGAAACTTGGTGTCTTACCTTTAAATAAGGCTTTAGACATCGCTTATGAAAAAAAATTAGATTTAGTTTTAGTTGCTCCAAATAACAATCCAAAAGTTTGTAGAATAATGAACTATGGAAAATACAAATTTGAGCAAGCTAAAAAAGAAAAAGAAGCTAGAAAAAAGCAAAGAAGTTTTGAAGTTAAAGAACTTAGAATTACACCAAATATAGATAAACATGACTTTGATTTTAAAGCTAAAAATGCTAGAAAATTCTTAGAAGATGGTAACAAAGTTAGAATTACTGTTAGATTTAGAGGAAGAGAATTAAACTATGTAAAGCAAGGTGAAGCTGTTCTAAATCAATTTATTGAAACTCTAAGCGATATTGCAGTTGCAGAAAAGAAACCTATTCTAGAAGGAAAAAATTTGTTTATAATATTAGCTCAAAAGAGTTAATTTATATATAACTATAATATAAGGAGGAATTTATTATGCCAAAGTTAAAAACTAATAAGGCTGCTGAAAAAAGATATAAATTTACAGCTACAGGTAAAGTTAAAAGGACTAAATCTAATAGAAGACATCTATTAGGGAATAAAACAAATAGACAAAAGTCATCAGGAAGTGTACAAAACGCTTACGTTGACAGTACTTGTAAAAATCATGTTAAAAAATTATTACCATATGGTAAATAGGATTAAAGGAAGGTGAATAAAAAATGGCAAGAGTAAAAACAGCTATAATTACAAAGAAAAAACATAAAAAAGTTTTAAAAAGAGCTAAAGGTTATTATGGAGCTAAACATTACAGATTTAGACAAGCTAAACAAGCAGTTATGAAATCTGGAGCATATGCATATGCTGGAAGAAAAGACAAAAAGAGTAATTTCAGAAAGTTATGGATAATCAGAATTAACGCTGCTGCAAGAATTAATGGTTTAACATACAGCACTTTAATAAATGGTTTAAAGAAAGCTAATGTTACTATTAACAGAAAAATGCTTGCTGATTTAGCAGTTACAGACCCAAAAGCTTTTGCAGAAGTTTGCAAAATAGCAAAGAAATAAAAAGATAAAAAAGGTAATATGTTATAAGCATTTACCTTTTTATTTTTTGCAAATATTCCTTGACATTTTTAATAAAATGTGACAAATTCTTATATGAATAAGAATTCGTCCCGTTTGTTCGTGTCAACCAAATATTTCTAACGCACAAATTATTCTAGCCATGTCATATAAGCTTCTCCAAAATAGCTTTTCCCATCTTTAACGATTTCAAAAGTTTGAGTTGTTCTAGCTATGTCATGATGTTCTTCTATCTTATTATTTTCTTCTAATTTTATAGCTACATTCCTAAAACTTACTCCAAATAATTCTTCATAAGAAAAAACACAATCTGTTACATCTATTCTTTCCCCTTCATATATTATATACGCCTCTTCAAATTTAACACTATTTCCTTCTAAATCTAATAATGCTGCTCCTCCGCCTATATCTTCTACATAGTATTCTGGCATACTTGCGGCATTATCATTTTCAAATGCCAATCCTAAATTTGTATCTGTTTTTTCAAGTATTTTTTTATTTTATTTCATATATTTTTCCATTCCAAGTCAATTCTGTTTTCTTTCCATTTTTGTTGTTTTCTTTTATTTTGTCATAGAGTCCATCTGATATATTGAAATCTTGCATTTCTTTATTATCTGATTTTCTGGTTAAATATACATATCTTTCATCATCACCTAATTCATCTACAATGTATATTTCTCCTACTTTTCTAAATTCATCCATCTCTTTTTGCTGTTGCTTTAATATACTTGATTTCTCTATATTAATTTCATTTTTAATTGTTTTGTTTAATTCTTCATCATATCTTAAGTTTCCACCATCATCTAAAATATAGAATCCTTTTTCTTGTCCTAAGTACATACCCTTTTGTAATTCTTCATATTTGCTATCTAAACTGTACTTGTACACTCCTCTATTTTTTACCTCATAGACTTCACCATGGCTTTTTATAATATCTCTAGTTTTGTCTTGTAATTTAATCTTTGATTCATTAGTTAACTTGTTATTTGCTATGGCATTTGATAACTCTGATATTAATTTGTTGCCAAAGTCTTTTGTAAAATCACTTACTTTGTTTAAAATATTATTTAATTCCAAACCGCTTTTCTCCATATAATAATTATTATTTTATAATTTTTTTATTTTTTCTTCTTCTAAGCCTGTAATTTCAGCTATTTCTTCTATACTCATTCTTTTAGATTTTAGTTTTTTAGCAATATTAATTTTTTCGGATTCGTGTCCTTCTTTTTGTCCTTGTTGAATGCCTTGTTGAATACCTTCTTTAATGCCTTCTTCAATGCCTTCTTTAAGTCCTGCTTCATGTCCTAAAGCATGTCCGTCTTCATAACCTTTTCTTCTAATTGCTTTTTCGTCCATTATGGCCTTTTCTCTTAAATCTGCCAATCTTCTCATTTTTTCATCTTCTGTCATTTTATGTACTGTTACTATGGCTTCTTCGATATCTTCATTCTCTTTCATAATCTCTTCGACCTCCTTAGTATTAGGGTCGTCTATGAATAATGCCCATTGTGCCTTTTTGTTCTTCTTATTTTTTTCATATTCAGCCCTTACTTTTGACAATTCTATTATAGCTATTTCTACTTTGTCTGTCAATACAAGGTCTCTTGCATTTTTTTCACGTAATTGCCATATTGTTTCCATATTTTTTATTTCTTTAGTTAAATCTAAATCATAATCTAATATCGCAACCATAACTACTCTTTTAGCCTTTTTATAATCATCTCCTTTTTTTACTTCATTATAGTATAATTTTGAAAAATAAAATAATAATCTTTCTTGTATGTTTGACCTATCTACTAATTGTATTTCTACATCCACCTTTTCGCTGTCGTTGATATCTAATTCTAAGTCTAATATTCCAAGCTTATCTTCTGGTCTCTCTCTAAATAGTTCTTTATCATCATTAATTGTTATTTTTCTGACTTTTTCGTCTAAAATTGCTTCTGCAAATGCTTTAGTTATTTTCTCATTTTTCTTGCTAAATAAGCTTTGAAAAACGACGTCTATCTTTGGTTTTAATAATTTCATATTTTTTCTTTTTTCAGACATATTTTTTCTCCTTTTAAATTTACTTTTTTGATTTTTAGAATTTTTTGTAGATTTTAATATTAACGGTTTTAAGAAAAAATTAAATTGAATATTTTATTTGAAAATTATTCCTATTAAAGATATGAATTAAAATTGATTTAATTATTTTTAAAATTTTGAATTAATCATTCATGATTATATTTATAATTTTTAGCCTAAAAATTACTTTATAATTATATTCTTTTTGTTAAATTCTGTCAATATATAGTAAAAATTTTTCATCGACATAAAACGACATATTTCTACTTTATGAAAAAATATTACTTTAAAATTTTAGCAATTATGCAATAGTTTGTTTTATATATTTATCCATATAAAAAGGTAATATGTTTTATAAACATTTACCTTTTTACTTTTCAATATATTTTAATATCAAATCATTTATTGTTATAATATTATTCTAGCATGTAGCTGTTAAAATATTCTATTTAAGGCATTATTTATTATCACCATCCAAGTTAATATTTACCTCTCTTATATCTATTGTATTTCCATCACTTGTTAGCCAGAATGAACCAACTTCATCTCCGTTTGCTTTATCTGTTCTAAGGATTGTTGTTCCACTCTCTTCTAATCTTTGGATTGCTTTATCACTTGGAAGATTATATGAATTGCTTTTTCCTACTTCTATTATTGAATATTGTGGTTTTACTTGGTTCAAAAATTTCTCAGAACTGCTAGAGTTTGAGCCATGGTGTCCTACTTTTAGTACGTTTACTTTATCCCAACTTCTTGAGTTTTCTACTTCTGTTTCTGCATCTCCCATAAATAAATAATTTGTACTATTATATTTAAGCTCTATTACTATTGAGCTATTATTATCTGAAGTGCCTTCTTCTTCCATTGCTGCCATTATTTCGAATTCCGCTTCTCCTAAAGAAAAAGTTTCTCCCATTGTTGGGTTTTGAATTGTAATACCTTTAGTTTGAGCTGCTTCAACTGCATTTTGATAATCAGTTCCATCTTTTCCTACTGTTGGAATAAAAAATGTACCTATTTCTATATTTTCAATCACATCATCTATCCCGCCTATATGGTCTTCATCTGCATGTGTTCCAACTAAATAGTCTATTTGCGTTATATTTTTTTCTTGCAAGAAACTAACTACTTTTTCGCCATCGCTATTATTTCCACTGTCAATTAGCATTACCTCATCATTTAATTTGATTAATGTACAGTCTGCTTGTCCTACATAGAAAAATATAATATTTAATTTGTCATTATCTAATTGAATTTCATTAGCATTTTCAATTCTTGCAGATGTTGTTATTTGCACATTATTACCTGATGTTTCTACTGAATTTTGTTCTAAGAAATAATCTGTTCCAAAATAGCCTGTTGCACATAAAAATATAAATATTATTATACTAATTATAATATTGTTTGATTTTTTTCTTCTTCTACTCATTTGTTTTCCACCTACTTTGCATATTATTTGTTACATTTTATCATAATTAATAAATTTATTACAATGAATTTAGTAATTTTCATTAAAGACTACAATTTTCATTTAAGGACTGTCCCCAACGTAAAATATTTTAAGAAAAGGACCGTCCCCAATTGAAAAAAATTAATTCATCATGTTCATTGTATCTTCAGGACTCATGCCTTCCAAATCATAGTAGCTGTCTGGTATATCGCCTGAAATTATTGTTTCAGATAATAGAACTTGTGCAGTTATACTTTCATCTACATCTTTAAATGGTGTAAGTAAACTAACATTACAATTTATATTGATGTATATTTTATGTAGCGTTTGATTTATTCCTGTTTCTTCAAATTCTGATTTTATTTCTGTAGTTACTTCTCCAATTGTAGACATTCTTACTTCTAAATTCGGTCCTCTACCTGAAAGTAACTTTATTCCTGTAAAGCTTCCTAGTTTTATGTAAAATTTACTTATTGTTGTATCATTTAGTTTTTTTTGAATGTCTAGTGCTATTTGAGAATTCAAATTGTTTATTGTTACAGAATTCATTGATATTAATCTTATTCTTTCATTTGAGTCTCTTTCTATTGTGCATAAATCATTATATGTCAAGTCTTTCATATTTTCTAAGCACGCTTCGTTTGCAAATTGAGTAGCTAAGCTTCTTGCTTTTACTCTACATTGTCTTTCGATAATTGGTGTAATGGCTTTTATTATTGTTGTAGCTGTTATATACCCTATTATTATAATTGTAAGTAGTATTATTATTTTTTTCTTATATGGCTTTAGATTGTTGCCATTACCGCCAATTTCTGTTTATATTTATTCTAGGTAATCTAGGTCTTGAATAAATTCTATCCATTAGCTCCTACATATTTAGTTATAAATAGTTGCATTCCTGGAGTTAATGTATCTTGCATCAGTGCATTACTTTCCTTTATGTTTTGCATAGTACTCTTAAATTCTTTTGCTATTTTCCACAAATTATCTTCTTTCTTAGTGAAATATATTACCATATTATATCCATTATCTGGATTACTTTCTTCTTCTTTTACATCACTAATTTCATTTAACATTATTTCTGTTGATGTCATTGCTGTAAATTCTACATCTATTTTTACTTCAATCTCTCCTCCTGGTAATATAGTAAAATCTTGCAATGGTATATCCATATCTATTTTTACTTGACTATCAGTTCTTATTCCAATACATGACATTCTATAATCTAGTGGTAAATCTATTTGCGAAATTCCTACTTCTGTCATGTTATTAATTGAATGTATAAACATTATTGAAACTTTTCCATTTAGATTAATTTCATCATTTCCTATACTCATATTGTCTATATTTACTCTTACATCTGCATCAAAGATTTTTTCGTCTCCTATATTTAATACTTGTTTTTCTCGAATACTATACACATCTCGATAGTTTTTCTTATTTTGCATCATTTTTATTTGCTTTTGAGCAAAAGTTAAATTTCTACTTGGACTATACAAATCTTCTATTGTGCTTATTTCTTTAGTTTCATATGCAGATAATGTAATTTCTATTTCAAATTCTACATATATTGAATGTTCTTGTGTGCTATTGGGCTTTATTACCATATTTCTAATTTCATATTGTACATCGCATACATTTTCGTCTGAAATATTTTCCATATCTATAAATCCCATAACTGGTATACTTGCAGATACTGAATTTATTCTTCCGTCATCTGTTAAGTATAATATTTTTAGTTTTGTATCTGCTTTTACTAAAATTTTATTATAACTAATTTTTGTGTCTTTATTTGCTATTTCTACATTTACTTTTAGTATTTCTGCTAAATTGTCTACACTGTCTATTGTAATTGTTTCTTTTGCTTGTGCTTTTGTTTTTTCTGTTCCTAATAAAGAATTTACTGTTATTCTATTTTCTAATTTTTGCAAATCACTTATATCGTTTATTCCTGTAATAAATTCTTCACTACTATTTGAAAATAGTTTAATATCAAAATCAAGTATTGCTTTTACATTTATTTTTCTTTCATTTAAAATTCTAGCCTCTACGCTTCTTAGTTTTGTCGCAATATCTGGTACCATCTCACTTTTTGCATTTTCTATGTTTACAACTTGTGAAAAGTCTATTACATAATTAATTGATTTGAGTTCTTTCCTTCCTCCTTCTTCTGATGAATATATTGTATATGTATTTATTGCACCATCTATTCTTACTCTACCTTCCATTACTTCTTTCTTGTAGATATTTACTGTTCCACTTGATGTTATTATATTGTATATGTCTGGCTTTATATCTGGAACTATGCAATCTCCTTCACAAATTGCGGTGTCCAATTTTTGAGCTACAATTTGATTTATGGATATTTTGTTTTTTTCCAATTCCATATTGTCCTTTACCTCCTCAATTACAATTTATTAATATATATGCACTTTGATGGAAAAAAGAACCTACTTTCTTATGATTTTCTTAAGTATATTGAGAAAAATATTTGTATATTGTATAATGTTATTGAAATTAAATGGGATATAAATAGGAGGTATTTATATGTATTGTAAAAAATGTGGAAAACCTGTCGCAGATAATCAAGAAATCTGTGATGAATGCAAAGCAAAACTAGGTGTTATGATATTAGTTGGAAGTATTAATGTTGATGGCTATGGAAAACCTTTGAAGGATTAATTTTTATTAGGGATATTCTTAAACTTTAAGTATATCCCTATTTTTTGCAACAAAAAAGAACGCTTCTTTTGAAACGTTCATGTTAAAAACTATAGTGCAGCTTTAATTTTCTTTGGCGTTTTTACTAAAGGAGGAATAAGTGGGCTATATCCTTCACCGTCAAAAACATCTACCTCTACCGTTCTTGTTAAAACATCTTTATATTGATAAGATACACTTCTTTTGTTTTCTTCATACTTTACTATGAAAATGTTAGTATAAGCTTTTTCTATAGTAGCTTCTTTTTCAAACGACTTACTCCTTCCTAGAGAGCCTTTCACAATTATCTTTTGTCCAATTTTCTCTCTAATGTCTGATTCTAAGTTTGTAATATCATTTTGGTAAATCATTTTATCACCTACTTCTTAAAATATGGTTAAATTTTATCATCATAAGTAATAAAAGTCAAAGACGAAAAAACGAGGCAACCATTAATATTGCCTCATTTTTGAACATTTTTTTACTTTTATTACATTTATATTACATTTGCATTTTTTTGTAATTTTTTGTCGTTTTTTGATTTATTATCAATTATGAAAACTATTATTGTAAACTATGTTTTTAATTATTTTAAATATATTTCTGGATTTATACTACTTCCATCTTTTAATAATTCAAAATGTAAGTGATTATCTTCTGCTACTTCAAAGACTGCACTATTACCCACTGTTCCTATTGTTTGACCTTGAGTAACTTGTTCACCCTCTTTTACAAATTCTGCTGTTAATAGACTTGAATACACGCTAGTATATCCATTATCATGCTCTATTGTTACTGTCAAACCATATCTTGGGTCATTTTTTATTGATTTAACTGTACCATTTGCTACTGACTTTACTACTGTTGTTCTATCTGCTTTTATATCTATTCCTGTATGTGTTATCCATTCTTCTAGAGTTTCTGAATATATTAAATTATCTTTTGCAAATTCCTTTATTACCTCTCCTTCTACTGGGAAAATGAATTCAGTATCTGAAGTTTGATTTGCACTTTCATTATTTTCGTCGGTATTTTCGATTGTGTTGTTATTTTCATTCGCACTGGCATTTTCATTTGTACCGCTATTTTCTTTATTTTCGGCAGTTTCATTTGTATTTTGATTTACTATGTTTGCATTTGTATCTTCTACAACCTTTGCATTATTTTCAGTTGTATTATTTATTATTATTGATTCTTTTATTTCATTAATTTCTTCGTCTTTTTCTTCTTCATTATCGCCTCCGACAGTATTTTGCTCTAGTACTTGATTAACATTTTTACTTAATTCTGAACTTGCTTCTTCTACTGATGTATTTTGATTTATTCTATTATAATTTACACTAGAAATCGTTTTCCCCTGACTCATTGAAGCCACAATAGCAATTATAAGTAGTATTATAGCTATAATAAAGCTAACTAGCCTTCCCCATTTCATTTTATCTTCTAAATTGTTGTTTCTTCTTTCTCTTCTCATATATATCCTCCTTGAAATAATCTATTAATTTGATTATTTCCTTTATTTAGGAAAATATACATTATATGTTAAATTTTTTGATTTCAGCTTATGCGTATTTCTAAATTTTTGATTTATGCTTATTTTAACTTTTTTATTTGCCTTACATTTCAGTAATTTCAACTCCTGTATAAAAATGTTTAACTATTTCTTCATAATTACTTCCCGATTTTGCCATACTATCTGCCCCTGTTTGGCTCATTCCAACACCATGCCCATATCCTTTTACAGCAAATTTTATATTATCTCCATCAATTGTTACTTCAAAATTAGCTGATTTTAATCCAAGAGTACTTCTCACTTCAACGCCTGAAAGATTTAAGTTTCCTATTTTTATTGTTTTAACTCTTCCAGATTCAGTATATTCTAGAATTTGTATACAATCTGACTGATTATAATCTATTGTAAAATCTGAATGTTTTGCTAGAATTTTGTTTTGCAATTCTTCTTTTGTAAGGACTACTTCTGAACTATATTGTGAATATGCATCTTCTCCAGCAGTTTCAACAGATTGTAAATATGGATAGTTAGTTCCTCCCCATACGTTTACTGGTGCTTCTGTTGTTCCTCCACTGTTTGAATGGAAAAATGCATCTATTACTTCTCCATTATATGTAATTATTCTTCCTGCTGTTGTATTTACAGCCACTTCAATTTTTCTCCAATTTGACTCTCTTTCAGCTTCTTCCCATCTTGCCATTCTATCTTCTTTTGAAATCCATGCTTGACAGCAGTTTGAGTCATCACATATATCCGCTTCTCCATGTTTATCTTGATTATGAACTATTGAATATATTGTGTATGTTCTTGCTACCAGAGCCTGAGCATTTAGTGCTTCTTGTTCAAAATTTGCTGGCATCTCTGCTGATACTACGCCTAGGAGATATGTATCTAAAGGCAATTCTTCTATTTCGCCAGTATCTGCGTGTAGAAGTTTTATTGTATCATATTGTTTATAATCATAATCTATCATTTGTACTTCTTGAATTACATTTTCTTCTTGTATTTCATTTGTTTCACTCACATCTTTGCCACTTACTGTATTTTTCGTAAATATGATTGGTATGGCAAAAGTGCAAAATATGAATATAATCAATATAACATAGATTTTTTTCACTGCGCCTCCTTGTATAATGAACATATGATATTATTGTAATTCAGAAATTTTTGTTTAGGCTTCTTTTAATTCTTGCCCGAGCAGACTTAATACTTGTTTTTCTATTCTACATACTTGAACTTGACTAATTCCAACCATTTTAGCCACATCTTTTTGTGTTTGACATTTAAAATATCTTAAAAATATTATTTGCTTTTCTCTTGGTTTTAGCTTTTCTAATCCTTCTTTTAATGCTAATCTATTTACCGTTCTTTCTTCCTCATTTTCATTTGTTTTTATTCTATCTATTAAACAATTACTATCGTCATCTTCTTTGTCATATAATGATTCTACACAATTTTTATATTCTAATGATGCAATTACTTCATCTTTAGAAACTTTTAATATTTTTGCTATTTCCTCAACTCCTATGTTTTTTCCTTGCTTTTCATAGTCTTCTTTTATTTTTAGAGCTTTTTGACAAGTTGCTTTAGTTTGTCTTGATACTTTAATCATTCCGTCATCTCTTAAAAATCTTTTTATTTCTCCTATTATATAAGTTACTGCATATGTTGATAGTGTTACATTATATGAAAAATCAAATTTCTGTACTGCTTTAATAAATCCAATTGCTCCTATTTGATATAAGTCTTCTAGCTCATATCCTCTTCCTTCAAATCTTTTGACTATACTCCATATTAATCCATTGTTTTGTTTTATTAGGTCATTTAGTACTTCTCTATTTCCTGCTTGCACTTCAAGTATTTGTTTTTTTAGAGTTTCATCCATAACCTTCTCCTAATTATATTAAAGAAAATATGTATTTATGCTACAATTTTGCTTAGTTCTTTTAACTATATAAATAAAGCTTAACTCTCTGTTGTTTGTAAAATTCTAAGCCTCAATACATTTTTCTTCTTCTGCGCTTGTTATTCTCTTTTTCATTGTTACTTTTGTACCTAATCCCACAGCTGATTCAACTGTGACATAATCCATAAAGCTTTCCATAATTGTAAAGCCCATTCCAGACCTTTCCATGTTAGGTTTAGAAGTGTATAGGGGTTTTCTAGCTTCTTCTATATTGCTTATTCCTTTTCCGTTATCCGATATTTCTATCTCTACTGTGTTTCCAAATAGTTTTGCAGTTATTTTTACTATGCCTTCCTCATCTTCATATCCATGAATTATGCTGTTTGTAACAGCTTCAGATACAGCTGTTTTAATATCCGATAATTCATCTATTGTAGGGTCTAATTGTGATACAAATGCGGCTACTGCAATTCTTGCAAAAGCTTCATTGTTGGTTTTACTTACAAATTCTAATTTCATTTCATTATCATACAACCCCTTCATTTTTATCCTCCTCAACTATATTGATTATTCTTGATACTCCACTCATATCAAATATTTTTTTCATTGATTTATTTACATTTATTATTTCTAGGTTTCCATTTAGCATTTTCGCTAATTTATATCTACCTAAAACCATCCCTATTCCAGCGCTATCCATAAAAGAGATGTTACTAAAATCAAATACAACTTTTCTTGGAATATATCCTTTAATTTCATTATCCATTTTCCTCCTTACTTTTTCTACTGTGTGTTGGTCTATGTCTTCTGTTAATTTAAATGTTAGTTGCTTGTCCTCTTTGCTGAATTCAACTATCACATTATTTACCTCCTTTGTTTTTATGGTATCTTGTAATATTTTCATTGAATAAAATTTCCTATTCAATAAAAAAAGAACCATAGTAATTTCTTAAATCATTATAGTTCTTTTTGGTATATTTTTCCATAAGATGTTTTGTCGAATTTTGATAAGTTTTCGACATATTTTGCAATATTCTTGATTTTGTGCAAATAGTATCTTTTATTTATTCTTGCTCTATAAACAAGTTATTTTTCATATCATTATATGTGTTTGTTAATTCTTCATCATCAAAAGCTAATTTGCCATCTAATACTTCCCAATGTGCTTTATTTTCTTTTAAGAAGTTAAGTATTTTTATTTGATTATTATATAAGTTATTCATTAAAGTTTTACTATCTACTATGTCCTGATGTGATTCTTGAAAAGTGCTTGATAATTCATTATCTTCTATGAAATATCCTTTGTATAATTCTTTATAATAATCACTTATATCTTCATTTTCGATTCTAGATTCAATATTTTCTTTTGAAAGCAGTACCATTAAGCTATCAGCAATTTGATTAAATTCTTCTTTAGTTTTGTTTATATAATTTATAGAGTCTTCAAATTCAGGGCCATCATTGTTATAATTTTCTGGTGTTAATATTGTTTGGATTTTTTCATCATTCATTTTTTCTGTAAATTGATTTTTTAAATCAGTATATTCTTTAAAATATTGTTTTACAGTTTCTTCAACAGTTGCAAAATCTCCTGATGTTATTGTTTCAGTGTTTTCTATTTCTTCTACTGAAACGTCTTTACTAACTAAATTTTCAAGTTCTTTGTCTAGTTTTGCTTTATTTATTATTCTTCCACCATATATTATTCCAATTGCAATTACTAATATTACTAGGATTAATAATATTGTTAAGATAACTTTATTTAATTTGTTTTCTTTAACTTCCTTTTTTTCTACCTTTTTAAATTCTCCATCTTTATAATGTTTTGGAGTTTCTTCTACTTTTCTACTTTTATTATCTTTTTTAATATTATCTTTCTCTTTGGATTTTTCTTTCATATTATCAGACCCCTTATTTCATTCTATGATTTTAAATTTTCTAATCTTGCTTTTGTTTCTTCTAACATTTTGCTGTATTTTTCTAATTTAGCTTTTTCTTCATCAACTTTAGCTTTTGGAGCTTTTGCTATAAAGCCTTGGTTTGAAAGTATTTTATTACTTCTTTCTACCTCGCTTTCTAGTCTTGTTTTTTCAGTTTCTAATCTCTTGATTTCTTCTTCAATATCAACAAGTTCACTAAATGGCATAAACATCTTTAAATTGCCAGTAGATACACATATTGCATTAGCTTCAATTCCATCTTCATTATTTTGTACAGTTAATTTACTACCAAAGCCTAATTTTTTGATGAATTCTTCATCTTGTGCAATTTTTTCAGCTAAGTTTTTATTTTCTGTTACTACTATTAATTGTACTTTTTTAGATGGATGAATATTCATATTTGTTCTTACATTTCTAATTTGTACAATTATATTTTTTATTTCTTCAATATATGCCATATCTTCTTCGTAATTTTCTTTTGAAGCAACTGGCCAATCAGATATTATTATATCTTTATTGTCATAACTTACTAAATGTGAATAAAGCTTTGCTGTAACAAATGGCATAAATGGGTGTAATAGTTTTAATGAATTTCTAAATACATAATCTAGTACATATGAAACTACAACTTTTTCATCTGAATTTAGTCTTGTTTTGCTCATTTCAATGTACCAATCACAGAATTCATCCCATATAAACGTATAAATGTTATCTAGTGCTATACCTAAATCGTAGTTTTTAATATTTTCTGTAACTTCATTTATTAATTTATTTAGTTTTCCAATTATCCATTTGTCTTCTGGTTTTAGTCCTTTTACATTTTTGCTAAACTCGATGATTTCTTCATCTGACGCTGCATTCATTGTTATGAATTTAGCAGCATTCCACATTTTATTAGCAAAGTTTGATGCTTGGTCAAGTTTTTCTGGCATATATTTTATGTCATTACCCATTGTTGTACCTGATAATACAGAAAATCTTAAGCTATCTGTACCATATTCGTTCATTACTTCTAACGGGTCAATACCATTTCCTAAACTCTTTGACATTTTTCTGCCTTGGCTATCTCTAACTAATCCATGCATTACTATATCGCTAAATGGCTTTTTGCCAGTAGCATATATTCCTGAGAATATCATTCTTGCAACCCAGAAGAATATAATATCATATGCTGTAACTAGGCAATTTGTTGGATAAAATGTTTTGTAATCTTCTGCGTCTTTGTCTGGCCAACCCATTGTTGAGAATGGCCATAAAGCTGAACTAAACCATGTATCTAGTGTATCTTCATCTTGATGAATATGTGTGCTTCCACATTTTTCACACTTTTCTGGATTTTCTTTTGCAACTGTAATATGATTACATTCATCACAGTAATATGCTGGTATTCTATGACCCCACCACAACTGTCTTGAAATACACCAGTCTTGAATATTTTCTAACCAATTGAAATATGTTTTTTCATATTTTTTTGGTACAAATTTGATGTCGCCATTTTTAACAGCTTCTATTGCAGGCTCTGCTAATTTTTTCATTGCAACAAACCATTGCTCTGATATTCTTGGCTCAACTGTATTATGGCATCTATAACATTTTCCAACGTTGTGAGTATAATCTTCTATGCTTACTAAAGCTCCTAGCTCTTTTAGTTTTTCTACAACTAATGGTCTAGCTTCATCTGAAGTTAGTCCTTTATATTCTGGAACTATATCATTCATTATATTTGATTCATCAAATACTTCTATGAATTCTAAATTGTGTTTTAGTCCTGCTTGGTAGTCATTCATATCATGTGCTGGAGTTATCTTTACACAACCTGTTCCAAATTCCATATCTACAAATTCATCTGCAATTATAGGAATTTCTCTATTTACTATTGGAAGTATGCAAGTTTTTCCTATTATGTTTGTATATCTCTCATCTTTTGGATTTACCGCAACTGCTGTATCTCCAAGCATTGTTTCAGGTCTTGTTGTAGCAACTTCTACATAGTCATTTGTTCCTTTTATTTGATATCTAATATGCCATAAATGAGATTTTTCTTCATTATATTCTACTTCTATATCTGATATTGATGAATGACAATATGGACACCAGTTTATCATCTTTTTGCCTCTATAAATTAGTCCATCATTATATAGATTGCAAAATTCTTCTAAAACTGCATTTGAAAGTCCTTCATCTAGTGTAAATCTTTTTCTATCCCAGTCGCATGAACATCCTAGTCTTTTTTGTTGGTTTTCGATTTCTCCACCATATTTTCTAGTCCAATCCCATGCTTCATCTAAGAACTTTTCTCTACCTAGTTCTTCTTTGGTATGACCTTCGCTTTTTAACTTCTGAACAACTTTTGCTTCAGTTGCAATTGACGCATGATCTGCCCCTGGAAGCCATAAAGTGTTATATCCTTGCATTCTTTTTGCTCTAATAATTACATCTTGGATTGTATCATCTAAAGCATGTCCCATGTGTAATTTACCAGTAACATTTGGTGGTGGCATAACAATTGAAAATGATGGCTTTGTTTTATCCATACTTTGTTTAAAATATTTATTTTCTTCCCAATTTTTATATATTTTTTCTTCAAAATCCTTTGGATTATATTTTCCTTCTATCTCTTTCATAAATAAACTCCTCGTAATTTTTATATTTTATTAATTTACATTAATTGTCAATAGCAATGTCATTATTTATAATATAAAGCTTAGTGCTATCGCGCTTATCACGGCGACGAGAAATCCCACCACTTTTAGCAGTAGTACTTGTCTATTTATATCTGATGAGCTAAAATATTTTTTAGCTATTTTTCTAGCATCATATATAACTGTTACACTGATTGCTATAATTATAAGTAAAATTATTTTTATCATTTTCAACATCCTTTAATTATTTATAATTAGCAATAAAATTCTACTGAGAATTTTGCTTCAAATTCCTGTCCTGGTGCTAATACAAGCATATCTGGCTTTTGTACAAATACATTAGAGCTATGAATTCTATCTGCTGTTGATTGCCATGGTTCTAAACATATAAATGGTGCTCCTGGTTTAGACCAAATTCCCAAATATGGCCAACCTTCAAAGTCCATTGTTAGTATTGTTTTTCTAGTTCTACTATTTTTTAAGCTTATGTTTTTATTTTGAATTCCTTTTATAATTAGGGCATCATTATCAAAAGTATGCTCATCAAGTTCTAATATTCTGTCATTTATTAATTTGTTTTTTGCATACTCAGTTCCAACTAAACCATCTACTAGATATAGGAAATGAGCTCTGTCTTCATCTTCTTTAAATTCTAAGTAATAATTACCCCTTTTTAAATCATCTGGGTCAATTTTGAATGCAGGATGTCCTCCTAATCCAAAAGGCATATTGGTAACTCCTGTATTTATTACTTTATATATGAATATTAGTTTGTTTCCTTCTTGCCTATAAGTATTAGTTAACTCAAAGTCAAAAGGATATCTTGCTAATGTGTATTTGTTACTTTTTAAAACATATGAATGAAAATTATCTAATTTTGTTACTGGCTCAAACTCCATATCCCTTGCAAATCCATGTTGTGGGATTTCAAAAGTTCTTCCATTTATTATTGTTTGATTTCTCTTTAGCTTACCTACAATAGGAAATAATACTGGTGCGTGTCTTTTCCAATACACCTTACCATTATCATCTCTCACATCTTCTCCTTGGTGAATTTTTTCTATACCATCTAGTTTGAAACTTAATAGTTCGCCACCAAAACTGGTTGTAGTCATAAGAGCTTCCATAGTCAAACCTTTCTTTATAATAAAATTATTATATATATAATATTATTTTATAGCCTAAAAGTCAATATTTACAAGGAAAAAACTGTGTAATGGTATGTTTTTATAACATACCTCTAAACGAAAAAAATAACCTGCTTTTAGAAAGTATCTCTAAAAACAGGTTTCATGCTATTTTTTTATTGAAAGTACTTTGAATTTTGCAACACCAGCTGGTATTTGTGCTTCAACCACTTGACCTTTTTTAGCGCCAAGTAAAGCTGAGCCAATTGGTGATTCGTTAGATATTTTGTTTTGTGCTAAGTCAACTTCTGTTGAGCCTACTATTGTGTATGTTACGTTTTCATCAAAGTCCATATCAAGTACTTCAACTGTGTTTCCTACTTGAACTGTCTTTGTATCTATTTCTGAAGAATCTATTATTTTTGCGTGTCTTAATTTATTTTCTAGCTCTGCTATTTTGTTTTCATTCATTTCTTGTGCATTCTTTGCCTCGTCATATTCAGAGTTTTCAGATAAATCTCCATAACCTAGGGCAACTTTTATTCTACCAGCAATTTCTGTTCTTTCAGTTGTTTTAAGATACTCTAGTTCTTGTTCTAACTTATCAAAGCCTTCTTGTGTTAGTAGTACTTCTTCGCTGTCCACGACTTATCCCTCCTTTTGTGTTAAAATTATCCTTCATATATTAATACCATCTTCAAATTTTGTCAAGGGGAATTAGATAATTTTCAGAGAAAATTCACAGATAAATTTATTTTTTCATAACTATATTTATAGAGTTGCCTTGCTATTCATTCTTTTAATTTTTTCAAATTCGTTATTACTAATTTCTCCTCTTTTACCAATTACACCTGTTATTTGAATTTTACTTTTTTCTAATATATATCTTGATTCATCATAATTATTTTGCTTTAATAATTCCGCTTCAAAAAGTTCCTTTTTATTCATATTCTCATTTTCACTAATTATTCGCATAATTTTTTTTATTTGAATATCTATATTTTCTATAAGTATACCTTCAAAGTCTTTATTCAAATTAAATTCTTTGCAACAGTTTATTATTATGCTATTCCTATTTACATTAAATCCATTGAAGTTTTTCCAATCTAAGTTTATTATTATTTCTGCTCTTTTTAGTGCCTTTCTTTTATTACTTGATACTGTAATATATATTTCTTTTCTTTCTAATCTTCTTTCCAATTCTTGAAATTGTCTTAAATGGTTTGTAACTATGTTTACAACTTTTACTCTTTCCGTTAAGTTTTCTATTATTCGTATATTTTCTTTTGTAAAATCTTCTACACATATATATATTTCTTCAAATTCTTTACTTTTTCCTAATTTATTAAAACAGTAATCTAATATCTCAGGAATGGCCATTTTTAACAGAAATTTTCCATCTAATTTATTGTAATTTAAGTTTATATCATTCTCAGCAATAACATATTCTATATTATTTGCTTTTAGTTTTTCTATTAACTTATTTATTATTTTTTCATTGAGAGCTGGAATATAATAATAGTTATTTACAACTCTTATTATTTTAAACAGTTTCCTATACATTTTTTCTAATGTATTAAGCTTGTCTAATTTTACATATCCAATATTCATAAAAATCACCCTTATACATTGTATTCAGGGTGATTCTTTTTTATTACGATTTTCGTACTACTTATTTTTACAATTTACTACAATTTGTAATTTTTATTTTTGAACGAAATCATATATTTTATTTGTCTTTCTAATTTTTGTATATTATTGATTTTCTGACTCTGCTTCATTTGAATTAATTCCTAATTCTTCTGCTATTACTCCCCATATTGTATTTGATTCTCTATCTTTTGACCAATATGCAGCTCCAGCTAAATCATACTCATTTACTAAATCAAGTTTCGCTTTGATTGATTCTTCGTCTTCTATCCACATTTTATATGTTGTTCCATTTTGCTCATATTCTATATAATTTTGTTTTGTTTCTTCATCCCAGCTTTTTGCAACACCTTGTGGAATTGTTACACTTCTCATATTAACAACTGAACTTGTTAGAGTTCCATCAGTTTCTCTCCATAGTCTTGTGTAGAAAGGCATTGCTAATATTAGTTTATCTTTTGATACTCCTTCTTGTCCAAGGAATTTTTCTATATTTAATTCTACCCAGTTTGCTCCTGCGACTGTTCCTGCTTCTGTTGATGATACACCATTTTGGTCATATCCCATAAATATTATATAGTCTGCAACTTTTCCTATAACATTTCTATCAAAGCATAATGACCATGTTTCTGAGCCATCTGGTGCTGTTACATCAACTGATAGTGTTAGTCCTTTTTCTCTTAATCTTGGAGCTAATTCTATTATAAATCTTGAATAATTGTTTTTATCTTCTTGATACATATTTTCAAAATCTACATTTACTCCATCAACACCTGCATCTTCTAGAGCTTTTACAATATTGTCTATTAAATATGCTCTATTTTCAAATGATGACAATAGATTTGAGGTAGCATCTATATCTCCTAACTCACTATTTGAAATCATTGGCCATACTTTATATCTATTTGCATGTGCCCATTCTATATAATTTCTTCCATTGTTTCCTATATTGGCGTCTAAATCTCCACTTGCTGTTACTTCATAAAATGATGGTGATACTACGTTGATTCCTTCTATTTCACCATCTCTTACTGGTGCTGACACATATTGAGAATAATAATCCCATACTAAACTTACTTTGCCATCTATTGTTGTGCCGACATCTTCATTTTCTCTAACAGTATTTTCATTTAATATGTCATCTTGCTTAACATATCCTAATTCTCCATTTTGAGTTCTAACTCTAATCCAATCATTTTCAGTAACTTTTTCGCCGGTTTCTCTATCTAATACTAAAGTTAGAGTATCTCCTTCATTAATTTTATCTACTGTTCTTGATAAAACAGTTGGCAAATATTTTACTGACATATTTTTTTCACTTGTAGCTTGTACAAGTTTTCTATTTAAAGAATCTATTGTTACTATATTACTATCTGATGAATATTTTACTTCTATATTATATATGTCTGTTAGGTCAGTAATTGGCATATATATTACATCATCTTTTATTAATAGAGAATGTCCTATTGTTGTATCTGAACCGCTAACATAAATTGCTGTTCCTGTGAATGGTATGACTACCGTTTTTGTATTTGATGTTGTGATTACTCTTTGATTTTCTTCCTCTATTATTAAATATTCATCAAAGAAATTTTTCATATCATCTGTTGAAAGGTATATTGTATTATCCTCGATAATTATATCGTTTTTTACATTTCTTGTTATATTATTGTTGTTAATTACTAAGTTTGTTACATCTGCAAATTCATTTCTTGCATAGTTTGGCGCTATTTTTATTGCAAACACCATTAGTGCTAATATAATAGCAACTATTACTATTCTTAATATTAATCTTGGTATGTTTATTTTTTCTTCCTTTACTTTTTTTTCATTGTTTTTCATACTCTATTTCCTTTCTTTTTTGCACATCACTTATTGATTCATGCTTGTTTCTTTTGCTTTATTGATTGCGTATTTATAATATCATAAAAGATAAGTTTATGGAATAGTTTTTAACAATTTTTATTTGATTTACATATAATGTTACAAAGGAGGTAATATATGGGTAGAATACTTAAAAAATTGCTAGCAACTTGCCTCATTGGTTTCGGATTAGGAGTTTTACTTGTACTGTTACTTCCATTATCCGGTTGGCTTTTTATTATAGGTGCTGCCATTACTATTGCAGGTCTTTGTTGTTTATTCCATAAGTAAATTCTTGAGATAGTATGTTTTGATGGCAATTACATAAGATTATTGCTCAAATAATTTGCAAATTGTTAGGAGGGATTGTATGACTATTGTTGTAAAAAAAGTTCCTAAGTTTTTAAGGGGAATTGTTAAATTTTTGTTTGGAATAAAGGATTAGTACATAGGATTAATTTATTGATTAAATCTTTATATAGGAAAAACTTAGTTATTGATTAAATCTTTATATAGGAAAAACTTAGTTTTCTTATATAATAAAAAAAGAACTCTATTGTTGATTATCCCAATTAACCGATGTGTTTTAGAACATTCCGTTTTAGAGTTCTTTTTTATTATTTTAACTTATTCTGTATATATTATTTCAACATCAGGACCAACGCCTAGTTCTTCTCTTTTGAATTTTTCTGTATTTAGTGAACCTTTAATTGTGATTTTTTCTAGGCTGTCACAATTTCTAAATACTGATGAGCCAATGGTTTCTACTGATGCTGGAATTACGATTTTTCTTAATGAATAACAACCTATAAATGCATAATTTCCTATAGTTTTTAAATTTTCCGATAATTCTATTTCTTCTAGACTAGTACAATTTCTAAATGCTCCTACATTTTCTCCTCCAACAATCTCAGTTATTGTATCTGGTAAAATAATTTTTTTGACATCAGTTACATTTATTCCCATTATAGCTTTAGTATTGGTACCGTTATAACCTGTTGCTACTGTAATTCCTACTTTTGTTACTGTTTGTCCATTATATGTTGATGGTACAATTATTGTATCTAAACCTAGTTCTCTATCAATTATAGTTCCAGACCAAACATCATAATAATCGTCGGAATCAATAAGTGCTATTGCCCCTGTTGCTTCATCAAACATGAACCATTCCTCACCTGTTTCTTCTAGGCTGTCTTTTGTATTTCCTGCAAAAGCTAGTCCTAGGTTTGTACTGGTACTTTTATTTTCTCCATAGTATATTAAATAATAGTCCATGTTTTCTGTTGAGTCTGACGTTACTGATGATGCTGTTATTTGTCTTTGTTCTAATACATATACATCGCCTGTTTCTATATTTCCATTTCCTGTTTGCATTCCTCTTCCCATTAGATTTGTCACATTTACAGAATTATCTGCATTTACATATCCATCTGTTTTTAATCTTTCTAGTATTGCTGTACCACTTCCACTTTCTATGGCCTCCATTTGATAATCAGCTACTTTTAATTGCAACTGTTCATATACACTTGCATTTTCGTTTAATACTACTGCTGTTTGTGCTCTTGAAAATATACCATTTTGCCCTATTGTTAAACTTATTGCTACTCCTGCTAATATTAGTAATACTATTATGTTTAGTATGTTATCGATGGTTAGGCTGTAGAAAAATAGACTGGAATAGTTTTCTAGACCAGCCTGACCTTCGATGACATTCATACTTGTATTAAGCTTGCTCCATTTTCTATTAAATTCGTGGCGAAATTATGGCGCAATGTGTGGACTGTGGCCTTTTCACTTATTTTTGCTTTTCTTCTGTACTTTCTAAATTGTGTTCTTATTACATATTGATTTATTGGCTCATTTAAGTCATTCAAAAATATTTTATCTGTTTTTACTTTTGGTCTATAGTCTTTCCAGTATTTTCTTAACATTTTAAGACTTACTTTGGGTAATATTGTATATCTCTCTTTATTTCCTTTTCCTTCTCTTACAAATATTCTCATGGCTTTACTGTCAATATCACTTTTATGTAAGTTTACTACTTCTCCTATTCTTAATCCTGAACCATATACCAACATAAATATTGTTTTAAATTTATAATTGTCACATAAACTAAAAAAAGTGCTTAACTCTTCTTGGGTTAACACTTTATACACTTCTTTTTTTCTTTTTCTCATTGGTATTTGCTTTTTATTTATTAATCGATCTAATGTTACTTCCAACATAAACCTTATTACACTATTGTAATGATTTACTGTGTGGTCACATAGTTTTCTTTCTTGCAATAAGTGTTTGTACAGGTAGTCTCGATATTCCTCTATTGTTACTTCTTCTATTGGTTTATTGAAGTATCTCATCATTTCTTTGGTTTTTCCTATATAAAATTCATACGTATAATGTGAAAAATTTCTCATTTTCATGTCTTGTAACATTTTTTCTAGTACTTCTCCGTTTGTCATAAAAAAAATAAACCTCCTAGTATAATATTTATTGTAACTTGGTTACATAATATATTATATCAGAGGTTTTATATTATTTCAATTATTTTGCTTTTTCTATTTATTCGGTCCACTGCTGCTTCGCAGCAATTTAGTACATTTGACATTATAAAATTAAATGCACATTGACAACTTAATAACTTAAAAGTGACATAGTTATAACTACATCACTTTTTATAAAAAATAATATTAAAAATAAAATTTACACAGTATTATTGACAAGCTCCACAGTATTATTGACAAGCTCTTCTTTTTGAAAATACACAGTTAGATTTTAACACTCCCAGCTTTCTCTCTATTGTATCTACAATTTAGGTACAGCGGCTTTAGCTTTCAGTACTACAATATAAAGTGACACGGAAACCAAGGCTGCTGATGACAACGCTACCGGTGTTGTTACGGTAACCCGCTGGACGGTTGCCGTACGAGCCGTTGTAATCGCCTCCTCGCTCAACGTAAGGATAGTACTCGCTAGAGTAACTCTCAGTAGTGTATTCGTACAAATTTCCTCCCATATCATATATATTACTTACTGCTGTTGTTTGTCCTGTTGGTATTAATGTATCTGACTTATTGTTTTTCGTTTTCAATACTCCTTTTATGTCTGTATAAGTAAACGAATCCGAATTATAATAATTGCCCTCTGGCGAATTTGTTCCATAATCACTATTCTTTATTTGTATATAACTTATCGCTGTATCCCATGCATAGCTACTTACTAATTTTGTTGTTGCTGTTATATATCCTTGAACTGTGTCCATTCCTTCTGCTTTTGTCTTTGCATTGGCTTGTGTTATATAATTATATGGAGCTTGTCCTTTCTTTATTGTTATTGTTGCATCTGTTTCACCACTTCTCATTGTTTTTGCTTCTGTTGACTCTTTATCTCCTGCCTCGAATCTTCCTATATAATAACCACCCCATGCATTTACGCTTGTTTCTTCATCAGTTGGAAGTGCTTCTGTATAATAATAACGTGATGAACTTGAATGTTTTATTTTTTCACTATTCGTTCTAGAATCAGTTTCTCCTGTTGCTTCATTTGAGCTATATGCTGTTCTTTTATATACAATTGTTACATCTCCTTTTGCTTCTGTATGAACTGTTACTCCTTCTCCTGTTTTTGCTGGTATCCATACAAATTGGTTTCCATCTTTATCTTCTATTACTACTCCTTCTTCTACTTTTGTTGCTGAATCTTCTGCTATCTTAAATCCTTCTGGTACTCTTACATTATTATCTAAATCATCTTTTATTGTTGTATCTTTTTCAAAAAATTTATTTTGATTTTTTGCTTCAGATACTGTTGTTCCTGTATTATATTCTCCTCCTGAGCCTTGATCATTACCATTTCCGTTTAAATATTGGTCAATTAAATCTGTTCCTTCTTGCATTGCTAATTGCTCATTTGCTTCTGCATTTCTCCAAGTATTTGATGCATCCTGAGCCCTACTAAATATTCCATTTTGTCCTATTGTTAGATTAAGTGCAATACCTGCTAAAATAAGCAAAACTATGATCGTTACTACTAGTGCTATCAATGTTATGCCTCTAGTTGTTTTTTGCACTTCTCTTAATATTTTCATCTTTTGATTTACTTTTGTTTTTTCTTTTCTCATTTTCTTTTGCCTCCCTTTATATCCATTTTTTAACAACAAAAAACTACACCTTTTAGACCGATTTTATATTCGTCTAAAAAGCATAGTTTTTCTTCTATGTTTACATAAGTTTGTTTTATTAAATCCTACGATATATATATATATATATATATACAGCCTCAAGGGTTTCAGCGATTGTCATTTGTTTTTTCTCCTTTGCTTACTTTTCTTATATTTTAACATATAGTTTATTATATTTGCAAATAATTTTAGACCATTTATATTAATTCTTACATTGTAAATTATTTTTATTTAATAAAAAAAATAAAACTACTCCATTACAGAAGTAGCTATATTTTTAATTCATTATTCATTTTACTTAAGCACCTAATTTAGCAGAACGTAAGCATTTAGAGCATACAGACATTTTCTTTGATTCTCCGTTTACTTTTATTCTTACTGTTCTAAGATTTGGTTTCCATGTTCTTTTTGCTCTTCTACTAACATGAGAACGAGCTATACTTATTTTATTTCCATTTGCTACTGCTTTTCCGCAAATTTCACATTTAGCCATTTTACTGCACCTCCTATGCTTAATTTTCAATCGCTATTTATTATGATAACATATTTATTTAATAATTTCAAGTGTTTTTGCAAATATTTTCGTTTTACTTTGCATTTTTGTTTCCATTGCTATTGCAAACATTACTAAATGTATTGCAAACTTCGTTTACTCCAATTTCTTCGTTATTATTTGCTAAATCTCCTAAAGTTATTATTCCAATTACATGTTTATTTTCATCACAAACTGGTAATCTTCTTATTTGATTTTGTGACATTGTTTTTTCTGCTTTTTCTATGCTATCATTTTCGTCACAAGAGCAAACATTGCAAGACATTATATCACTTATTGGTGTGTTATTTACATCTTTACCACAAGCAACCCCTCTTAAAATAATATCTCTATCCGTTAAAATTCCACAAATACTGTTTTGACTATCGCAAACGGGAATTGAGCCAATGTGATTTTCGCTCATCATTTTAGCTACATCACTTATTTTTGTATCTGGTGTAGCACAGCATACATTTTTTATCATAAGATCTTTTACTTTCATATTAATTATCCTTTCTTCAAAGATAAATAGATTGATTTTCTCAATCTATTTATTCTTTTAAAATTTTATATATTTAGTTTTTACAATTTTATAAATAATATGCAAGTAAAAATTTTATAATTGAAGTTGTTTATTATTTAGTTTTTTATTATTTTTAATCAATTTTTTATTTGTTAATAATAAAATCAATGTTCCTAATACTGTTATTAACACAAATATTAAATCGTATTTACTATCTTCCTCGTAAAACATAAATATGCTATTTCCTATTTCACTAGCAATAGTAAGTCCAATTATGCATTTTATCATATCTCCTTTTTGCCACATTATTGTTGGTAATAACCAAATATAATAGGTTTGTTGAAAATTTGATAAAGATAAAATGAAAAGTATTAGTAGCCAGTTATATTTTCTAATTATTTTATAAAATTTTTGCTCTTTATTAAAAAGTAATTTAAAGCAAAATTTTATATAAGCAACCACAAATATTATCAAAACCAATCTTCTCATTTCAATAACAGGCATTTGCTTTTCAAATCCAAAAGCTAAACCAGCATATATTGTTTTATAATATTTACTATTTTGTATTAGCATTGCAGTCAAAATGCTAAAATCTTTCGCATATATTAAGTATTGTAATGCCAAAACTACGACGAATAAAATTCCATATTTCATGCATTTTATTATTCTTCTTGATATTTTCTTTTCATCCTTAAAATAATATAAAATCACTATTGGCAATAGTAGAATCGGATAGTATTTTATTCCCGTTGCAATACTCAGAAAAATCACACTTGGTACGATTTGCTTTTTCTTTAATAAAAAGTACAATGCTAATAATACAAAAGTTACTATTACAATATCATGATGCACATTTCCTATAAATTCAAGAAATATAAGTGGATTTAATCCATATATTATTGAAAATTTTATTTTTTTGGTTATTTTATATATCAAATAGCAGTTTAAAATATGTAGAAGTACATTTATTATTTTAAACATAAATAGGCATAAATCAACATTTTTAAAAGATATTTTAGTTGTTATTTTGAATAATAACTGTGCCATTGGTCCATATACAACTGTTGTTGAGCTCCATGGATTAGTTACACTTTTTTCTAAAATTTCATCTTGAATATTACCATTATTTTCATTATATACATCTTCAATTGTTACATAATATGGATTTTGATGATATACTGAATCTATTTCTCCAACTCCCATGTAATAAAAGATATCTGATGATGTCCATGGCAACATTACCATAAATATTAATGATATTACTCCTACATAAATTAATAATTGCTTTATATTTTGAAATATTTTATTTTTGCCTATCATTAATACATATATTACAGAGCTTATGATTAATAATATTAAATACATTATTGTAGAAATATTCTTATTATCTGTTAAGTCATTAAAAGTGAAATCATAGTATGTATTGAAATTCATTATTGTACCATTATCTATAATATATTTTATTGACGGTATTACAAATATAATTGAAGTTATAATTAATAATATTTTTAGCAATAATTTTGAATTTATTTCTATACTTTGTATATTTACATTTTTTTCTTCATTTCTTTTTTTCTTAACATCTTTCATTTGTTTTTCCCTTTTATTTTACAATTATAATTACAATATTTTAGCAACTTCTTCTGTATTTACACTTTGTTTTGTTGGAATTTTTATTATTTCAAATTTTGATGTACTATTTCCAAATTTTATTTCTACTATATCTCCAACTTTTATTTCATAGCTAGGTTTTACAATTTTCCCATTGACACTAATTCTTCCACCATCTGCCGCTTCATTTGCAACAGTTCTTCTTTTTATTATTCTTGCTACTTTTAAAAATTTGTCTATTCTCATTTTATTATCCTTTCATTTTTATTTTTCAACCTCTATGCATTCATTCAAACTTGTTGAATATATGTATGCTTTTTCTACTTTTCTCTTTAAAGCTTTTTCTAATGCTCTTTTGTATAAATCTAATTGTGATTTATATTTTTGAGTTAACTCTTCTTTGCCAGTTTCTTTTTCCTTTATGTAGTCTGTTTTATAGTCTACTAATACAAGTTCATCATTTTTTGATATATAATATATATCTATAACACCTTGCACCAATATTGGCTCATTTGTTTTTTCATAAATCTCACCTGAATTTATATTTAAGTAAAATGGTATTTCTCTATGTATTTCTTTTGCCTGCAATATTTCATTATATAATTCTGAGTTTAAATAATTTTTAATTATATTCATATCTATTAAGCTTTTTTCTTCTTCTGTAATTGCATTTTTAGCGACTAGCTTTTCAATTAAATTATTCACTTCTTCAAGGGTTTTCTCATTAGTTATTTTGCTTAATATTAAATGAACTATTGTTCCTCTTCTTGCTCCGCTTAATTTTTTATCTTGTGCAAATGTTGGAACTTTTCTTTTACTTAAATCATATTCTTCATGAGCATATTTTTCACTTATTGGGTCAATATCCAATTCTTGTATTTTAGCATTTTTATTACTGATTAAAGTTTTTAATGCTGTTACTGATGTTTTTGTAGGAAGTTCAACATCATTTTCACATTTATATGTGTAGTTTAACATTTGATTTATTTTTTCATATTCTTCTTTATTTATCCTGTGCTCATTTATTTCTTTTATAATTTCAGCTTTATGTTTTCTAGTTTCTTCTTGCTCTTTACTTTGAGTTTCAGCCATTAGTTCTGATTTGTTTATTATGCTCAATTTCATAAATGGATTGTCATTATATTTGTATACAAGTTCTATCCAGTCCAAATAGGTTTTATATTTTTCTACTAATTTGGGATTTAATTTTTCTGGTTTTGTGAATTTGTAGTATTTATTTATTTCATCTACTTTTTCCCCAAGCTTTTTTTCTACATTGTCACTTGTTCCAACGATTATTAACTTTTCCTTTGCTCTTGTTAATGCAACATATAAAACTCTCATTTCTTCTGAAATAGCTTCTTTGTTGGCTTTTATTTTTATTGCATCTTTTGCTATTGTAGGAAATTCAATTCCATCTACTATGTAATTTGCACCTATTCCTAAGTTGTTGTCTAATACTATTTTTTCATTCATATCTTTTAGATTGAATTTTTTATTTGCGTTACATAGAAATACTATTGGAAACTCTAGTCCCTTACTTTTGTGAATACTCATGATTCTTACTACATCATCATTTTCTCCTATTATTCTCGCTGAGTCTATGCTTCCTGAACTTGTACCCACTTTTTCCATAAATAATATGAAGTTGAACAAGCCTTTTAAGCTTATTTTTTCATATTCTCTTGCTTTTTCAAATAACTTTTTTAAATTAGCTTGTCTTAAAGTTCCACCTGGCATAAGTCCTACATAATGATAATATCCTGTTTTGTTATATATATCCCAGATAAGTTCATCTAGCGGTTTTGTTTTTTCTTCTTCTTTAAGCTCTTTTAAAAGATTTATAAATTGGTTTATTTTTTCTTTTAACTCTGGTCTAATATCATTACTATCTTTTGCTTTTTCAAAAGCTCTATAATATGAAACATTTCTATCCACTAATCTTATTTCTATTAATTCGTTATCTGTAAATCCACCAATTTCTGACCTTAAAACTGTTACAAAAGGAATGTCCTGAAGTGGATTGTCTATTATTTTAAGTAATGACATTACTGTATCTATTTCTATTGTGTTTAAATATTCTGTTGTTATGTCTGAAAATACTGGTATTCCTGCATCCATTAATTCTTTTTCATAAATGCTTGCAACTGATTTTGGGCTTCTTAGAAGTATTGTCATATTTTTATAAGGCTGACCTGCTTTATTTAATTCTTTTATTTTCTTTGCTACTAGCCTTGCTTCTAATGCAGCATTCTCAACAACTTCTTGTACTTCTTCATCTTCCGCTTCTTCTGTTTCTATAATATTTAATTCTGTTTCGCAGTCTATACTTGGCTCGTCAAAACTTGCTCCTAAGTTAAGAGCTTCTTCCTCTGTGTATTCTATTTCGCCGAGTTTTTTGCTCATTATGTTATTAAATACTAAATTTGTTATGTCTAAAATATTTTTTCTACTTCTAAAGTTTTTATAAAGAAGTATTTTTGTGTTTTGTTCTATATTCCTATTTTCATTATTTTCTGGCAAGTTATACTCATTATATTTGCCCATAAATAATTTTGGATTTGCTTGTCTAAACTTATATATACTTTGCTTAACATCTCCAACCATAAATATGTTATGTCCATTTGAGACACTATTTAAAATATATTCTTGAACTGAGTTACTATCTTGATACTCGTCTATTTCTATTTCATTAAAATCATATTTTTTAGCTATTTCAGTAGGATTTCCATCATCATCTACTAATATTTTTAAAGCTAAATGTTCAATGTCGTTAAAGTCTACTATATTTTTTTCTCTTTTTCTTTTTGCAAATTCTTTTTCAAATTTTAAAACTAGATTTTGTATAGCTTTTAGTGTTGTGTACATTGCATTTATGTCACTCACTGTTTCTTTCGAATTTGCTCTTACTAGCTTTTGTATTTCTGTAAAATTTGCTTTGGCTAAATCTCTAATTGCTTTGGCTCTTTCTTTTGCTTCTTTTTCTTCTTCTGACATTTTGCTTTTTCTAGGCCAAGTTTGCCATACTTTTGAATTTAAGTCTTGGTATAGTTTGTCCCATGGGCTGGTTTGTATTTGCTCTATATCATGTAAGTCAGTTTTTAAGACTGATATAAAATCTATCAAATTTGGATATGTATCAACCTCTTGAATAGCAGATTTTAAATTTATTTTGCAGTCTTCTAAAGTTTCTTTTGCTTTATCTACTATTATTCTCCCCCAATCTGTTTTTGAAAAATCTGCGACTATTTTTGTTTCACTTGAATTAACTTCTTCATTTGCATTTTCTTCATATCTAATATTATAGCTTTCTACTGCATTTTGTAGCCATTTATCTGGAAATGGGTCACTTTGTATAAATTCATATATTCTTAATATTAATTCTTTCAATTTTGCATCATCATTATATGTTGCATATTTTTCCAAAAGTTTAGTGAAATCTTCATTTTGATTTTCATACTCATTATCAAAAATATCTTCAATAACTTCTTGTTTCATTATTTCTATTTCAGTACTATCTGCAACTCTAAAATTATTGCTAATTCCTATTTCAAAGAAGTTATTTCTTATAACATTTAGACAGAATGAATGGATTGTGCTTATATTTGCTTTATTTATTAGCATTAATTGTCTTTGTAAATTATCATCATTTGGATTTTCATCAATCTTTTTATAAATTGCGTCCATTAATCTTTGGCGCATTTCACTTGCTGCTGCATTTGTAAATGTAACAACTAGTATTTTGTCTATGTCTACTCCGTCATTTATTATTTTATTTACTATTCTTTCAACTAAAACTGATGTTTTTCCACTTCCTGCTGCTGCTGAAACTAATATGTTTGCACCTTTTAATTTTATGGCTTGCATTTGTTCTGTTGTCCATTTTCTTTCTGACATTTGTGTTTTGTCCTTTCATTGTTTTATATTTTTCTCTTTAAATTTTAGCTAATTATATATTAATTTCATATTTTTTTCAATTAATTTTTATAATCATGATGTTTATAAAATTTTACATATTATTTTTAATAATTTTTGCACATTTGGTTAAACTATTAAAAATCATTAAAGAAAGGAGAATATGGCAAAATTTGTTTGCCATTAAAAGAAGTATGGATAAAGATAAAAATCTCAAAAATGAAAATAAAGATAGCAATATGGATGCACAATCACTTCAGGAACAGGGCTATAAAATTAACAGTTCTAATTCTAATCCAAAACCTAAACCTGCTGATGAACATTCCAATACTGAATCAGTTAATGACACTAATAACTCAACTTCTAACTCTAACACTTTCCAGCTTGATTTGGCGGTATTAAATGAAGTTAGTAAAATAGCTAAAATGGGAATGGATTCTATTTCTTACTTAGCGCCTAAAGTTTCAGATAAAGAAATGAGAAAAGTCTTAGTTGCAATGTATTCACAATATGGTAATACTCAAAGTCAAATTAATCAACATTTTGAAAAATATGGTGAAATACCTGACTCTACACCTTTTAGAGATAAAATGATGAGTTTTGCTGGTGTACAATTTAACACATTAAAAGACAGAAGCAATTCTCATATTGCCGAAATTATGATTCAAGGAACTTTAATGGGAGTTATTGAATGTCAAAAAATTCTTAATTGTGGTTTAGATGTTCAAAAAAGTACTACTGAGTTAATTAAAGATTTTAACAAATTCCAACGTTCAAATATTGATAAACTCAATGCGTTTTTATAATATTTTTATATTTTAAAGAAGGCAAAAGTAATTATTTTACTCTTGCCTTTTTATTTTTCATTTCTATTAAATTATTAATCTAGTTTGGCACCACAATTTGTGCAGTATGTTGCGTCTCCAGTATTTTCAGCTCCACATCTATTGCAATATTTTTTCTCCTTTGGCTCTTCTGAATTTTGAATACTGTTTTCTGCTTTTACTTCAGTATTGTTTACTTGGTTGTTCCTTTCAGGATTTGTATTTACTTGATATCCGTTGTTCATTCCTTGATTGTTATTTACTTGATATCCATTGTTCATTCCTTGATTGTTATTTACTTGATATCCATTGTTCATTCCTTGATTGTTATTTACTTGATATCCGTTGTTCATTCCTTGATTATTATTTACCTGATATCCATTATTTACTCCTGAATTATAATTATTTTGGTTTCCATTCATTCCAGCATTATTGTATCCTCCAACAACTGGGCCATTTGGTCCAACTTGGTTTCCGCCCACATTTACATATGCATTAGGATTATTTCCATTAATTAAATCTTGGTAGAATGCTAGTATTGCAAATGTTGTATATGGTGTTAGTAATGCCATTCCAACAATTCCTGCTATTGGTCCTAATATGAATCCTATAGCTGGAATTAATGTTACAATACCTTCTACTATACCAATAAGGAATGCCCATCCTATGAAAGATAGCATTAAGCAGAATAATCTGCCTCTATTTCCTCTCATTAGATTTTCACTCTCTTGTACTGCATCTCTTGGTTCTATATTTTCTTTTGCAACAGCAATATAATATGAAAGTGCATATAGTAATAATTTTCTTATAACTAAAGCAACAATTACAATGTAAATTATTAATACAAATATTGCAACTACCATAACTCCAACTGATGCTCCTACTAATGCTGCCATGAATTCTGATGATACATCATCTGAGTAATTATAGTTGTAGTTATTATCATAATTATTATCATAATTATTATAATAATTGTCATAATAATCAGAGTAATCATCATAGTAGTCAGAATAATTATCATAGTTATCATAATAATCATATCCATAGTCATAGTCATCTAAATAATCATAATAACTAGTATATGGTGTTGCTGAATAGCTTGTTTTTAGATAGTCTTCTTGTCTTAATTCGCTTGATAATACATTACTTGTAACAATTAGTGATATTCCTATTCCTAGTATGATAAATAATATTACTAATGGTATAACTATTAAATACCAACATTTGCAGAATATTCTCCAAGCTACACCCCAGCTACGTCCAAAATTTCCAAATCCTGCTTTTAAGAAATCTCCATAGCTTACATCTTCACCATTTTTTAAATGATAAAATGAATAAGCCATTCCATAAGTTAGTGGTGGAGCTATAACTATTTCTCCTATAGCTAATATTACTCCTAGTATTCCTACAAAACTTCCTATAAAGCTAATTACAAAGCCTACTGCAAATGTAAATGCTGCATATGCTAGTGATATTAAAAATGCTTTTTTCCATTTGCCATTTAGTGCTTCTCTTGCTTCTCTTCTTGCTTCACTTGCTCTTATCATTTTTATTTCCTCCCCTTGTTTTATTATATTTTTATTTTATAATAACAAATTTTATTTATCAATAGTTTTTAATATTTTTTTCAACTTATTTTCTTTTAGTTATTCAAGTATTTCTCCTGCTTGCAATTTGTTTCCGTTTAAAAAGCTTCTATAATCCATTTTCTTGGCGTTTTCTCCTTGAATTTCCAATACCTTTATAAAGCTATCTCCTGTTTTTATAAATATGCCTTTTTTATTGTCTGCAAATGCTATTGTTCCTGGTTCTAATTTTTTCATTCTACTTTCATATTTTTTTATTTCTGGAAATATTTTTTCTAGTTCTTCTATTGTTATTATATCAATTTTCCAAAATTTTATTTTTTTACCATCTAAAAAAGAATATGCTCCCATTATTGGATTTAGACCTCTAACTAAATTTTTTATTTTCCTTGATGTTTTGTTCCAATCTATTTTTGCCATTTCTTTTTCAAGCATTGGTGCTAAAGTAAAGTTTTCGCCTTGTTTTTCTGCTCCAACAAGCTTTTTTATTTCTTCTAAATTTTTATTTTCTTTATCCGGAATTGCTTCGATTTTTTCAATTGTTTTAACTAAAAGTTTAGCTCCTATTTTAGATAGCCTATCCCACAATTCGCCAGTTGTTTCGTCTTCTCCAATTTCTGTTTCTTCTTTTAAAATCATATCTCCAGTGTCCATGCCAATATCCATAAACATTGTAGTGACTCCTGTTTTTTTATCGCCATTTAATACAGCCCATTGAATTGGTGCAGCTCCTCTATATCTTGGTAGTAGTGAGCCATGGACATTGATTGCTCCATACTTTGGAATGTCTAATAATTCTTTTGGCAAAATTTTTCCATATGCAACTACGCATAGTAAATCTGGATTTAAAGCTTTTATTTCTTCTATAAATTCTGCATTGTTTCTTACTTTTGTTGGTTGATAAATTTTAAAATTCTTTTCTAAAGCAAATTCCTTTACAGGAGAAGCAAGCATTCTCATTCCTCTACCTTTTGGCTTATCTGGATTTGTTACAACAGCTAATACTTCATTTTTACTATTGTAAACTGCTTCTAATGATTCTTTTGCAAAATCTGGGGTTCCCATGAATACTATTTTCATATTAACACTTTCCTTTCCAAGAAACTATTAGTCTTTTCAACCTAGTCTCTTTTTATGTTTTTTATTAAATAATATCCCATGTTTTTGCATGGGATTATATAATTTAATTTTAGATAAAATTGTATATATAAATTTTATTTGTTTTCAGGTTCAATATACTGCATTGTTCCTGGCTCCATTATATCTATAAATAATTTTCCATCTAAATGATCTAATTCATGAGCTAGTGCTTGAGCTAATAGTCCTTTGCCTTTTATGGTTATTTTCTTACCGTTTTCATCTAAAGCTTTGACAGTAACTTCCATTGGTCTTATTACTTTAGCAAATTGGTTTGGAAAACTTAAGCATCCTTCTTCTACTTCTTGCTCACCTTTTGCTTTGACAATAACAGGATTTATAAGTTTTAATGGTTTATTTCCATCATATAAATCTATGGCTACAAGTCTTTTTAGTATACCCACTTGTACGGCAGATATTCCAACGCCATTTAATGCATGCATTGTTTCTACCATATCATCTAAAAGTTCTCTTATTCTGTCATCAATTACTTCGACTTCTCTTGATTTTTTTCTTAAGATTTCATCTCCGTCTTTTCTTATTTCGCGTATTGCCATTTTTATTTCCTTTCTATTTATAACATATTATTAGGATTCAACTCTATATTAACCCTTGCTGTTTTTGTTTTCATATTTAAAAATGTATCATATGCGTCTGCAAGTAAGTTATTTACTCTGTCATCATATTTACATTTTATAAGCATACGCCATCTATACCTATCTTTAATTCTGTCTATTGGTGATGGCACTGGGCTATATAGAAGTAATCCGAACTTTTCATTTATTACTCTTTGTTTTAAATATGTGTGCAAATCTTTTGCAACTTTTTTAAGTTCTGACATATTTTTTGCAGACATATCTATTACTATTATATCGCAAAATGGCGGATATTTCAATTGTTTTCTTAGTTCAATTTCGGTATTATAAAATAAATCATAATCTTGAGCTTTTGAATATTCTATTGCATAATTATCCGGATTATATGTTTGAATAATTACTCTTCCTTCATATTCTCCTCTTCCTGCTCTACCCGCAACTTGGGTTAATGTTTGAAATGTTCTTTCATTTGCTCTATAATCACCAAAATTTAAGCTACTATCTGCTGCTACAACGCCAACTAAAGTAACATTTGGGAAATGGTGTCCTTTTACAACCATTTGTGTTCCAATTAAAATATCTATATTTTCATTTCTGAATTTATCTAATATTTCTTCATGAGAATTCTTTTTTGAAACTGTATCCACGTCCATTCTAATTGTTGTGGCTTCTGGGAAAAGATTGTGTACCTCATCTTCTAATCTTTGGGTTCCTGCTCCAAAATATTTTATATTTTGGCTGTGGCATTCTGGGCAAGTCGTTACAACATTTTCTTCATACCCACAATAGTGGCATTTTAGTTTATTTTCGTTTTTATGATAAGTCATTGTTATATTACATCTTTTGCATTTAACTGTATATCCACAATCTCTGCACATAATGAAGGTTGAAAATCCTCTTCTATTTAAAAATAAAATAGTTTGAGTTTTGGTTAATAAATTTTTTTCAATTTCTTCTTTTAAAGGCTCACTTATCATTGATTTATTGCCATTGGCTAGCTCTTGTCTTAAGTCAACCGCTTTAACAGCTGGTAAATTTGCATTATTTGCTCTTTTTGTAAGAGTTAAAAGTGTCATTTCTCCATTTTGTGCTTTGTAGTATGATTTCATATCTGGTGTGGCACTACCAAGTAAAAGTGGAATATTATTTGATTTTGCCAAATATTCAGCTACTTCCCTGGCATCATATCTTGGACTCATTTCAGACTGATAAGATTCGTCATGCTCTTCATCTATAATTATTAGTCCCAAATTTACAGCTGGTGCGAAAATTGCAGACCTTGCTCCAATTATTATTTTAGCTTTTCCTTCTTTGATTTTGTTCCATTGGTCATATCTTTCCCCTATAGATAGTTTACTATGTAAAACTGCAATTTGTTCATCTCCAAATCTAGCAATAAATCTATCTACTGTTTGTGGTGTTAGTGAAATTTCTGGAACCAACATTATGCTACTTTTATTTTCTTTAAGCATTTTTTCAATGAGTTGCAAATATATTTCTGTTTTCCCTGAACCAGTTACGCCATATAGCAAATACTCGCCACTATCTTTAATTTGCGAAATTGCTGTTTGCTGTTCATCTGTAAGTTTTAAATCATGAGTTTTGCTTTCTACTTTGTGCATAAATGGATTTCTTTCCACTTTTTGCTCATTTATCTCTAAATATCCATTTTTGACTAAAGTATTTACTATGCTTCTTGTTCCATCTGTAAAAATTTCTATATCTTGCATAGTTGCTGAGTCATTTCTCATTAAAAAATCTAATATATTTTTTTGCTTTTCCGATTTTATTTTTCCAGTTTCTATGTCTTCTTCTATTTCATCTTGAGATTTGGCTAAATATATTAGATTTATAGTTCTATCTTTAACTCTTGTTTCAATATTTTTGCTTGTTGTACCTGGGGCAAGCATTAATCTCAAACAATCTGAAACATTACAAATATATCTTTTTGCCATCCACTTTGCTAAGTTTATATATTCTTCTTTTATGCTTGCATCTTGCACATTTAAGATTGGTTTTATTTTATAGTCTGATTTTTCTTTAATACCAATCACAATACCTTCTTCAGGAGTTTTTTTATTTCCAAATGGTACAAAAACTCTACTACCTATTTTTACATTTAAATGTTCAGGTATTTCATAATCAAATATTCTGTTAAGTGTTTTTACTGTTGATTCAATTATTATTTCTGCGACCATTTTTACTCCTTTTATTTGTTTTGATTTTTGCAGGCTTTTATTACGTTACTCATTAACATTGCTATTGTCATTGGTCCTACTCCGCCAGGTACTGGAGTAATGTACGAAGCCTTTTTAGAAACATTTTCAAAGTCTACATCTCCGCAAAGTTTACCTTCATCATTTCTGTTCATTCCAACATCTATAATAACTACTCCATCTTTAACCATATCAGCAGTTACCGTATTTCTTTTACCAACTGCTGAAATAACTATATCTGCATCTTTTACTTCTTTTTTAAGTTCCTTTGTTCTTGAATGGCAGATAGTTACTGTTGCATTTTTTGAAAGCATACATTGAGCCATAGGTTTACCAACAATATTACTTCTTCCTATGATTGCAACTTTTTGTCCATCTATTTTTATATTGTATTTTTCGAGCATTGTTACAATTCCTAGAGGCGTACAAGGTATAAAGCCATCTTGTCCTATGCACAAATTTCCCACATTTTGTGGATTAAAACCATCAACATCTTTTTCAGGGCTTATTTTGTTAAATGCCTCTTGTATATCTAATGGCTTTGGAATAGGGCTTTGTAGTAATATGCCATTTACATTTTTATCATTATTTAATTTATCTATTAAATCTAAAAGTTCTTGCTCGCTAGTTGTACTTGGAAGCAAATATTCTTTAAATTCTATTCCTATTTCTTCACAAGCTCTACTTTTATTTCTAACATAAACTTTTGATGCATCATTGTCTCCCACCATTATAACTGCTAAATGTGGTGTAATTCCTTTTTTCTTTAATTTTTCTGCTTCAACTTTTAGCTCTTCTCTTATGTTTTTTGCTAAATTTTTTCCATCAATTATTGTTGCCATTTTTATTCCTCACTCTTAAAATATTTATTTTGTTATATTTTTTATCCAAATGAATTTTATCACAAAAGATTAAAATTGTGTAGCTGTTTTTTAGTAGAACAAAAGTGAACTTCGTTCACTCTAGCACTAATTTTTATTAGTGCTTTTTT
>CAKNJR010000005.1 GCA_930986425.1 uncultured Clostridium sp. | reverse complement strand
TATATAGAAGAGTTATAAACAGAAATAACAGATTAAAAAGATTATTAGAATTAGGAGCACCTGAAATAATTGTAAGAAACGAAAAAAGAATGTTACAAGAATCAGTAGATGCCCTAATAGATAATTCAAGACGTGGAAGACCAGTAACAGGTGCTGGTGGAAGAGCTTTAAAATCTTTATCAGATTTATTAAAAGGAAAACAAGGTAGATTTCGTCAAAACCTACTTGGAAAACGTGTTGACTATTCAGGACGTTCAGTTATCGTTGTAGGACCTGAACTAAAAATATATCAATGTGGTGTTCCAAAAGAAATGGCTGTTGAGCTATTCAAACCATTTGTTATGAAAGAATTAGTTGCTAGAAACTTAGCACATAACATTAAAAATGCAAAAAGAATGGTTGAAAGATTAGACCCAGCAGTTTGGGAAGTTCTTGAAGACGTAATCAAAGACCACCCAGTAATGTTAAACCGTGCTCCTACACTTCATAGACTTGGTATACAAGCATTCGAGCCAGTACTAGTAGAAGGTAGAGCTATAAAATTACATCCATTAGTTTGTACAGCATTTAACGCCGACTTCGACGGTGACCAAATGGCTATTCACTTACCATTATCACCAGAAGCACAAGCAGAATCAAGATATTTAATGCTTTCAACAAACAACCTATTAAAACCAACTGATGGTGAACCTATAACAGAACCATCACAAGATATGATATTAGGTGCATACTATTTAACAATGGATGTTGAAGCAGACCCTAACGATTCTATAGAAGAGCAAGTTAGAAAAGGAACATTAGGAGCTGGAATGTACTTCTCATCAACAGATGAAGCAGAAATGGCATATGCAAACCATGACTTAGGAGTACACGCAAAAGTACATGTAAGAATGGCAGAATATGACGCAAATGGAAAAGAAATCGATCATGGTATGATAGTAACAACAGTAGGAAGAATAATTTACAATAAAGGCATACCACAAGATTTAGGATTTGTTGATAGAAGCAAAAAAGAAAATAAATTCGAACCAGAAATAAACTTTACAATAGCTAAAAAGCAATTAAAACAACTAATTGCAAAATGTATTGATGTACATGGACTAGATAGAACAGCAGAGCTTCTTGACTACATTAAATCAACAGGTTACAAGTACTGTACAACTGCTGGTATGACAGTATCAATTGATGACGTTAAAGTACCAGAAGAAAAGGCAGAAGATTTAGCAGAAGCACAAAAAGAAGTAGATAAAGTTACAGCACAATATACACGTGGTTTAATAACAGATAATGAAAGATACAACAATGTAATAAAAATATGGGAAAAAGCAACAGACAAAGTTGCAGATGCAATGCAAAAGAACTTTGATGACTTAAACCCAATATACATGATGTCAAAATCTGGAGCTCGTGGTAATATAAGCCAGTTAAGACAAGTTGCTGGTATGCGTGGACTTATGGCAAGTACAACTGGTAAAACAGTTGAAATACCAATTAAATCATCATTCCGTGAAGGATTAGATGCATTGGAATACTTCATATCTGCCCATGGAGCTCGTAAAGGACTTTCAGACACAGCTTTAAGAACAGCCGATTCTGGATACTTAACAAGAAGATTAGTTGACGTATCACAAGACTTAATAATTAGAGAAGACGACTGTGGAACAACAGAAGGTCTAGAAGTATATGCAATAAAAGATGGAAATCAAGTAATTGAAAGTCTACAAGAAAGATTAATAGGAAGATATCCATTAAATGAAATAAGAGATCCTAAAACACAAAAAGTACTAGCAGTACCAGATGAACTAATAACAGAAAAAGTTGCAAAAGCAATTGTAGACGCAGGAATCGAAAGAGTAACTGTACGTTCTCCTTTAAACTGTAAAACAAAGCACGGAATTTGTGCTAAATGTTATGGTATGAGCTTAGCGACACGTGAAAAAATAACAATTGGTGAAGCAGTAGGAACAATAGCAGCACAATCAATTGGTGAACCAGGTACACAGCTTACAATGAGAACTATTCACTCAGGTGGTGTTGCAGGTGTTGCAGATATCACACAAGGTCTTCCTAGAGTTGAGGAGCTATTTGAAGCTCGTAAACCAAAGGGATTAGCAATAATCTCAGAAATCGAAGGTACAATCAAAATTTCAGAAGTTAAGAAGAAGAAAGAAGTTACAGTTGTATCTAATGATAATGCTAAAACATATTCAATACCATTTGGTGCAAAACTATGTGTATCAGAAGGTGACCATATAGAAGTTGGTGACCCAATTACTGAAGGTTCAATTAACCCTAACGAAATTTTAGCAATAAAAGGTCCAGAAGGAGTTCACGAATACTTAGTACAAGAAATTCAAAAGGTATATAGAAACCAAGGTGTTGATATTAACGACAAACACATAGAAGTTATAGCAAGACAAATGCTTAAGAAAGCTAGAGTTGAAGATAACGGTGATAGTAACTTACTTCCAGGTTCTCTAGTAGATATAAACGAATTAGAAGAAATCAACAAAGCTCTAGAAGCAGAAGGCTTAAGACCAGCAGAAGGTAAGAGAATATTACTTGGTATAACAAAAGCAGCTCTAGCAACAGACAGTTTCTTATCAGCAGCATCATTCCAAGAAACAACTAAAGTATTAACAGAAGCAGCAATCAAAGGAAAGACTGATGAGCTAATAGGATTAAAAGAAAACGTAATAATTGGTAAATTAATACCAGCAGGAACTGGTATGGCAAGATACCAAAATACACATATTAGTACAGAAGAAACTGAATCAGGCGCAGAAAAAGAAAGCATCAGAGAAAAAGAAATAAAAAGAGAAGAAAACGCTTGGTATTAAAATAAAGAGCCATAAGCAATGAAATAATTATAATTTCATGCCATATGGCTCTTTTTATCATATAAAAATTGAATAAAAAATATAAAATTAGATACAATAATGTATTGAAAAACAAAAAATAATATGATATAAATAATTATGAAAGACTAAAGCAAGAAAGGAATGAAATTTTCTATGAAAAAAACAAATAAAAAAGAAAAAATAATAGTAATAGCAATAGTAGGAATAATATTATTAGCAGCAATAATAGTTGCTGTGGTACAAGTAACAAATAATAATAATGTAGAAAATAGCGAATATGAAGCAACAATAACTGGTGCAGGCTCAAGTTTAATAGCATCATATATTAAAGCAGGGGTAAGAATTGGCGGAATTACTGGAACATTAGAAGTTCTAGATACATCAGATGCAAACGCAACAGCAGAAGACATACTACAAGGAAAAACAGCATATGTAGATGGAAAAAAGATTACTGGAACAATGCAACCATAGTTTTTATCAAAGTAAAAAGTGACAGCAAAGGGTATTTGTATGTTTCTAATAACTTATTGATATATAGAGTGCGAACTTATTTCAAAGAACAAGACTGTTGGAAATGTTTTTCCAACAGTCTTAACAATTGATAAGAAATGAAAAAAGAAGTGGAACATTTCCAACAGAAAATCCAGTTTGACAAATCGAGCAAAATCTAGTACAATATATACTGTATTATTGTATAAATCAATATAACAATAATATAGAAATAGGGGAGAAAAATGCCGAATAACAATTCAAAAAATTGGGACTCGCTTATATCAAGAACAAAAATATATTTAATCATAATTGCATTATTAATTGTGTGCATATGTATATTAAATTATATGCTTATATTGCCAGGCATAATTGTGTATGGCCTAATAATTTGGTATACAATGTGGACAAATAAAAAAAGAAAAGCAGAACTATCAGAACAATTAAAAGATTTAACACTAAATGTAAATACAACAGCAAAAACAACATTAATAAATTCACCATTTCCTTTAGCTATTGTCGAAACAAATGGTAATGTTATATGGAAAAGTGAAAAATTTGTTACCGAATTTGAAAACTTAGATATAAATATGAATGAATACTTATCTGAAATAGTAAGAAGTATTAAGCTAACTATTGAAAATTCAGATGAGGGCAAACAGGAAAAGGTTAGAGGAACAATAGATACAAACATTAGAATAGACAACAAAATGTATAATGTGCTTGGCTCATATGTTAAATCACATAAAATGCATCAAAAAGAACAAGAGTACACAACAATTCTTTACTTCATAGATGAAACATATTTAAGAAAACTAGAGCAAGAGCAAAAAGATTCAGATATTTGTGTTGGTATAATTATGATAGACAACTATGAAGAAATTAGCCAAAGAATTTCAAGTGAAATTAAGCCACAATTAATAGCAAAAATGGAAAAATACATTTATGATTGGGCCGCAAAATACAATAGTTTAATAGTTAAATCAGATAGAGATACATTTTTCTGCATAATGGAACAAAAATATTTAAAAGAAGCAGAAGCAGACAAATTCAACATTTTAGATGAAGTTAAAGACATAGATGTACCAGATATAACTCAACCGACACTAAGTATAGGATTTTCAGATGATGGAAGTAATAATGCAGAAAAAGCTGAGTCAGCTAGAACAGTTATAGATATTGCATTAGGTAGAGGTGGAGACCAAGCTATTGTTAAAATGGATGGCAGATATCAATTCTTTGGTGGCAGAACTCAAGAAGTCGAAAAAAGAACAAGAGTTAAAGCTAGAATTGTATCACATGCATTAAAAGAGCTTATAAATGAAGCAGACAATGTAATACTTATGGGACATAGCAATGGAGATATGGACTCTATAGGTTCAAGCATGGGCTTGTATAGATTAACAAAAACACTTGGAAAAGACGCTAAAATAGTAAATGAAACAACAGGTATTGGTTTAGATAATTTCTTGACTGAAGCCAAAAAGTCAGAAGAATATGCAGACTGCTTTATTAATAAGCAAGAAGCTTTAGATAGTGTAAAGCCTAATACACTTTTAATAGTTACAGATACTCATAAAAAGAGTTATGTAGAAGTTCCAGAGTTACTAGAAAAAGTAAATAAAATAGTGGTAGTAGACCACCATAGAAGAAGTACAGATTATATAGAAAATGCTATACTTACATTCCATGAAGTGTATGCATCATCAGCATCTGAGCTTGTTACAGAAATATTAGAATATTCTCAATTAGATATAGAATTAACTCAAATTGAAGTAGAAGCTTTATATGCAGGTATAATGTTAGATACTAAAAACTTTACTTTCAAAACAGGTGTTAGAACATTTGAAGCCGCAGCATATCTTAGAAAATGTGGTGTAGATATTATAAAAGTAAAGAAATGGTTCCAAAGTGATTTACATACTTATCAAATAATTTCTGAAATAGTATCAAAATCAGAAATAGTAAATGATTCAATAGCTATTTCTACATATGAAAATGATGATGAAAATGCAAACATAATAGCAGCAAAAGCTGCAGATGAACTTTTAACAATAGGTGGAATAAATGCTTCATTCGTACTTGGAAAAACCGGAGACAAAATATATATTTCAGGTAGGTCAATAGGTGGAATAAATGTTCAACTTATACTTGAAAAATTAGGCGGCGGTGGACATATAACACTAGCCGGGGCCCAACTTGAAAAAATGAGTATGGAAGATGCAAAACAAGAATTAATTAATAGAATTAATGAATATTTTTTCGAAATGGAAAACTAAAAGATAAAATTCACAGCTTAAAAAGCATTTGTAGTTATATAAAAGCTTAAGCTGTGAATTATAAAAGTTAAAGGGAGGTTTAAGATGAAAGTTATTTTATTAGAAAACGTAAAAGGTGTAGGAAAAAAAGATGAAATAATTAATGCTAATGACGGATATGCTCGTAATTTTTTACTACCAAAAAAACTAGCAGTAGAAGCAAATAATCAAAACTTAGCAAAACTTAAATCAAAACAAGAATCAAATGAGCATAAAAAAATGACAGAAAAACAAGAAGCAGAAGACCTAGCCAAAAAACTAGAAAAAATAATATTAAAAATACAAGTAAAAGCCGGAGAAAACGGAAAAATATTTGGTGGAGTTACAGCTAAAGAAATAGCAGATAGGCTACAAAGCCAGCACAATTTTAAAGTGGATAAAAAGAAAATAGACTTAAAAGAAACAATAAAACAAACAGGAATGTTCACTATAGATTTAAAACTATATGAAGGTGTAAATGCTAAACTAAAAATACATATAATAGGTGGATAGTTTACAAAATATATTCTTTCAAAACATATATTTTGGACAGTCATTTAATTATAAATTTAGCATTGGAGGAAAGTAATGGAATTAGGAAAAGTACCACCACACGATGATGAGGCAGAACAAGCTGTTATTGGAAGTATGATGACAGATAAAGATGCAGTAATATCAGCAATAGAAGTTTTAAAACCAGAAGACTTTTATAGAGAAGACAACAAAACAATATATAATGCAATAATGAATCTATATGCTAAAGCTGAACCAATAGATATTATCACATTAAAAGATGAACTAACATCACTAGGCAAATTAGAGCCAGTTGGAGGACTAGAATATTTAGCAACACTTCCAGATAAAGTTCCAACAACAGCAAACGTAGACAAATATATAAAAATAGTAGAAGAAAAATCAATACTTCGTAGCTTAATAAAAACTGCAAATGAATTAATAGAAATTGGATATGACCAAAACGAAGAAGTAGAAATACTTATGGACAATGCAGAAAAGAAAATATTTGACTTAATGCAAAGAAAATCACAAAAAGGTTATAGTTCAATTAGAGATATATTAGTAGACTCATTTACAGAATTAGAACAATTATATAATCAAAAACAACACATAACAGGTGTTGCATCAGGATTTATAGACTTAGATAATAAAACAGCAGGCTTCCACAATTCAGACTTAGTGCTAATTGCAGCTAGACCTGCTATGGGAAAAACAGCATTTGCTTTAAATATTGCAACATATGCAGCAGTAAGTGCAAATACACCAGTAGTAGTATTCAGTCTCGAAATGTCAAAAGAACAATGTGCAAACAGAATACTATGTTCACAAGCAATGGTAGATAGCGAAAAAGTTGCAAAAGGCGATATAACTGATGAAGACTGGTCAAAACTAGCAATAGCATCTGGAGAACTTTCAGAATCAGCAGGAATATTTATAGATGATAGCGCAGGTATAAATATAGCAGAAATAAGGGCAAAATGTAGAAAGCTAAAACTTGAAAAAAATATAGGGCTAGTAGTAATAGACTACTTACAACTTATTCAAGGAAGCGGAAATACAAAAAGTAGAGAGCAAGAAATAGCTGAAATAAGTAGGTCTTTAAAAATTTTAGCAAAAGAAATAAATGTACCGGTTTTGGCACTTTCACAGTTATCTCGTGCACCAGAAGCAAGACCTGACCATAGACCTATGCTTCAGGACTTACGTGAATCTGGTTCAATAGAGCAGGATGCCGATATAGTAATGTTTCTTTATAGAGATGATTATTATAACCCAGAAACAGAAGCTAAAAATATAGCAGAAGTTATAATAGCAAAACATAGAGCTGGACCAACAGGAACAGTAGAGTTACTATGGATGCCAAGTTATACGAAGTTTGCTAATAAATATAAGGGGTAATTCTTGTACAACGGCAAGTGAGTAAAAAGCTATTTTGAATTAAAATAGCTAAGAGAGGAATAATTCATGGCTAAAAGACTAGATAAATTAGAACAAAACTTTTTAGACACAATCAAAGAAAATAATTTAATAAATAAGGGTGATGTAATAGTAGTTGGGGTATCAGGAGGCCCCGACTCTATTACTCTTTTAACCTGCCTAAATAAATATAAAGAATATTTAGGAATAACAGTAATTTGTGCGCATGTAAATCATTTAATAAGAGTAGATTCCACAGAAGATGAACAATATGTGGAAAACATGTGCGAAAAAATGGGTATAAAGTGCTATGTAAAAAGAGAAAATATAGAAGAATTAGCAAAAGAGCAAAAGAAAGGAACAGAAGAAGTAGGTAGAAAAATAAGATATGACTTTTTCGATGAAATAGCAAAAAAAGAAAATGCAAATAAAATAGCAATTGCACATAATATGAATGACAATGCAGAAACAATGCTCTTAAATATAATAAGAGGAACTGGAATGCAAGGATTAGAAGGAATTCAAGCAGAAGAATATGGCAAATATATAAGACCTTTAATAAATTGTGCAAGAGAAGAAATAGAAGAATATTGTGAAAAGAATAATTTACAACCTAGAATAGATAGTACTAATAAGGAAAATATATATAAGAGAAATATTGTACGTAATAAAATACTTCCACAGATGAAAGAAATAAATCCTAATATAGTAGAAAACCTAAGTAGACTTTCAAAAATTATAAAATCAGAAAATTCATACATAAAAAATGAAGTAAAAAATATATATAATAGAATAGCAACTCTTTCCTTAGGGAAAATAGAGATAGACATACATGAGTTTCAAAAATTGGAGCTAAGCCTAAAACAAAATTTGATTCTTTATGCAATAAACCAAATCGCTGGAAGCACTCGTAATATTGAAAAAATCAATATAGACGACATAATTAAAATGAGCGAAAGAAATGTTGGGAAAAAATACATGTTAATAAATAAAAATTTAAAAGTTTTAATAGAAAATAAAAAAATAATTTTTGTAGCTTTAACATAAAGTTCCGTAAGTAAAACGTAGATATATCAATACTTACAAGGAAAAAAGTTTTGAAAAAACTATTGCATAATAAAAATTGTTGTGGTAGTCTACAATAAGATAAAAATCATTTGTAAATCTAATAAATAATTTTAATTCTAAAAAATTGAGGAGGAAACAGCTTTGAAAAACAGTATAAAAACATTAGCAGCATGGCTTGTAATAGGTATAATTTTATTATTTATAATACCAGCGATTATAAATGGAACAAACAATGAATTAACATATTCAGAATTATTAACAAAAATTGAAGCAGGAGAAGTCACAGATATTGAAATAGAATATGGTGGCGAATCTGCAAGAGTTAAATTAAAAAATGACTCAAATATAAAAAACGTTAATATTCCAAGTGTTGAGAATTTAATGGAAAACTTAAACGATTCAATGGTGGCAAATACAGTAAATGTAGTTGAAGCAGATAAATCATTCTTATTAATAGTTTCAGATTTATTACTTCCAATTTCATCAATAGTATTACTAGTACTTATGTTTATGCTATTCATTGGAGGACCTCAATCTCAAAATAAAAATTCAATGCCATTTGGAAAGAGCAAAGCAAGAATGCTAAGCCCAAATGACAAAAATAAAGTTACATTTGCAGATGTAGCAGGTATAGATGAAGAAAAAGAAGAATTACAAGAAATAGTAGAATTCTTAAAAAATCCTAAGAAATTCACAGACATGGGAGCAAGAATACCAAAAGGAGTACTTTTAGTAGGTCAACCTGGTACTGGTAAAACACTTCTTGCAAAAGCAGTTGCTGGTGAAGCAGGAGTGCCATTCTTCATAATAAGTGGTTCAGATTTCGTAGAAATGTTCGTCGGTGTTGGTGCATCAAGAGTAAGAGACTTATTTGAAGAAGCAAAAAGAAATGCACCATGTATAATATTTATTGATGAAATAGATGCAGTAGGACGCCAAAGAGGAGCCGGACTTGGTGGAGGACATGATGAAAGAGAACAAACATTGAACCAAATGCTTGTTGAAATGGACGGATTCTCTGCAAATGAAGGTGTTATAGTACTAGCTGCAACAAATAGACCAGATGTACTAGATAAAGCATTATTAAGACCAGGTAGATTTGATAGACAAATAGTAGTTCCAGCACCAGATGTTAAGGCAAGAGAACAAATACTTGAAGTACATGCAAGAAAGAAAAAATTAGCAGATGATGTAGACTTAAATATCATTGCTAAAAATACATCAGGATTTACAGGAGCAGATTTAGAGAACATACTTAACGAAGCAGCCCTTTTAGCAGCAAGAAGAGATAAACAAGAAATAGGTGAAAGAGAAATTGAAGATGCCATGGTAAAAGTAACTATGGGACCTGAAAAGAAAACAAGAGTAAGAAGCGATAAAGAAAAGAAACTTGTTGCTTATCATGAAGGTGGTCACGCAGTAGTAAGTAGATATCTAAAAACACAAGATCCTGTACATGAAATATCAATTATACCAAGAGGTATGGCTGGTGGATATACAATGTATAGACCAACAGAAGATAAATCATTTATATCAAAAACAGAAATGTTAGAAAATATAGTTTCATTACTTGGCGGTAGAGCATCAGAAGAACTAGTATTAGGAGACATTTCAACAGGAGCAAGTAATGATATAGAAAGAGCTACACAAATAGCTAAATCAATGGTTACAAAATATGGTATGAGTGATAGAATAGGAACAATTACACTAGGTTCAGACCAAGACGAAGTATTTATAGGAAGAGACTGGGGACATGAAAAATCATACTCAGAAGAAACAGCCGGCGTAATTGATGAAGAAGTAAAGAAAATTATAGACAATGCTTATCAAGAAGCTAAAAACATTCTAAGAGAACATAGAGATAAACTAGATAAAGTAGCCGAAGTACTTGTGGAAAAAGAAAAAATATCCGGAGAAGAATTTGGCCAGATTTTCGAAGGAGAATAATAAATCTACATTATATAATCATTACGAAAAAGTTCCGTAAACGGAAAAAATTCGTAATGAATGTCAAAAATAAAAACTAGCTTTGATTAAAACAAGGCTAGTTTTTTATAAAAGTACGAAAATGCGTATAAACAATAAAAAAATACAAATAATAAACTAAAGAGAAAATATATTACCGTATAGAAAATTACCTATACAAGAACGGAAGGACAATCAATGAAAAATGCAGATGAAATATTGAAAAACTTTGATAAAATAATAGGAACAAATAATGCAAAAAAGATAGATACATCTAAATTTCCACTACTATTAAAAATATTTGAACAATTTGAAGAAGATTTGTTTGTAGAGTCACAAGAATATAAAGAGGTAAAACAAGAAAGACAAAATATTGTAGATAAAATAAATAAAAGTTTCAACGATGAACAAAAACAATTATTTGAACAATATTGGGATATAGAAAGTAAAATGCAAAGTGAAATAGAAAAAGAAATATTTTTATTTGGATATTTAATACGAGATGAAATAGAAAAAGAAAAATAAAGAAGGAATGCTCTTACTTAGATGGGTAAGAGCAAAATTTTATATATTCTCATTTTAAATTAGAAACAGGTTATTTGATTTTCACTAATCATTCTCATCAGTAATTTCAAATAAATCATTAGGCTCACACTCTAATATCTTACAAAGTTTCTCAATATTAGAATATTTTATAGATGTCGTTTTATTTTCAACAAGATTATTAAAATTAGTGTAACTAATATTACCTAAATTATTAAGTCTATTAAATAGCCAATACTTAGTTTTCTTCTTTTGCTCTAACAATTTTTTTACATTTAATTTTACCATCTAAAGACACATTCCTTCCTGAGTTTACTCAAGACTCAGCTTTTTCAATATATATAGTTTACAACAACCTAACATTTATGATAACTCATACAAAAATAACTCATAAAAATAGTAGACAATAAAAATAATTAGTGTTACAATAAAATCGGAAATTAATAGAAATATTAAGAAGCAACAGAAGATAAAGTATAAACTTATTAAAAATACTTATAATATTTATATTAAAGTACATAAAGAAGAAAGGAAGAGAAGAATGAAAAAAATAATGGTTAACCAAAGAAACAAAGAAGAAAATCAACTAGATAGTGTTACCTTAAAAAAATTAAAAAGAGAAACAAAAGGTATAACTTTAATTGCTTTAGTCGTAACAATTATTGTATTGTTAATTTTAGCGGGGATAGCAATAAGCCTAACAATAGGACAAAATGGAATAATAAACAGGGCAAAAGATGCAGTAGAAATTTACGAGGATGCTGGTATAAGAGAAAAAGAAGGTTTAAATGATTTGGCTGGAGAGATTGATAAGCATGCAAATGCAGGAATATCGAATGATAAAAATCGATATCAAGATATGATTAATAAATATACAAATCTTCAAGAATTACTCTATACAGCTAGAAGTGGATTAAGTGATATTTTTAGCAAATTACAAAACATACGTATGGAATTGCTTGAAGTAAAGCAAAGTAATGATGAAAACGGAGAACATCAAAATGCAGTAAATCAATACTTATCAGAAATAGATAATGTCGCAAATACAGTCTCTTATGATAATATATACTTGTTAAATGGATTCTTAGAAACACCATTTGTAGAAGAAATTGATGATTATAATTGGACATTACAAATAGACGGATGTAAAACAGAGGATTTAGGGATTAATAATTTGAACGTGTCAGATGAAAATAATATCCAAAAAATAGAGGAGACTATAAGTCAAATAAATTTGTTAAGAAGTTATTGCGGAGCAAAACTAAGTCAGGTAGAACTATTAGTTGAAATTTATTCAGCAGCAAATGATATAATTAACCAAAACTATGATTTAGAAAAAACAAAGCAAGAAATAGCAAAACAAACATTAAATCAATTTATTAATATTTTTGCTTCAGAAAAGCAATTAATAGAGCAAGTTGAATCAGGAATGATGACAGATGATGACATAGAAAATTTTCAAGAAGAAGCGAATGCTCTATTAGAAGTAATTGATATAATAGCAAATAATATAAAAATAAACAGCGAACATATTTTGAATGGAGATTTTGCCCAAGTACCAAATGTTAATTTAAATGCTCTGGGAAAAAATGGAGAAAAACTTGAAGTAAAGTTAGATTCAACGGAAAATAGAAATACATCATTAAGTAATATAGAGGATGCAGAAGTAATAATAAACGGCATAATAGGTAGTTTATAATAATTTTAGTGGTGGAAAATTAAACACGAAAATTTGGATAAGAAACAAAAAAGTAGAATATACAAATATTAAAAATCAATGAAAATTCACATAATTTTCATTGATTTTTTGTCACTTTTCTAGTAGAATATAATTGTAGTATTATAAACAAATAAAAATTACATAAACCTTAAAAGCGCAAACGTACTAATTACAACTAAAAGAAGGTTAAGGCAATAAAAAATAATATAAAAAGGAAAAGAACAAATGTCAAAAAAATTTGAAAAACTAGATAAAAACAAAGTAGTATCTATAAATAGCCAAAAGGCAATAAAAATCAATCCTAAAAAATTATTAGCTTTAGGTATAACATTAATTTTAATATTTGCTATTCTACTTGGAAGAGTAGGCTGGCTTCAATTTGTTGATGGAGAAGAGCTAAAAAGAAGAGAATATAGTCAATCAACTTCAAGCACACTAATTAGTGCAAAAAGAGGAACAATTTATGATTCAACAGGAAAAGCACTAGCTATAAGTGTTGATGTAGATACTATTTCGGTAAATCCTGAATACATTACAGCAAAAGGAAAAGATGGACAAAGCGATGAAGAAGCAACAGAAGAGCTAAAACAAAGAATGGCAGACAAAATGGCTGAAATATTTGAGCTTAATAGAGATGAAGTATATGCAAAACTTACAAGCTCAAATAGTGTAGAAACAATTGTATCAAAAGTAGAAACAGATAAGGTATCTGAACTAGAAACTTGGCTACAAGAAAATAAAGCAACATCAGGCGTAAATATAGATGCTGATGTTAAAAGATATTATCCATACAATAACTTAGCGTCAAATGTTATAGGCTTTTGTGGAAGCAATAATCAAGGGCTAGATGGAATAGAATTAAGCTATGATGATGTATTAAAAGGAACATCTGGTAGACTTACAACAGCAATAGATGTAACTAGAGAAGCAATACCAGACCAAAATGAAGAATACATAGCTCCAGAAAACGGAAGCAACATATATTTAACAATAGATTCAAATATACAAACAATAGCAGAAAAATATTTAAAACAAGCAGTTGAAGAAAACGAGTGCGAAAGAGGCGGAAATGTTATAATAATGGACCCAGAAGATGGAAGCATATTAGCAATGGCAACATATCCAGATTATAACTTAAATGACCCATATACACCAAATGAATGGTATAGCACAGGTTGGGACGATTTATCTCAGCAAGAACAAACAAATACTCTATATTCAATGTGGAGAAATAGAGCAGTACTTGATACATATGAACCGGGTTCAACATTTAAAGTAATTACTGCTTCAATAGGGTTAGAAGAGAATGTTGTTGAAACAGATACTGAAAATGATTTCTTCTGCTCAGGTTATGAAAATGTTGCAGACAGAAGAATTAATTGTAGTAATTTAGCTGGTCATGGAAGCCAAACATTAAGAAATGCCTTAGAAAACTCATGTAACCCAGCATTAATACAACTAGGTCAAAGAATTGGTGTAGAAAAATTCTATGATTATTTAGAAGCTTTTGGATTTTTCGATAAAACAGGAGTAGATTTACCAAGCGAAGGCACAAGCTCGTTCTGGAGTGAAGATAGTGTAGGTCCAGTTGAACTTGCAACAATGTCATTTGGACAGAGATTTACAATAACACCACTTCAACTTATAACAGCGATATCAAGTATAGCTAATGACGGAAAAATGGTAACACCTCATGTTGTAAAACAAATAGAAAATCCAGAAACAGGAACAATTACAAATGTTGAAACAAAAGAAGTTAGACAAGTCATATCAGAAGAAACAGCAGATAAAATGAAAAGCATAATGCAATCTGTTGTTGAAGAAGGTGGCGGAAGCTATGCTCAAGTTAAAGGCTATTCAATAGGAGGAAAAACAGGAACATCTGAACCAAATCCAGATAGATTAGAAGATGGATATGTAGCATCATTTGTAGCAATAGCTCCAGTAGAAAATGTAGAAGTTGTTGTATTGCTTACACTTTATGACCCACAAGTTTCAAACCACTATGGTGGAAGTATAGCTGCACCAGCAGTATCACAAATATTATCTGAAGTATTACCTTATTTAGACATACCATCAAATGATTCAAATGATACATCAACAACACAAACAATAAGCACACCTGATGTAGTAAACAAAACAGTAGCACAGGCTCAAAAAATACTACAAGAAGCAGGCCTTGAATATAGTACTAACGCATCAGCTGATGATATAGTAAAAGAACAAGTTCCACCAAAAGGTACAGCATTAACAGAAGGCGGAATAGTTAAACTATATGTAGAAGGTAATGATGAAAGAGTATCTCAAAGCGTACCAGATTTGAGAGGAGTTACATTTGAACAAGCAAAAATAATGCTAAAAGCAAAGAACTTAAATATAGCAAGTACAGGTAATGGAATTGTTATAGCACAAGACCCACAATCAGGAACAAGTGTAGATGAAGGAACAGTAATTAATGTAACACTGCAACAGGAAACCACAACTACTCAGTATTAATGGGGACGGACCAAAATGTAAAAAATTTACTTTGGGGACGGAGCAAAACGTAAAATTTTACGAAAAGGACCGGACCAAAATGTAAAAAGAAAGGATAGCAATGAACATTTTAGAAGAAACAAAATACATAATGAACAAGTATGATGTTCATCCTAACAAAAGACTTGGACAAAATTTCTTGTTCGATGAACCGAGTTTACAAACTATTGCAAGTGAGGTCACGAATGAAGATACAGTTATAGAAATAGGACCAGGACTTGGAACTTTAACAGCTATTTTAGCAGAAAAAGCTAAAAAGGTAATAGCAGTAGAAATAGATAGCAAAATGGTACAAATTTTGCAAGAGCGTTTTAAATTGTATGATAACGTTGAAATAATCCAAGATGATATCTTACATGTTGACATTGACAAAATCGCTCCAAAAGCTAAAATTGTTGCAAATTTGCCATATTATATTACAACTTCAATAATTACAAAATTGCTTAATACAAATATAAAAGACATAACAGTGCTAATTCAAAAAGAAGTAGCTGAAAGAATTTGTGCAGAACCAGGAACAAAAAAAGCAGGAGCAATAACGTATTTTGTAAAATATTATGCAGATAGTAAAATAGTTGCAGATGTTCCAAGAGAATGTTTTATACCATCTCCAGAAGTAGAATCAGCAGTAGTAAAAATCACAAAAAGAGAAGAAAGAGCTGTAAAAGTAGATAATGAAAAATTATTTTTCGAAATCATTAAAACAAACTTTACACAAAGAAGAAAAACAATATTAAATTCATTATCTGGAATAATAGACAAAGAAATGTTGAAAAATATATTAAAAGAGTGTAAAATAGAAGAAGCAGCAAGAGGAGAAAATTTGAGCTTAGAAGATTTTGCAAAAATTACAAATCTATTTGAAAAAATGAAAAACGCAAATAACTAGAAATCATATAAATATAGCCAAAAATAAGAAAGGAGGAAATTATGAATCAAATATTAGTTTCAGAAAAAGTTTATGTAACACCAGAATTAAAAAGAAAAAGAAAAACATACAAAGTAATTTTTATACTGTGTTTAATATTAATTGTAATTTTAACCTGTTATTATGTTTTGGCAGAATATGATAAAAATCAAAAAGAACAGCTTTCAAGAGTAATACTAGACCAAATGACTGATACAACTACAGTTGAAGAAAAAGTTGTAGTTGTAGCATTAGATGAACCACAAACAGAAGAGGAAGTACCTATAATTGAGATGCCAAGTACTACAACAACATCAAATACTATTGACTCACAAATAACGGCAAATGGCCAGACATATACCACAGAAGCTATATTAGATTATCCTAAATTAGGAATAAGTTACCCAGTACTATCAGAAGAATCAGAGGAACTTCTAAAAGTATCATTATGCAAATACTGGGGACCAAATCCAAATAAAGTAGGTAATTATTGTATAGTTGGTCACAATTATAAAAGCGGAAAAATGTTTGGGAAACTTAGTGGTGCAGAAATTGGAGATGAAGTCAACTTAAAGGATTTAAGCGGTAATACGGTAACATATGTTGTATATAACAGATATGTTGTAGACCCAACAGATGTAAGCTGTACTAGCCAATTAACAAATGGTCAAAGAGAAATAACTTTAATAACCTGTACAAACTATGGACAAGATAGATTAGTAATAAAGGCAAGAGAAAAAGAAGCATAAAAAGAAAACATAATTAAATATAAAATTAAAAATTGACGTTTTTGAAAGAATCATTTTTTGAAAATGTCAATTTTTTTATGGAAAAAAGGAAATGTAATACAAATGTAACAAAAACTCACAAAAGGCGAAACTATCGAATAAAAACTAAAAAATGCGACAAAAAACGACAAAAAGACAAAAAACAGCAACCTTGCAAAAATAAAGACAAAAAGCAAAATGGAAACATAAATAATGAACATATTGAAAACAAAAAGATTGTTGACTTTTAAAATTTATAATAGTAATATAAGGTTGATTTTTTACATACTATGAAATTACTTTTATTCGTATGCAAAAAATTACAATTAAAATATCGGCATAAGTGCATAAAAGCAGAAATGGGGGAAGGAAATGAAGGTAATTAAGAGAGACGGAAGAGTTGTAGATTTTGACAGAGCAAAAATTCAAACAGCTATTGAAAAAGCAAACAAGGATGTAAGAACAAAAGAAAGAGCTACTAAAGAGGAAATAAAAGGAATCATAAAATATGTCGAAGAATTGGATAAAAAGAGGATTCTTGTTGAAGATATACAAGATATTATAGAAAAAAAGCTAATGGAATTAGATAAATATGAATTAGCAAAACAATATATTGTATATAGATATACTAGAGCACTAGTTAGAAAAGCCAATACAACTGATGAATCAATACTAAAACTAATTAGAAATGAGAATAAAGAGTTAGCAGAAGAAAACTCTAACAAAAACACAATGCTTGCCTCAACACAAAGAGACTATATAGCAGGAGAAGTATCAAGAGATTTAACAAACAGATTATTATTACCTGAAGAAATATCAAGAGCACATCAAGAAGGCGTTTTACACTTCCATGATGCGGATTATTTCATTCAACCTATTTTTAACTGCTGTTTAATAAATATTGGAGACATGTTAGATAATGGAACAGTAATGAATGGCAAAATGATAGAAAGCCCAAAAAGTTTCCAAGTAGCATGTACTGTTGTAACACAAATAATTTCAACTGTTGCAAGTAACCAATATGGTGGACAATCAGTAGATTTAATCCACTTAGGAAAATATTTAAGAAAAAGCTATGACAAATTTAAAAAAGAAATAGAAAAGAAATACAAAAATAAACTTTCAGAAGATGTTATTGAAGATTTAGTTCAAGATAGATTAAAATATGAGCTAAAATCAGGAATACAAACAATTCAATATCAAATAAACACTTTAATGACAACAAATGGACAAGCACCTTTTGTTACATTATTCTTACACTTAGAAAAAGATGACCCATACATAAAAGAAAATGCAATGATTATTGAAGAAGTGCTAAGACAAAGATATGAAGGAATAAAAAATGAAGCAGGAGTTTATGTAACACCAGCATTCCCTAAACTTGTGTATGTTTTAGATGATTTCAATAATTTGACAGGTGGAGAATACGATTATTTAACAGAACTTGCAGTAAAATGTTCAGCAAAAAGAATGTATCCAGATTATATATCAGCTAAAAAAATGCGTGAAAACTATGAAGGAAACGTATTTAGCCCAATGGGATGCAGAAGCTTTTTATCACCTTGGAAAGATGAGAATGGAAACTACAAATTTGAAGGAAGATTTAATCAAGGTGTAGTAAGCTTGAACTTACCTCAAGTTGCAATAATAGCAAATGGCGATGAAAATAAATTCTGGAAGCTATTAGATGAAAGGCTAGAACTTTGCAAAAAAGCTTTAATGTGCAGACATAATGCATTAGTCGGAACAACATCAGATATAAGCCCAATTCATTGGCAATACGGAGCAATAGCTCGTTTGAAAAAAGGGGAAAAAATAGATAAACTACTTTATGGTGGATATTCAACAATATCTTTAGGATATATAGGAATATATGAAATGACAAAGCTTATGACAGGAGTTTCACAAACAGAGCCAGCAGGACATGAATTTGCCCTAAAAGTTATGAATCATTTAAGAGAAACAGTTAATCGTTGGAAGAAAGAAACAAACATAGGATTTGCACTATATGGAACACCAGCAGAAAGCTTATGCTACAAGTTTGCAAAAATAGACAAAGAAAGATTTGGAACAATTGAAGATGTAACTGATAAAGGATATTATACAAACTCTTACCATGTAGATGTTAGAGAAAAAATAGATGCTTTTGATAAATTAAAATTCGAAAGCGAATTCCAAAAAATATCTTCAGGTGGAGCAATATCTTACATTGAAATACCAAATATGCAAAACAATATAGAAGCATTAAGAAGTGTTGTAAAATTCATTTATGATAATATTCAATATGCAGAATTTAATACAAAATCTGACTACTGCCATGTATGCGGATTTGACGGAGAAATAAAAATAAATGATGACAATGAATGGGAATGCCCAAATTGCGGAAATAAAGACCACAGCAAAATGACTGTTGTAAGACGTACTTGTGGCTACCTTGGCGAGAACTTTTGGAATGCAGGTAAAACTAAGGAAATAAAGCAGAGGGTATTACATTTATAACTGGTTCAAACATAATTTACTTTTTGCGTCGTTGTTCTTCAAAAGAAAATCCTCAGCGTATACTCACATACGCTTCCGGTATTTCTTTTTCGAACGTCTAGCAAAAAGTACAATTATGTTCGAACGCACGGGAGGAGAAGATGAATTACGCAGATATAAAACGAGTCGATGTAGCAAATGGCGAAGGAGTCAGAGTATCAGTATTTGTAAGCGGTTGCAACCACCATTGCAAAGGATGCTTTAATGAATGTGCCTGGGATTTTAACTATGGAAAAGAATTTACACAAAAAGAAATAAATCAAGTTTTAGAATACATGAACCATGATTATATAGAAGGTTTGAGCCTTCTTGGTGGTGAACCACTAGAGCCACAAAACCAAGCAGGAGTTTTAAATCTTGTAAAACAAGTTAAAGAAAAATATCCAGATAAATCTATATGGTGTTATACCGGATTTGATTTTAAGGATGATATAGTAGATAAAATGCAAAAAGAAAACTCAACAACAAAAGAACTTATTAAATACTTTGACGTAGTTGTAGATGGTAAGTTTGAAATAGATAAAACCAGCCCTAAACTAAGATTTAGAGGTTCATACAATCAAAGAATACTAGATGCTAAAGAAACAATCAAAGAAGATGAACCAGTTGAGATACCAAGACTATATGAAAAAGAGAAAATTATTAGTAAAGAGGTAAAATAAAATTATAGACGAGCTTTTGCAAAATTTTACAAAACCCCACTTGACAACCACATAGCACATAATGTATAATTAATAGGTATTGAGGGAGATATCCCAATAATCCCATACAATAGTGAATAGCTGGAAGGAGGGGATATTATGTCAGAGGTTAAAGTTAATAATGGAAATATAGAAGATGCCTTAAAAAGATTTAAAAGGCAATGTGCCAGAAATGGTGTTTTACAAGAGGTTCGTAAAAGAGAATGCTATGAAAAACCTAGTGTAAAAAGAAAGAAAAAATCAGAGGCAGCTAGAAAAAGAAAGTTTTAATTTAAAGGGGCGTATATAACGTCCCTTTTTTCCATGAATTTAATTGGTTATAGGATAAACCAAAATGAAACAAAAAATACCTAATAAATAAGGAAAAGTTTATGAAAAATGCAATAAATTTTATAAAAAAACATGATAATATATTTGTAATAATTATTATTGGATTAATTATGCTTTCAAGAGTGTATTACCTATCATTATTAAATACTGATGAATCATTTAATTTCGCAAATGCATATAAAATGGCAAATGGATTAACAATATACAAAGATAATAATGTAATAATAACGCCATTATTTTTTTATATTTCATCTATATTTTTAAAAATATTTGGAGAGAATATATTTGTATTTAGAACATTAAATTTAATAATTGCCACAATGACTTTTTTCTTATGCTATGTAATATTCAAACAGCTAAAAGTTAATAAAAGATTATCATTATTATATACTCTAATTGTAATTGCAGTTATATCACAGATTATAGAAGCTGGAGCAAATTATAATGTTTTAGCATATATGTTTTATCTATTAGGACTTTATTTGCTATTAAGAATGAAAAAAAGAACTGCCAAAAATATAGTACAAGGGTTGATGCTATTTTTAGTTTTTTTGTCATACCAAAAACTAGGCGCAGCATATTTTGTAGCATTAATAGTATATGAAATTCTAAATAAAGATATAAAATCATTATTCAAAGAATTACTAACAGCTTTAATATTGCTAATTGCATTCTTATTATACTTGTATACTCAAAATAATTTGTATGATTTTATAAATTATGCAGTTTTAGGTATAGGAGAATTTGGAAGCACAAACTGGATAGCAGAATGGGATATAATTAAAATACTGCTAATGCTATTATTACCAATGGTAACTTTAATGGTTACAATAGTTATAATAAATACAATAAAAACACACCTTAAATTAGAGAATGAAAAAGAAATTATAAACCAAATGTTATCAATGTATGCATTTTCAATTTGTGCTTGCATAATAGCTATACCAATTCTAAATGTATACCACCTTTATTTAGCAAACATATTGATGTTGGTAGATTTATTGTACTTGATAAGTTTCTTAGTAATGCCAATTTTAGAAGAAAAAAGTATAAAAAATATAATAAATACAATAATAATATGTATGATTATATTTCTATTGGTTAGAAGCGGTATTAGCATTTGGAATTATGCAAAACTAATTAATGAAATCCCAAAAGATAGTCCATTCTATGGAGGCATAATGGAAGATGATGTAAGGCAAACTGTAGAAGAGGTAGGAGATTATATAATGGGAAACGAAAAAAATACAATAGTATTATCAACATATGCGCCACTAATATCAGTATATACAAACGATTTGGACAATGGTGTGTATGATTTAGTCTTAAGAGGAAACTTGGGAATAGAAGGAGAAGAAGGTTTAATAGAAAAAATAAAAGGATTAAATAATACTCAAGTATTATTATTACACGAAACAGAAGAAGAAAAAGAAATTTATCAATTCGCTTCAAATGCGGCAAATTATATAAAAGAAAATTTTACCTATGTTGGGCAAATTAATAGATTTGATATATATGAAACTAAATAATAATTTAAAAATTAAATAATTAATATATGACAAATAAAAAACTAAAATAAGATAATAAAATAAGCTAGAAAAATAAAGGAAATAGTTACAAAAAGTAGAATATAATATTGGAATATTTTAGAAAATTAATCAAAAGAAAGGAAGGAAGAGAATGCAGATAACAAAATTAGAATCTAATAAATTTAAAACAAATTTGAGTACATTATTTATAACAATGCCATTAAAAAAAGAAGATTGCACAAAAAATGCGCTACTTACATCAGTTTTAAGAAGAGGAACAAATAATTATAAAACACAAGAAGAAATCTCAAAAAAGCTAGAAGAATTATATGGCGCAGGATTTAATTGTGGCGTAGACAAAACAGGAGATTACTATATTCTTAAATTTTATTTAGAAAGTCTTGAAAACACATATACATTAAACAATGAAAATTTATTGCAAGAAGGTATAAACTTATTATTTGAAATAGTATTTAATCCACTTGTCCAAAATAACGGATTTAAAAAAGAGTATGTGGAGCAAGAAAAGGAAAATTTAAAGAAAATCATAGAATCAAGAAAAGATAACAAGGCAATTTACGCTAGAGAAAGATGCATTGAATATATGTTTGAAGGAGAGCCATATTCATTATATAAATATGGAGATGTAAAAGACTTAAATCAAATAAATGAAGTAAATTTATATGAATATTATAAAAAAGTTATTGCAAATAGCAAAATAGACTTATACATTACAGGAAATAATATAGACAATGTAAAAGTACTAGATGTAAAAAGCAAAGAAATAGAAAGAATTAATATACAACATATTTATCCAAATAAAGTAAAAACAATAAAAGAAAAACAAGATGTAACACAAGGAAAATTAATTATAGGACTAAATGTTACGCATAGCGATAAACCAGCGATTTCAATGTACAACACGATTTTAGGTGGAGGAGCAAATTCTAAATTGTTCCAAAATGTACGTGAAAAAGCAAGTTTAGCATATTCTGCTGGTTCATCATATATAAGAAGAAAAAATGCCATTTTAGTTCAAACTGGTATTGAAATTAAAAACTATGACAAAGCAGTAAAAATTGTAGAAGAACAAATAGAAGATATGAAAAATGGAAAAATATCAGATGATGAATTTAATGCTGCTAAACAACTTATTGTATCTTCAATTGAACTAATTGAAGAGTCAAAAGAAGATATGATTACTTTTTACTTTGACCAAAACTTATTTGAAGAAAATTTAAGCGTAGAAGACTATAAAAACTCGATTAAAAATGTTACAAAAGAGCAAGTAATAGAAGTAGCACAAAAAGTAGAAGAAGATACAATATATTTCTTAACAAATAACGACTAGTCTAAAACGTAAAAAATATAACTACGAAAACCTACGGAAATAAGAATTTGAGAGAACGAAAGGTGTGAAAGAATGGAAAAAATAGAAAATTCAAAAATTAAAGAAACTGTATATATTGAAACTTTAGATAATGGAATGAAAATAATAATTATTCCAAAACATGAAACAAGAAAAAAATATATAATATGGGGAGCTAAAATAGGCTCAATAGATAATCACTTTATTGAACCCAAAACAGGTAGAGAAGTAAAGGTTCCTGACGGAGTGGCACATTATCTAGAACACAAGATGTTTGAACAAGAAAATGGTGTTGACAGTTTATACAAACTTATGTCACTAGGATTGGACGCTAATGCATATACAACAAATGACCATACAGCATATTTATTTGGCGGAACTAATAATTTTTATGAAGGATTAGATGAACTTATGGACTATGTTCAACATCCATATTTTACAGATGAAAATGTCGAAAAAGAAAGAGGAATTATAGGACAAGAAATAGGTAGATATGATGATGAACCTTCTTGGAAATTATATATTAATTTAATGGATTGCCTATACAAAAATAATCCTGTTAAATTAGACATAGCAGGAACAGTAGAATCAATTAGCCAGATTACTAAAGAAACACTTTATGATTGCTACAATACTTTTTACCATCCATCAAATATGACAATGTGCATAAGCGGAGATTTTGAGCCAGAAAAAATTGTGGAAGAAGTTAAGAAAAGGTTACTACCAAAAGAAAAAATGCCAGAAATAAAAAGAATATATCCGGAAAAAGAATTAGTAATCAATAAAAAATATAATGAGCAAGAAATGGAAGTAAATATTCCTTTATTTATGATTGGATATAGAGATATACTTGAAAACGAAAACAATGTAAAAAAACAAATTGCAATAGAAATAATATTAAATAGCTTAATTGGAAAGAGCTCTAAATTGTATCAAAAATTATATAATGAAGGATTACTAATGTCAGCACTAGAATTTTATGATGAATTCGCAGATGAGTATTCACATGTAGTTATTGCAGGACAATCAGAGAATCCAGAAAAAATAAATGAAGAAATAGTCAATACTTTAAAAAATGAAAAAGCAACTGATGAAGATTTCGAAAGAAATAAAAAAGCTCTATACGGTGAATATGTTTCAGAATATGACGATGTAGAAACAATAGGAAGAACATTTTTACAAGATAGTATGAGAGGAATTAATTCTTTAGAATTTATAAATGCTTTTGAAGAAATAACAATTGACTATGTAAATAAAATCCAGAATGAATTATTTAAAGAAGAAATGTCAGCAGTATCAATAATACGAAAGGCAAACTAAAAAAGGCTTATGTTACTAAGCCTTTTTATTTTAGTTTTATTAAGTAGCTGAAATGTTATCTGCTAAGTTTTGTACTATTCCTAGTATTCCACCTGCTGCAAATAATAATACAGCACCAACTACGTATATAACAGCAGTTTTCTTAATTTCGGCTTTACCTTCTGGTGAAGCTGTTAAAAATTTAATACCAACAAACATAAGCATTATAACAGCTGCGGCAAATGCAATAATTTGAATTACATATATAACCATACTAGCGATATTTGAAACTTCAGTTGCACCTGATTGTGGAGCTGATGCTGAAGGTATAGGTGCTGATGATGCAAATACCATACTGAATGCACTTAATATTGTAGATATTATCAAAACTACTGATACTATTTTAGTCAATTTCTTAATATTCATAAAACTCCTCCTCTTAATAATACTATAATTAATTATAGAATAATTTAAAATTATTGTCAATATTTTTTTACTTTTTTGAATGATAATTACAAAAAAATGCAATATTTAGCATTTTTTTGATACTTCGAATTTACTGTTTCGATAATATTTGGCAATTAATTCATCTAATTGCACGCTTATTTTATAAATTATGCTATAATCCTCGTTTTTTAGTATAGCATTGTCTAATTTTTCTCGTAATTCATTTATTTCATTATTCAACATATTATCACTCCCGTTCAATATCTATATCTTAAAAATACCATAATTTTACAAAAAAGTCAATAGAAATAAAGGGAATTTTGGAAGTTTTAAGTTCCTAAATTCTACAAAATTCGACAAAAAATAGAAATTGAATTAATAATGATAAGGGTAAATAAAAAGTCGAATTTACGAGTAAAGGTAATTAAAATCAAAATTAGTCAAAAAAATATATAAAAATACAAAAAATAAAACTTGAAAATAAATCAAAACAATATAAAAAAATATGCTAAAAAACCAAAAAATACTTGCAATATTATTACTATTAATTGTATAATAAAATAAAGTAACTATAAGTAAGAATAGGAGTAAAATATTTAAATGAAAAAAATCACAAAAATAACATCTGTGTTAACTCTAATTTTTTCATATTTCTTAATGATGAGCAATGTAGCATATGCAGGAATAGATGTGCCATCTAACATGGATGATATATATGTATCAGACGCTGTGGCTAATAGTATTGGTGGACAAATTATTTGGGTTGCACAAATAATTCTATATGCAGCAGCAGTTATAGCTGTTATGTTTGCTGGTATAAAATATATGTGGGCAGCACCTGAAGCCAAAGCTGAACTTAAGAAAAAGTTTATATATATAGCAGTTGGAGCAGTTATATTATTTGCAGCAGGTTCACTAGTTGGCTTAATTGGAGGAATGGCATTAAATAATATTTAACTAAAACAATACTAATGCTAAAAGCATAAATCTGAAATGATTAATTAATATTCAAAATTTTTTAGGGGAAGAATATGAAAAAAATAAAAAAAGTATTATACATCATTATTTTAATAGCTATAATCTTTAGTAGCAATCAAGTTTTTGCACTACAAAACATAAAAGACGCAGGGGATGACTTTATTAGCCAAGGAAGTACATCAAGTGTAATAACTACTGAGGAAGCATGGGATATACTTAGACCAATTGGACAAGTTTTAGTAGCCATTGCTTCTGTTGTACTTGTTATTGCATATATGTACCTTGGAATACAATATATGATTACAGACCCACAAGGTAAAGCTAATATAAAACAAAAACTTATTGGATTAGTTATAGCCACTGTTTTAATTTATGGAGCAACAGGATTGTTTGCAATAATAATAAATTTAGGAAATTCAATTTTTGCATAACAAAGGAGGAAAATTATGGGAAGTTACTATATTCCAAGTAATAATTTAAAAGGAGAAAGTAGGATATTATATATTTTTACTGCTAAATCTTTGATTTACACAGCAATAGGAGGAGTTATAGGATTAGTATTCTACTTTATATTTGGTGTTATCTTAGGCATAGATATATTAGGGTATATTTTTATTGGAGTATGTGCTTTAATAGGTTATGCCATAGCAACTGTTAAAATGCCAGCTTCAGGAACGTCAAAACTAGCCAAGAATGTTGGTGGAGATTCAATTGATGATATAATAAAAAGGTATATAGTTTTTAAAAAGACTAATAAAGTATATACATATGCAGTTGACAGAAAAGAAGCAGATTATGCTAGTGCTTTAGATAGCCTTTCTTTAGATAATATTATAGGAAAAGTTGTTGGAACACCAAAACAAACTGCTAATAAAGCAAATACAAAGGAGGAAAAATAGATGGATACAGTTCAATTACTTAATTTAATTTTAATAATAATATTAATCTTGATATTAATACTTGGGTTTATTGCAGCATTATTAATATATAAAATGAGAAGAAAAAGAGAACCTAACAATGATACCGAGATAAAAGTAAACAATCCAAATCAAAGTGCTGAAAAAACAAATCTTATAACTAGAACAGGAAAAGCAATAGATTCAATTTATAAGTTCATGGAATTTGACGAAGTCCTAGATAACATGATTGTTAGAAAAGGAAGAAAACAATATGTTATGGTAATAGAATGTAAAGGAATCAATTATGATTTACTTTCAGAAGATGAAAAAAATGCTGTTGAATCAGGATTTATAGAATTTTTAAATACATTACGCTTTTCAATACAATTATATGTACAAACAAGAAAACTTAATTTCGAAGATTTGATACAAAATTATCATGAAAGAATACATGATGTAGATAATCAAATAGCAAGACTTAATGCACAAATTGAAAATGCAAAGAGAAATGGAAATACAGAAGCTGTGTCAAGACTTGAGTTCGAGAGAAAAAGAAAACAAAACATATTAGAGTATGGAGAATCTATAACAGATTACACAGAAAAACTTAGCGAAAGCAAAAACATATTACAACAAAAAACATATATAATAATTTCATATTATACAGCTGAATTTGGAGATACAAGCACATATTCAAAAGATGAAATTGATGATATAGCATTTTCAGAATTATATACAAGAGCTCAAACATTAATTAGAGCATTAGCTTCAGCAGAAGTAACAGGAAAAGTATTAAATTCAGAAGAGTTAATGGAATTACTATATGTAGCATACAATAGAGACCAATCAGAAGTTTATACACTTAGAAATGCTTTGAATTCAGAATACGATAAATTATATTCAACAGCAAAAGACGTATTAGAAACTAAAAAGCAAAGATTAGAAAGACAAGTTGAAGAAAATGCAGCAAAACTTGCAGCAAAAAGTATAATTGATGCTGATAAAGAGCAAAGAGAAAAGCTAAGACAAGAAGCCAAAATAAGAGAAAGAGCAGAAGAAATGGTCGACGAATATAAAGATGAAATGAGTAATTCTTTATATAAAGCAGCTAAAGAAAAAGTAAAAAATACCGATATACAAGAGGCTATTCAAGACAAGCCTAAGAGAAGAATTATAAGAAAAAACATCTAATATATAACTAAAGAATAGGAGGAATTTCCAAATATGAAAAAGAAAAATAATGAGCAAAGTAGCAATATAGGAGAAACGCAAAAGGAAGAAAGAAGCTTTGTGGATAATGCAAAGGATTTAAAAGACTTAATTGCACCATCAGGAATAGATGCAACAAGCACCAACAAGTTAGAGATAATATCTAGTACAAGTAAATATGCAAGGACAATGCTTGTATCAACACTTCCTAGAATGTGTACATTCCCAGAGTTACTAAGAAGTATGTATACTTTTGGAGATATTAATGTATCTGTATATATAACTCCTATAAGTGAGTCAAAATCACAAAACGAATTAAATAGAACAATCAATGAACTTGAATCAGAAAGAATTGTTGCTCAAGAGAGAGGACAAATCAATAGAGAAAGTTCATTAGCACAAAAAAGAGCAGAGGCAGAAGAATTAAGAGATGCAATTGCTAGTGGTTTGGACAAATTATTTGAATCTTCAATAATTTGTACACTTTTTGCTTATAGTGTAGAAGAATTAGATAAACAAACAGAATTGTTATCATCAGAAATGGCCAAAACATTAACTGGTATGAAAACAGCATGGGCAATGCAAGAAGATGCGTTTAAATCTAATTTACCACTATGTGAAGACAAAATCAAAAAGGTACATACTTTTGACCGTAGATCAATGGCAACAGTATTCCCATTTATCAACTCAGATGTTGGACATGAAAAAGGTATACCAATTGGATTTAATAGACAAACAGGATTACCAATATTATATGATAATTTTAGCCCAACTCTAAGTAACTACAACATGGTTGTATTCGGTAAATCTGGTGCTGGTAAGGGTGTTACAATAAAGACTCTTATCGCAAGGTCAGCAGTTCTTATGGGAATTGAAAGCTTAGCACTAGATGCTGAAGGCGAATATGGAGTTGTTGCAGATGCTCTTGGTGGATTAAATGTAGTAATTTCACCAAGTTCAAATACAATTATTAATCCATTTGATATAGAACCTGAAATTACAAGAGATGAAATTACAGGTCGTGAAAAAGTAGTTTTAAATGTAGAAAATAAAGTAGAGGACGTTACTCAGATTCTTCTAACAATGGCTAGAGGTAGTACAAGAACAGAAGATGTAAACGAAGTAACAAAGCAAATAATTGCTGAAGCGGCAGCAGAAGAATATGCTAGCTTAGGTATTACAAATGATGTAAATTCTTTGTATGAAAAAAATATTAATGGAATAATAGAAAATAATTACCTAGGAAGAACTAAGAAAAAAATGCCAACAATAGGCTCTTGGTATAGAAGATTAGTTACAAATGCTAATCAAAATACAAACCCAGATTATAGAGTTCATTACAGTTACTTAGTAAAAGTTATGAAACAATACGTAAGAGAGCTTAATGGACAAATGGCATATTTTGATGGACAATCAACATTTGATTTATTAGAAGGAACTTCATTTATAAATCTAGACATATCAAATTTGGAGGAAAGATTTGCAAGACCATTAGCACAGCAAATATTACTTTCTTGGATTTGGGAAAAATATGTTAAGAAAAATAGTGAGGATAAAGCAAAGGCCGGAAAGAAGCGTGTTTTAGTTGATGAGGCTTGGATGCTTTTACCATACCCAGAAGCTGTAGACTTCTTAAATAAAATGGCAAGACGTGCCAGAAAAAGAAATGTTTCACTAGCTGTTGTATCACAGAGATTCCAAGACTTCTATGAAAAATCAGAAGTTCAAGCAGTTTTAACATCTTCAGATACAAAGTTATTCTTAGCACAAGATAAATCTGAAATACAATATATAAAAGAAGTTTTCAAATTAAGTGAAGGAGAAGCTTCTTTCCTAACTACTTGCAGTAGAGGACAAGGATTATTCAAAGTTGGAGAACAAACAGCAATTATGGAAATAATTCCAACAAAGAAAGAATTTGAATTTATAGAAACGAATGTTAACAAGTTAAAAGAAAAGCAAGCATAATATGGGGTGTTTTAATGAGAAAAAAAATAATAACAATATTAGTAATGATAATTACTATTGCGATTCTTCTTACCCCTAAAGTATCGGCCTTAAATGACCATACTTTTGATATACCAGACAGTTCTTCATCTTCAAACCCAGAAGAATCATTTAATGAATTAATGGATGGACAATCAACTGTAACATCTGATGGTTCAAATTCTTCTGTACAATCAGAGAATGTCGATATTGGAACAAGCGAAGCAGAAGAAGAAACGACTGCCAATGCAATAACCAGCATAGGTACAATGGCAGCAAATACAATAAATTTGGTACTCCAAGCTGTTGCAACAAACCAAGCGGCTAATTTCACCGATGGCGTTCAACAAACAGAATTTTTTACAATAGGAAAATTGCTAACAAATCAATATCCACTATTTAATATTAACATGTTTGCTGAAACTCCTGAAGGACCAAATTCAGATATTTCTAATACCTTAAAAGATAATGCAGCAGTTTGGTATGTTGCAACAAGAAATATAGCAGCAGTTGGATGTGCAATAACATTAGTATATGTTGGAATAAGAATGGCAATTTCAGCAAGTGCAGAAGATTCAGCTAAATACAAGAAAATGCTTATGAGTTGGCTAGTCGGAGTAATACTATTATTTGTTATTCAATATATAGTAGCAATAATGATAAGCTTGTCTGATATAGTTGTAGATTTCATAAATAGAGCAATTGAGAATAATCAGGATGTGAATGATGTTGAAACAGCAATGCTTTCAGGACTAGCAGCAGAAACATCAAGAGCCGAAGGATGGGAAAAATTAATATATACAACAATGAATTGCGTACTAGTATTTTATGAAATAAAGTTTTTTGTTATATACCTATTCAGGGTGTTAAAAATTTTTATAATGACAGTTATCGCACCATTTATTTGTTTATCATACCCAATTGATGCCGTAGGCGATGGAAAACCACAAGCGTTTAATAATTGGTTTAAAGAAATAATGATTCAAGTATTCATACAACCAATGCATCTAATATTATATGTAGTGTTTATGCTTTCAGCAGGTGAAATCGCAAAAACAGCACCTATAATAGGAATTATATTTATAATTTCATTAGATAATGCAGAAAAAGTTGTAAGAAGTGCATTAAAAATCAGCGGAGGTACAGCAGATAAAGGATTGAAGAGCGTAAAAATCCCTGGAAATAAATAGTGGTACAACAAAGAATTGATAAATGCGTGTATTAAATAAAGAGGATAAGAAAATGAAAAAAAGAAAAAAAACATTGATTTTTCTAGGAATTGCATTAGTTATAATAATTATTGGTTTAATAGGATATTTCTTAGACAAAAGTAGGCCTAAAACATCTGTCAATGACTTTTCTTCAGTAAAAGAAATAATAGAATATGATGGACATGAGTATATTAGAACAGAAAAATCAGCAGAAGAAGGATTTGAAGATGATATCTATTTAAGCTTTAGCAAGCCAACAGTAAATGAAGATGGTATAACGAATAAATCACTTTATGAAGTTGTTATAAGCCATGTAGCAGGTTTTAGAAAAGGCCACAATTTCAGAATGATTGACACAGAAAAAAATGTCCTTGTAAAAATACAATATAATGAAAATGATGAAGTATCTCTTTACACTATAAACAACGACGGAAAGTACTGGGAACATATAAAAGCAAATTATCAAATAGATAATTATAAAGATGAACAATTAACTGCTTTTACTATAACATCACCAATACTAGCAAATATTATAAATGCAAACTGGATATATAACAACGTAAACCTTGGAGTAAGGACAAGTATGGAAAACGATTATGAGATATATCAAGAAGGGTATAATATTAGAAAAATTGGATCAGAAATATACAATATTGTTTTTACACAAAGTTATTTAGATGAAATTGTAAATGGAATAACAACTAATGCAAGTTTAGAAGATGTAGAAAAAATACTCGGAACACCAACATATGAAGATACCAATAATGATATTATAGGTTATAAATGTGAGTATTTCTATATATTCTTTTCAAACGATGAAATATCTTTATATCCTCCAGACAAATATGACGAAAAAGACAGTATAGAGTTTGGAAAACTAGTTACAGAGCTAAACAACACAGGAGATATAAATACATTTTTAAATAAATTAACAGACCTATATCCACATTACAGCAGTTTTACTGATAATAATAATTATGTAGATATAGAATATCCTTTATTAGGCTTTTGTGTAAGAATGGGCTACCCATCACAAAATGGAGTAATAATATATAGTAATTTCCAAGGATGGATTACTGAAAACATAAAAATGGAAGATTTAATAGAAAACAAGAATATACCTGCTAACATATACACAAGATTAGAAACAAACTTGGTATTAAAGGCTGAAGGAGACAGAATTTCAAATCAAATTTATTTAGATTCTGGAGAAGAAAATGGAGGAGAATAGTGAGAAAAATATTTACTAAAATAATAGTTATACTACTAATTGCAGACGTATTTTGGAATTTCTCCTTATCAATTTCATTAGGAGCTCCGCAAATGCAAATAAATGATGGTGGTTCTTCCTCATTAGGACCAACTACAGGCCATACTGTACAAGAAGCAGGAGAAACCATAGCAGCATGGGCAATTGATTTTGCCAACAAGCACTCTTCACAAGCAAGGTATGGAGGAACTGCAGGGTATAACCTTCCTGTCAGTGATTCAGATACAACAACAATATATAGTTTTCACTGTGTAGCATTTGTATCATTTGTAATTCATCATGCCTTAGGAATAGGAGAAGAAGAATATACAGAATTTGTAAAATGCCCATATGCCAGTTCGGGAACATCAAATCCTAATAATGCACCTTATGTAAAAAATGGATTTGAAAGAGTAGATTGCTCTTCAGATGAATGGCAACCAGGAGATATTATTGTAATGTGGCACCACGTAGCTGTATATGTTGGAGATGGTATGTCAATAGGAATGTATACCAAAAGACTTTATTATGGAAGTGCAATAAGTGATTGTAACAGCAATGGTGGATACCAAGGATGGGTCGGAAGAGTAACAGCAGAAACCGCTGCAAATGCTTCTTTTGAATATTTAGAAGGAGCAGGAGTAGGCGGTGTTGGAGGCTTAAATGGAGCAACAAGCCCATCTGGTGTAGAACTAGACTCAGAAGAAGTTGACTTAGATGCAATTGCAGACGAATTTACTTTTGATGGTATGCCAACAACAATTATATATGAAGAACAAGTAGATATTTTTAAATGGCTATTTGATGGAATAAGTGGATTTATGGACTACTTAGCGGGTATATTAATTTCATTAATAAAAGCGCCATTATTAGGATATGTGTATTTCTTCCAATTAATGATTAACTCATTCTTACATGGACTGAATTAATCAAGATTAAATAAGAAAAAACAAAATTTCAGTACAAATACAAAATATTAGAATAAAAATAGATAGTAATTAATATGAAATTCAGAAAGGAGAATAGTAATGAAAGTGAAATTATACAACAAGATTACCACAGTATTAATATGCATATTTGCTTTTACTATTCTTTTTTCGATGTTTTCAGTAAAAGCAACTGATGATACAGTAGAAACGACACCACCAAGTAATGCTAATAGAATTTATGCAGTAACTACAAATAATACAACTTTTCAATCATCATCAACACCAGGGAATCCAATAAATGCAACTATAATGGTACCAAATGGAACAACAGAAGCAATGCCATTAGTAGTTATGTGTCATGGATATACTGGAAATAGAAGAAATGATGATGACCATTTTATAAGATTAGGAAACATTTTGGCTCAACATGGAATAGCAGCTGTAACAATTGACTTCCCTGGTTGTGGAGATAGTACAGCAGCAGAATCAGCATATACACTATCAAATATGTATGAATATGTGAACTCAGCTATTTCAAATATGTCAAGTAGATATGATATAGATAGTAGTAAAATAGGCCTTGTCGGACATAGTATGGGCGGAAGAGTTGCCTCAATGTACACACAAACAGGAAGTCATTCGGTGGCAGGAATAGCACTATGGGCTCCAGCAAATGGTGATGGTTCAATGGGCTATGACTTTTTAAATAAAGGTTCATTTTCTTTTGAAGCAAGTGGTACTTTTTTCTCGGAAATGGATAATTCATATCCTAACTCAGTATTAAGCAGTTATTCAGGGGCTATATTCTTAGCAGAAGACGGAGCTGATGCAAAAGGAGAAGGTCCAATAGATAGTAGTATTGTTGAACAAACTAAAAATACTGTATCTAACCAAGGAGGAGAAGTAAAAGATTATAGCAATACTAACCATAACTTTAATGATAGTGTAGGCAATGGTGGACAAGTTGTTGATGACACTGCAAACTTCTTTGGCAAACTATTTTTAGGAATAGAAATAGCAGGAGGAAGTGACGAAGATAAATATCAAGAACCTTTATATACAATAGAAGATATAATATTTAATAGAATTCCAATTTTAGATATAAATTTCTTTTCAGATACTGCTGGTGGACAACCTGTTTCTGAAGGAAGTGCAGTAGGTGTGATTAGAACTACTGTATCAGTTTGGTATACATCATTCAGAAACTTAGTAATAATTGCATTAGCCATAATAATTATATATATAGGAATAAGAATGGCTTTATCAACAATACCAAATGATAAAGCAAAATACAAAACTATGATGATTGGATGGGTACAAGCACTAGTAATTGTTTTAGTTGTACACTTTATAATGATATTAATAATAAATACTAATAATAGTTTAGTGGCATTACTAGAAAAGGCATCACAAGACATGATGACTTCTAATGGGTGGATAGAAGATTCAATTTATGAAACCATTAGAACAAGAGCATATGATTTACGTTTAAGCGTAGGTTTGGCTGGAACTATAATGTACATAGCACTTGTAGTAATATGGGTAAAATTCCTATGGGTTTACATCAAAAGAGCTTTCACAATATTAATTCTTGTAATAATTGCTCCATTTATAGGAGCAAAATATGCAATAGATAGCGCTAGAGGTAAAAAAGGTTCATCATTTAGTAGTTGGTTATATGATTTCACGTTAAATGTATTACTTCAAACTGTTCATGCAATAGTATATACTGTATTAATGACTGCAGCAATTAATTTTGCTTTTTCATCACTTGTGGGATATATAATTGCATTAGTATTTATGAATTTTATGCTAGATGCAGATGATATATTTAGAAGTATATTCAACTTTGAAAGTAAATCAGATTTGGCAGAAGAAGCAGCTAGAAAAGAAAGCCGTAAAGAAGTTATGCAAAATTTTGCTGGTGCCATGTTCGTAGGAAGTATGGCGAAAACAACGTTTGGATTTGCAAAAGGACTTGGTACAGGAGCTGTTAGAACAGGAAGAAGATTTACAAGATATTTGGGGAGAACATTTCCAAATGCAAGTGAAAATGTTGGTAGTAGAGTTAATAGTGCACTAAATGCGGTTGACACGCGTATAGAAAATGTAGCAAGAAATATGCAAAATAATCAAGGTGGTAATAACCAGGGTAACTCTCCAAGGACATGGAGAAATCAAGCATTAACAGCTGTTCAAAGACAAGCACAATTACGTAGACTTTCTAGAGAAAAAGGAGTTGTTGGTGTAAAGGCTAGACAGATTAAAAATAGTATTTCTAAAAACAGAAAGAAAAGATTTAAGTCGAACGTTGATTTCATTAAGAAAGCAGCAACTGGTTCTATAAGTACATTACTTGCAGCACCTATGGCAGTGGTAAACCCAGTAGCTGGATTAACAATGTTTACAACTGGCTTAAATACATTAAAGAAAACAAGGGGAAAGAAACACTATAAAGCACAAAAAGATGGAATTATAATAAAACAATCAGATATGAATTATAAAGCAGAAAAATACACAAAGAAGAGAGACAAACAATACAGTGCAGCAGATTTATTAGATAAGATTAACAGTAAAGAGACAAGCATAGAGGAAAAGGCAGAAGCAATGAAAAAACTTGATGAAAACAAGTTTAATTCATTTAAGGCAGATGCAAGTATTGTATTAGAAGAAGTAAGTGAGAGCAAACTAGAAGAATTAATAGATGACTATATAAAAGAAAATAACATAACAACTATTGATAATTATTCAATAAATGATATAATAGATGCAATATCTCAGGCAATTGGAGTAAAAATTACAAAAAATGATTCTTTAAGAAGTATATTATCAGAAAAGGCAAGAACAAAAGTTGTATTTTTACGAAATAAGAAAGAGGCAGAAGAAAGAAGCGAAGGAAATGAAGGCATCGATGCTCAGACAGTAGATACAAATAATGACTCAAAATATGGATATGATGGAGAAAAAACAAAATCAGAAAACGATTCAAGAAGAAACGAATCCAAATTTGGATATGCAGATTCTCCTTCAGATAATTCTAATAATGAAAATGATACAAAAGATGAAAGCACAACAACATATACTAAATCAGATATAGTAAAAATTATACAAGAAAGTGCAACAGAAGCTGTAATAGAAGACAAAGGATATCAAGACTTAACAAAAGACTTATTTAAGCTAGATAAAGACATAAAAGATTTTGAAGGTAAGGCAAAAACTAAATACAGAGGCGCAAATAAGTTTATGGAAGGACTATAAAAAGGGGTGAAACATGAAGGCTAAAAAATTATTAAAAAAAATAATAATGCCAATTATTATACTTATAATAATAACAAATTTTGTTAGGGCAGCTAATACTTTAACAGTAGATACGAATTTCCTACAACAATTATTTGAGAGTTATATTAGCAGCGAGGATTTTGCGAGAAATGGAGGAAGCCTATTACCAGGTGATACAGCAGAGTCAGTAGCAGAAAATATGGTTTATACATATGGAGACTGGATTGTAGCTGAATATAACGATTTATATGCAAATAGCTCAGAAACAGATGAAGTAAAAAAATGTGAAGATTCATTGAAACAAGCATTAGAAAGTGTACCAGGATTATCAACGGTATACGTATCTGGAATCGACACAATGGTAGGACTAGCAAATGTAGAAGAAGTTGTTAATGGTACCGAAGAACAACCTCCGGCTGAAGATGAACCAGATGAAGATGAACCTGTAGAAACTGATAGTCCATTAGAATTAACAGATGATTACCTAATAGATGTATTTACTAATTATCTTATGAGCAATGCAGGAATGGGAGCAGGGACTGCTGAACAGACAGCAAGGTCAGCAGTTGAAAAATATGGAGATAAAATAAGAAGAGCTTATGCTGAAGCATATAATGCAAGTACAACAACAGATGAGGTTCAGAGATGCGAAGAAGCTTTAAGGGAAGCTTTAGCAGTGATTGGAGATGAGTTTCCATCATTGCAAGGAGTAGAGGACGGAATAGTAGAATCTGCAGATATTAACACAGAACTTAATGGAAACGATAGTGGCGGAGGAGTAGCAGGAATTGTAGCAGGTGTAGGTGGAGCATTAGCATCATTTCTAAATGGTATTGTAGGTATATTTTTCTATTTCGTAAAATTATTACCGATGATGGGTGCAAGAGTTTTGATGTCTATTATTGGTCTAGCAGTTAATGGCTCTGATAGTGTAATGTCAGGCTTATCATTAGACCAAATATTATTCAACGAAGTGCCAATACTTGGAATTAATTTTTTCGAAACAGTCACAGGTGTAAATGCAGATACAGTTAATCTAATAAGAGAGCAAGTATCAATTTGGTATGTAGCAATAAGAAATATAGCAGCAGTTATATTAGCAATAATGGCACTTTATATAGGAATAAGAATGGCTATATCTTCTGTTGCAGAAGAAAAAGCAAGATATAAAAGAATGTTAACAGACTGGGTAGTTAGTATTGTTTTACTATTCGTTTTACACTATATAATGATATTTATTATAAATATAAATGATGGATTAGTAGAGGTATTAAAAATAGCAAGAAATGGTTCAACAAATGGTGCAACAGTTATGGAAGAAGCATATGATAATGCTATGTCTTTTTCAGATATATTATCTTTCACATCACAGCTAGCAAATATGGTTATATATGTAATGTTAGCCGTAATGACATTTATATTTTTCTGTACATATGTAAAACGTATGGTTACAATAGCATTTTTGATTATGATATCGCCATTAATAACTGTAACTTATTCAATAGATAGAATGGGAGATGGAAAATCACAAGCACTAAATACTTGGTTTAAGAACTTTGTATATAATATATTACTTCAGCCATTTCAATGTGTAACATATCTAGCATTGGTACAAACAGCAATAACTTCGATGAGTGCAGATGACATATCTACTGTTGTTGTAGCAATAATTATGGTATTTTTCATGTTTGAAGCAGAGGATATTATAAAAGAGATATTCCACTTCCAAGGAAAGAGTGTAGCAAAAACAGTTGCACAAGCAGCATTGGTTACATCAGCAATTGGTGCTGTATCCAAAGCAGCATCATCTGGAGCTAAGGTTAAGGGATATGCAAGTAGAGGTAATCCAAAGACAAATCAAAAACCAGCTACTACAAATCCAACAGCGCCAGGTGGAGCACCAGCAAATGGAATAGCCGCAGCAGCAAATGCAGCAGCAGGAACAGGCGGAATAGGAGGAGCAGCCAATACTGCCGGGGCGGCTACAGGAGCTGGAGGAATGACAAATCCTGCGACACAAACAGCGACAGCATCAGCAAATACAACCGGAGCAAATAGTGGAAGTAATAGAAGCGGAGGAGGTAATCCAATACTTAGGACAATTGGTGGCGTAGCCAAATTCGGATTTAAACAAGCGGGAAAATTACCACTAGCGATTATGCTTGGAGCGGCAGGTTTAGCAACAGGAAGAGTGGAAAATGCTATATCAGGATATAATACAGGTATGAATATTTCAAATGGTGTTATATCAAGAATGGAAGAAAATTCAAATTTAAGAAAATTTGCTAAAGACTATAAAGATATAGCGGGCCAAACATATCAAGGAAGAGATGATGCATGGATAAGGGACCACACAAAAGCATTATTAGATGGCTCAGAGCAATATCAACCATATGAAGAAGACTATTATAATTTAATACGTGCTGAGCAAGATAGATATATAGACTCTGGACTTTCAGCAGATGATGCAATAACACAAGTAGAGCAAAATGTAGCTGGAGTACAAAGAGGCAATATAAGTGAAATATCCGCAGTAAGAAGATTTACAGGAAATATAAGAAGAAAATTCAATAATAGATTTACACATTAAAGACATAGGCAAGAAAATTAAAAATAATAAAAGCTAGAAATAAGCTTTTAAAAACAAATTAGGAGGTGATATAAAAAATGGAACCAGAAGATAACAATAGTAATGTAACTACTATGGGAGAGCAAAATGCAGAAGATAAGCAAAATAAAAATGGTGGAGGTGTAGCTCAAAGAGCACAACAAGCTAAAAATGCAGCAAACAATGTGAAAAATGCAGCAAGTAATGTAAAAAAAGCGGCAGGAAATAGTAAAATTAAAGCGATTAAAGCAATTATCACAAAATTGCCAGCATTAGGAACAGTAGCTTTAGTAATACTAATTATAGTTCTAGTAATTGGTTTTATAGGATTTTTTATGTCACTACCTGGAACTTTTATAGAAAGCATAAAAGAATTTGGAACTACACTTTGGGGTTCAATTGTTAATTTCTTTAATGGAGAAGGAGTAACAACAAGTGTAACAGAAGAAGACCAAATAGCATTAGCACAAAAAATAGAGGATATGGGATATGATGTAGTCGGCTATGGATTTGCTGATGCAGAATATGAGTATGATAATGATACAGCTGTTGCAGAAGATATAGATGGAGTTACAAATAATAAAATAATAGGAATATCCAAAATAGATTCATCAAGAAATTATTTACAAGCATATATTGCGCAAAGTGAAGCAATGTATGTACTATCTTCTTGGAATTTATTAGGAGCATGGAATAGTTTAACTAATGACATAAAGAATGGAGTGGAAGCAATTTTTGGAGACCCCAATAATATTGATGAAACAACTGCAAGAATGTATTCGGAAGGAATGATAGATATTGTTAATTTGGTTGACCTAGGAGGATATGGACCACAAGTTAAAGTAGATAGAGAAAGAAAATTATTAAGAATACAAACAAAAAGGTTTGGTCTTTCGAATGATTTATCATTTGGATATGGTGATGTATTGTACTTTGATTTATCAGACTGGACATCAATATATGGTAAACCACTAGAACTATTTTTATCATTACATTTAGCAACAATGATGCCAGATTTAACATATGATTTAGCAACGAGCCCAGCATTTAATACTAAAGTTAATATACAATTACAGGAAGTTACATCAACATTTAAAGTAATTTATAGAAAAAGTGATGGAACAGAAATATCTCAAACAGATATACAAAATATATACTTAAGAGTTATGTGTAATATGACGGATGAACAAATAAGCAGATTTGAAACTGCTGGAAAACTAGAAGAAGCATTTGAAAAGATTGTTAATTCAATAAATGATGCTACACCAGTAGATCGAATAAATGCAACAGAGGGGTCAATAATAGCAGATAAAACAATAGAAAATTATGGAGCAGATGAATTAAGATTAGGATTTAATTTGAGCGAAGTTGAAGAGAAAATATTAGGACAAAAATATAGTACAGTGAATGTTAAAATGGAAACTTATACACCTGTATGGGATCCTATAAGCGGACAACAAACAGGACAAGTTAAAGGAGATCCAGTAGATAGTGTTATTGACAAATATTTAGCAGCAGTTGATATGGACAACGCAGATGAAGTAGCAGCAGCTCAAACAGCATTAGATGGAACTTCTCTTTCTGGAATAACAGTACAGCAATTAGAAGAATTAAAGAATCTAATTAAAGATGGAACAGAACCAGGAAAGACCTATTTACCAAGAATAGAAAGTGTAATAAGGCATTGGTACTTTAATGACATATATTATGATTATGGAACAGCAGGAAGAGCAAAGAAAAAAGTTCAATATGCAACAGAAGATGAAGATGACCCACTATCTGAGAAAAACTTAAATGGAGGAAGCATAATACTTGATACAACATATACAAATGCAGATGGAGTATTTTATCAATTAGCAGAGCCAGAAGCCACTGGACCAAACCCGGCAATAATTGCATTATTCAAGGGTGGAAGCGGAAGTACTTATGGAGGAGCTACATATAATTTCCCAGGACAATATTATAGATTTGATGGAACAAGAGCAACAGCACAAAGAATTGTAAATGCCAAAGCAATTGATGAAGGAAAAGATACATATTACTATCAGGGAGATAATTATCCAGTTGTATCAACTGACAACAGTGATTGGGCTATTGCAAAACAATCAGTAACATTTGTAACAACAGATGAAAATGGAAATGAAAATAAACAAGACGCAATCACAGCTTTCGGAATATTAGAGAATGTTCATTCTATTGAAGCAGAAACAGTATATAGAATGTTAAAGGAATTAGTAATACAATTAGGCTATTTTACTAAAGAGGACTTTATGAAGCCACTTACACAAGTACTTCTATGGCCAGTAGAAAGAGTAGGTAGTGATACTGAAGAAAGTGATGACGAAGCTGAAATTGCTACGCAAGGTATAGTAAAAAAACAAAATCAATATGGAATATTTTTAGAAAATGGTACAGCAGTGCAAAGTGGAGATAATATTATAGCTCCAGGAGATGCTACTGTCGTAAGCGTAGATGGAGATACGGTTAGACTAAAATTCAAAACAATATCAGATGGAAATGCACAAGCACTTCAAGATAAATTCGGAACAGATTACTTTGATGTAGAAAGAGATATTGTACTAGATATGGAAATGACAATAAGTGGAATAACGCCATCTGTTTCAGCAGGACAAGAAGTTACAGCGGGTTCATCAATAGGCACAGCAACAGACCAAGAAATGCATATATTACTATATAATATGGATAAAACAATTGTAGATGACATTGAAACATACATGTATCCAACTTACAAAGGTACAAGATTAGGTATTTTTGAATCCTTAACAGAAGGCGTAGAGGAAGAAGAATAAATAATTATCAATTATCAACATTAAAACTGTTAATTGAGGGGAAAATAGATGAAAAAATTTTTAATAGTAATAATTATTATTTTGATTATATTATTAGTTGGACAACTTGCTTATTATAATATTATGAATTCAAATAATGAAGTACAAAATTCAATAGTAAATGAGGAAAATACTATTAATCAAAATAATGAGCAAAATGTAAATATAAATGACAACAGCATAGGTACAGAAACCAGCAATGAGCAAAGAAGAAATATAATATCACTGCGAAATATAAGTTACATAATAGAGAGATATTCAAATGAAGAAAATTTAAATCGATTGTTAGAAGAATTCTATAATTTTGTAAATACAGATGTAAATGAAATTTATAATCTAATAAATAGAATGAGTATAAATAAAATATTACAATTATATGATTTAAATACTGAAGAAATAAATGACATGAATATTTATTCATCAGAAGACTTTTTAAATATTTCTATTCAACTACTTAAAGTGACTCATATTAGCGGAGTTAGAAATTCAAAAAATGTCATAGATACAGACTCATATAATGAGGACGAAGATGGATATACAACATTTTATGTAACATTTAATTACACAAATGGCGAATATATAAAATTAAAAGTTTACTTAGCAAATAGCAATAGTGCAACACCTCAAATAAAGTTTGGGGCAGATAAAGAAGAGGAATAAAAAATATGAATGATAAAAAGAAAATTACGTATTTAATTTTAATTATAATAATACTATTTTTCATTGCATTAAACATAATTATTTTTATAAACCATAATTCTCCGGAACAAGTTATAGCAGAAAATACAACGAATACAACAAACACAACTACTAGTACAAATCAACAAATTAACACTAATTATGAAACAACCTCAACAGAAACAGACGAAGAAAATAGAGAAAACAAAATAGCATCACTTGGCGAGCAATTACGTATGCAAACATATTTTGGACAGTATATATCATTTATAGAAAGTAAAGATTATGAAGAAGCATATAATCTATTATATGATGGATTTAAGCAATCATACTTTCCATCTTTAGAAGATTTTATAACATATGCTCAAAATAACTATCCAAGTAACATGGTAGTAGAATATACAAATATAGATAGGGAAGGAACAATTTTTGTATTAACTGTAAAAATAAGGAATCCATTAACAGACACAACTGAAACAGAAGTTCCAGAGCAAAGAATTGTAATAATAGAAAATGAGGTAAATGATTTTAAATTATCATTTGCTGTAAATCAGTAAAAAATAATAATATAAAATTTCAAACAGTAAAATAAGAGAAATTAAAATAGAAGAAAGGAAAGTCGTTGGAATGAAGCCAGGAACAAGAATTTTGCTAGCTCTAAGGAACTTTTGGAAGAAATATTGGAAATACATTGTAATTGTTGCAGTAATATGGATAGGCATAATTATAATAAATAATTACCTAAAAAATTTACCAGAAGAAAATATTGTTGCTAATACATATACACCAGACTTACCAGTAATGGATACAGGCGAAGTAGTTCCAGAGGAAGAAAGAGAAGAAGTTAATTTAGTAATAGATACATTTTTTAATTATTGTAATAACAAGCAATATCTTAATGCATATAATATGCTTACAACAGATTGTCAAGAATATGTATATAGTGGTAGTTTAGAAGATTTTACAAAGTATGTAGATGAATTATTTACAACTAAAAAAATATATAATATACAGAATTATTCTAATGTAGATGGAGTATACATATATGATATAAATATATTAGATGATATTCTTTCAACAGGAACAACAGGAGGATACCAAACTCATAGAGAAAAAATAGCACTAATCGAAGAAGATGCTACTCTTAAAATATCAAATCAAGGTTATATAGGAAAAACAAATTTTAGCAACTTAACAGGAGAAGACCAATATTTAAAAATCGACGTATTATATAAAAATATGAGTTATGATAGAGAGGAATACGCAGTAGAAATAACCAATAAAACGGATGGATATATAGTACTAGCAAATGGTGCAGCGGCAAATGAAATAACGTTAAATTTAGGTGACCAAACAAGACCAGCATTAGATGTAGTAAATGATAACTTAATAATAGCACCAGGAAGAACTATGAATTACTTCTTATTATTTGATAAATATTATGATGATAACAAAAATCCTAGAGAATTAAACTTTAATTTAATAAGATTATATGGAAATGATTTAGAAACTGCACAAGAAGGAAGTACAGAAAATTCGAATTTAGCATATAGTATGAATATAAAACTAAAGTAATGTAAAAGAGTAATACAAATATAAATAGTAATAAAGAAAACACTTATAGCATATAAAATGTTATAAGTGTTTTTGTATTATGCAAATGTAACTAGTAAAAAGTATTTATAAGTTAAAAACAATTTATAGATATAAGAAGGTTATTAATAAAACAGTTCTTAAAGAAAGGAAAAGTTACTATTATGAAAAAAATTTTATTTATTATAATGTTAATAATATTTTTAATTAGTAATTGTGTATATGCAGATGATGAAAATGAAAATTATGAAAATATTATACAAGAAAACGAAAAAAAAGAAATAATAGAAACTGCAAACTCAGATACAAAACCAACAATAAATTCAAGAAGGTATGCTGTATATGATAGACTTTCAGGAAGATGTATATATGGTAAAGACGAAAATAAGCAAACTGCAATGGCATCAACGACTAAAATTATGACATCAATTGTTGTTGTTGAAAATTGTGATTTAGAAGATGTAGTAACAGTTACAGCAAAAGCAGCAGGAACAGGAGGCTCAAGGCTTGGACTTCGTACAGATGATAAAATAAAAGTATTAGATTTATTATATGGTTTAATGCTAAAGTCAGGAAATGATGCAGCGGTAGCACTCGCAATACATATTTCTGGAAGTGTAGAAGAATTTTCGAAACTTATGAATCAAAAAGCAGAAGAATTAGGATTAAAAGATACAAATTTTGTAACACCACATGGACTAGATAATAGTGAGCACTATACAACAGCTTATGAATTAGCAAAAATCACAGATTATGCCTTGAAAAATGAAACAATTGCAAAAATAGTAAAAACAAAAACTGCTACAATATATATAAATGGAAATAGCATGCAAATCAATAATACAAATGAGCTTCTTGGAAATGTAGAAGGAGTGTATGGAGTAAAAACTGGATTTACAAATAATGCAGGAAGATGTTTAGTGACAAGTGTAAAAAGAGGAGATATGGATGTAATAATAGTAGTACTAGGAGCTGATACAAGAAAAGATAGGGCAAAAGATACTATGAAATTAATTGAGTATGCATATAAAAGATTTTATGTGTTCAATGTAGAAGAAGCAATCAAGCAAGAGTTTGAATTATGGAAGCAAATAAATCAAAACAGAATATATGTAAATAAAGCCGCAAATAGCCTAGAATTAAAACTAGATGAAGTAAAAATAAAAAAAGTTGCAACAGATATGAATCCAGCAATCGAGATAAATGTAGTATCATATATAGAAGCACCAATTGATATAAATACACGTATAGGAACAGTAACAGTCAAAATAGGAGATGAAATAATTGAAGAAATAGAAATTAAAGCACAAAAAGAAGTGAAAAAAAGAGGAATAGTGGATTACTTTAGTATAATTGCTAAAATTTATTCAGGAACAATAAAAATATTTAATAAAGATGAAATTTAAACATGATAAAGTTGAAAAAATGCAAGAATTGTGATATAATATAAGGTACCATGTTTTGCTGAAGCGCTGGAATACTCCGAGTAGGGAGGAGAAAAACGTGAAAAAAGAAAAACTGCTCTCCGATGAAAATAGGAGAATCCTCGGATTGGCCGTATTGACCACTTTGGTAGTGGAAGTTGTCATGTTCATGGCACTCCCTTTCAACTTGGTCAGGATTATAACAACAACAATAACGTTGCTGTATGGTACAGTTTGGCTCTTTGCTGATATCAAGCATGGCATTCACGAGGGCTCAGAATACAACAAAAAGTCGATTATATTCGACATTGTTATTCTGATCGTTGAAGCCGTTGTGATAGCAGCTTGGGCAGCTTGCGACATGTTCTTGAACACAGGCATTGCAGTGGCAAACATTATTGGCGTCATTGCTTTGGTGGCAACTGTTTTGGTATCTATCATGAAATCGTAAAACGGAAAAAAAACAGCACCAGCGCGCAACATGCCCACATGCGTGGGGGCGCTCCGCTCAGAGAAACCGAAAGGCAACTTTGAACGGAGCGTTTTGTAATTTTTAAAGTAAAAAGCTCTAAATTTAATAAAGATATTGAAATAAATTTAAATTTTTTGTATGATTAATATGGAGGGGAACTATGGTAAAACAAACGATAAACATACCAAATGGCTGGACTTACTTTATTCATGGTACAAATTCGGCTAAGTGGAAAGATAATTTAAACATTTTAGATAGCTTTACTACAGATTCAGAATTATCATGTATTACTGAAGATGAGGCTAGAGAAGAAATGAAAAATCGGAATCAGTACAACAAAAGACTATTCTAACGGAAAAGGAAAGCCATTTGAAATAAGATGCATTATATATAGAGATTGTGTAAGACATGCAGATAGTTTCAATTTAAAGTCTAGACTATCTCAAAAAGAAATAGATAGAATTTCAAAATATCATTTCAAAAATATTTTCTTCGGAAGACATGAATGTGTACCTAAAAAAACTAGAATGAGAAAAATTGCTACATCAGAAATAAACGAATTAACAGGAGAGGAAAAGAAAATATTTTGGTTTGTACCAGAAGAATTTTATGATAGATATTTAGAAGATTGTGAGAAATATCCGGACAGACAAGTAGAAATCCAAGCAAAAGAACCCGCTTTAAAATCATGGGACTTGAGAGGATATAACTTAGAACCAGAAGAAATAGGAAAACCAGAAGATTATAATGCCGTTGAAGAAATAAATAAATATTATCAGGATGTACATGATACTAGTGCAATTACAAAATTAGAAAATCAAGAAATGGTTAGTAAAATATTGATGAGCCAAGGAATTGACCCAAATGCACATATAAATATATACTTAACAAAACAGATAGATAAAGAAGATGGCAAAGAGCTATATCAGCTAGTAATGAGAGATAGAAAAGGTAATATAAAACCAGTAAAACTTCCTGTTAGTAATGGTGAGAAAAAAGTAGTAACAAATAGAACACCTATGACAAAAGATGAAAATGGCAATATTATATACTCTACAGGAATAGAAAGAAAATCTCCTTTAAGTTGGAAATTACAAGATGGAACAGAAATTAATGTTTTATCTGAAAACGGAAAGCTTCAAATAGGAAAGACTTTTAGGGGAATGTCAAGTGTATTAGAATCGAAAACTTTAATGAATAGAGAAGTAGATAACTATCAAGATAAATAAATAAAAAGCACCAATTTTGGTGCTTTTGCTTTTGGAGCGAACGTCGTAGTTATCTACAACTTTTTTCCCCATAGCGATTGATACAATAATCAATCAATTTATAAAAGTATATCATATTTTTTGTAAATTGCAATAAATTTCATAAAAAAACTTCCTACAAATTTTTGTTCTTAAACATTGATTTTTATAAATCAATATGCTTTACTGCTAAACATAGGAAATGAGAATAAGCAGTGTGGGTGCTACCACTTTACATACACAGTTTTAGCTGTGAGAATGGAGGTGGTGCTATATGGTAGAACAAACTATGATAATGATCATATACTTACTTTTCTACGGTTTAGTAGGAATGACTATTATAGCATTTGCCTTGATTATTGCAATAGTAGTAATTTTGAGCAAATAATAAAAAGCACCACATTTGCTCTGCCAAGCTTTGTGGTGTTTTATCATATAATTTATATGGTAGCACACATTTCTGTGGCTTTCATTTCCTATAACTATTATACTAAGATTTCTTTTTATTGTAAATCATTTTTATTATTTTCTTTAACGTTGTGGGTTAATAGTTGTTTTAGATTCAGAACGTGCTTTTTCAATGTCACTTCCTACATATTGTATAATTCCATTATAATTTTCATTATAATTTCTAGATTTTTCTATTAAAATTGAGGTTAAATATGGAGTAACATAAGATCTACATTGTCTACAATTTGAACCATAAACTTGTGATGAATGACCTCCTATCATTACAGTACTTTCTACCTTTTTACCATTAATCTCTTGTCCCTTTTCAAAAGTGTATTGTTTTCTATTCCCATAAAAAGCCATATCTGACATAAACAAATCTCCAGATGGCTTTCCATTACATATTGCATTTCTAGCATAAGTCAAATCTACATTAAACCATATATCTCCTAACTTAACCTGATTCCATGTATGAGCATTATTATTAAAATCAGTACCATCGATAACTGTGCATTCAACATCTACGCAACTTAAAATATTCCTTAAAATTTCCGAATACCCCTTACATAATGATTTTCCTGTTAATAATCCTACCATTCCACTAGCATTTATTACCTCATCAGAAAAACGTGGCTTATTTTCTGCATCATAATCGTAATCAATTCTGTGTGCAATCTCGTCTATTATTTGTATAGCAAGTTGAAAATCAATAAGCATTTTATCTGAATTCGAATTCTTTTCAATATAAAGTTTACTAATAATATCATTTGCTATTGTTCTAACTTGTTTATAAGTTCTTAAATTTAAAGGAGTACGTTCACCTTGATGAGCTTGATTAACTTTATCTCTGTCTAATATCTGTATTCCTTCAACATCAAATTTACTTTCAATATAAGCTAATTTATCTAATGGAAGTTGCCCTATATTATCTATAGTTATAGTAATTGGTATACCTTTATAATCATTTTGTGATTTAATCATATATTCTATTTGTTCTAAACTTAAGTTATTAACATGTATATTCAAAAATTTTTTCCCTATACTTTTGACATCTCCATATCTAAATATATTATTTCCCATACATACACAATATAAATTACTTACTTCCGAAGTTGTCTCTCTTTTTGCAAAATTGTTTAAATCTCTTATATCTTCTGGAGTTTCTATTAATAATAATTGATTAGTTAAATTACTTATGTCTTTGCCTTGCATTTGCATTTTTTCAAGTGTATCAAATAAATCTGATAATCCGAAAATATTTCTAAATATCTTAAAAGGCATATATGAATTTCTAGAACTATAAACTAAAAATTCATATGGAGATATTTTTCTTTTAATTTCATCTCTTTTATTTCTTTGAGCGAACGGATCACGTTCATTACGCCATTCGTAGTATAATTCGTCTATTAAGTCATAGTTAATCTCTTTTCCATAATTCATCTTTTACACCTCATTTCTCAATTAGTATATATAATTCAAAATCCTTTCTAATCTAAAATACTACTAATATTATACTATATTTTGAACATTTTTGCAAAATTTCACAGTTTCCTTTTTTCATTTTAGATAAGTATTATATTTTATGATTTAAACTTTTATACAAATATAAAATTATCTTATTTCTTTCAGTTTCTTCCATCTCCATTATTTTAGCCATTGTAAACATTACAATCTTATATTTTGCAAAATTTACTAAAGTAGTTCTACATTCTTCATCAATTTCTTTTAACATAGTATCAAATTTCTCATACATTTCTGTTTTATTATATAAAATATTAGCCCAATCACTTGTAGTTAAGCAAATTCCTAATCTTAATTTATCTTTAGTATTCAAATCTTTAATTATATTTATTACATTCTCAACTTTATTTTCTTTCATAATTTTTTTACTCCTTATTTTAATTCATAATTATTTTTCTTTTTACTCTTATTTTCTAGTTCTTCTTTTGGTTTTACTTTTCTAGCAATATTATTTGCAATTTCATTTTCATCATCAGTAAATATACCATTTTTGTATAAGTCATCACTAACTATTTTATAGTTATTATCTTTGTCATAGCAAATTCTTTTATGGAAATGTCCCATAATTCTATACCAGAAGTCTTTAAATTTCTGTAATTCTTGTTTTATTTTTTCTTTTTCTGCTTGTAATTTACTAATAATTTTTTCCTTTGCAGACAAATCTTTTTTTAATCTATCAATTTCATCAGTTTTTAAATCTAATTGATATTTTAGTGAAGAATTTTCTTGTGCTATTTCAAAGGAACTATGTTCAAAATCTTTGATAGCCATATTTAAGTCATTTACACTTCTAACTGTTTTAGCAATATCTTTTACATCTTTTGTAAAATTTTTGATTTTTTCAATATCCTCGTTTGAAATAAGATTATTATTTTTATTAAGTTTAGATGGCTTTAGTTTATCTAATATTGAATTTATATCTTTACCGCTATTGTCTAATTTTTCTGTTTGATTATTTGCCTCAGCAAGTTTTTGTGCGTTCTTGTCCAACTGTTTTTTTATTTTTTTATAATTACTCATATCTTTTACATTTATATCTTGATTTCTACCTTTTTGTTTTTCTTTTAGTCTAGTATCAACTTCATAAAACTTATTATATGACTTAATACAGGCATTTCTCATTTTGTCTTGTATATCAGTTAATGATGTTTTAGTAAATAGCTTGCTTTTTCCAACTTGTTTTTTCATCCCTCTATTACAATTCTCAACTACTGGTACACCTACAATGTGCATATGTGGAGAAGTTTCATCAAAATGTATTGTAGCATTTGCTATTTTAAAAGTTGGCACAATTTTAGTTAAATCCTTTATTTGTTCATTATATACATCAATCATTTTCAATCTATATTCTTGGTCTTTATCATTCCAGAAATCCATATCTCCAAGTTCTATTATAATTTCACAAGCTATATCGTTTTGAGATTCACATACTTTTTGGAAGTAGTTTTTTATTTTTCTATCTTCACGACTTTGCTTATTGTTATAATCTATCTTTGCTTCTTCAAATTCTTTTAAATACAAATCTTTTACATCAGTTATAATATTATCTGTACCATAAATTACTTTAATTAATTCTTTATTTTTATCATAATCTCTTAAATTATGCTTATTAACTCTAGATAAATCGTTTGCATTTTGAATAGCATTATTGGAAAGAGAAGTAGTACCAGATACATTATCTTTTGATACTCTTTTGGCTAATTTACTTTTGTTTTTATCACTACCTAAGTGAAATGAATATGCTAATTCTTGTTCCATCAAAAGCACCTCCTTGAAGATTCTTTTTAAGCCGAAGGCTCCATAAAAATACGAAGTATTTTTTACAGGACTTTGACCATGTCATAAGTCCTAACCCCCTATGAGTTTTGACATGCTATCAAAACTCGGGGGCTCTGCGAGGCAATAAAATTTATCTTTCATAGATAAATTTTATCCAAATTAACTATCGCCACTTTCATTTTTGCTAATTGCAAAAACAAAACGTGCCACGTTAATTTGATTGTTGCAACAAAGAAAATATATAAGTAATAGTTGCAACAATTATTCTGTATCATCTTCGTAGAATTTTACTGGCTTAACACCTATTGGAATAGGTGTAGTATCTTTAGTATAAATTACACTATTGTTACTTTCATCTGGAATATAATCAAAAGCATTATTGAGTTCTTTCATTTGAAATTTATCTTCTTCACGAACATATATTATTCCAAATTCATAAGTTTTCATTTTATTTTCTGGATCTAATTTGTAGTAATCTTTTAAAGGAAATACTCTGACGATAGCAGAGTTATCTTCCTTGAAATTGAAATAGAATACTTGTTTATCTACATAGTATGTTGCTTCAGCATAGCCAACATCATAATATTGTCTTAATCTCATAATGATTTCGCCAACCTCTTCTTCTGGTAAATAATTGCTAAATCTAATATTACCAAGTACATTACCAAATATAGCAGGTTTAGTTGTATCAATATAACCTTTATCAAATAATTCTTGACAAGGCTTACAAATTGACTCTCTAAAGTTAATTTGATTGACAACTACTTCATTACCAACTAAAGTAAGTTCTATATCATCAACATATTTCATTATTAGTTCAGCCTGTTCTTTTCTAGTATAATCTTTCCAAGTTTTAGTTCTTTCTTGATATTCTTTATCTAGCTTTATTTTGTTTATAAAATCAATATCTCTTTTAAGTAGAATATCTTTTGGTGTGAATCTTAATTCTTCAGCACAGTCTGTAGAGTCTAATTTATTTTCAAGTTCACTAATTGCTTTTTCTACAATTTTTCTTTCTTCGTTATATTCTTGTAATTCAAATACTCCATTAACATAGGCTTTTTTAATTCTCTCTAGTTTATTTTTCTGATTATTTATCTCTTTTTCTAATTGTTCTCTAGGTTCATCAAACTTTTGCTTTATCATAGGCAAAAAGAATTGATTTACAACAGAGTCATATTCTGTTAATTCATCTATAAATTGACTAAAGTAATCATTTATAACTTTTTCTTTAAATTGAATTTTACAGTCGTTACAATAATAATAAAAATAGGTATTACCATTTTTCTTTGTAGTAGCTTTACCACCTAATATTCGATTGCATTTAGGACATTTTAACTTTTGCAAGTATAAATATGTCAGTGTTCTTTGATAACTTCTTGAATTTTTCTTTTTCTGTACTTGGCATTCTTCCCACATTTCTTTAGAAATTATAGGTTCAACAACATCTTCGTAGTAAGTAGGATGTTTTGTATTTTTACCGTGAACAAAATCACCTTTATATATTTCATTTTCAATAATGCCAACAATAGTTGAATCACGCCAATTATCTTTTCCTAATACTTTTTCTTTGTTAAGCAGATTACTAATTTTCTTATAAGACATACCATTATAATACAAGTCAAATATTCTAATAACTATATCTTTTGTTGTATAATCAATTACTAATCTTTTATTTTCATGCTTATATCCTAATGGAGCAACATGAGGAATATGTCCTTGTTTTATTGCTCCTGCCATACCTATTTTAGTTCTTTCACTTGTTCTTTCAATTTCATTTTGACTTACACTCATTAGAAGTCTTGAAATCATTTTACCATTTGCACTTGTTGTATTTATATCATCATTAACACAATCTAAGTACGCATCATTTTCATCTAAAAATGTCATTAAATTTTCCCAATCATAAATACTTCTAGTTATTCTATCTAGTTTTAAAGCAACTATTGTATTTACTTTTTTAGCTTTTATATCATTTTTTAATCTTTCAAACTCTGGTCTATAATTACCAGTTTTAGCACTTATTCCAGCATCTTCGTAATAATCTATTATCTCATAACCTTTGAACTTACAGAAAGACTCTAATCTTTCTCTTTGCTCTTGTAAACTAAAACCTTCACGAGCTTGGTCTTCAGTTGAAACTCTCATATATAAACCACATTTTTTCTTTTCTTCGTTCAATTTAAAACCTCCAATCTAACAAAAAAGACATCAAAAGTACAAATTAATACTAATGACATCTCTGTAAAATTTTTATTTTAAAATGCAATTTTTTCAAAATCATATAATCATCTCCATAAACTAAAATGTTTACATAAGACATTATACCACAATTTTAAGAAATGTCAAATACTGGTATTTATATGTTTTTTATATATTCTTCTAATTCTGATAATTTAATCTTTTTAGTTAAATTTGAAATATATACATCATTTGAATAATTAAAAACTAAGAATGTAATATTTTTAATTATTACTCTATGTGGTTCAATATATGTGAGATTAGTTTTTTCAATTTTTCTAATACTACCATTAATAAAAGTAGGAGTAACTTTAGAAAATTCACATATAAATTCTAGCCTTTGCTTTAGACTTTCTTCAAATTGTAATTCTTGCTTAATTATCTTCATTTATTTGCACCATCCTTTCATTTGGATGATTTTTATATTGTTTATAGACAACAAAAAAATCAACCAGTTTTATTTTCTGATTGATTTTGTATCAATACTGTTCTATTAGTTCGAACAGATTCGTCGTTGGAGGCGACACCCGGATTCGAACCGGGGATCAGAGTTTTGCAGACTCGTGCCTTACCACTTGGCTATATCGCCATAATAAAATATATGCAACTAAAGTTTATATAGAACAAAAAACTATAAAAAATATTTGTTCAATAATATAAACAAATATCTACAATATAATATGGAGCGGGAAGCGGGGCTCAAACCCGTGACCTTCGCCTTGGCAAGGCGACGCTCTATCAACTGAGCTATTCCCGCGTGAGTACGTTATTTATAATAACAAAAAATGTGAAAAAAGTCAATACATTTTTTAATATTAATCACAATTGTATATAATTTTTTGTTTTGAACAAAATAAAAATGTAATAATTTAGAAACAAAAATAAAACTGCAAAATATTGATTTTACAAACAATTTATAATATAATATAAATTGTATAATAATATATGAAGAGAGGTCAAATTATGACAAAAAAATTAGGAGTAATTATAGGAATAATTTTAATAACCATTTTATTGTTTACAACAAATAATTATGCTGTAAGTGATGTTAATGGTATATATTTGGGCTTAAAAGGAAGAACAACAGAAAGAGAAACAGGAAGATATACTTTTAATTCAAAAGATATATTCAAAATTGTAAAATATAATAATAGCACAGGAACAACAGAGGTAGGAGATAATGCTTCAATATACTGTGTAAAAGCAGGACCAGGATTTGGTTCAGAATCATATCAAAATACAATAGTAAATTATACACAATATTTTAATATGAAAAATCCAGATGCAATTGAATCACCATATAGAGAATCTCTTCCAACAGATATGACAACATATAATGAGTTGATATGGGTACTAGACCACTTATATATTCCAGCAAAAACAGGAGCTACATCAGATGAAATAGCACTTGCAAATGAATCAAAACAAAATTTACTAGATAATGCAGGAGTTTCAGAAGATAGCTTCTTAAGAGATAGTGCAACATATGGTCAAGAAATAGAAGATATATTAGAATGTATACAACAAGTAGCGATTTGGTATTTTACAAATCCAGATGGAGAATATCATAATGATTCAACAGAAACAGTAGAAATCGCTGTTGATGGAGAATCTTTAATAGATAAATACGGACTAGATATAGTAGAAAATGAGATTGATGCAATATATCATTATTTAGTACAAGGAGCAATTGACGCAGTTAATGGTGGATATACTTATGAAGATTCAATTATTGGAACATCACCAATAACATTTATAAAAAATCAAGCAACATTAACAATGGACAATTCAAACTATATATTAGGACCTTATAGAATAGAAGAACAATCAAATGGAGAATACAATTTATCAGCAGAGTTATACAGCTCTACTGGAACAATATCTAATGCAAAAGTATTAGATGAAAATAGACAAGAAATAACAACTGGAAGTAATTTAACAGAAAAAATACAAACAACAATTGGAAATAATTTTTACATTTCAATTCCAATATCATCAAATATTACAGATGCAACATTAGCTGTTAATGCAGAATATTATAATACAACACAAACACTTTGGACAGTAGGACAAGCAAGCTTAGCCAATAATCAACCAGTCGTAATAATTTCAAGAGATAAACAAAATTATAGAGACGCAACAACAATACAAATAACAAATCCAGAATTTGACTTAGCACTTAGAAAATTTATAACTTCAATAAATGGCTCACCAGTAAAAGTAAGCCGTGAACCTAAAATTACACAAGAGGATTTAAGAGCATTAGCAACAGGAACAGCTGATTTTGACAATGGAACAACAGTTACAAAAACTCATACAAAAACACCTTTAGTTGTAGATAAAGATGACAGAATAATATATACAATCAGGATATACAACGAGGGGGATATAGATGGATATGCTGATACAATAATTGATTACTTGCCAGCAGGATTAGAATTAGTAGATGCAAGTGAAAGTACAATTAATACAAAATATGGTTGGACAGAATATGCATCTGAACCAGTATCAACTGATGGAAGCACTACTTCACGACAAGCAGTAGTAACAGATTATTTAAAAGATACTCTAATATCTGCTTTTGATAAAGACCCAGACAATGGAGTATATACTATTGATTATGTAGATGTACAAATAGAATGTAGAGTAACAAAAGATGTTGCAGAGCAAGATGTTTCTTTGAAGAATGTTGCTGAAATACTTGGAGCACATGACATTACAGGTGGAAGAGTAGACAGGGATTCAGAAACAGGTAACTTAACTAATAACGAAATAAATAACTATCTTCCAGGAACATCAGAAGAAGGAAAAGGATATCAAGATGATGATGATTATGAAGAACTAGTTATGCTTGGAAAATATTTTGACCTTTCACTTAGAAAATTTATAACAGCAATAAATGATAGAGAAATAACAAACAGAGAGCCTGAGGTAGATGTTAATCCATTACTTTCAGGAGAAACAACAGCAACATATAATCATACAAAGAATCCTGTAAGTGTTGAAGCAGGCGACATAGTAACTTATACAATAAGAGTATATAATGAAGGCCAAGTAGATGGATATGTTGACGAAATAGTAGAGCACTTACCACCATACTTAGAATTTATAGTAAATGATGATTTGAATGCCGAGTATGGATGGATAATAGATACATCAGACGAAACTCAAAGAACTCTTAGAACAAGTATATTATCAAGAGAAAATGATGTAGAAAATGTTATACCAGCATTTGACTCAAATACAAACTCATTAAGCTATAAAGAAGTAAAAATTAGATGTAGAGTTGTAAATACAGCACCAACATTAACTAACATTACTAATATCGCAGAAATTACAAAATATAGTAATGAATCTAATTTAATAGATAGAGATAATGCGAGAGATGTAGTTTTACCATCAGATGAAGAATTACCAAATTATAAAAATGAAGAAATAAATTCTGGAATAGCATATATACCAGGACAAGAAGATGATGACGACTTTGAAAAAGTAATATTGCAAAAATTTGATTTAGCATTAAGAAAATTTATTACTGGAGTAAATGACGAAGAAATAACAAACAGAGTTCCAGAAGTAGATACATCATTATATGGAACAACAGATGAAGAGGGCAATTTAATTACTAACTTCACATATAATCATACAAAAGACCCTGTAAGAGTATGCCAAAATGATATAGTAATCTATACAATAAGAATCTACAATGAAGGAACAATGTCAGGATATGCAGAAGAAATAAAAGATGATGTACCAAAAGGATTAATATTCTTACCGGAAAACGAAGTAAACCAAGAATACAGATGGGTAATGTATGATGCGAATGGAAATGTAACAGAAAATGCGAATGAGGCAGCATATATAAGAACAGACTATTTATCAAAAGCACAAGAAGAGACAGAAGGAGAAAACTTATTACAAGCATATGATGCAGAAACAATGGAAGGGCCAGATTACAGAGATGTAAGAGTAGCATTCAGAGTAACAGAGCCAAATACATCAGACAGAATAATAATAAACAGAGCTGAAATTAGTGATGATAGCGACTCAGAGGGAGAAGATGTTACAGATATAGATTCAACTCCAGATGAATGGATAGACGGAGAAGATGACCAAGATATAGAGCAAATCTACGTACAATATTTTGACTTAGCATTAAGAAAATGGGTAAGTCAAGTTATACTAATAGAAGACGGAGTAGAAAAAGTAAAAGATACAGGCCATTATGCAGAACAAGACCCAGAACCAGTAGTAAGAGTAGACTTAAACCAAGACAGAATAGATAACACAATAATAAAATTCAGATATCAAATAAGAATAACAAATGAAGGAGAAATACCAGGATATGCAACAGAAATTTCAGACTACATTCCAGAAGGACTAGAATTCAATCAAGCAGATAACCCAGGCTGGAGAGAAGTAGATGGAAAAGTAGTAACAGATGCATTAAAGGATACATTACTAGAGCCAGGAGAAAGTGCAGTAGTAGAAATAGTACTAACATGGATAAATGATGAAGAGAACATGGGAGTAATGATAAATACAGCAGAAATAAGCGAAGACTATAATGAAAGTGAAACACCAGATATAGACTCAACTCCAAATAATAAAGTAGAAGGAGAAGATGATATAGATGATGCACCAGTAGCATTAACAATGGTAACAGGTAGCGCACCATTATATATAGGAATAACAGCCGGAACATTAGCAATTATCGCTGGAGGAGTATTCTTAATAAAAAGATATGTAATATAATCTGAATTAACTATAAATTTCAATACAATATGAAAAACATATTGATGAAGCTATAAAAAATAATCACTCAAAAAAGAGCGATTATTTTTTTACCAATGAAAATAGAATATAATAAGTAGCATTTTAAATAATAAAAATTTTAACAAATATTGAAAAAAATAAATTCTTGATATATAGTATATTATAGATAAAATGTCGAAAAATAATATAAAACAATAACGATGTAAATTAATTAAAAAGAAAACAGAGGGGTAAAAAATGAAAATGAAAAAATTACTAAGGATAATAATTACACTAATCTTTGCACTATTAGTAGGGGTTACTATTTCTAAAGCAGCAAGTGGAGGTCCATTATATTTGGGATTGAAAGGAAAATCGACAGCAAGAGCAACTGGAGAATATTCTTTCCTAAATAAATCTGTGTTTAAAATTGTAAAATTTAATTCTTCAGGAACAACAGAAAATGATGATGGAACAGTTATCTTTTGTGTAAAAGCAGGAGCGGGATTTGGTTCAGAATCGTATTCAAATGATGTAATAAGCTATACACAATATTTTGATATAAAAAGTTCGAGCTTTGCAGAAGGAACTCAAGATTCATACAGAAATCAATTACCTACAAATATGACAACATATAATCAATTGGTTTGGGTACTTGACCATCTATATAATCCGGAAAATGAATCAATGGATGACTTCCTAGAAAGAACTGGAATATGGAGAAGTAGTGATTTTAGAAATGGAACAATACCAGCAAACGAAGTAAGAGATATAGTTGAATCAATAGAGCAGGTTGCAATTTGGTATTTTACTAATCCGAGTGGAGAGTATCACAATCCATATACTAATACATTAGAATTATATGTAGATAGCGAATCATTAATAGATAAATATGGGCTAGATATCGTTGATAATGAGATAGATACAATTTACACATATTTTGTAGAAGGAGCAATAACTGCTGTAAGAGGTGGTTACACATATAATAGTAATACAGTAAATCCTGTAACACTTAATTCTAATTCAGTAACAACCACAATTGAAGGAAACAATTATATTATAGGACCATATACAATAGAAAGAAATAATGATACAGCATATACATTATCAGCAACTGTAACTGATGGAACTAGTAATATTTCAAATGTAAAAATTTTAGATAGAAATAAAAGTGAAATTACACAAGGCAGTACAATAGGAGAAAAAATAAACTCTACAGTAGGAAATAATTTTTATTTATCAGTACCAGTTAATACAGATATAGAAAAAGTCAGATTAGAAATATCAGTAAGTACTAGAGTAAATACCCCTCTATTATGGACAGTAGGAGCTAATGAACTTGCAATAAACCAACCAGTAGTAGTAATTGACGAAGTGAACAAAAGTTATTCAAGCTCATCAGAAGTAACATTACCTAATATAACAGGCTCATATAACTTTAAATTAATAAAGCAGGATGCTTTAAATCAAAATAAATTAAATGGAGCAAGATTTAGCATTAGAGTAAATAATGGACAAACAACAACATATACGACAAATTCAAGTGGCGAAATTACCATAAATGGAATAAGCATAACAGATATATCAAGTAATGACACAATAACAATTACAGAAATAGAAGCACCTGATGGATATATATTAAATAGTACTCCAATTACACTGACAATAACAAAATCACTACAAAACGGCAGATATGTGGCAAGCAACGTAACAGGAAACAGTAATGCAAGTTTAACCACTGGTGTAGATGGAATAAATACAGTTCAAATAACAGTAGACAATACAAAAATAACGGGAAGCTATAATTTCAAAATAATAAAGGAAGATAAAACAACAGGAGAAACACTAGGAGGAGCAATATTTGCAGTAAAAGTAAATAATGAAGAAGAAAGACAAATAGAAACAAATAGTAGTGGAGAAATCTCAATAGAAGATATAGCAATAACAGACACAAACACACAAGATACAATAACAATAAGAGAAATCCAACCACCAGATGAATACTCATCATTTTCAGGAACAATTACATTAAAAGTAGATAAAATAGAAGAAAACGGAAAATACACAGTAAATAATGTAAAAGCAACATTAGAAGATGGAACAGAACATGAAGGAGTAGAAATAGTAAACAACGCAGGAAAAGTAACAGTAGAGGTAACAATACCGAATGAAAAAATAGAAGGCTCATATAACTTAAAACTAATAAAGCAAGATGAAACAACTACACAAAAGTTGCAAGGAGTAAAATTCAATATTAATGTAAATGGAGAAGGTGCAAAAGAATACACAACAAATTCAAATGGAGAAATTCAAATTAGTGGCATTAAAATTGAAGATACAACAGACGACACAATAGTAATAGAAGAAATAGAAACAATAAATGGATACATTCTAAATGAAGAACCAATTACAATAATCGTAAAAAAGACAGAAATAGATGGACAATATAAAGTAGAATCAGTAAGTATGAGTAAACCAGTAGGCTCGCAAGATATAGCAGAAATAATAGGAGAAAATACAGTACAAGTTACATTAAATAATACGAGAAAAACAGGTTCATACAATTTAAAATTAATAAAGCAAGATGCACAAAATAGTCAAAAACTAGAAGGTGTAAAATTTAGAATTAAAGTAAATGGAGAAGGCGCACAAGAATACACAACAAATGCTAACGGAGAAATCGAAATTAGTAATATAGAAATAACAAATACATCTAATGATACAATAGTAATAGAAGAAATAGAAACATTAGAGGGATATATTCTAAATTCAAACCCAATAACATTAACAGTAAGCAAGGAAGAACAAGAAAACCGTTATGTAGCAAGCAACGTAACAGGAAGTAATAATGCTAATTTAGTAACAAATCCAGATGGAGTAAATACAGTAGAAATTATTGTAAATAATACTAATAAAGATGGCTCATATAACTTAAAATTAATAAAACAAGATGCAACAACAACCCAAAAGCTACAAGGGGTAAAATTCAATATTAACATAAACGAAAAGGGTGCAAGAGAATACACAACAAATTCAAATGGTGAAGTTCAAATCAATGATATCATAATAACAGACACAACAGATGACACAATAGTAATAGAAGAAATAGAAACATTAGAAGGATATATTCTAAATAATGAACCGATAACACTAACCATAAGTAAAGAAGAACAATCGGATAAATATGTGGCAAGCAATGTTACTTCAAATGTTAATGATGGTCTAGTTGAAAGTGGAAGTGTCAATATAACTCAAGGAAGCAATGGAGTAAACACAGTAAATATTACAGTTAATAACTCTACACTTTCAGGGTCATATAAATTAAAATTGATAAAACAAGATTCTTCAAACCAAGATAAATTATTAGGAGCAAGATTTAATATAAGCATAAATAGAGGAAGTGCACAAGAATACACAACAGATTCTAATGGAGAAATAAATATTAATAGTATACAAATAACAAATGTTTCAAATCCAGATACAATAACAATTACAGAAATAGAAGCACCAGATGGATATGTATTAGATAATACTCCAATAGAATTAACAGTAATAAAAGAAGAACAAAATGGAAAATATGTAGCAAGTAATGTAACAGGAAGTAACAATGCAAATTTAACGACAAGCCAAGATGGAGTAAACACAGTAAATATAGCAATAAATAACACAAAAATAACTGGAAATTACGATTTTAGAATCATTAAAGAAGATAAAACAACAGGAGAAAAATTAGGTGGAGCTATATTTGCAGTAAAAGTAAATAATGAAGAAGAAACACAAGTCGAAACAGACAAAAATGGAGAAATCTCAATAAATGATATAGCAATAACAGACACAACATCGCAAGATACAATAACAATAAGAGAAGTAAAACCACCAGATGAATATTCATCTTTTGAAGGAACAATTATATTAAAGATAGATAAAATAGAAGATAATGGAAAATATTTAGTAAATAATGTAGAAGCAACCTTAGATGGTGAAACAAACTATGATGATATAGGATTAACAAACATTGATGGAAACATGACAGTACAGGTAAAGATACCAAATGAAAAGGTAGAAGGATTATATAATTTAAAGATAATAAAACAAGATGAAAATGATGAAAGTAAAAAACTTAAAGGAGCAACATTTGATATTACAACCAGTGTTAATGGAGAAGAAAGCACACACAGTTATATTACAAACGAAAATGGCGAAATAAACATTACAAATCCTATAAATGCAAATGACGAACATTATCGTTTAACAATTACTGAAACAATAGCTCCAACAGGATATGATACTCTAATAACAGAGCCAATTATAATTGATGCATATAGTACAATAACTAATGAACAATATATGCTAGAAAATATAACAGCAAGTCCACAAAATACAAATTGGTCATTTGATGAAGAAACAAATACAATAACAATAACAATTACAAATAGAAAGCAACCATTTGACTTAGCATTAAGAAAATATATAACACATATAAATGGAAATGCAGTAGAGACAAGCCGTGAACCACAAATAAGTGAAGATGAAGCACAATCTGTTGCAAATGGAGAAGGAACATTTGATGATGGAACAACAGCAGAAAAGACACATACAAAAACACCACTAATCGTAAAAACAGGAAACATAGTAAGATATACAATAAGAATCTACAATGAAGGAAAAATAGATGGATATGCAAAGGAAATCACTGACTATTTACCAGAAGGACTAGAGTTAGTACCAGCATCAGAAAGTAGTATAAATGCACAATATGGTTGGACAGCAAATGGTAGAGAAGTAACAACAACATACTTAGCAGACACTTTAATAAGAGGAACAGGAAGCAATGTAGAAGAAAATGATGGAGCAACAAATGGACAAACACCAGTAAGTAACTTAGATTATGTAGATGTACAAATAGAGTGTAGAGTAGTAAGAAGAGCAAGTGATGAAAGAATATCATTGAAAAACGTAGCAGAAATCACAGAGGCAGAAGACATCTTAGGAGGAACAGAAGATGTAGATTCAACTCCAGATAATTTAACAGAAGAAGAAAAGAACAATTACAACCCAGAAACATCAGAAAAAGGAAAAGGATATGAAGATGATGATGACTACGAAGAGTTAATAATGGAACCAACATATTTTGATTTATCACTAAGAAAATTCATCACAGGAGTAAATGATAGAGAAGTAACAAATAGAATACCAGAAGTAGATACAAGCCCATTATTAAATGGAGAAACAACAGCAAATTACAATCATACAAAAGAGCCAGTAGAAGTAAAGAAGGGCGACGAAGTAATATACACAATAAGAGTATATAATGAAGGACAAGTAGATGGATATGTAGAAAAGATAGTAGACCATCTACCACCAGAACTAGAATTCTTACCAAATGATGAATTAAATCAGGAATATGGTTGGACGCAGACAGATGAAAGAACAATAGAAACAGACTACCTAAGAAATACATTACTTACAGCATTTAATGGAGGAAGTACATTAGATTATGCAGATATACAAGTAAAATGTAGAGTAAGAGATAGTGCAGAATATTTAAAAGAAATAACAAATATAGCAGAAATAACAGAATACAGAAATGAATTAGATATACCAGATAGAGATAATGAAAATGAAGTAGTATTACCATCAGATGAAGACTTACCAAATTACAGAGATGAAGAAATAGAAAGAGGAGACGAATATATACCAGGACAAGAAGACGATGACGATTTTGAGAAGGTAATATTAAAACAATTTGATTTAGCATTAAGAAAATTCATCACAGGAGTAAATGACGAAGAAATAACAAACAGAATACCACAAGTAGACACATCTCTTTATGGAACAGAAGATGAAAATGGCAATATAATAACAAGCTTCACATATAACCACACAAAAGAGCCAGTAAGAGTATGCCAAAATGATATAGTAATATATACAATAAGAATATACAACGAAGGAAATATGTCAGGATATGCAGAAGAAATAAAAGATGATGTACCAGAAGGATTAATATTCTTACCGGAAAACGAAGTAAACCAAGAATACAGATGGGTAATGTATGATGCAAATGGAAATGTAACAGAAAATGCAGAAGAGGCAGTATATATAAGAACAGACTATCTATCAAAAGAAAATGAAGAAACACTAGGGGAAAACTTAATACAAGCCTATGATAAAGATACAATGGAAACACCTGACTACAAAGATGTAAGAGTAGCATTCAGAGTAACAGAGCCAAATACATCAGATAGAATAATAATAAATAGAGCAGAAATAAGTGAAGATGCAGACGAAAATGGAGAAGAGGTAGAAGATATAGATTCAACTCCGGACGAATGGATAGATGGAGAAGATGACCAAGATATAGAGAAAATCTATGTACAATACTTTGACTTAGCATTAAGAAAATGGGTAAGTCAAGTTATACTAATAGAAGACGGAGTAGAAAAAGTAAAAGATACAGGCCATTATGCAGAACAAGACCCAGAACCAGTAGTAAGAGTAGACTTAAACCAAGACAGAATAGATAACACAATAATAAAATTCAGATATCAAATAAGAATAACAAATGAAGGAGAAATACCAGGATATGCAACAGAAATTTCAGACTACATTCCAGAAGGACTAGAATTCAATCAAGCAGATAACCCAGGCTGGAGAGAAGTAGATGGAAAAGTAGTAACAGATGCATTAAAGGATACATTACTAGAGCCAGGAGAAAGTGCAGTAGTAGAAATAGTACTAACATGGATAAATGATGAAGAGAACATGGGAGTAATGATAAATACAGCAGAAATAAGCGAAGACTATAATGAAAGTGAAACACCAGATATAGACTCAACTCCAAATAATAAAGTAGAAGGAGAAGATGATATAGATGATGCACCAGTAGCATTAACAATGGTAACAGGTAGCGCACCATTATATATAGGAATAACAGCCGGAACATTAGCAATTATCGCTGGAGGAGTATTCTTAATTAAAAGGTATGTAATATAAGAAGAAATGTTTTAAATAAAGATATGTAATTTAATACTTAAAAATATATTTTAGGCGGAATCAGATATATTTTTAGGCAGAAACGGTCCTTAAATGAAAAAAATCATTTAAGGACCGTTTCTAATTGAAAAAAATTGAAAAAGTTATTGAAAAAAAGAAATTGTTGATATATAGTATATTATAAGTAAAAATGCAAAAAAATATAAAAAGAAGATTACATAATTTTAATGTGTTAGAAGGGATGGAAAATATGAAAAAAACAAGTGTATTAAAAGCTATATTTTTAATAATATTAATAATGCTTTTTACAATGGGAATATCAGAAGGAGCAAGTGGTGGACCAATGTATTTGGGCCTAAAAGGATTTTCAACTGATAGAGAAACTGGAAACTATACATTTATGAACAAATCAATATTTGATATAGTGAAATACAACAGCTCTGGAACAGTAGAAAATGATGATGGAACAGTAATATTCTGTATAAAGGCAGGGCCAGGATTTGGCTCAGCTGATTATGATAATACAGCTATAGCATATACACAATATTTTGATATAAAAAATCCAAGTTCAATAACAGGAGCATATAGAAATCAGCTACCAAGTGATATGACAACATATAATGAATTGGTATGGGTATTAGACCATATATACAATCCAGACACAGAAACATTGGATCAATTTTTACAAAGAGTGGGAATAGGAAGTAATAGTAAATTCAAAGATGGAACAATACCTACAAGTGCAGTAGAAGATATAGTAGAGTCAATAGAACAAGTAGCAATATGGTATTTTACTAACCCAGATGGAGAATATCATAATCCATATACTAATACATTAGAACTATATGTAAATGGAGTATCGCTTATAGACAGATATGGTTTAGACATAGTAGATAACGAAATAGACACAATATATACTTATTTAGTTGAAGGTGCAATAAATGCAGTAAGAGATGGATATACTTATGAAACTAATACGGCAAATCCGGTAACACTAAATTCGGACTCTGTTAGAGTTCAAATACAAGGAAGCAATTATATAATAGGACCATATACATTAGAAAAAAATAATGATACAGAGTATACATTATCTGCAACAATAACAGATGGAACAAATGATATTTCAAATGTAAGCATATTAAATCAAAATATGCAAGAGGTTACGGCAGGAAGCACTATAGGAGATAAAATTAATTCTACAGTAGGAAATAACTTCTATATATCAGTACCCGTAAGCACAAACATAGAAAATGTTGTGTTAAAGGTTTCCGTAAGCACACAAGTCACAACTCCAATAATGTGGACAGTAGGAGAAAATGAACTTACAATAAATCAACCAGTAGTAATTATAGATAGAGTAAACAAAAATTATTCAAGTACATCTGAAGTTACACTACCAAAACCAACGGGTTCATATAATTTTAAATTAGTAAAACAAGATTCTTCTAATAAAAACAAATTAGATGGAGCAACATTTAATATAAGCATAAATAATGGCGCAGCTGCTCCATATACTACAGATTCAAGCGGAGAGATTACAATAGATGGAATAAATATTACAGACATATCAAATCCAGATACAATAACAATAACAGAAATAACAGCACCTGATGGATATATTTTAAATGATACACCAATAACATTGACTGTAACAAAAGCATTGCAAGATGGAAGATATGTAGCAAGTAATGTTACTTCAAATGTTAATGATGGACTAGTTGAAAATGGAAGTGTTAATGTAACTCAAGGAAGTAATGGAGTAAACACAGTAAATATTACAGTTAATAACTCTACACTTTCAGGCTCATATAAATTAAAATTGATAAAACAAGATTCTTCAAACCAAGATAAATTATCAGGAGCAAGATTTAATATAAGCATAAATGGAGGAAGTGCACAAGAATACACAACAGATTCTAATGGAGAAATAAATATTAATAGTATACAAATAACAAATGTTTCAAATCCAGATACAATAACAATTACCGAAATAGAAGCACCTGATGGATATGCATTAAATAATACTCCAATAGAATTAACAGTAGTGAAGGAAGAACAAAATGGAAAATATGTGGCAAGTAATGTAACAGGAAGTAGTAATGCAAATTTAACAACAAGTTCAGATGGAGTAAATACAGTACAAGTAACAATAAACAACACAAAAATAACAGGAAGCTATAATTTCAAAATCATAAAAGAAGATATGCTAACACATGAAAAACTAGGAGGAGCAATATTTGCAGTAAAAGTAAATAATGAGCAAGAAACACAAGTCGAAACAGACGAAAATGGAGAAATCTCAATAAATGATATAGCAATCACAGACACAACATCACAAGATACAATAACAATAAGAGAAGTTAGACCACCTGATGAATATTCATCATTCTCAGGAACAATTACTCTAAAAGTAAATAAAACAGAAAATAATGGACAATATACAATAAGTAGTGTAGATGCAACATTAGAAGATGGAACAGAATACGAAGATGTAACAATAGTAAATAATTCAGGAGCGTTAACTGTACAAGTAACTGTACCAAATGAAAAATTAGAAGGCTCATATAATTTAAAAATAATAAAACAAGATGAAAATGATGCTAATAAAAAATTACAGGGTGCGGTATTTACAGTAGAAAGCACAGTAATAGAAGACAGGAGTACAGGAAATGATAGTTCCGAAAGAGCAACAAATAGTTATACAACAAATGAAAATGGTGAAATAAATATTACAAATCCTATATACGGAGAAGGAGAACATTATCGTTTAACAATTACAGAAACAACAGCTCCAACAGGATATGATTCAGTACTAACAAGTCCAATAGTAGTAGATGCACATACAACAGTATCAAATGGAGAATATATACTTGAGAATGTTAATGTAAGTTCAGAAGCTACAAACTGGGAATATGATGAAGAAACAAATACAATAACAATAATTATTACAAATAGAAAGCAACCATTTGACTTAGCATTAAGAAAATATATAACACATATAAATGGAAATGCAGTAGAGACAAGCCGTGAACCACAAATAAGTGAAGATGAAGCACAATCTGTTGCAAATGGAGAAGGAACATTTGATGATGGAACAACAGCAGAAAAGACACATACAAAAACACCACTAATCGTAAAAACAGGAAACATAGTAAGATATACAATAAGAATCTACAATGAAGGAAAAATAGATGGATATGCAAAGGAAATCACTGACTATTTACCAGAAGGACTAGAGTTAATACCAGCATCAGAAAGTAGTATAAATGCACAATATGGTTGGACAGCAGAAGGACAAACAATAAAAACCAGATATTTGGCAGATACATTAATACAAGGCACAGCAAATTCAACAAATGGCTTAGATTATGTAGATGTACAAATAGAGTGTAGAGTAGTAAGAAGAGCAAGTGATGAAAGAATATCATTGAAAAACGTAGCAGAAATCACAGAGGCAGAAGACATCTTAGGAGGAACAGAAGATGTAGATTCAACTCCAGATAATTTAACAGAAGAAGAAAAGAACAATTACAACCCAGAAACATCAGAAAAAGGAAAAGGATATGAAGATGATGATGACTACGAAGAGTTAATAATGGAACCAACATATTTTGATTTATCACTAAGAAAATTCATCACAGGAGTAAATGATAGAGAAGTAACAAATAGAATACCAGAAGTAGATACAAGCCCATTATTAAATGGAGAAACAACAGCAAATTACAATCATACAAAAGAGCCAGTAGAAGTAAAGAAGGGCGACGAAGTAATATACACAATAAGAGTATATAATGAAGGACAAGTAGATGGATATGTAGAAAAGATAGTAGACCATCTACCACCAGAACTAGAATTCTTACCAAATGATGAATTAAATCAGGAATATGGTTGGACGCAGACAGATGAAAGAACAATAGAAACAGACTACCTAAGAAATACATTACTTACAGCATTTAATGGAGGAAGTACATTAGATTATGCAGATATACAAGTAAAATGTAGAGTAAGAGATAGTGCAGAATATTTAAAAGAAATAACAAATATAGCAGAAATAACAGAATACAGAAATGAATTAGATATACCAGATAGAGATAATGAAAATGAAGTAGTATTACCATCAGATGAAGACTTACCAAATTACAGAGATGAAGAAATAGAAAGAGGAGACGAATATATACCAGGACAAGAAGACGATGACGATTTTGAGAAGGTAATATTAAAACAATTTGATTTAGCATTAAGAAAATTCATCACAGGAGTAAATGACGAAGAAATAACAAACAGAATACCACAAGTAGACACATCTCTTTATGGAACAGAAGATGAAAATGGCAATATAATAACAAGCTTCACATATAACCACACAAAAGAGCCAGTAAGAGTATGCCAAAATGATATAGTAATATATACAATAAGAATATACAACGAAGGAAATATGTCAGGATATGCAGAAGAAATAAAAGATGATGTACCAGAAGGATTAATATTCTTACCGGAAAACGAAGTAAACCAAGAATACAGATGGGTAATGTATGATGCAAATGGAAATGTAACAGAAAATGCAGAAGAGGCAGTATATATAAGAACAGACTATCTATCAAAAGAAAATGAAGAAACACTAGGGGAAAACTTAATACAAGCCTATGATAAAGATACAATGGAAACACCTGACTACAAAGATGTAAGAGTAGCATTCAGAGTAACAGAGCCAAATACATCAGATAGAATAATAATAAATAGAGCAGAAATAAGTGAAGATGCAGACGAAAATGGAGAAGAGGTAGAAGATATAGATTCAACTCCGGACGAATGGATAGATGGAGAAGATGACCAAGATATAGAGAAAATCTATGTACAATACTTTGACTTAGCATTAAGAAAATGGGTAAGTCAAGTTATACTAATAGAAGACGGAGTAGAAAAAGTAAAAGATACAGGCCATTATGCAGAACAAGACCCAGAACCAGTAGTAAGAGTAGACTTAAACCAAGACAGAATAGATAACACAATAATAAAATTCAGATATCAAATAAGAATAACAAATGAAGGAGAAATACCAGGATATGCAACAGAAATTTCAGACTACATTCCAGAAGGACTAGAATTCAATCAAGCAGATAACCCAGGCTGGAGAGAAGTAGATGGAAAAGTAGTAACAGATGCATTAAAGGATACATTACTAGAGCCAGGAGAAAGTGCAGTAGTAGAAATAGTACTAACATGGATAAATGATGAAGAGAACATGGGAGTAATGATAAATACAGCAGAAATAAGCGAAGACTATAATGAAAGTGAAACACCAGATATAGACTCAACTCCAAATAATAAAGTAGAAGGAGAAGATGATATAGATGATGCACCAGTAGCATTAACAATGGTAACAGGTAGCGCACCATTATATATAGGAATAACAGCCGGAACATTAGCAATTATCGCTGGAGGAGTATTCTTAATTAAAAGGTATGTAATATAAAAAGAAAGGATAATAGAATATGAATCAGATATTATCTATGCAACCAGATAATGAGCCAAATCCAAAAAAACAAGCTAAACAGCAAAAGGTAAAAAAAGAAAAAAATCAGTATAATCAAACAAGAGTAGATTATAATAGCCCAAATGAAAATAAAGCTAGCATTGTTTCAATAGTAAGAGTTTTTTGTGTACTTATAATATTATTTGGACTTACTTTAATAGGAGATGCAACTTATGGAATACTATCATCAAAACCAAAATTAGCAGACGAACCTCAAGTTACTGCAAACCCAATAGGAACTGAAGTTACAATAAGTGCAGTAGGACAAATGCCTATCGCTCAAATACAATATAGATGGGGACAAGGTGAAACAACAACTGTACAAGGAAACGGAACAGTAGAATTAGAAACAACAACTCAAATTCCAACTGGAAATAATATATTAAATATAACAGTAACAGATTACTATGGAAATGAATATCAATTCCAAAAACAATATATAAATGAACAAGACGAAAGCTCAAAACCAACAATAGAAATAAGTGTTTCAGGAAATATGCTGAATATAACAGCAAAAGACGAAACAGAGATGTCATATTTAACATATCAATGGAATGATGAAGAGCCTACAAGAGTAGATTTGGATTCTACAAGCACAGATAGAACTCAGATAAGAGCAAGTGTAGAGGTATTAAGAGGACAAAATACTTTAACAATTACAGCAGTAGATAATGACGGAAACACAACTACTCAAACAGAAACAATCAAGGGTGCTAATAGACCAACATTTACAGTTACAGCAGAAGGAACAAACTTAGTTATAAATGCACAAGATGAAGAAGGAATTAGCAAAATTGCAATAACAGTAGATGGAGTTACAACAGATACAGGAGATGCTCCTTTAAATAAAAAAGAAATTAGAGCGACTCAAGAAATAACACCAGGAACTCATACTGTTACAATTACAGTAACAAATATAAGTGGCCTAGTAGAAGAACAATCATTTACTGTCACACTATAATAAACTTTTAATCTGATGAAAGGATATAAAAGCATGAAAAAAGTATATCTATTAGATGAAGATAAAGATGGAAAATTGTTAAAATCTTTAAAAAAGATTATGAAAAAAGAAAAAAATGTACAACTTGAAAGTATACACGCTAACGAAATAAAAGAAAAAGATACTCCAGATATGTGTATAATAAATGAAGAATATTTAAGTTTAGATATAAAGCAAGCGGTTAGAAAAATTAAAGATAATACTAATGTTCTAACAATTGTACTTAGTGCATCAGATGATGAAGAGCATATTTTAGATATTTTAAAAAATGACGTAGAAATTTGCTTAAAATATCCAACTAATTATCATATTATTTATTATACAATTATGAATTTAATAAAATTACTGAATAAAAATAGAACTGTAAGCCCTCTAACAGGGCTTCCAGGAAATAATCAAATCCAGACAGAAATGCAAGAAAGATTAGATGAAGGCAAAAAATTTGCAATGATGTATTTGGATTTAGATAATTTCAAGGCATATAATGATACTTATGGCTTTTCAAATGGAGACGAAATAATAAAACTTACAGCCAAAATAATTACAAAATATGTTTTAAATGAAAAAGATAAAAATTTCGTTGGACATATTGGTGGAGATGATTTTGTTGCATTAGTAGAAAGTGAAAATTATGAGGAAATATGCCAAAATATAATTGCAGAATTCGATAAGAGTATAGTAAATTATTTTTCAAAAGAAGATATTGAAAGAGGATATATAGAAGTAGAAAATAGAAAAGGTGTTATTGAACCATTTCCTCTTACAACAATAAGTATTGGCGTTGTAGAAGTAACAAACGAGAAATTTAAAAACACATTAGAAATAGGAGAAGCAGGAGCAGCAGTAAAACATCTTGCAAAAACGATTTGGGGCAGTACATATGTAATAGATAGAAGAAAAAATAGAGAAGAAATTTTTGACAAAGCTAATCAAAACAAATTAAATATGGGACAATAAAAATGCAATTTATGGCGTAGGGAACGGAGATTATTGGTAATGTAAATAATCTCCGTTCCTTTTGACATAAAAAACTTTTTTGAAAAAAATAAAAAAATTCAAAAAAGCTATTGCATTTTTTATTTTTATGTATTACAATTTAATTGGAGTGGAGAAAAGTGGTGTAAAGTGCCACGAAGTGAAAAGGAAGTGAGTAAAAGTTGTTAATAGGGGAATATGAACATTCTCTTGACGCTAAAGGCAGACTAATAATGCCTGCTAAAATTAGAGAAGATATCGGAGAAAAATTCATAATCACCAAAGGATTAGACGGATGTTTATTCGGCTTTTCAAAAAATGAATGGAACAACTTTGAAGAAAAATTAAAAACTTTGCCACTTACAAACAAAAATGCAAGAGACTTCGTAAGATTCTTCTTATCTGGAGCAATTGAATGTGAGATAGATAAACAAGGAAGATTTCTTATAGCAAGTAATTTAAGAGAATATGCAGAATTAGAAAAAGAAGCAGTAATCACTGGTGTAGGAACCAGGATAGAAATATGGAATAAAGACAAATGGAAAGCTTACAATAGTGAAGAAAACTTATCTGCTGATGAAATTGCTGAAAATATGGCTAACTTAGGAATGCTTGGTATATAATCCTACTAAGGTTTATATAAATTTCAACAAAAGAAAAAAATAAACAAAAGATAAAAATTATAAAAACAAAAGACAAAATCCTAAATTGGATACTACAAGAGAAAGAATTTTAGATTTAAAAAATTTTAAATCTAAAAATACATACAAAAGACTAAAATGCACAAAAGATAAAAAATCAGCAAAACCAATTTTTTAACAAAAGAAAAATAAACACATGAAGAACTGTTACATAAGAAAAACTCTTATAAGAGTAATAAACAAAAGATAATTAATAAAAAACAAAAGATTTTTTACAAAGGAAAAAAGCCAAAATATACAAAAGACAAATATTATCAAGCATAAGCAGTTGGCAATAAATGCCAACTGCTAGTGCTAATTATGGAAAAATATTTTAAAACAATCTTAAGGAGTAATTAATTGGAATTTAAGCATATACCGGTTCTTCTAAATGAAACAATAGATGGTTTAAACATAAAAAAAGATGGAATATATGTTGACGGTACAATTGGAGGAGCTAATCATAGTAAAAAAATAATAGAAAAGTTATCAGCTCAAGGATTTCTAATAGGAATTGACAGAGATGAGGAAGCACTAAAAGCAGCCGAGGAAAATTTAAAGGGATATAATAACTTTAAATTAATACATGGAAATCATGATAATATAAAAGAAATATTAGAAGATATAGGAATAGAAAAAGTTGATGGAATACTGCTAGATTTAGGTGTATCATCATATCAACTAGATGAAAAATCAAGAGGATTCAGTTATATAGGTGATAACAAATTAGACATGAGAATGGATAAAACTCAAAAAATATCAGCTTATGACGTCGTTAATAAATATAAAGAGGAAAAATTAGCAGAAATAATATATAAATATGGAGAAGATAGGTTCTCAAGAAAAATTGCTAAAAGCATTTGCAATGAAAGACAAAAAAAACCTATCGAAACAACAAAAGAGTTAACCGAAATAATAGAAAAGGTAATACCATTTAGCAAAGATGGACATCCAGCCAAAAGAACATTTCAAGCCATAAGAATAGAAGTAAATAATGAAATAGAGCCATTATATAATACAATATTAGATTGTATAAATTTATTAAAAGATGGTGGAAGGCTTTGCACTATAACATTTCATTCTCTAGAAGATAGAGCAGTAAAAGAAGCATACATAGAGGCACAAGGAAAATGTACATGCCCTAAAGACTTACCTTACTGTGTATGTGGAAGTAAAACTTTAGGAAAAATAATAAATAAAAAGCCTATTGAAGCAAGTGAAGAAGAATTAAAAATGAATTCAAGAGCAAAAAGTGCTAAATTAAGAATTTTTGAAAGAAGAGAAAAAAATAATAAAAATTAAGTTAAAATAGTAGGAAAACTATATTAAAAAACGGAAAAGAGGTGATAACTTATGATAGACTATTATGAATACGAAACTAGTCCTAGAAAAATCGAACCAGAATATGAAAAAACAACAAGAAAAAAGACTAATACACAAAAAAGAAATAAAAAAGCAAAAAGTAAATCAGTAGATTATTCTAGAAAAACAGCTAAATATATAGTAGAAATAGCTTTTGCTTTCATAGTATTATTATTAATAAGTTATCGCTATGCGCTTATAAATACAAGATTTAATGAAAAAGAAAATTTAAAATCACAATTAGCCGATTTACAAAAACAAAATGCTCAATTACAATTAAATATCGAAAGAGGTACAAATATCAATAATATTGAGCAACAAGCAAAAGAAAAACTTGGAATGAAAAAACTAGATAATAGTCAAAAAGTTTATGTAAGCTTACCAAAAGAAGATTATATTGAATCAAGTACAGAAACAGTTGTAACAGGAGAAGAAGAGACTTGGTGGCAAGCATTAATAAATGATTTATTCGGAAACTAAATAAGGTAATTTCTAAATCATAATAGAAATTACTTTATTTTTTTTCATTTTTTATACACTTATATAATAGAATTAAAATATATGAGTTTATAGGTAAAACCATCTGAAAACCTAAATTTATTGTAAGGACTGAGCAGAAAATGATAGGAAAATTAAGTGTAAGAAAAAGAATGAAAAATTCCATTTTTTTAATTATTTTAGTTATGTCATTACTAATGACAAGAGTAGGATATATACAATTTGTAGAAGGAGGAGAACTAAAAGAAAAAGCATATGCACAACAAACTTCAGATAGAGTTGTTAGCAGCAAAAGAGGAACTATATATGATACAACAGGGGAAGTAGTACTTGCAGTAAGTAGCTCAGTAGAAACAGTAACAGTAAATCCAACACATATTAAAGATGAGGATAAAGAAAAGGTAGCACAAAAACTTAGTGAAATATTTGAATTAGATTATGAAACAGTATTAAAAAGAGTAAAAAAACGTTCATCAATAGAAACAATAGTTAGAAAAGTAGACAAAGAAAAAACAGATTTACTTAGAGTTTGGATGGAAGAAAATAATATAACAGAAGGTATAAACATAGATGAAGACTCAAAAAGATATTATCCTCTTAACAATTTAGCATCACAGGTAATTGGATTTTGCGGAAGTGATAATCAAGGACTAAATGGTATTGAAGCAAAATATGATGAATATTTAAAAGGAAAAGCAGGCTCAATTAGTAAAGTAACAGATGCATCAGGAGGTACAATAGAAGATAACCCAGAAGAATATAATGAACCACAAGATGGAGACGATTTAGTATTAACAATAGATGCAACTATACAGGCGATAGCCGAAAAGTACTTAAAAGAAGCATGTATCGACAATGAGTGTACAGATGGTGGAAACGTCATTATAATGAATCCGAAAACTGGAGATATATTAGCCTTAGCCGGATATCCTGATTACAATTTAAACGACCCATTTGCAGTAGATGAAAGTCTTCCAGAAGAAGAGCAAAGTAGTAAGATGCAAAGCTTGTGGCGTAATAAAGCAATATCAGATACATATGAGCCTGGCTCTACATTTAAATTAGTTACAGCATCAGCAGCATTAGAAGAAGGAATAACAACACCAGATAAAGAAGGAGAATTTACATGTATTGGATATATAGATGTAGCAGGAGTAAAAATGAAATGCTGGAGATATTATAGACCACACGGCTCAGAGAGCTTAAGACAGGCGTTAATGAATTCTTGCAACCCTGTATTTATAGGGCTAGGACAAAAGATAGGAGTTCATAAATATTATGAATATTTAAATAAATTTGGATTTTTCAAAACCACAGGAATAGATTTACCAGGAGAAGCAAACTCAATATTTTTAAAAGAAGAAAAAGTTGGACCGGTAGAATTAGGAACAATTTCATTTGGCCAAAGATTTGAAGTAACACCTATACAGATGGCAACAATGCTATCAACAATAGCTAACGGAGGAGTTTATACAAAACCAAGAATAGTTAAGCAAATAATAAGCAATTCCGAAGTAGATGAAAACGGAAATAAAAAAGTTACAAATATAGAGCCAGAATATGCAGATAGAGTAATCTCAGAAGAAACAGCAAAAAATATTTTAAGCATGATGCAAACGGTTGTAGATGAAGGAACTGGTAAAAATGCTAAAGTAACAGGATATTCTATTGGGGGAAAAACAGGAACATCAGAAGATGGAGTAAATACAGGTAAATATGTAACATCATTTATAGGAACAGCTCCAATAGAAGACCCAGAGGTTGTTGTGTTAATAACATTATACAATCCAACAGGAGAAGGAGGACATCAAGGAGGAGGAGTTGCTGCACCTGTGGGTGGGCAAATATTTAGTGAAATACTTCCATACTTAGAAGTACAAAAAAATGAAGAGGAAAATTAAAGACCACATTATATGTGGCCTTTTTTATTGGATAGGAAACCCATTCAATAAAAACAAAAAAGCATGAAAAATACGAAGAAATATTTGTCGAAAATTAAAAAATATGATATTATTATAGCACAAATTATTAAAATCAAATGATATGAAAAGGAGATAAATAAAGGGAGTAACAATTTAATAAGAAAGCAGGAAAATTAATGAAAGTAGCAACTAAACGCAGCAAAAACGAAAATAAGAAAGAGAGCATTGAGCAAAAAGAACAAATAAACACAACACAAAGCGAAAGAAGCACAGAAGAAAAATCTATTGTGCATAGAATAGCTAATAAATTATTATACATCTTAAAAAATAATATAATTTTTATAAAATGGAAGATGAAATTTACTTGTCTGATACAATAATAAAAAATAATTTGTTCGCTAAAGAATATGAAGATATGTAAATAATAAAGGTGAATCCATTAGCAAAAAAGATTAAGAAATTGTAATTTCAAAAAAAGTAGAATATTGCTGTAATTTGACTATTTCGGGATATTATGTTAAAATATAGTGGATGTGAGTAAAAATGAATTAAAGGGGTTATATTGATGAAAGATATAAGACTAGAAAATCATGGAAAAATTAGCATAATAGTAGCTATATACAATATAGAAAAATATCTTGAAGAATGTATAAAAAGTATAATTGAACAATCATATGAAAACTTACAAATCATATTAGTAGATGATGGCTCAACAGATAAATCAAAGGAAATATGCAATCAATATGAAAAAATAGACAATAGAATTCAAGTCATCCATAAAGAAAACGGAGGATTATCAAGTGCAAGAAATGAAGGCTTGAAGCTAGCAAATGGAGAATATATAAGTTTTGTAGATGGAGATGATTATTTATTTCCAACATTTTACGAGGACTTATATAATTTAATAAATAAATATGAAGCAGATATATCAGAATGTCAATTTTTGAGAATCAATGAGAATGATATAAAAAAAGCTAAAGAGATAATCGAAGAATATAACAACAGTTTAAATTTAACAGAAGAAGTATATGATAATAATAAAGCTCTAAATTTACTATATGGAGCAAGACTAAATCCATACGTGAAAAAAGTAGTCGTATGGAATAAATTGTATAAAAAAGAAATTTTACAAGGAATATCTTTTCCTATTGGAAAACTACACGAAGATGAATATACAACATTCAGAATATTAGATAAATGCAAAAAAATTGTGTCAACAAATAAATGTCTACATGGATATATTCAAACAAACAATAGCATAATGAGGAGAGAAATAAAAGCAAAGAGAGTAGAAGACAATTTAGATGCATACATACAAGGTTCTAAATATTTTGAAAACGAAGGCAAAAAAGATATAGAAATGAAATGTAGAAGAAGATATTTAGAAAATTGTATAGAATTAGCTGGAAAAGTTCAAAATTCAAGTAACACTAACAAAAATGAATTAATAAAAAGTATACATGAATTATTTTTGGAAAACTACGAAAAATATATAGAAAAAATAAAAGCAAATTGCACATCTAAAGATGAAAATGAAATAATAGAATCTATAATAGTAGATGCATATAGAAATCTTAAAGAAACAAATAAATGTATAGGAAGTTATTGGCCGAGTTTAGAGAGTATAATAAACAGGGAACTATAATATCATAACTAAAATAAGGAGAGTATTTATATGTCACAAACAATACAATTTGGAATTGGTTTCTTGGCTGGCAGACCTAATGTATGTAAAATAATTAATTCATATTATGAAAGTATAATACAGCAGGGAGAAAGATATAAAAAGAATGTAGAATTTACAATTTTTATACTATATGACTTAGATTACCAACACACAGAAAGAATTGATTTTTATAAAATAAAATCAGATGTTTATAGAAAAATAAAGGTTAAATATATCACTCCTGAAGATATAGAAGAAGAAAAGAAAATATTAGTATCAAGATATAATTTTGATAAAAAAGATGTTGATTTGATTTTAGGGCATGGATATGCCAGAGCTAGAAATTCAATAATGTATTTTGCTTTAAAAAGAAAAATCGACTATCTTTTGTTTTGGGATGATGATGAATATTTAGTCGCTAATATAAAAAATGATGATGGAAAGATTGATTGGATAAAACAAGACGATATTTTAAGACATTTAGAAAGTATAGAAAAAGCAGATGTAACAATTGGATATAGATGTGGAAATATGTCACCTATACCATATATAGAAGCAAAAGATATCAAAGTAGACGCACTTAAAGATTATATAGATGGACTAAGTAATGAAGTAGTATCATGGGAAAAAATAAAGAATACAGAAAGAGATAAAAGTGGAATTACATTTGCAGATAAAGAAATTGTTTTTAATGGAAAGCCAAATAGATTAAGAAATGTAGGAACAGAAAACTGGTTATTTGCATCAGGCATTTGTTTGAATTTGAGACATATAAGAAATATTCCTGCTTTTTATAACCCACCTGGAGCTAGAGGAGAAGATACATTTTGGTGTACTTTATTAAAAAAAGCAAAAGTAGTACAAGTTCCAACATATCATTTCCACGATGGATTCTTGAAATATAGCCAAATATTAGATGGCAAATATCCAAAGAGTTTTGGAAAAATGAAGTTAGAAGATAGTGTAGAAGAAAGATTCTTAAAAGCATCAAAAGGATGGGCAAAATATAAGCCACTATTAGTATATATTTTAAATGGAAAAGATTATAGAAAAATAATAAATCAAGCTAAGAAAAGCCTAAGAAGAGGAACAGAAGCAATGAACTTGGTTTTTGAAACAGAAGATTTCAACTTATTAAATAATGAATTAGAAAACTATGATAAAAATGTAAGAAAACATTATAACGAATATATAAAGACTAACGACGTGTGGAATATTATAAAAAGTAAAGTTAAATTTTAAATTAACATGAGCTATAAACAGTAACCATTTTTTTAATAGAATGGTTACTGTTTAATGGTATTTTAAATGCATATATACCATTAAACAGTAATAAAAATGTAAAAAATTGTCAGAAACTATTGCAAAAAGAAAAATAATGTAATATTATATTGAATATGGTAAAAAATGGATAACAGGGGAGAAGAGAATGAATATTGCATTATTACAAAAAAATAGCATGCAAATCTGTATACTAATATTAATTTATACAGCAGTAACAACAATCATACAAAATAAAATATTATCGTACGGCCTAAATATAAAAAGTGAAAGTTTGAAAAGAACTTGGATGGCACAAACTGTCCTTGTTTCTTTGATACGAATAGTTTTACCAATGCCTTACTCTATGTTAATAGAGGTCTTAACCCAAGCAATAATTTATAAATTTATATTAAATCTAAAAATTGAAAAAGTTATAATTCTAGAAGAAATAAATTTAACAATGTCGACTTGCGTAAATTTAATATGCGCTGAAATAAATCAAAGTAATTCGTTTTCTCAAATTTCAAATAATATTTCTATGTTCTTAATATCATTATTAATAGCCATCGTTCTTTATGTCTTATTATATATGGCTTTAAAAACTTTAAAGATAAAAATGATAATTCCAGAATATATAAATTCAAAAACTAAAAAACAAATAATAGGTGTAGGTGTTATTTCTGCAATACTAATTTTAACAAGCGGAATCAGTTTATTCAATGTAATTGAAATATTGCCACAATCAATTTTGAGCTTAGCCATAATATTAATAATATCATATTATATAATTACTACTGTAAGTATCAACAAAACTATACAAATAGAAAACGAAAAGAATAAAATTAGTGAGCTAGAAGGAAATAACACAAGGTTAAAAGAAAGCTTTGATGATATGCGTTCTTTCAGACACGATATGAAAAATATAATGCAAGGATTAGGTGGATATATTGCTGCAAATGACATGGACGGATTAACTCATATGTATAATGAATTTATTTGTGATTGCAGATGTATGGATAATACAAAAGATTTTGAGCATATTCTAAAGTGTAATCCGGCAATATATAACATAATCAATAATAAATATTTAGAAGCAAAGAAAGATAATATAAATATAAATGTAGAAGTATATGTAGATTTAAATAGCATAAAAATTAAAACCTATGAATTATGCAGAGTATTAGGAATATTAATAGATAATGCAATTGAAGCAACAAGAGAGTGTGAAAATAAGCAAATAAACATAAAGTTTATAAAAGATAATTATAATAATAGAAACTTAGTAATCATAGAAAATCCTTGTAAAAATACTTTGTTAGACTTATCTAAACTAAAAGAAAAAGGTTTTACAACTAAAAAAGACAAGCTATTCCATGGGCTAGGATTATGGCGAGTAAATCAAATAGTTAAAAAGAATGAAAACTTAAGATTAACAACTTCAAGAGAAGATAATAAAATTTTTAAACAACAGTTGGAGATTTATAATTGGTAGTAATTAAATTTCAATAAAAAACAAGATTATTTCGCATATAATCTTGTTTTTTTAATAAAATAAGTTATATAATAGAATAAGTATCATTTTAGGCAATTGAATAAAGTGATAAACCGTAAATTTCAAAAGGGAAAAATCAATTTACGGCAAATATTAATAAGGAGGGGTATGGCTAAAAACCATACAAAAAAATTTATGAATTTAAAAAATATAATAGCAGGAATCGAAGGACTAAAAGCTAAAGGAAATTTAGATATAGAGGTAAATAACATAAGCACTGATTCTAGAAACATATCACAAGGAGATATGTTTGTAGCAATAAAAGGATTTGATACAGACGGACATAAATACATACCAATGGCAATTCAAAATGGTGCAAAAGTAATATTAATCGATGAAGAAATGCTAAAAGAAGTTATGGAAAGTATTCCTCAAGATGTAACTTTAATTACTGCTAAAGATTCAAGAGAAGCAGTAGCGATTTGCGCATGCAATTTTTATGACAACCCATCAAGAAAAATGCAAGTAATAGGAGTTACAGGAACAAAAGGAAAAACAACAACAACATTCATGATAAAATCAATTCTAGAAAAGCAAGGAATAAAAACAGGACTTATAGGAACAATTGCTTCATATTCAGGAAATAGAAAAATAGAAGATAGTGATAGAACAACTCCAGATAGCATAAAACTTCAAAGCTTATTTAGTGAGATGGTAAAAGACGGTTGCACAGCATGTGTAATGGAAGTTTCATCACAAAGCTTAAAATTACATAGAGTAGATGGAACAGACTTTAATATAGGAATATTCACAAACTTCTCAGAAGACCACATAAGTCCGAAAGAACATCCAGACATGGAAGACTACTTTAATTCAAAAGTGAAACTATTTCAAATGTGTAAATATGGGTTTATTAATGTAGATGATATAAATACAATTAGAGTACCAAAACTTGCTCCAAATTGTATATTTAGAACATATGGAATAGACAATGAAAGCAATATGCTTGCAAAAGATATAACAATTACAAATTCATATGTAGATTTTAGAGTTAAAGTAAATGGAAAAAATGAAAGAATAAAAACAGATATACCAGGTAGATTTAGTGTATATAATAGTTTGGCTGCAATTTCAGTGGCAGAAAAATTAGGATGCTCTACTGAAAATATTAAAGCAGCTCTAGAAACTGTAAAAGTACCTGGCAGAAGTGAATTAGTAGATAACAAATTAGGATTAACAATAATGATAGACTATGCACATTCTCCAGAAAGTTTAGAGAACATATTACAAGCTGTTAAATCATATACTAGAGGTAGAGTAATATCTGTATTTGGATGTGGTGGAGATCGAGATAAAACTAAAAGACCATTAATGGGTGCAATATCTGGAAAAATAGCAGCTTACACAATAATAACTTCAGACAATCCAAGAACAGAAGACCCAGAAACAATTGTAAAAGAAATTGAAGAAGGTATTAAAAAGACAAGTAATAGATATGAATGTATAGTGGATAGAACAGAAGCTATTAGAAAAGCTATAAAAATGGCTAACAAAAATGATATTGTAGTCTTGGCTGGAAAAGGTCATGAAACATATCAAGAAATAAATCATGAAAAGCATCATTATGATGAAAGAGAAATAATTTCTCAAATTATAGATGAAATGTAGTACATAAACGTTAAAAAAACGCTTAGGGGGAAATACAAATGAGTTTTCAAATAAAGATATTATTATTATCTTTTGTAGTAAGCATAGTAATATCATTAATAGTAATACCGATACTTAGAAAATTAAAAGTAGGGCAATCTGAAAGAGAAGATGGACCACAATCGCATTTAAAGAAAAAGGGAACTCCAACAATGGGAGGACTTATACTAATAATAACAACTATATTATTAAGTGCATTTCTATATATAGATTACGCTGGGGACGAACCAGAAATAGCAACAAGACTATTACCAATGGTATTTGTTACTATAGGATTTGGGCTAATAGGATTTATAGATGATTTTAAAAAAGTAGTATTACACAATACAGATGGTTTAAGTCCAAAACTAAAAATGTTAGGACTAATGGTTATCGCAATTGCATATGTTGTAATGTTAGTATTTAACTTTGACAATGGAACAGATATATATATACCATTTGTTAATAAGTATGTAACACTTCCAATGTGGTTTTATATACCATTTGCTGTAATAGTAATACTTGCAACAACAAATGCAGTAAATCTTACAGACGGAATAGATGGATTATCAACCAGTGTAACAACAATAATTCTTACATGCCTTACAGTAATATCAATAATATGGGATATAAAAGAAACAACAATATTTGGATGTATTATAATAGGAGCAGCATTAGGATTTTTATTATTTAATTTACACCCAGCACATGTATTTATGGGAGATACAGGCTCTTTATTATTAGGCGGAGCAATCGCAGGAATTGCCTTATACTTAAAACTCCCATTATTATTACTAATAATAGCAATAGTTCCAGTAATAGAAACAGTTTCAGTAATTTTACAAGTATTATATTTCAAAAAAACAGGAAATAGATTATTTAAAATGGCACCAATACATCATCACTTTGAACTTTGCGGATGGAAAGAAAACAAAATAGTTTCAATATTTAGTTTAATTACCCTTATTATGTGTATGGTTGGAATTATGATTATATAAATTTGTGTGATAAAAAATAAATTTAAAGGAATGATGAGTAAATGCAGGTAACATCAAAAAATAAAAAAGTTACTAAAAAGAAAGTTACAAATCAAAGAGATTCTAAGAGCAAAATTAATTTATCTTCTTTAAAGTCAGGTAATCGAGTAGATTTACCTTTATTGATTGTAGTCTTAATGCTTGTAGCATTAGGATTAGTAATGGTATTATCTGCTAGTAGTCCAACAGCCTTAGCAGAGTCAGGAAAAAGCTATACATATTTTAGAACTCAATGCATTGCGGCTTGTTTAGGCTTATTTTCAATGATTGTATTATCTAAAATTAATTATAATATATACAAACATTTTTATAAATTAATATACATTTTATCAATTGCAATATTATTCCTTGTATTATTACCAGTAATAGGCTCTGACGCAAATGGAGCAAGAAGATGGATAAATATAGGAATAGGTATTCAACCATCAGAAATAACAAAAATAGGATTAATCATATGGGTAGCAGGATATTACAGTGATCCTAAAAACAAAATCCAGGGATTTTGGAAATCATGCCTAAAACCATTAGTTGCAGTAGGAATACCAATACTTATATTACTAATTGTGCAAAACCATTTAAGTGCTGGTATTATTATAGGATTAGTTACAGTAATTATGATAATAATGAGTGGATGCCAACTAAAGTATTTAGTATGGCTTGCAGGTGGAGTGTTAGGAGCATGTGCAATTGCTTTTCCATTTGTAAAAGATAAGCTAATGAGTAGCTTTAGGTCTGACAGAATCATGGCCTGGCTTGACCCTTGGGCAAATACAAGTGGCACATCTTATCAGACAGTACAAGGCTTATATGCAATAGGCTCTGGAGGATTATTTGGAGTTGGGTTAGGAGAAAGTACTCAAAAATATCTATACATACCAGAAGCGCACAATGACTTTATATTTGCAATATTAGCAGAAGAATTAGGATTTGTTGGTTGTGCAATAGTATTAGCATTATTTACTGTTTTAATAGTAAGAGGCGTTTCAATTGCAATAAATGCAAAAGATAGCTTTGGAAGTTTAATCGCAATAGGAATAACAGCATTAATTGCCGTGCAAGTAATATTAAATATAGCAGTTGTAACAAATACAATACCTAATACAGGTATCTCACTTCCATTCTTAAGTTATGGAGGAAGCTCACTAGTTATATTACTATCAGCAATGGGAATACTTATGAATATCTCAAGAACAGCAAAGAAAATATAATATTTTACTTTTGGGACGGTCCTTTTCGTAAAAAAATTACGATGGAGACGAAGCAAGACATAAAATTTTAAAAAACAGGAGGCTTTATGAAAGTTGTAATAGCAGCAGCTGGAACAGGAGGGCATATAAACCCTGGAATAGCAATTGCTAATAAAATAATGAAAGAAGAGCCAAACTCTAAAATAATATTCATAGGAACATCTAGAGGATTAGAAACAAACTTAGTTCCGAGAGCTGGGTATGAGCTAAAAACAATAGATGCATATGGAATATCTAGAGAAATAAGTATAAAAAATGTAAAAAGATTAGCAAAAACTATTCATTCTATTACAGAGGCAAAAAACATACTTAAGGAATTCAAACCAGATTTAGTGATTGGTACAGGAGGATATATCTGTATATCAGTATGCATGGCAGCTAAAAAACTAAAAATACCATACATAATACATGAAAGCAATGTACTTCCAGGTGTGGCTACAAAAATGCTTTCAAAAAAAGCCGAAAAAATCTTAGTAGGATTTAAAGAAGCAAAAGATAGATTACCAAAGGCAAAAGAAATAGTTTGTACTGGTACTCCAACAAAAGTAAAGAAAATGGATTTTTCTCAAGCCGAAATAAATAATAAAAAGCAAGAATTAGGATTTTCAAAAGAAAAACCATTAGTATTAGTATTTGGAGGAAGCCAAGGAGCTCAAAGTATAAATAAAAGTATGACAGACATTATAAAAAACAAGCTAAATAAGAATTACCAAATAATATGGGCTGCCGGACCAGAGCAATATGAAAAAGTAAAAGAAGACTTGCAAAAAGAAAATATGGATATAGATAAAATAAATGGTATAAAAATAATGCCATATATATACAATATGGAAGAAATAATGAATATAGCAGATTTAATCGTTTCAAGAAGCGGAGCAATGACAGTAACAGAAATTGAAAATGTTGGAAAGCCAGCCATATTTATACCATTTCCATTTGCAGCAGAAAATCACCAAGAATATAATGCGAGGGTACTTGAAAAAAACAAAGCAGCAGAAGTTATATTGGATAAAAACTTGACAGCAGAAATTTTAAATGCTACAATAACAAAATTGGCGAAAGATAGAAGTGCATTAGAATCAATGGGAGCAAATGCACATAAGCTATCTAAAGAAAATGTAGAAGACAAAATCTATAATGAGATAAAAAATAGACAATAAAATATAAGTAAAAAAATTGAACATTTTAATTAAAGAGAGGGAAATCAAGTAATGGCAGACAAGTTGATAATTGTAGAATCTCCATCAAAAGCAAATACAATAAAAAAGTTTTTGGGAAGCAATGTAAAAGTAGTTGCTTCAATGGGACATGTTAGAGATTTGCCTAAATCAAAACTAGGTGTAGATGTAGATAATGATTTTGAACCTCAATATATTAACATTAGAGGAAAAGCAAATTTAATAAATAGTTTAAAAAAAGATGCGAAAAATGCAAAAGTAGTATACTTAGCAACCGACCCTGACCGTGAAGGTGAGGCAATTGCTTGGCATTTAGCGTATCTTTTAGGCATACCAGAAGATGCTGTTTGTAGAGTTACATTTAATGAAATTACAAAAGAAACAGTAAAAGAATCAATGAAAAAGCCTAGAAAGATAGATAAAAATTTAACAGATGCGCAACAAGCAAGACGTGTATTAGATAGAATAGTAGGTTACAAAATAAGTCCAATACTTTGGAAAAAGGTAAAAAGAGGCTTATCAGCAGGTAGAGTACAATCAGTTGCAGTAAAGCTAATTGTAGACAGAGAAAATGAAATTGAAAGTTTCATACCAGAGGAATATTGGAACATTTTAGCTACACTTTCAAAAAATGATGATAAATTTATAGCTAGATTTTACGGAAAAGATGGCAAAAAAATAGAGCTTCATAAAAAAGAAGAAGTAGATGAAATTTTGCAAAACTTAAAAAATGCAAAATATATTGTAACAGATGTAAAAAAAGGTGAGAAGAAAAGAACACCAGCACCACCATTTACAACAAGTACAATGCAACAAGAAGCTTCAAGAAAATTAAGCTTTCCTATTAGAAAAACAATGCAAGTTGCACAAAGACTTTATGAAGGAGTTAAAGTCGAAGATAGGGGCACAGTTGGTTTAATAACATATATGAGAACAGACTCAACAAGAATTTCAGAAGAAGCAAGAAATGCTGCAAAAACGCATATTACAAATAAATATGGTGCAAACTATTATGAAAATAGATATTATAGAACAAAGGCTGGAGCTCAAGATGCACATGAAGGTATAAGACCAACATATATAGATTTAGAACCAGAAAAAATAAAAGACTCATTAACACCAGATGAATTTAAATTATATAGATTAATATATAATAGATTTATCGCAAGTCAAATGGCGCCAGCAGTATATGATACAATATCTGCAAATATAGATGCAAACAATTATAATTTTAGAGCTAGTGGACAAACACTTAAATTCAAAGGATTTATGACATTATATGTAGAAGACAGAGATGATAAAACAAACGAAGACGAAGAAAGCCACATACCTGATTTAGTAAAAGACGAAGAAGTAAAAAAAGAAAAAATAGATGCAAAGCAAAGCTTTACAGAACCACCACCAAGATATACAGAAGCAAGCTTAGTTAAAGCATTAGAAGAAAAAGGTATAGGTAGACCAAGTACTTATGCTACAATAATATCAACAATATTAGATAGAAGATATGTTCAAAAAGAGCAAAAGCAACTTGTACCAACAGACTTAGGTAAGGTAGTAAATAAGTTATTGACAGAAAATTTCAAGGAAATAATAAACGTAGAATTCACTGCAGGCATAGAAAATCAATTTGATGAGATTGCAGAAGGAAAAGAACCTTGGAAGCAAGTTATAAGAGAGTTTTACACACCTTTTGAACAAGAAGTGGAAAAAGTAGACAAAGAATTAGAACATGTGAAGTTAGAAGAAGAGGTTACAGATATTCCATGTGAAAAATGTGGAAGAATGATGGTTGTTAAATATGGAAAATATGGCAAATTCTTAGCTTGCCCAGGTTACCCTGAATGTAAAAATGTAAAACCATTTGTAGAAAAAATAGATGTACCTTGTCCAGTATGTGGAGGAGAAGTACATGTAAGAAAAACAAAAAGAGGAAAAAAATATTATATTTGTGAGAATAATCCAAAATCTTGCAACTATATATCTTGGAATAAACCAAAACTAGGAGAAAAGTGGGAACCAGAACAAGAAAAAAACAAAACGAAGACAAGGAAAACTAGAGCGAAAAAATAAACTATTTGTTATAATAATGAAAAGAGTGATTTTAAATCACAAGAAAGAGAGGAACAAATGAAGCAAAGTGAAAAAGGTTCTGTAACAATGATTGTAGCCGTTACAATATTCTTTATAGTCATATTACTTTCTAGTTTCTTTATATATACTACTTCACGAAGAAGGGCTCAAATAGAAGAAACAGAAAGAATTGCTGAGGCTTATGATGGAGATATGGACGCTGTATATGCAGAAGAAATAAGTAAACAAGACAGAGATTTGTTTGACTATGATCCTCCAACAGAAGGAATAAGTTTAAAAGATGGAGAAAAATATTATCAAACAGATGAGCAAAGTCCAATTCCAATAATCCAAGTTCCAGACATATACAAAGAACAACCAGTAACAAAACTAGGAATTGTAGGTTCAAATGGACACGTAAAAGGATTTAATTCTAGCAATATTACAGAAATAACTTTTCCAAATACAATTACAGAAATTATTGACGGAAATTTAAATGGTGACGAATATGGAGTATTCACACAATCAACTTCGCTAACAACAGTAGTATTACCAGATAGCATAACTAAAATTGGGTCGGCAGCATTTAGAGGATGTTCATCATTAGAGAACATTAATATTCCTGCAAGAGTAACTACTATAGGAGATAAAGCATTCAAAGATTGTGTTTCTATTTCGAATATAACATTAGCCGATGGGCTAACATCATTAGGAAGTAGTACATTTGAAAATTGTACCAAATTACAATCAATATCAATACCTTCTGGTGTAACAATAATAAACGACAGCACATTTAAAAATTGTACAAATTTAACTACTATTGCAACAGGAGATAATATTACAACAATAGGAAATAATGCATTTGAAAATACAACAAAGGTTACTAGTATTACATTGCCATCAACAGTTGAAAATGTAGGAGCAAATGCATTCAATGGATGGACTTCTTCACAAATTATATATGTAGTAGGAAAATCAAATATAAATGATTTTGACACACATGGAAATAATTGCTTTGGTGGGGCAACAGTAATATACTCTGATGCGTCTTATACTGTTGCAAATAGTACAAGCAATCCATATTATTCATATACTGCACCAGAAACAGGATATTATGATATAGTACTTAATGGAGCAGCAGGAGGTTCAGCTACGTGGTCATTAAATAGTGGATTAGCTAGATTATTACCAAATGGAGGTAAAGTCACATTAAGAGTATATATTACAAAAGGTTCTAGCCTATACTTTGTAGTTGGTGGCGGCGGAGGCCGTGGAGGTGAAGTAAACCGTAACACAACTTATTCATATGGAGGATACAACGGCGGAGGTCGTGGAGGAATAGGACTAAACAATTATAGAGATGAAGTAGGACAATATTGTGGATCTGGTGGTGGTGGTGCCACTACAGTAGCAATTAGCCTTAATGGAACAGACGGAAGGCTTCAATCATATGGAAATGCAACAACAGCTTCACGTTATTTCTTAGGAGTAGCTGGAGGTGGTGGAGGTACAAACCACGGAAATATTTCATATACTACAAGGGATTGTAGAGGTGGAGCAACAGATGAAAGGAGTTCTTTTGGCGTCGGAGAAAGTGGAGGAGATTATTCAGGAACCACTTGTACGCAGTCACCTCCAAACAATATAGAAGGTTCTGGCGGCGGAGGCCGGAGGCTGGTATGGTGGTAAATCATATACCGGAGCTGTGGCACAATCAAATATTAAATATAATGGTGGTGGTGGTTCATCATACGTTGCAACAAATAATACTACATTAACAGCTGGAAATTCACAAGCTACTGTTATATCAAGTTCAAGTGCAATAGGAGGAGGAGCAGGTTATGACAGTTCATCAGCCTATACTAGAAATGGTACAACATTTTATAATGGAAACTCTGGATCAGCAAGCATAAAATGGGTTTCAAAATAACAAAAACTATTGAAAATTATAAAAAAAAAAGGTAAAATATATCCATGTAGAAATATATGGATATATTTTTATTGAATAATAAAAAATGAATAGTGAAATCAAACTTTATATATTCAATAAAAAATCAAAAATGCATAAATAAATTTAAAAAATAAAATACAATATAAAAAGAAAGGAAAATAAAATGACAGTTAGTAAAGAAGAATTATTACACATTGCAAATTTAGCAGACTTAAAAATAAAAGATGAGGAAATAGACAAATACTTAAATAATTTGCAAGACATATTAAATTATACTGAATTATTAAATTCAGTAGATTTAAAGAACTTAGACGAAACAATAGGTGCAAATGATAGCTCAGATGTATTTAGAAAAGATGAAATAATTGATTTTGATAACAAAGAAGGCATAATGGAAAATGCACCAGAAAAAGAAAGAAATATGTTCAAAATACCAAAAGTTTTAAATTAATATTGTAAACACAGTTTGTGGGAAAACTGTGGAAAATAAAATTTGAATTAACTAATGTGAAAGGAAAAGTAGTAATATGGGAAAATTATTTGTCATTGATGGAACAGACGGAAGCGGAAAACAAACTCAATCCAATCTTTTAAAGGAAAGATTAAAAAAAGACGGAATAGACTTTAAATCAGTTAGCTTTCCTAATTATGATAGTCCATCATCAACATTAGTTAAGATGTATTTAGAAGGAGACTTTGGAGAAAATCAAAAAGATGTAAGTCCATACATAGCCTCTACTTTTTACGCAGCAGATAGATATGCAACATATAAAAAAGATTTTGAAGAATATTATAACAACGGTGGAATAATAACTGCTGATAGATATACTACTTCAAATATGATACATCAAGCAGGAATAATAAAAGATAAGCAAGAAAGAGAAAAATTCTTGAAATGGCTGTGGGATTTCGAATTTAATTTGTATGGATTGCCAATCCCAACAGAAGTTATATTTTTGAATATGCCACCAGATTATACTGAAAAATTAATACAAGATAGAGAAAATAAAATAACACATGAAAAGGAAAAGGATATAATAGAAAAAAACAAGCAAAATACTATTGATGCTTATAATAATGCACTAGAACTTGTAAAAAAATATAATTGGTATGAAATAAAATGTGTTAAAGATGACAAAATAAGAACAATAGAAGATATCAATGATGAAATATATGAATTGGTAAAGAAAAAAATTAATTCATAAAATAAAAATTATAATTGGTTTAAAATAATTTAAATGATAGCTAGGTAAAATTATAAAAAGCTAGAAGAAAGGAATTAAGCTAATGGACAATATTACAAATCTTACAGTACACGAGTTAGTAGAAAAACTTAAATCAAATGAGTTAACATCAGAAGAAATAACTAAGGCTTACATAGACAGAATAAATGATAAAGAAAAAGATGTGGGCGCATTTGTAACACTTACAACAGATGATGCTGAAAAGAAAGCCTCAGAGATAGACAATCAAAGAAAAGAAAATAAAGAAACGCCACAATTTGCAGGAATTCCAATAGGAATAAAGGACAACCTATGCACAAAAGGTGTTAAAACAACTTGTAGCTCAAAAATGCTTGAAAACTTTGTATCACCTTATGATGCAACAGTTGTAGAAAAACTAAATAAAGAAGGAATAATAAGCCTTGGAAAACTAAACATGGATGAATTCGCAATGGGTAGCTCAACAGAAAATTCTGCTATAAAAATTACACATAACCCATGGAATTTAAATAGAGTTCCAGGTGGTTCATCAGGTGGTTCAGCAGCAGCAGTTGCTGGAGATTTAGTACCATGGGCATTAGGAAGTGATACTGGTGGTTCAATTCGTGAGCCAGCAGCATTCTGTGGAGTAGTAGGCTTAAAGCCAACTTATGGACTAGTTTCAAGATATGGTCTAGTAGCATTTGCATCATCACTTGACCAAGTAGGACCAATAACAAAAGATGTAAAAGACAATGCAATGCTTTTAAACATAATTGCAGGACATGACGAAAAAGACAGCACATCTTATGATATAGAAAAGAAAGACTATACAAAAAATCTTGAAAAAGATATAAAAGGAATAAAAATAGGTGTACCTAAAGAATTCTTTGGAGAAGGAATAAACGAAACAGTAAAAGAACAGTTAAATAAAGCAATAGAAACATATAAAAAACTAGGTGCAATAGTAGAAGAAACATCACTAGATGTAGCGCAAGCGTCACTTGCTGCATACTACATTATTGCTTGTGCTGAAGCAAGTTCAAACTTAGGTAGATTTGATGGAATAAGATATGGTTATAGAGCAAAAGACTATACAACATTAAAAGAATTATATGTAAATTCAAGAACAGAAGGATTTGGAGACGAAGTAAAAAGAAGAATAATACTTGGAACTTATGTATTATCTTCAGGATATTATGACGCATATTACAAAAAAGCACAAAAAGTCAGAACTTATGTAAAAAATGAATTTGATAAAGCCTTCCAAAAATATGATGTATTATTAACCCCAGTATCTCCAAATACAGCATTCAAAATTGGAGAAAAATGCAATAATCCAATGGAAATGTATTTAGCAGATATATGTACAGTATCAATAAATATAGCAGGAGTTCCAGCAATATCACTTCCTTGCGGAGTAGATAAAGAAGGAATGCCAGTAGGAATGCAGTTAATAGGAAATAGATTTGAAGAAGAAAAAATATTAAATGTAGCATACAAATTTGAGCAAGAGATAAAATTCAGAGAAAATCATAAACCTTCATTCAAAAAATAATTAGGAGGAGTAATGAAAGAAGAAAAATATGAATTCTCTAATGGAAGTTTACCAGATTTTAATGAAATGTTAAGACCTAAGTTAGAACTTGAGAGTGATATAGAGTTTACAAAAGAGCAAAGAGATACAATATATAAAACAATGCTAAAACCATTGCAAGTAGAAATATCTCAAATATCACTATATGATACGGAAACTGCAAAAAAATTATTTGAAAAATATAATAATCTATTACAAATAGGAAACCAACAAGAATTTTATTCAGCATATAGTGAATTCACTTTAGAACTAGGTGCATATAAGAAAAATAAAGGAAATCAAAAAGCATTAGAAAGCAAAGGGCAAGCAATATTTCAGCAAATAGCAGACATGCAGAAAGATGGCGAAAAACTTTCTTTAGAAGATTATGAAATAGAATTTGAAAAATTAAAACAAACTTATGATAATTCAATTTCACAATATAATTTTGAAGATAGGGACAAAATAGAAAGAGCTTTATACAACTTATATGGCAACTTTATGGTGAGAAGAGTAAGAGAAGGTGCAATAGACGAGTTTGAAATATCAGAACAAGATGTACCAGGTCTTACAATATTCTTAAATGATGAAATAAATAGATTATCTCAAAATGCAACTCCACAAGTTAGTAATGTATTAGAAAGAATAAAATTTAAATTAATGAGTGGAAAAGATGCTTTTTCAGATGATGAAATATGGAAACTTTTAAGTTACGCTCAAAATCAAAACGAAGTTGTAAAAGGTACAACTATACAGCAAAATACTTCTCAAAAAGAGATTTCACAAGAACATGAAACAACAGCTTTGACAATAGCAAAGGAAAAGAAAAGTTTTTTTAGTAGGATAAAAGAATTCTTTGGAATAAAGCCAAAAGAACCTACACTTCCATTAAAAGAGGAAGATATAGACAAAATATCTTTAGAGTGGTTAGCTAAATTTATTACAAAAGAGCAAAGAGAAGAATTTGAAAGAAATAGACTAGGAGATAAAAAAAGAGAAGAACTATATTTACCAGATTCTAGATTAGTAGTCATGGGAGTTATGAAAAAAATCGATGAATTTCCTCATTTTTTCGGCGGCTATATATTAGCTTTTAACGATAAATTAGGAGATTATACTGGAATTGATTTTGATCCTTTATATTCTATTTATCGTGCATCTATTGTGAGAAAAAAATTTTTAGACTCAGGAACTGAATTAGATGCATGGGAAATGGATGGTGAAGATAAAAAATTAATGATGAAAATGATTGAATTTTGTATTGGTATGGATCAAATATTGAATACAAACTTAAAAGATATCATATTAAACAAAATATCAGATTATATGAATAATAATAGGGTTGTTTATGGAGACATTGCTGAATTCGACATAAGCCAAATAGAAATAATAGATAAATTGAAAAGATGTTATGATAGAATAGAAAGAGAATATGAACAAATAAAGGATAATTTAGAAAGTGATGATAGATTGAATAGTAGAAAATTCTACAATGAAAATTATTTGAAACAATATAAAGTAGACAAGATAAGAGACTCTCAAACTGGAAACAATACAAAAGAAGATGATGCTAGCAGAACAGATGCTAAAGAGCAAGAAGATGGTAGAAAAACCAGTGGTAAAGAACAAAGTGATGGAAGAAAACCAGATGACGAAGAACAAGGTGATGGAAGATAAATCATAAGATAATAAACAATAACAAAGGCTATGAAATAAACTAAATTAAAATTATCAAAAACTCAAAAGGAGGAAAATAAATGGCAGTAGAAGATTACGAACTAATTGTTGGACTAGAAGTTCACGCAGAACTATCAACAAAAACAAAAATATTCTGTTCATGTGGGACGGAATTTGGTGCAGAACCAAATACACATATATGCCCTGTATGTATGGCACTTCCAGGAGCATTACCAGTTTTAAATGAAAAAGTGGTAGAATATGCAGTAAAAGCAGGACTAGCAACAAATTGTGAAATAGAAAAAAATAGTAAAAACGATAGAAAAAACTATTTCTATCCAGACTTACCAAAATCATATCAAATATCACAGTTTGATAAACCACTTTGCAACCATGGTTATATAGAGATAGAAGATGATAATGGCAATCCTAAAAAAATAAGAATATTAAGAATCCATATAGAAGAAGATGCGGGAAAACTAAATCATAATGAATTTGGCGCAGGAACTTTAGTAGATTTAAACAGAGCTGGTGTGCCATTAATTGAAATAGTATCAGAACCGGATTTTAGGTCAACAGGTGAAGTAGACAGATATTTGAAAAAACTAAAATCAATACTTCAATATATAGATGTATCAGATTGTAAAATGCAAGAAGGTTCATTTAGAGCAGATGTCAATGTTTCAGTACATAAAAAAGGCGAGCCTTTTGGTACACGTACAGAAATGAAAAACATAAACTCATTTAAATCAATAACAAGACTTATAGATTATGAAAAAGAAAGACAAATATATGAATTAGAGCATGGAAACACAATAGAGCAGGAAACAAGAAGATGGGACGATTTAGAGGGAAGAACTTTCTCAATGAGAAATAAAGAAGACTCACAAGATTATAGATATTTCCCAGAGCCAGACTTAGTAGCAATAAAACTTTCTAATGAATATATTGAAAATATTAGAAAAGAACTTCCAGAAATGCCAGAATCTAGAAAAGAAAGATACATGAATAAATATGGACTTTCTGAAAAAGATAGTAATAGTATAACTGCTTCAAAATATTTATCTGACTTTTTTGAAAAAGCAGGTGAAATTGCTAATGATTATAAATCAGTATGTAATTGGTTAAATTCAGATATAGCAAGAATATTAAACGAAAAAGAAATGGAGCCGGAAGAAATACCTTTTACAGCAGAAGAATTAGCAGAAATGGTAACATTAATAAATAAAGGAACAATAAGCACAAGCATAGGTAAGAAAGTGCTTGATGAATTATTTGAAAATCCTAAATCTCCATGCAAAATAATTGAAGAAAAAGGATGGGTTCAGATTTCAGATGAAGGAGCAATAAAAGAAGTTGTATTAAAAGTTTTAGCAGAAAATGCACAATCAGTAGCTGATTATAAAGCTGGAAAAGACAGAGCATTAGGCTTTTTAGTTGGACAAGCAATGAAACAAACAAAAGGAAAAGCAAATCCAAAAATGCTTAATGAAATGTTCTTAAGTGAACTAAATAAGTAATTTAGAGCCATAAATTATTTATATAATTTATGGCTAAATTTTTGAAAATTAAGCATAATAAAAATAATGAACAATTATTGAAAAATAAAAAGAAACAAAAACCAAAACCTCCACAAATTACCAGTTTAAAAAGTAAATAAATGCGCATCATATATATTGAAAAGGAAAACATACTTTTCAACTAAAACTTTTAGGAGGTGAACGTAATGGCAAATTCATCAAACAACAGCAATTACAAAGCAGTTCCAGAAGCAGCAGATGCTCTTAACAAATTCAAATATGAAGTAGCTAACGAAGTTGGTGTTTCATTAAAAGATGGTTATAATGGAAATATATCTGCAAGAGACGCTGGTAGAATAGGCGGAAACATGGTTAAGAAATTAATCCAACAAGCTGAATCTCAATTAAGATAGTTTAGTTAAAACTTAACTTTGTGAATGAAATATTTATAATAGAAAGAAGGTACTAATTACATATTAGTATCTTCTTTTTGGTAACTTTTTTTCTCCAAACCCCTTGCCATATGTGAAAAATCATGGTATAATATCATATGTTATAGTTTAATACACTAAAGGGAGGTGCAAAACATGCCAAATATCAAATCAGCTATAAAGAGAGTTAAAGTTGCAGAAACAAAAACAAAAAGAAATAATATGATAAAATCAGAATGCAAAACAGCTATAAAGAAATATGAAACAGCTAACAACAATGGAGATAAAGAAGCTGTAGAATTATTATCTAAAGCAAAAAGTAAAATAGATAGTGCTTGCTCAAAAGGAGTTATTTCTAAAAATGCAGCTTCAAGAAAAAAATCAAGACTTGAAAGCAAATTAGCTGTAAAGTTAGACTCTAAAAAAGCTCCAGCAAAGAAAGCTGAAGCAAAAGTAGAAGCTACTGAAGAGAAAAAAGAAACTCCAAAAAAAGCTACAACAAAAAAGACAACTAAAAAAGCAGAATAATTTTAGAAACGCTTTACTAAAATAAACAATAAATAAAACACCCTACTTGAATAGGGTGTTTTTCTAAATTTAAAAGGATGCTTTATTTTTATATAGCATCCTTAAAGTTAAGCGATTAATCCTCTGGCTCTAGAATACCAAAATTCTTGCCATCTTTTAATTTGTATATAACATTTACTTGATTTGTTTCAACATTGATAAATGGTAAAAATTTATTTTTAGCATCTCCTTCAAGAACTAACTTAGCATCTTCTGCTGTAAGAGGCTTAATGCTATAATAAATAGTTTTTATAATTTCACCATCTTCTTCTGCATTTTCAGAATTAACACTATTGTTCATTCTGATTGTTTCAACCATATTTTGTTTATCTCTTTTTGTTTTGCTTTTTCTGATTTGTCCTTCTAATATCTCTATATCTTTGTCAACTGAAGCATATAAGTCTTTGCTAGCAGTCGCAGCTTTAAAAGTTTCGCTTGCTATATTAACTCTTATTTCTGCTACTTGGTTATTTCCTTCTATTTTTAAAGTAGCAACAGCATCAAAATCACTACCAAAGTATTTCTCTAATTTTCCGACTTTTTCAGTAATGTAACTTTTAATAGAATCTGTTAGTTCAAAATCCTTTCCTGTAATATTTAAATTCATAAAAATTCTCCTTTCTATTGAACGAGTCTTAAGTAAATCATAATGATTTCACCTACATTATATATGTAAATGAAAAATTTTTCAATAGAAAAGAGAAAAAATAATTACACCATATAAATTCCTAAGAAAGATAAAATTAAGTAAACACCATAGAAGATTCCTTCAATAACCATAAATCTCTTAAAAGACTTGAAATCTTCACTTTCTTTATACAAAAACTTAATAGCAAAATAAGTTAATACAATACTAATAGCAATACAAAAATAAGTTATAGGGTTTGTAATATAATAAGCTTTATCTGAAACCAGATTAATAAGCGAAATAAAGCTTGCAAAGATAATAGGTATTTTACAAACAATACTTGATGTTATAGTATTGGTTAAACTACATTTTTCATCTTTATTAGGTGCCATACAATAAATAATCAGAGCTAAAAAGCCTACCGAAATTATAGGAATAGTTAAATCTCTAACAGCTGATAAAAAGATATATAACCCGTTGTTAGAATATACATTGCCAAAAAGTGCATGGAAAAACATAATTAGCACCCACACAAGAAGCATAATAATAGCCGTATTAAAAAATAAGTTGTGCTTAGAATCACTTATGTTTTTTAAGGTTTTAATTGGGTTACTAAAAAAGGAAGAAAAGAAATTCTTACAGTTTTGAGTTCCATCTTTAAAATCCACTTTTGTAAATTCATCATTAGAAGAATTATTTGAATCGTTTTCCATAAGACATCTCCTTATACATAAATTTATTAAAATATATGTATAAGGTTTAAAAATATGAATAAGAAATATGATGGGACAATCAAAAAAATTAAAATAATAAAAAACAAATAAAAAAGAAGATATAAATTTTTAATATGTAAATTTATATCTCCCTACATTTTGATTGTAACCATTTTAATAAAATAAAATGGTATTATTTGTCTTCTTTATCTTTTTTAGACAACTTTTTGTTTATTTCAGTTGTATTTCTGCAAATAACAAGTAGTAATAAAGAAAATTCATATATAAGTCTTGCTACAACATTTCCTATAATTAAAGTTCCTAGGAAAGCCCAGAAATTAACTCCTATTAGTGCAAATGAAGAAAGTGTTATGTATAAAGCAACTATTAAATATGTAATTTTTAACAAAGCTTCCATAAACATTTTCTTAAATGATAAGAAATCATAAAGCCATCCAACAAATCCTTTGAATTTTCCTTCATTTTTCTTGCTTAAAAATAAGAAGTAAATTAATATTCCACCAACAACAGCAAGTATTATAGATACTATAAGCCAAATAGATGAATTTACTGCGTCAGAAGAACTTAATAAACTTCTTGAATAACTTGATGAATACATAATAAACCTCCCCTTAATAATATTTTATGACATAATAATAGCATATTCGACAATATTCGTCAAGAAGTAAATCACATAGAACGCCAATAGTTGTGTCACTATGGACGAACACTGTGTCATAATGTTGAAAAAATTAGGATTAGTGTCAAGAAGTATCGGAAAATTTTCTTAAGAACTTAGAAATCAAAACCTA
>CAKNJR010000004.1 GCA_930986425.1 uncultured Clostridium sp. | reverse complement strand
TGGCCCCGTGGTCAAGCGGTTAAGACATCGCCCTTTCACGGCGGAGACATGGGTTCGATTCCCGTCGGGGTCACCAAATACGCCACTTTAGCTCAGCTGGTAGAGCAACTGACTTGTAATCAGTAGGTCGTCCGTTCAAATCGGACAAGTGGCTCCATTATTAAAGGTCAGTAATTTTAGTTAAGCTATTGTTATTGGCTTTTATTTTTTTATTTATTCTATAAAGGAGCAAATAAAAATGGTAGAAAATCTAGAAAAAAATATAGAGCATAACGTTGCAATAGTAACAGGTGGAGCAAAAGGAATAGGCGCAACAATAGTTAAAAAATTAGCCCAAAACGGATATACAGCTATATTAAATTATAATAAGTCAGTAAATGAAGCCGAAGCAATCAAAAATGAATTTAACAATGTATACACATTTAAAGCTGATGTATCAAACTATGAAGAAGTAAAAGCATTAGTAGATTTCACAATAAATAAATTTGGAAAAATAGATTTATTAGTAAATAATGCAGGAATAGATTTAGTAAAAACAATAAATGATACAAGCATTGAAGACTTTGATAATATATTAAAAACTAACTTATATTCAGCTTTTTACACATCAAAAGAAGTATCTAAGTACATGATTAACGCTAAAAAAGGCAAAATAATAAATATAAGTTCAATATGGGGAATAATAGGAGCATCATGTGAAATGGCATACTCAGTTAGTAAAGCCGGAGTAGATGCTATGACAAAATCCTTAGCAAAAGAGCTTGGACCATCAAACATACAGGTAAATAGCATTGCTCCAGGAATAATTGATACAGATATGAATAAATTTTTATCAGAAGAAGAGAAAAAACAAATAATTTCAGAAATTCCTTTAGAACATATAGGTAAAACAGAAGATATAGCAGACACAGTAATGTTTTTAGCAAATTCAGATTATATAACAGGACAAGTAATACAAGTTAATGGTGGTTGGAATGTGTAAAAGCATCTACATAAGCAAAAAATGACTAAGAAATCTTATTTTAATGCAAAATAAAAGAAAGCACTTTTAAATGCTTTCTTTTGTTTTATATACAATAGCAATACCGGCTAAATTAGCAGAATAAATAATTATAACTGAAACTATTTGAAGAATTAAGTTTGATTGTATTTCTATGCATGAATTAATTTCTTGCTCTGTATAATTATTAAATGCAACTAATGCTTGTTTAGTTGAACAATCTTTGCTTCTAAGTTTTGAATTTACATCACTAATATTTAATCTATATTTATACATGTAATCATATGCATTAGCAGTAAAAAGTTCATTAAAACTATTTTGAGCATAAGCTAAATTAGCAGAGTAATCTTCTTTTTCTTCTTGAGTAATATCATTAGACGTTCTACCATAAATATCTAAATTATTGTAGTCTTCTATTTCATCTGCTGGATAAACACCTTTTAAAAGTTTTACTTCATCGTTTATTGCAATATAGCAAGAGATTAGCATAAATAATTTCAATATTAATACAATCAAAACAATAATTATTACAGAGCTGAATATAATTTTTGTTATTATATCACTATTAAAATTTGTATTAGCAGAATCATTTAGAGATAGGCCTAATAGTACGAAAGTAATATCAGCTAGAATTACTCTAAATACAATTAGTAAAACATCACTTATATAGTCATTACTAAATATTTTTCCAAAATTAGTAATAAAGAAGATGTAAGCCTGCTCCAGGGTAAATGTAACTAATAAAGGTAAAATGAAATATTTTGCTAACCCTATAAAATAATCTTTATTGAACCTTGAAAAATCAACTTTATCAAGATTGTATGTAAGAACAGCAATTGGTAATAAAGTAGATAATTTAATTGTTTCTACTGCCAATATACCGTTAAATAATAAATAATATATTATATTTATAATAGAATCTATTAAAATAATTAATACATTCGTTACAATAACAACCTTAGGTGAAGAGTAAGTTTTTTTAAATCTAATATTTAAAATAACTAAAGCTATGATTGCTATAAGAATTGGCAAATATATTAAAGAAAAATTCATATTTGCACCAAGGATTTCTGTATAAAGTATAATTAATGCAGAAACAAAAAGTAAAAGTTTCCCCTTTTTTTCCATAGTAAATTTTCCTCCTCTTTTACAAAAAATTATATAGAAATAAATATAAATAGTCAATAAAAAATATAATAAAATAAAATGTTACAAAAAAGTAATAATCAATTAATAAAACCACAAGAGAGAATCTTGTGGCCTATTATGTATAAAATTATTAAGCTTACTGCAAATAATAATCATTAATTAGCATCCTCTGATTTCTTTTTATAATTTCCAGTAATAAGTTTTGGAAAATACTTAATAATCTTATAAACAGCTAATTTAATTTTCTTGCTCCATAAATAAGTTTTTCTAAGTCTTCTTGGTGTTTCTAATGAATTATTTTCAACAACAGCCAAAGAAACAGGAGCTTCTTCTACATTAAATGTATAATTTTGATTATCATTATTATCCCATTCGTTATTAGAATTTCTGAAGCATAAATTTAATTTATCACTATTATTTAATTGTAATTCAGCTTGAAATCCTAACTCTGTTTTGTTCATAGGAATCTCAGAAACATTTTCCCAATTGTCTCCAAACCCAAAATGAATAAATACCTCTTCAGAATTATTTTGAAAAAGCTTACCTGTGTAAGATATTTTAACATTTGAACCTTGAATCAATTTATCTGTATTAAAAAATATATTTTTAACTAATTCCATAACTTTCTCCTATGCTTAAACTAGACATATTATATTATTATTTTACAAAATATTCAATAGATTTATAAATTTGTATTATAAATGTAAAAAAAGTGTAATATTTCTGAAAAATATTACACAAATCGACTAATTTTCTAACTTACCAAGAATTTTACCTATAATATAAAAATTATCTTTAGATGTTACAACAATATCTTGTATATCATCCTTTTCTGCTCTTAAAACTAAATCATTTTTTCTGACAATAAATTTTCTAATTAAATATTGTCCTTTATATTCAAATAGGCCAAAGTCTTTATTATTTAGAGGAGTATTTAATTCGATAAAAACATAATTGCCTTTTTCAAATCTTGGAGCCATTGAATCATCTGCTACTTTTAAACACATTGAGGCAGAAGAATATTCTTTTGGAACTTTAGCAAATCCAAATATATTATCATACATTGGAACAGAATCATATTTTATATGATTCACAACTTCATAATCTAATTGTTCTTCGGTTAATTTTTTATCATAAGTATACATTAATGGTTGATAAGGAACGTCTAAAGAATCACAAAGAGCTTTTAAAGCTTTATGACTAGGGTTTCTTTCACCTTTTTCAATATGTGTTAAATGCCCAACATTAATATTGGTCTCTTTAGCAATAACTGTTTTAGAAACTTTTTTATCTTCCCTTATTTTAGAAAGCATATCTCCAATCATAAAATACCAGTCCTTTCTAATATATGCTTAAATATCTCATTAAAATTCGACATAATTATATAAAATTCTATAAAAAATGTCTAGTAAATAAGTTAAAATATTGTAAAAAAAAATGCATTATGATAATATTTTGATAGCAAGGAATAAATAAAAGAAAAGATAATAAAATAAAAATAAGAATAAATTTTACTTAAAATCTTTAATAAAAAAGAATATAAGGTTTTATGGGTAAATCCTTTTTAAAAAACCTAAATATATTAAGCAAGGAATGAAACTTAAGATGAAGAAAAAAATCATATTAATTATTTGCGTAATAGTATTTATAATATTTATTTCAATAATTTTCAGTATCGTAAACATTGGTAATAATAAAATTTATCCCAATATAGAAGTACAAGGAGTTTCTGTTTATGGAAAAGAGCAAGAAGAAGCCAATACAGAACTAAATAAAAAATATAATGAGAAAAAAATTAATGGAATAAAACTTGTTCAAGGAGATTATGAAACAACGATTTCCTTTGACCAATTAGGAGTAAGCGCAGATATTGGAACAGCAGTAACAGAGGCATATTCAATAGGTAGAAGTGGAAATATAATAACAAATAATTATAATATTTTATTAAGATATTTTATACCAAAAAATATAGAAATTGAATTTAGCTTTGATGAAAATAGTATAAACAATGCAATCGAAGATGTAGAATCAAAGTTACCAAATGTTGTTGTAGAAAACGATTATTACATTGATGGAGACAAACTAGTAATCACAAAAGGAAAAGATGGCGTAGTAATAAATAAAGATGAACTTAAACAAAAAATAATAGAAGAAATAAAAGATTTTTCAGATGAAAATTATACAATAGAAATTCCAGTAACAGAAACTACTCCTGGAGAAGTTGATATCGAAAAAATCGCAAACGAAATAACTTGTGAACCTCAAAATGCATATTTAAGTGAATACCCTCTTGAAGTTCATGCAGATGAAGATGGAATATCACTTGCTATATCAATAGATGAAGCTAAAACAATACTTTCAGAAAATCAGGAAGAATATGAAATTCCATTAATTATAACAAAAGCAGAAATAAGTGTATTAGATTTAGGAGAAGATGCTTTTCCAAACTTACTAGGAACATGTACAACAAATTATGATGCAAGTAATATAAATAGAAATAATAATTTAAGGCTAGCAGCAGAGAAAATAAATGGGGCAATAGTTAACCCAGGAGAAACATTCTCATACAATCAAACAGTAGGACAGAGAACAATTGCAGCTGGTTTTAAAGAAGCTAAAGCATATGCTAATGGCCAAGTAGTATTAGATGTAGGTGGAGGAATATGTCAATTATCTTCTACATTATATAACTCAGTATTACTTTCTAATTTAGAAGTAGTAGAAAGAAGAAGTCACTATTTTAGAACATCATATTTACCAGCAGGTAGAGATGCCACAGTATCATGGGGCTCAGTAGATTTTAAATTTAAAAATAATAGAAAATATCCTATAAAAATAGTAGCAACAGCTCAAGATGGAGTAGTTAAGGTGGATATATATGGAATAAAGCAAGATGATGACTATGATGTAACAATTGAATCTAAAGAAACTAGTATAATTCCAATGGAGACAATATATGAGGAAGATAACTCTTTAGAAGAAGGAGAACAAATAGTGACTCAAAGAGGAGAAGATGGTTGCACAAGTGAAACATATAAGACACTTTCAAAAAATGGAGTAGTGGTATCTAGAACATTAGTATCAAAGGACACATATAATGACTTACCAACAATAATAAAAGAAAATAAGTAGAAACTTAATATAATTAAAAAAGCGGTGAAATAGAAAACACCGCTTTATACTAGAAAAAAGGGTGAAAAAAAGTGAAAGAAGAAACGAAAGTAAAAATAGATTATTTGAAAATAATTTTTGTGCTGCTAATAATAATTGGCATAGGAACTAGAATATATAATTTTCCAGAAGGAATTCCGGAAATTAATGTTGATGAGATAATTACAGCTATAAATGCTAAATCCATAGCAGAAACGGGAAAAGATATACAAGGACAAAGCTTTCCAGTATATTTAAAAGGTTGGGGCGGTCAAAGTATAATACTTTTGTATTTCATGACGTTAACAATAAAAATATTTGGATACAATCTATTTGCAATTAGACTACCAATGTTAATTATTAGCTGTATATCATTATTTGTATTTTACGATTTTATTAAAAAAATTACTGGAAACAAAATAGCTGCATTAATAGGATTAGGCCTAGTAGCAATTTCTCCATGGCATATAATACAATCATTATATGCATTAGATTGTAATATGTTTCCACACTTCTTACTAATAGCAGTCGACATATTGTATACAGGAATAATAAAGAACAAGAAGAAACTTATTTATATTTCAATATTTTTCTTTGCCATTACATTATACTGTTATGCAATTGCATTATACTTTACACCATTATTTTTATTAATAGTTGGAATTTATTTAATAAGAAAAAAGAAAATAAAAATAAAAGACCTATTCTTATGTATATTAATATTTTTAATATGTACTTGGCCGATAATTTTAACTCTTATAATGAATGGAATGCAAATTGGTCAAAGCATAAGTATATTAAACATTACTATTCCATATTATGAGGACTTAAATAGAGAAAGTGATGTAATATTATTTTCAAAAAATATACCAGCACAACTTTTAGTAAATGTAATTACTACCTTAAGTACAATACTATTTCAAAGAGATAATTTAGTATGGAATGCACCAAAATTATTTGGAACAATATATCATATAACAATAATATTTACTGTTCTAGGAATCGTATTAAGGTTTCAAAAAAACAAAGATGAAAAAAGCAAAATTACAAATACAATGCTAATTACATGGCTATGTATAAGTGTATTAGATGGTTTAATTACTAATAATACTACAATTCATAGAATGAATTCTATATGGTATATATTATTAATTTTTGCCACATTTGGAATTTATGAAGTATACAAAGAGATAAAGAAAAAAGATATATTTTTAAGTATTTTAGCGATAATATATGCAATCTTATTTGTATCATTCACAACTTATTTTAATGTATATTATAAATATGAAATTAGCAGTGACATATGTTTCTCTAGAGGATTTTATCAAACACTAAATTATTTAGAAACTTCAGATAAAAAAGTTGTGTATTATGATAATGCAGGCATGGACATTGCGAGAAAAGAAGAGTATTATATTGAAGTTAATAACGACGAGAATATAGAATATATTCCACTAAATACAAAAAAAGAAATAGAAGAAAAATTAGAAAATATAAAAGATAATGAGATTATTATAATAAATGCTGATAGATGGAATGAAAATATGCGATTCGCAAAAAAACAAATAGGTTCATATGCAATTATTTATAAATAAATTTAATAAAGAAAAAGACTAGCATAATAAAATTATATTAGTCTTTTTTGAAATATAGAATGGTGCACCTCCGGGGGGTCGAACCCCGGACCTTCTGATTAAGAGTCGGTCGCTCTTCAAATCAGAGACTTCATTATCAAAGCAATAATATAGCTATTATACAGACTTTTAGCAGTAGAGTCAATGTTTTTAAGAAAAAAAATATAAATTTAAATAAGTTTAAATGAGGTTAAGAAATATTGAATAAGTTTGATTAAGTTTAAAAAATTGGTGCAAATTCAAATTAAATTTGGTGCAAAAAATTAACTTGCGCCATTTATATAAAATATAAATTTTAGGAGGTATAGGTAGAAATGTTATCCATCATAATTGGTTTAGTTTTAGGGGCTAGTATTAGCCTCTTTTTATATGCTCTGATTTTATCGAGTTCAAGAGCAGATGAAATAATAGAAAAACAGGAGGAAAATCGTGAATGAAGAAAACAAAGTTAATTATTATTCTATTATACCTGCTACTATAAGATATTCAAAGGAATTAAAAGCTAATGAAAAATTACTTTATGGAGAAATTACTGCACTTGCTAATAAATATGGATATTGTTATGCAAAAAACAGGTACTTTGCAGAATTATATCATGTAAGTACTGAGACTGTGAGCAGGTGGTTTTCGCATTTACAAGAACTAGGCTTTATAAAAATAGAAATTAAAAGAAATGAGAAAAAAGAAATAATTGCTAGATATATTTATATTGTAGATAAACCCTATTGTGTAAATAATCAATACCCCTATTGTCAAGGAAATCAATACTATATTGATGAAAAAATCAAAGAAAATAATATAAATAAAAATATAGATGATTTATTTTATTTAATAATAAATAATAAAAGTAAAGTTCCAAAAGATTTTTATAAGGAACTAGAAAGATTAGAGCTTAATTATACAACTGATATAATAAAAATTATGCAAGACAAAAATATACAAAAGATAAAAGAAATTATTTTTACAATTTTTTGCATTTATCAAGGAGGGTTCAAAGATATTATAACACAGTTTGAAAGAAATACACTAATAAAATTATATGATATGTGCAAAGAACATAAAACGAAGGACTTTTTGAATTATTATAAACAATCAATAATTAATCAATATACAGAAAGGCGAAAGTAATGATTGAAAACTATATAGATAATTTTGAAAACATTGTATCTTCCACCTTATTTGCAACATTTAAAGTTACACTAATAATATTAGTTTCGTTATTAATATTATCATTAGTTTTATTAGCAATAGGGTGTTTGATAAAATCACAAAAGCTAAAATCTAGATTTTTAATAGCTGTACCAAGTTTATTGATAGGAATTATATTTTTTCTATCAATTCCCCCTATCTTTGTGCACTTTAAAAATATAATTTAAAAACAAAAGATATTTCCTTAAAATTTGTCCTAACAATATATAAAATATAAGGAGATGATAATAGAATGATTTTTAAAAGAAGAAAAAAGCAGATAATTCCTAAACTAAAAGCCATAGGAACAATAGTTACATTATTTGCTATTAAAGCTAATATGGTCTTTGCAACTGAAGGTGGCGATACTTCTATTGGTACTGCAGAAGTAACAGAAGCAACAGAAAATATAAAAAGAGTAATTACTTCTATTGCAATGCCTTTGCGGAGGGGTACTTATCTTTGCCAGTGTAGTAGTAGCTGCAATAAAGATGATAGCAAATTCAAATAACCCTCAAAAACGTGCTGAAAGTATCGGTTCTCTTGCTTGGATATGTGGTGGTGGAGTTGTACTTGGAGCAAGTCTTATCATTGCCGGAATCATTATAAATATAGCAACTAATAATACCGGTAGTTTGCTAGGCGGATAGGTGGTGCGTATGAGAGTTTTTAAAATACCATTTGATATAAAGCGAGAAGAAAAGATATTTCGGAGGATATTTAAGTTTAAGACAAGTCGTTTATTTAATGCTAGGTGCATCAAGTTTAGCATTACTTGCCACGCCACTTCCAATAGCATTAAAAATAATATTTATTTTACTAATTGCTAGTTTCTTTTTATTGTGTACCTTTTTAAAAGTCGGTGAACAGAACTTCGACAAGTTCTTTTTTTATGCCATAAAATACATATTTCGTAAAAAATACTTTGTGTATAAGAGGTGTTTAAAATGCTAATAATGATTATATTTTTAATTTTAACTGTAGTTTTAGTCATAGGTACAGCTATTTATTTAAACAATAAGAAGAAAAATACTAATGCACCCAAACATAGTGTAGAAACAAAAGATGAAAATAAAAGTAATAAAAAAGGTAAAAAACAATTAACTGATATTTTACAAATTAAAATTAAAGACAATATTATTTGTTTAGGTAATAGATATTCCAATGTTATTAGACTTGGAAATATAGATTATAATATGCTTTCAAATTCTGAACAAGATTCTATTGAAAATGTACTAATTCAAACAGCACTAGCAATAGATTTTCCAGTACAATTCTTTTCTACAACAGAATATATTGATACAAGCAAAGTTATATCACTAATAAAAGAAAATAAAACAAATAATACCAAAATTAGAGAATACAAAGAATATTTAATCGAATATTTGCAGAACCTTATGGAAAATAGAAGTATATCAGTTGTCAAAAACTATGCAATCATAAGTTATGATGGTACTTATGAAAAGGCTGTTGAAGAATTAAACAGAAAGGTAATGTCTTTTACAGGAAATCTATTAAGAGCAAAGATTATTTGTGAAGTATTAAATGAAGATGAATTATATAACCTTATTTATAGAGAGTTAAACAAAAATTCTGCTATAAATATTAGCAATCTAAAGGAAGGAGGAAAAAACTTATATGTTGGTAAAAAACAAAAAGCAAAAAGAAATAAACATATTCGATAACATTCCTACAATGGCAGATATATTACTTCCTGAAACATTACAAGAGAAGAAAGATTATTTGATTTTAGGATATAACAAATTTACAAGAGTTTTTGCAATGACAATTTATCCTGAACAAACTTGGGTAGGATGGCTTGATGACCTCTTTTACATAGGTAATATCAATATTTCTGTAAAAATAGAGCCTTCTAGTAATGGAAATGTTATTAATCAATTAACAAAAAAATTAGTACAGGCACAAAGTGAATATGCGACTTATTCAAGACAAGGAAATATTTTACATCTGCCTGAACTCGAAAAACAAATTGGAGATTTAGAAGATTTAAGAATGCTAATACAGACGAATCAAGATAAACTGTTTTTTGCAACAATCTTCATTTCTGTCAATGCTGAAAGTTTAGAAGATTTGAACGAAAAAACAAAGATATTAGAAAGTGAATTAAATAAAAAAACTGCTATGATAAGAACTTTAACATTTAGACAAGTGGAAGGATTAAAAACAATATTACCGACTGGTGAAACACCTATCCCAAACTATGAAAGAAATATGGTAGCCGGTCGGAATTGCTACTTTAATTCCAATATCTAACCCTAATCTTTCACACGATAGAGGTATTTTTATTGGTAGAAACATTTATACAAATGCTCCAGTATATGTCGATACTTTTATTCGGTCCACCTACACTACCTAACCCACATGTTTTTATATGTGGTACAAGTGGAGGTGGTAAAAGTGTAGCTCTTAAAACATTAACTGCTAGAAACATTGCGACAACCGGTTGCGGTGCTTTTTTCGTAGACGTCGAGGGTGAATATACTGGGCTTACTAAAATGCTTGGTGGAAAGATAATAAAAATTGAGCAAGGAAAATCTGCAGGGGTTAATCCGTTCGAGATAGAACCTGATAGCAAAGGAAATATGCAATTTATAAATATACTTGATAAAGTCGCTGAAATAAGAGGTTTACTTGGAACTATTTGCAGAAACTATGGAAGAACCTTAACTGGCACAGAAAACACTGAAATAGAAGTAGTTGTAAACCAGTTATATGCAGAAAAAGGTATTACAAGTGATGTAAATTCTTTGTTTGAGAAAAAAGGTGGCAGATTAGATAATGGAAAATATGCAATAGGAAAAATACCAAAGAAAATGCCTACTTTATCGGACTTTCAAAGAAAACTAAAAGAAAGAGGTAATTGTGATGAGCTGGCAAATATTTTAGTTCCATTCTTAAAAGGAAATTCACTTGGTATGTTTGATTGTGAAAGTAAAATATTATCAAGTGAAGATATTATTTGTTTTGATATGTCAGAGGTCAAAGATGAATTTACAAAACTATATGCAAGTTTCGTGATTTTAACTTGGGTTTGGCAAAAGTATGTATTAAAGAATAGAGATAAAAAGAAAATTATCGTATGTGATGAAGCATGGTTGTTCTTAAAATATCAAGAATCAGCAGAATTTCTAGTAAATGTGGCTCGTAGAGGTCGTAAATATAATGTGCCATTATTCATACGGTAGCCAATTTATAGATGAATTTTTAAATTCAGAAGAACGGTAAAACAATAATTAATATTTGTTCAACTAGGTATTTATTTAAGCAAAGTCCTGGCTCTGTTGATGCTGTTGTGGACTTTTTTAATTTGTCAGAAGGAACAAAAAATTTCTTGACTGCAGCGAGTCCAGGCCAATGTATTATAAGCCTGAGCAATAGTGTTACGGCAATTAAGTTTGTAATAACTCCTTATGAAGAACAATTTGTATTTACTTAAAATGATATAGTGCGTATCCTACTGCCCTATCTTAAAAAGTAGGAGGCAATCATTTGAAAAAAGTATTAAAAAGTTTCGTAATAATAATTACTATGCTTTTTTTATTATCTCCATTTTGTTTTGCTGAAGATGTCGATTTCAAAGAACAAATAAAAAGTGAAGATGGTTCGCTTTTTGAAAAAATAATTGCGGAGTGCATACGGTGGTATAGCTCAAACAGTTTTCGATTTTACTACTGGCGAAGATGCTAATGTTGGTTTTAAAGATTATGATGAATTAATTTTTAATAATAGAAAAAGTGCAGATGCTTTATCTCCTTTTACTCAAGAATTATGGAATAAAACAATGGATTGGTATAGAGTTTTTGCGACAATTAGTGGTTGTTTAATTTTAATTGCTGTCTTTATTTTAGCTTATAAGATTATGAATGCAGGAATGAATACAGCTAAAAAGAATGAAGCAAAAGATAGTTTAATGCGTTTATGCTTTGGAGGTGTCGCTATTGCACTCGCTCCATTATTTATAAGATTTTTATTATTTATAAATAACAGTCTGGTGTATCTTTTAGTAACGGCAGCAAATACTGGTACATTAGATGCTAGTCTTGGTAATAGTATGTTAACAAGTATAAGTACAGGAAACGCTATAACTACAGCTTTAGTAATAGCAATGTTTATTTATTTGTTTGTGAAATTAAATATAAAATTCATTGTAAGGCAATTCACGATTATTATATTTACAATATTTACACCTATCGCAGCAGCTTTATGGATAGTAAATAAAAATGTTACAGCAGCTGCTATTTGGGGTGGGCAGATAATAATGAATATATTTATGCAATTTGTTTATTGCTTTTTGTTTTTGATTTATTTAGCATTTCTCCCAAGCGGTGGTGGATGGGCAGTAAGTTTAATATGGGCAATGATGATATTACCACTTGCAGATGCTTTATTAAATTGTCTACAAAATCTAACTTCAAGGATTGCCGGTGTTGATAATGAGCAAATGACAAATAGAGTTATTGGTATGGGTGCAATGGCCGGATTTGGTTTAGCTGCTATAAAAGAGCAATTTAAAACACCATCAACTGGAAATAATAGTGGTGGCAACACAAATAGCGATAATTCTGGTGGAGGTCTAAAAGGCTTTGTCTCAAGAGCTAAATCAGTTATAAATCCTACAATGAATTTAAGTGCAGAAAAAGATTATAACGGTAATGTAAATCCTATTAGAGATGTTCTAACTAAAGAAAAGAATACAGTAAATATTCCTAAGTCTAATGGAGAAAATAAGGGCAATTTAAGTAAAGGAAGTAAGGCAAAATCAGTCGCAGGAAATATTGTAAGAGGTGGTGCTAAAGCTACAACAGCTTATTTAGGCCTTGGAGCAAAAATGGCTGAAGGAAATTTTGATAAGTATCCTCGAAATAATCATGTACAAAGAAAAAATAATTTTCAAAATACAGAGTATATAAATAAGCTTGCAAATGATAAAGATGAAATGCAGAAATCAGGTGATAACAATGAGCATAATGAGCATAAAGGATAAAGCTAAAAATAAAGCAAAAGACAAAATAAAAAAACAGGCAAAAAAGATAGCTTTTAAAGTTTTAAAGCCATTTTTACCATTTATACTAATTATTGGACTTCTATTTTTTGCAGTTTGTACTATTATAGATGCTATATTCGTGCAAGAAGTTCAAACAGATACATCTGATTTACCACCTGAACAAGCAGAAATAAGGAATTTATGTATAAAAAAGTCAGAGTATCTGAACACTTGCCACAACTACATTGGCTCTGAACTAACAAACAATTTATTAGATGCAAATAATCGAGAAAATGATAAATTGATAGAATGGTCGCACTTATATGCAATAATGGCATTTCATAATATGAGTGATAATAGAGATATTAATGAAAATTTATTAAACGAAGTAGCAAGTAGTTTTGAAAGTACTTTTCGATATGAAAAAGATACTGTAACAATAGAAACTACTACAAAAGATGAAGATGGAAATGAAACTACTTCAACAAGAGAGGAAGAACATTACATACTTATAGAAAGTGATTCAATTATTGGGCATTACAAATATAACTATGAAACGAAGACAGTAGAAAATGGAAATTCTAAAACAACTTCGAAAGTATTTACAAATGAAGAACTAATAGGAGAACAGTACGAAAGATTAAGAAAATATTTAAAAGATGAATTGAGGATAAGCGAAGATGACCTTGATACAGATATTCAAGTAATTATTCAAGCAGCAAGTGGCTATTATGAGGGTAAAGAATCGACAGCTTGGTTACAAGGTAATTCATCAAGTGCTACTATAATTAGTAATGGTTCTGGATTAGTTCCAACAGGAATGTTCATTTGGCCCATTCCTGGATATACAACTATAACATCTCATTTTGGTATGAGGACTCATCCAATAACTGGTGTCTATAAACTTCATAGCGGTACAGATGTAGGAGCTCCTATTCGGTGCTAACTTCGTGGCGATGGCAGACGGTACAGTTATAAAAGCAGCTTATAGCAATTCCTATGGAAATATGGTTATGATTGATCACCGGAGATGGAATAGTTACTTTATATGCTCACGGTTCTGAAATATTAGTTAAAACAAATCAAACTGTAAAACAAGGTGAACCAGTTTTAAAAGTAGGTTCGACAGGTTATTCGACAGGACCACATGCACACTTTGAAGTTCGTATCAATGGAAATTTTGCAAATCCTGAAGATTATTTTGAATAAGGAGGAAATCAAAAGTGGTATTAATTTTTACTGATAATGAGCAGTTAGATAGAGATTTAAGCCGAAAGATTGAAGATAGTAGAATTGTATATTATCCTGATTACGTGTTAGAAGAAAAACAAGCGACTACTCTAATTGCTTCACTGCAACCGAATAAATATAATTTCAAAGACTTTATGTTTAAGGTTAGAGAAAAAAATATACAAGTTATCTTGCTTTTGGAAAATGAAAAGGTCGAAGAGTTAAAAGATGCTTTAATGTTAGGAATCTATGATATAATATTCGACCCTTTTGAATTGGAAGACATTTGCAAAAAAATTAAAAATCCAAATCAATTTTCCGAAATTTCAAAATATATTAAGGATATTATAGGACTAGAAACAACCTAGTTCTATTTTATTATATAAAAAAAGGAAGGAGGTTAAAAATGAGTACAAAAATAAAAAGGTCCATTATTATATCTATCATTATAATTTTTATTATATTAATTGCAATATCCAGTTTTTTTATTGTAAAATATTTTTCAGATAAGAATAAAATAAGCAATATATATGAAACTTATTCTGATGATAATATTCAAAACAGAATAGAAACACAAAACGTTACTACTGACGAAGATTTAATGCTTGAAATTGATGGTGAAAAAGTAGTCGGAGTAATAAAGATAGACAAAATAGGATATGAAGGGCCAATTTATGAAGGAACTACATTAGATACACTTGCAAAAGGTGTAGGACATTTATCAAATTCTCCATATTTTAATGGAAATGTATGTTTGGCAGCTCATAATACAAGTAAATTTTGGGCTAAATTAAATACATTAGAAAATGGAGATACTATTACTTATACTAGTTTTTTAGGAACAAAAGAATATGTGGTATCAAACATTAAAACCATAGACGAAACCGACTGGTCTGATACTGAAAATACAGAAGACAATAGAATAACGCTGATTACTTGTGTAAAAGGGCAAAAGGAAAAAAGACTTTGTGTACAAGCACTAGAAAAAGATTAAAACGTTTCAACCTAGACTAAAAGAAAAAATTTTGCTATATTGAAAAAAGGAGGTATTGATTATGAAAAAGATAATTATTACAATTCTAATAATTTTATTAGCAATAATGATTACAGGATTAATTTTCTTTAGGCTTTCAGCCAAAGAAGATGAAGTCGAAACAAATAGCTTACTTAACAATATTGCAAATACAGACGAGGTTAATAATATAGAAAACACAAAAGAATCAGAAGTTTCAAATAATTTAAATGAAAAAACAGATGAAGAGAAAATAAATACAATTACTAATGAAAAGCAAGTAGAAGAAACAAAGAGTGAAACAAAAACAACTATAACACAAGAAAAAAGTGCAAATGAAAAAAACAATACAAACGATAAACCTATCAAATACAAAATAGAAGAAAATAAAGAAGCAAATGATTCAGAAACCGATAATAAAAAAATAACTGTAAATAGTAATGGTGAAAAACATTACATACTTAATGATAGCGGACAATGGTATGAAGAATCAGACTGGTTTGAATTTTAAACATCTAAATAAATATATAAAATATAGAAAGCTAAATATAGGCTTTCTTTTTTTAGGAGGTAAATATGAATAAATTTAAAATAATTAGTGGAATATCCTTACTTGTATTACTATTAAGTATATTAATGCCTGTAATAATATTAGCAACTACTTTTAGTGTAGAATATTTTGGCTCAGTAAGTTATGGAGGCTCAACAGTTGGTAAATTCCAAGTTAATGGGCAAGTGGCATTTTGCATAGACCACAGAAAGCAAACACCACCATCTGGTACAGAAATTACAGAAGAGGTTTGGGATAATGAAAATGTTTTAAAAACATTATACTATGGCTGGGGTGGAGATATGCCTTATATCTTTGATAGTGAGGCTCAAGGTATAGTATATACGACTATGGCATTAGACCATTTTGTAAATGGCAATCGTAACGGAATTGCACAGGATTTTATTGACTATGTTAATAGTATGCCTGTCCCTAACATAACTTTAAACTTTACTGAAAGCAATTTAACAGCTTACAAAGAAGGAGATATTCAGAGAACTCAAACAGTTCAAGTGACTGGAAATTCAAGTTATAGCTTGAATGTAAATTTACAAGAAGGAGTTACATTAGTAAATGAAAGTAAAGGTACAAGACAACAGGGAAATGTCAGTATAAATGGAGGAGACTATTTTCACTTGGAAGCTCCTCTTAGTGTAAATGGAAGTTGGACTTCAGAACCAATTAACAATCATAAATATAAATTCCAACCTCTAATATATAAATCTACAAACGAATCTTATCAAAGACTTGCAAGTAGATATAAAGTAGTAGTAGACCCAACATCTACAATAAATTTAAACGTTAACTGGTTAAATGCTGGAAGTCTAGAAATAATGAAAGCAGATTCAGAAACAGGAGAAAAAATTGCAAATACAAGTTTTGAATTAAGAAATCAAAATGGAGAAACAATAGATACATTAGTTACAAATGAAAATGGCTATGCTAAAGCAGAAAATATTGTGGCAGGCAGTTATCAATTAGTAGAGGTTTCAGCGAATAACGATTATATAAAAAACGATACTCCTATTACAATAGAAATACAACCAGGACAAACAAAAACGATAGAACTTACGAATGAACATAAAAAAGGAAGTTTAAAGATTGTAAAAGTTGACAGTAGAGACCAAAAAACACCAATACCAAATGTAGAATTCGAAATATGGAATTTAGATGAAAACAAATTGATTGATACTCTTGAAACAGATGAAAATGGAGAAATTCTTTTGGAAAATATCCGAACAGGACTAATTGGTTTACGAGAGATTTCTACTAATGAATGGTATATGCTAGATACAGAAGAAAAAAGAATAGAAGTTGAATGGAATAAAACATCAGAAATCAAAATTGCTAATGATATAAAAACATCATATATAGAACTTATTAAAAGAGATGCTGATTATGCAGACATAAAACTTGAAGGTGTTGAATTTAATATTATTGAGAAAGATAGTAATAAAATAGTTGATACACTAATAACAGATGAAAATGGATATGCCAAGTCTACACTTTTACCTATTGATAAAACGTATGAAATAAAGGAAACTAAAACGATAGAGAACTATATTATAAATACAAATGAATTAGAAGTTAGTTTCTCACCAGAAGATGCTGGAAAAGCTAAAACTTTTGATATTACTAATAAACACACAGAGGGAAATTTGAGAATATACAAAGTTGACAAAGATAATAATAAAATTGCTTTGGGTGGAGTTAAATTTCAATTATATTCTGAAGAGTTTGATAAGGTTATTGGAGAATATGAAACAGATGTAAATGGAGAAATTTATATTGAAAACTTAAGAGCAGGTGAAAAATACAAACTTATAGAAACAAATACTAATAACTATTACAACTTAGCACCTGATACAGAAATAACAATTGAAAAAGATATAGACAATATAGTAACAATTGAAAATGAGCTAAAAAAAGGTTCAGTCAAAGTGATAAAAGTAGATAAAGATAATCATGAAGTACGTATTCCTAATGTTGTTTTTGAGGTTCAAGATGAAAATGGTAAAACACTTGAAATAATAAAAACTAATGAAAACGGTGAAGCTGATACACAGGAATATCCTGTCAGAGATTATGAAAAGCTAAAACTATATGAAATTGCTACTGATGAAAATTATGTTTTAAATGACACTCCTATTACAGTAGAGTTAAAAGAAAATCAAATTACAGAAATAACATTTGAAAACGAAAAAATAAAAGGTTATGTTGAAATAACCAAAGTAGATTCAAAAGATAAAGATAAAAAACTAGAAGGAGCAGAATTTGGCTTATATAATGAAAATGATGAACTAATAGATACACTAATTACTGATGAAAACGGAAAAGCTACGAGTGATGAATTATACAAAGGAAAATACTATCTAAAAGAACTAGATACTGGCTCTGTTTACTACTTATTAAATGAAGATACTTTTGAGTTTGAAATCGTAAACAATGGGGAAACTGTACCAGTCGAAATAGTTAATGTACCTACCGATATCACAGTCGATGTAGACAAAGAAGGAACAACAGAGATACGACCAGGAGATGAGGTAAACTATGTTTTTACGAATGTAGCTAATAATTCTAATGTTTATTTAGAAAACTTTAAATGGTATGACTTTATCCCAACAGATTATATTCGTTTGGAAAAAATGACAACTGGAACATGGAATCAAGACTTACAATACGATATATACTATAAAACAAATAAATCAGAAGATTATATATTATTCCAAGAAAACTTAAACACAACAGAAGACCATGAACTAGACTTTACAACAGTAGAGCTTTCTGAAGATGAATATATTGTTGAAACAATGTTCGACTTCGGAAGAGTAGAAACAGGATTTAGAGAAAGTACAAGCCCAACTATGCAATGTAAATCATTAGATACATTACAAGATGGAGATACTTTTACAAATCACACAAAAACTGTAGGTGTATATTATGGTGTAACTGCTGAAGCAAATAGTGATTGGACTACAATTACACATATACCAGAAAAACCTACTAGCCCAACATTACCTCGTACAGGTAAATAATCTTAGTTATTCCCCATAAATTTGCTCTTCAATAATAAATTTATAGGAGGAAATGAGTATGGAAATTACAAATGTAAAAATTTATAAAGCTAGACAAGGAGGACCTGTCTTAGCCTATGCAAATGTTATTTTAGATAACAAATTTATTATAAGAGGAATCACTTTATTAGAGAAAGATGACAAGAAATTTATTTCAATGCCATCAAGAAGAGTTAGAAATGGAGAAAGGCATTTTAGAGATACAGCACATCCTTTAAATCAAGAAGTTAGAAAGGAGCTAACAGAAGCAGTATTTGATGCTTATGAAGAATTTCTAAAATCAGAAGAATAATATTAGTTTTCCTATATTTGCCCTTTTATACTACTAATGAAAGGACTTTTTTATGATTATAGATGAAAAAATAAAAAAACAATTAGATAATTTGAATAAACAAATAGAAAATATTTTAAATAGCAATAGTATAGCGGATACTCAGTTAGAAAGCTTTTTGTTAAATTTTGAAAAAGTAAGATATAATCTTTTGAATGAAATAAAAGTATATAACAAGAATATTGAATTTGAATATGAAAAAATTAAAACAATTGATAACGATTATAAAACAGAATTAAAAGATAATGTATTAAAAATATATGTACCAGAAACATTACCAAGTTTTAAAAACTTAAAGACACACACTTATAAAAGAATACTATTGAATGTTGCAGAAATTACAAAACAATTTAGTGGTTTATTTAAAAATGAGGTATTTTTATACATTAAAGTATTTGATAATATTCAAGGTTGGGACATTGACAATAAATATGTAAAGCCTATTGCAGATGCCTTAATTATAAGCGGTGTTATCAAGGATGATAATATGTCTAAAATGTTTTATTGTGCAAAAGGAGAATTTTCTGAAATTCCACATACAATAATTTATGTATTAGACAGTAAAAATATGGAGCAATTTTTGAAAAAAGTAGAATGCTAAAAGTATGGTTTTTATACAAAATAATTTTTTTATTTTTGCGACAGTATGAAAATTTTAAAACGCTTTTAAATCAAGGCTTTTATATATGAAATTCCCTACTTAAACTGGTGGTGGTAAGGGTGTGAAAGCGAAGCTGTCGCACCACTTACATTAAAGTAAGACTCATAGAAAATACTATATGTTTTGTTAGGAGGTGATTTTTTTGAGCAATTTTCCAAATGGTTATGAAGAAATATCTTTAATAAAATTTATTTCAAAATATCAATATTTGAATAGCAAAGATACTAAATATTTTTTTAGTACACAAAAGTACTATAAAAAAAGAATTAGTAATTTGATTTCGAAAAAATACATAAAGAGAATAAAATCAAACCTTGTTTTGACTGAATTAGGGATTGAATTTGCTGAACTATTGGGGTTTGAATATAATAAATTAAATAGAAATAAAAAATATTTACCAAGATTATTGTATATTAGTAAATTAGCAGCTTTTTATAATAAATGTGAAAATATAAAATTCATACCATCTTTTGATATGAAAGATAAGGAAGAATATACAATCACTTCACGAAAATTTATAGGCATTTTAGAGATACAGAGTATGGAATATTTAACATATTACCTTACAGAGGGGCATAATGATAAATACTTAAGATTAATCTTATATGATATACAAAAGGAAAGAAAATATAAGAATATTATAATCTTAACAAATGATGAAAATAGAATAAAAACAAATGATTTTACATTTGGAATGAATCAAGTATTAATTATACAAGATACAGAAGAAAACAGAGAAAAATTAAAATATTTACATAGTCTTGACTGGTATAATGTTGTAAGAGAACAATATAAAAGGTTTAATATATATTTATCCGATTATAATTTTTGTGAGTACACAGATTATAAAAATAAATATATAAACACCTTTTATTTTTTTGACACAGAAAAAGTTAATAGAATAAAATATTTTTTAAAAGAAAACAAAGATAAAAATGCGGATATTGTGTGTAGTTCACAATTAAAGGAAAGGTTAGAAAAAGAACTTCCAAACTGTAACTATCGCATTATAGATTTGGAACAATATATTGATAAAGAGTCTTTTTATTATGATTAAAAAGGTTATCTTTTATGCGTTTTTATTTTTGCTTTTAATTATAAATATTGTTATTGTTCTAAATATAGAAAATTATATAGAAATTGTAAATATATGTTTTAATAAAAACATTATACTAACAAATAAATTATATGCTGCTATTTGCATTGTAATTGCCATTATTTTCATTTTAAGCATATTGGACATATTACTTGTTACCTCAAAAAAGAAAAACGAAAATAAAGGTATTAATTTTAAAACAGAAGATGGGACTTATGGTACTGCAAGTTGGATGACTGAAAGTGAAATGAAAAATATTCTTGGGATTGGTGATGTCCCTGGTATTATTTTAGGAAAATATAATAATGAAATAGTAAAACTACCATTTGATAGTTATTTCAACAAAAATATATGCGTATTTGGTAGTTCTGGTAGTATGAAAACAACCGCATTTTTGTTAACAAATCTATTAGAACTTTCTAAATATAAAAAGTCTATTATAGTAACTGATCCAAAATCAGAGATATACAGGACAACTTCTAGCTATTTTAAAAGTATTGGATATACAGTAAAAGTATTTAATCTAAAAGATATGCGTCATTCTGACCGTTGGAATCCGTTAGCTGAGAATGAAAATATAAACGATGTTCAAACAAGTGCTAATGTAATTATTTCTAATACACAAAAGAAAAATGGAAAAGATGAATTTTGGCCTCGTGCTGAAGAAAACTTGCTAAAGGCATTCATATTCTATTTTTTGCAAATACTTGTCGACCAAAATAATTTAACAAATATTTATAAAAAAATTGCAAGTGGTGACATTGAAGAAATAGAAAATATGTTTAAAGGTATTCCAAACGGTCATCCGGCTAAAATGAGTTATAATATATTTGCAAGTGGCTCAGATACTATAAAGGCAAGTGTTATCACAGGATTAGGTACAAGACTTCAAACATTTCAAAATGAAGATTTACAACGATTAACATCTGCAAGTGATATAGATTTGACGCTTCCCGCAAAAGAACCTTGCATTTATTATGTCATTACTGATGATATGAATGGAGCGTATGATTTCCTAAGTTCATTATTTTATACTTTTCTTTTTATAAAATTAGTAAGATATGCCGATTCAAGACCCAATGGAAGATGTGATGTGGATGTTTTCTGTTTTTTAGATGAATTTGCTAATATACGGCCAAATTCCCGAATTTAATAAAAAGATTAGTACTGTTAGAAGTAGACGGCCTACGGACTAATACCAATAACTCAAAATAAACGGTCAACTCGACAGCCGTTATCCAAATAAAATGTCTGATGAAATAATAGGTAACTGCGATGTTACATTAGGGTTAGGTACAACAGACATTCTTACAGCTCAGTTCTTCTGTGATTTAATAGGTGTATCAACAGCAGAAACCACATCTTTGAAGGTAGAAAATTCATTAGAAGGAGAAATTGAGGAATATGGTCAAAAAAGTATTTCAACTTTACAAAGAAATTTACTAAATAAAGATGAAATATTAAGATTACCTACAAGCAAATTACTTGCTATTTTAAGAGGTAATAAGCCATTACTATTAGATAAAATGAGGTATACAGAACATCCACTAGCTAAAAAATTAAGTGACAGCTCAATTTTGGATTATAATCCAGATTGGACTAAAAATACAAAAGTTGAGCAAATACAAATGAAAAAGGTAAAAAAGGTTACTAAAAAAATAAGCTTTGATAATTTCTAGATAATAAAAATATATTTAACATTTACCAAGAAAGCTAGATGTTTTTTTATTGGGGGTGAAGAGTTGGAAGACCTAACATTAAAAGAAATTTTAAGAAGTAAAGAGGAAAAACATATTTTAACTGGCAAAATTAGTGGGATTGAAGATGAGTATTACAAATTAAAAGATAAAAATATACCATGTGCAATAGTTTGGCATGGAGAAATTAAGGTATTGATTCCTAGCACACATTTAGGTATAGAAAAAGTAAATAAGTCTGTAATCAGAGGTATGTTAGGAGCAGAGATAGATTTCATTGTAATCGAATATGACAAAATAAGTAATATAGCAATAGCGAGTAGAAAAGATGCGATGGAATTACGTTCGAAGATAGAACTTCCTAAATTAAGAGTTAATGATACTGCATTAGTAAGAATATTAGCGGTGGGTCAAAAGCATATTATCGTTGATTTATATGGAAAAGAAGTAATTATTAAGGCAGACAATCTACAACATACATATATAGTGAATTGTAAAGAAAATTATTCTGCAGGTCAAAATTTAAAAGTTAGAATTAAGAGTATTGATATTGAAAACAATGTATTTGAACTATCTGCAAAAGACTTTACAGAAAATCCTTTTAAAAATATAAGAAAATATATTATCGAAAATGGAGAATATACAGGCAAAGTAATAGCATTCCCAAAACAAAATAGTGGAATAATAGTACAGCTAGATAACTCAAAAATTAGTGTTCTTGCAAGAGTTCCACCGCGATTTAACAGTTATCCACATTATAAGGATAATGTGTTGATAAGAATAACAGAAATAAAAGAAAATAAGAAGTTAATTTATGGTTATCTTATGCGAATAATTTAATAAAAGAAGGTGATTGAAATAAAAGAAAAAGATGAAAAAGTAATTAATTTTTTACAGGATTTTGGTTCTGCAAAATTAGAACATTTACAAAGATTGTTTGACGAATATAACAATAATTTTAATAGTATTTTATCAAATAATGTAATAAGTAAAAAAGGAGACATATTCGTTCATAACACGAAAAAAATAGATGAAAATATGTTGGTTGCATTAGATATTCTATGTAGGTATAAAGGTAGATATGTAACATTTCATAGAAACAATTTCCCAATTTATATTACATTTCTGACAAAAGATAATTTATTATATCATGTAATTGTTGCAGATGAGGGTAATAAAAAAGGTATTATAAAATTAGTTAACTCTCCCCTATACCTTCCTAAAGCTGATAGACTCATTTTAGCATTTCCCGACAGTGAAGATGTAGAGAAAATAAATTGTGACATACCATTTCTATATTGCACTTATCCAGGACTAGATATTGTAAATGATGAAATAACAGAAGATGAATAACTTTTGATTGCTTTGTGATTCATATATTTACTAAATCATTTTACAGACATATTAATGTGATAGGCTTTTTATAACAATAAAATAGATTTTATTATTTAATTATTTTATATTGTTTAAATTAAGAGTTTATGATAAAATTCTTATTATAGATTTTATATAATTGGAGGGAAAAGTGATTAAACGAGCATTCAATATAATTATTATAATAATAGTAATAATATCCGTAATATCTATACCATATAATTCTATTAGATGGCTTAGAGATAGTTATTATTTAAAAGTAGATGAAAAAAATATAAGTGAAGTAAATGAATTATTAAAAGAAGAGGATAAATTACCAGAAACGGTAGAAAAAATAGGATACATGGGAGGATTAGGAGACTGGTATTTAATTATAAAATATAAAAATGGTTTTCAAGACAAAATAATATATGGAGAGGACTCAAATATAGAATTAAGAGGATATATTATTCAAAATGGTTACAGTGAGGGAGAACTTGCAGGTAATGAATTAATTATAGCACTGATTATAATTGTAATTTCAGTAATTTATGGAAGCATAGAATTAAGTAAATTTATACAAAAAAGAAAATTACAGAAAAAATAAAATTGAAAAAAGTAAGTGATATTAGTTTTATTAAGATATCACTTATTTATTTTTGAAGATTTTACTACACTTTATACCATTTTAATAAACAAAATAAAAACAATTTTATATATCTGATAAACTTTATTTAACTTATAAGATTTGGCCAATATCTTAAGGAATATAAAAGAGAAAGAAGGTAATTATATGGCAGATACTAAAGTTAGTGAAATACAAATATGGTTAAATAGTGTTTATAAAGACGATGAAAATTGGGTAACAATTAAGGAAGATGGAATTACAGGTAATAATACAGTGGCAGGATTAATAAGAGCCTTACAAATAGAATTGGGTGTTGATGTAGATGGAGCTATGGGACCTGGAACAAAAGCGGCTTTTGATGAAATGTATCCAAATGGCTTATCAAAAGATATTACTCCAAGTACACAAAAAATGAAGAATATAAACTTTATAATAAATGGAGGACTATTTTGCAGAGGAATATCAGGTAACTGGGATGATATGGAGATTTTTTCGGCCGAAACAGAAACAGGAATTATCTTAATGAAATCACAATTAGGTGTAGAAAATCCTAATGGAATTGTACGAGCTATTGATGTTAAGGCTATTCTAACTACAGAGGCTTATACTACAACAGGAAATGAATATAATGTAAAAGTACGAGAAATACAACAAGAACTAAATAGAAAATATTTAAATATGATGGGAGATTATTTAGCAACTAATGGACTATATGATAGAAATACAAATAATGCTATTAAAAAAGCAGTACAATTTGAAATTGGAGTTGACGCTGATGGTGTCTGGGGAAATGGTACAAAAAATGCTTTACCTGTAATAAATATTGGTTCAGGTTATAGAAATTTGATATACTTACTTCAATATTTATTATATTTAAATGGCTTTGACCCAAATGGATTTGATGGCATTTATGGAAATGGAGCAAAAACGGCAGTCATTAACTTTCAAACTCTAATGAATCTAGATGCTGATGGAATCGTTGGCGCACAAACTTGGTTTGCATTAGCTGTTAGCTCAGGAGACACTTCTAGAGCTGCTAATGCGTGCGATACTAGATTTGAAATTACCGAGGAAAGAGCAAATGTATTGAAAAATAATGGATATGAGGTAGTAGGGAGATATATTAATCGGTGGTAGTTTCAAAGAATTAAGAGAAGGAGAATTACAGAGAATATTCAATGCGGGATTAAAAGCTTTCTTTATTTATCAAGAAAACAATAGAGAGATTAGTGATTTTAGTTATGTTAAAGGATTCAATGCCGGATTAAATGCATCAGAATGTGCCATTAAACATAAAATTCCAAAAGGAGCAGTAATTTATTTTGCTGTTGATTTAGATGTATATGCTGACCAAATTTCAAAATATATAATTCCTTTCTTTAGGGGAATAAATGATACTTTGAACACAGACTATAAAGTTGGAATATATGGTCCAAGATTAGTATGTACAGAAGTATCAAATGCTAAATTAAGCGTTAGTAGTTTTGTCGCAGATATGTCAAGTGGATATTCTTGTAATATAGGACAAAAGATGCCAAGTAATTGGTGCTATGACCAATATTGCGAAATTAGTAATTTTAACAATGATTTTGACATAGATAAGGTAACTTATAATGGGAAAATAGAAGCAGCAGACCATATTAGAGAGGAATCAAGCAATATAGAAAAATTATATAATCAAATGAAAAACTTATATGATTTAACTGATGAGTATTCTGAGAAAAACAATAAAGGATGGAACATAATTGAAAAAAATAAAAATATTATGGATTATTTAAGAAACGTACCTTCTTACGTAGGTTCTTTCTGGGACTGGGTGGCAGGAGATGTAGACCAAGATTATATAGCATTTCTAGATTCAAGACTTACAGACGGAATGAGAAGAGAAGATATAAAAGTACCATCTGAATACGGCGAAATGGAAATAACACATTTAGCAGCAAGTATAAGCTCATTGCTATATCGTTTCATTGTATTTGACCAAGAATTAAATGATTTGACAGGATGGGCAGGAGATTTACTTCAATTAGGAGGTAAGATAGAAAAAATAAAACGTAAACACCTATGTTCTGACATCGACGTCTATAGACTAATTGGATGTACAGAAGACGACTTCGCTCAAAGCTTATGGTTCAAAGATGCAGAAGATACTGGATTTGGATGGGTAGATTTAGAGCAAGATATTGATGCAGTCAATATAGCAGGTCTAATAATGGGAGAGTTAGAAATTTACAAAATATTTGCGGCATATTATGGAGGACAAATATACAATAATTATCGTATAAGTTCATTTATTAAAGGAATTGGAGTAGATACAATAGTAGAAAATAAAATTAAGGAAAAAGCACAAGAATATACAGATTTAAACAAAGCCACTGTACTAGCATTTTGTGCAGTTTTTGGAACATTCTCTAAAGAAGATTTTTCAGAAAAATTATCTAGTCAGTTTGCTAAAAAAATAATGAATATGTACGAAAAAGAAAATCGTTAATGATAAAAGAAAAAGCAGAGTTTTTCACTTTGCTTTTTCTATTTTTATTTTTGAACTTATCTAAATATTACTAAAAAAATATATAACTCTACTAAATAAGATTTCAAAATAAGAGGTTAATGTTAAAAATATTAGATAAATTTTTCCAATTCATGATAATCTATGCCTAAAACTTTTCCAATGGCAATTAATTCAAAATCTTTTAATAAAATTTCAGACTTCTCTATACGCAATATAGAAGTTCTATCCATATTAATACCTAATAATTGTAATTGTTGTGCAAGTTGTTCTCTACTCATATTAGCTTTTAATCTATATTGTTCGATTATTGGTCCTGCTAAATTAGATTTATTATTAAATTTTCTCATTATAACACCTATTAATATAAATTTTAACTTGATTTTACAGTAAAAATAGTTTAACATTGATGTTAAGTCAACATCACATAATATGATGTCCATAATTGCATAATAAATTCAAAGATAGAGGGACAATAAATAAAAATAAAAAAATAAAACAAAAACAAGTACAAAAAAATGAAATAAAACAGCCACAAAAACAAAAAAATCAAACAAAATCAAATAAAGTGACTAAAGAAGAGAAAAAATTGGAAGTAAGAGAAGAAAATAATAAATATAAAAAGTTTTTAAAAACAATTTTAAAATTTGGAAATTAGGCCGAAAGGCTTTTTTAAGGAAATATATTTGACATAGTTAAGACAAATGGAGATATATTCTGTACAATGTCAAAAAAGTAAAAGATTGATTATAAAAAGAATAAGTAATATAATTCCACAAGAGGTAAGTATTATGAAAAAAAAGATACTAATAATACTAAGTTTGATTATAGTTGCAATTCTTAGTTATTTAATATATATGATTTTTAAAACGAATCCAGACTTCAAACCGTATAAACAAAATATAGAAACAGTGAATATACCTATAAAATCTGATATTTATGATGCAAATAGCATTAAATCGGAATTACAAGAAATAATAAAAACAAAAGGTTTAGAAATGGAACTAACGGAAATCAATTACTATATAAATGAAACAGAAGATGGAAGTGCTGTATATTCTTTTTTAAAGATTGATGGAAGAAATACGATAAAAATTGAATTTACGATAGATATCAGCGAAAAGTCCATACTAGAAGTAACTGAAACAGAAGGAGATAGTAAAAGGGTTACTGGTTATGAGAAAAAAATAGAGAATCTTGAAAATATTAATGTAAAAAGTTATATAGATAATAACAGTTGTCAAATACATATTGATAGTACAGGAATTAATGTAAATAAAAAATAGGAGCCTATAATAGCTCCTATTTTTATAAGGCTATAACTACTTCATTATATTTTTCAAATATTTTATATAATCCATAGTTTCTAATACCATATTCATTAGCGGCTTCACCTGTACCATTATATCTTGATAATATATTTTTTATTTTATATTCTTCCGTATCATAATCATAACTGCTATTTTTTTGATAAGCACAGTACAAAAGATTTAATGATGCCATTTTTATATTATAGTCAACATCACCATTTAGTTGATACCAAACTGTTTTAAATCTCCCTCATCATTTGGGTTCATTTTATTTCCAGTAATAATTCCTTGGTCAATTGCAAAGTTCAAAGCATTTATAGCAGTAGACGCAAATATTTGACATATACCTGTACTACAATTATTTTTTCCTATTCCTGTTTCATAATAAGCTTTTACTGCTGTATCTGCAAGACTGCCATCTAAACCTTCTACACCACATTCTCACATTATTATAGTTTGTATATTTTAAATTGCTTACTATATTTAGTTACTATATCATCGTAGTTCATTAGGATAGCAAAAGTATTGTCTCTATTTCTAAGTGCTTTTAGCTTTTGAAGAGTATTCATAATACAATCTAAATAAGGAATAATTTCTTCTCCTAAGAATTGCTTTAAAGATTCTACCATTAATGAGTCATCTTCAGAATTAGTGGGATTATTAGGGTCTGTTGAAGGAGTAATCGTATTAAATAGTTCATTCCAAACAATACCATTGGCATCTAAGCCTCTATCAAATTGAAATTTAGTAACAGCATTTTTAGTGTTATTACCATATATTCCATCAACAGAGCCAACGGAATAGTCTAAATCAGATAATCTTCTTTGAAGTAATTTAATATTATCATCTGCCATGCCATAAGCCATCAAAAAACTGTATATGAAACAGAAACTTGTTCTTTTGGAAAAAGTGCATCCCATGTAATTGGACCTACATCTCCATCGACACTTAGGCCATTGTCAGATTGGAATTGCTTTACAGCAGCTTGAACTCCATATCCATATTGACCATCTACTCCACCAGAAACAGTATATCCAAGAGCAATAAGTCTTTGCTGAATTTTAACAACATTTTCACTTCTAGCTCCCATTGTAATTATATATCCTGGATAAGTAGATACCATACCTGATTGAGAAAATAAAGTATCCCAAGTATTTTTACCGACAATACCATCGGCATCTAGTCCATTATCTGTTTGAAAAGCGATTACAGCATTTTTTGTTCCGTCACCAAAAATACCATCGGTTCCGCCTTTAACATTGTATCCTCTTCTAATTAATTCATCTTGAACTTTCTTTACATTATCACCACTAGCTCCATATCCAATTAAAGATCCGGGATAGCTAGAAGGCATTATTGTTGTAGGGTCTTCTAATTTTGCCCAAGTAGCTGGACCAATCATACCATCTACAGCAAGCCCATTATCAGCTTGGAACTGTCTAACTATTTGTTCTGTTTCAGAACCGAATATACCATCAGCTCCATAATTTAAAATATACCCTTTACTAATTAATTTGTTTTGAGCATATGTAACTGCTTCACCAGTTGAACCTTTATAGATTAAAGGCATTTCAGCAGGTGCTTCAGTAGTACTATTTTCTATCTGTTCATTACCGGTGTAATTAGGAACAGCATATCCTCTTATTTGAGAGTCACCAATTGGATAACTATATATATTAACTTGGTCACTATGATTTCCCTCAACAGTATAAACAATATTATCAACAACTCTATCAACAATTCCAACATGGTCAATAACACCATCTTGTTCCCAATCAAAGAAGATTATATCTCCGGTCTGAGGAACATAGTTTCTATCTCTAGTCTGACCTTTGTTAGCAAACCAGTTAAACCCAGTTGGACAGTACGCAAATTTAGGAACAGTATTCTCCGAAACACCAGCTTTATGCATACAATAACTTACAAACATAGCACACCAAGGCTGATTAGGCATTCCATACCAAGTTCCGAATAAGTTATCGTTGTTATAACCCTCTTTATAACCTAAATAACATTTTGCAATTATTATAATTCTTTGTCTTGTTTCATCAACACTCATAAATTAGTCACATCCTTACTTATATGTTAAATAGCTATTTTTTGAATATATTCAAAGCATATTATAATTAAAAAATATATTGAAAAATATAAAATGGAGGGAAAATGATAAAAATGGCTTAATAGTGTATACAAAATAGTAAAAAGTTAATTAATCTGAAAAGAGGTCAAAAATTGAGTGAAAATCTTTAAATGATCCTGTTTTAAGATTTTCCACAAATGTCACACTTCTTACATAATATTTATATTTTAGATAAATAAAAAAATAGAAATTAGATAAGTTGTCGGAATAATCAAATGAAAATTTATAAATTTAAGTAGAAAAAAAGAAAAGTATAAACACATATAAATATAAAGGAGTGAAGATATGGATACAGAAGAAATTAAAAAATATATTAATAAAGAACTAAAGCAATTTAAAATAAAGCAGTATAGCAAAGGGTATAAATACTTAGCAGAAGCGATTTATATATGTATATTTAATGAAGATGCTATAGAAAATATGAGCCAAAACGTTTATCCAAGAGTGGCACAAAAATTTAAGGTAAAGAACACAAAAAGAGTTAAATGGACATTAGAAAATGCTATAAATACAATTTATAGAGATACGGAAATAAATAAAATATGTAAATATTTTGATATAGATATTGAGCAAAAGTTAACTGTAAAATTCTTTATATATACCATTATAAGTAAATACTTTAATTCAAAACAATAAAATACAACTTTTTGAAAATATAAAAAAACTAAGGATATAATTACGGTGAAAGGTGCAATAAAAATGGAAGAAATATCAAAAATATTTAACAAAATAAATTCAATGTTAGCAGTAATTATAACAAGTCTTAATTCTACATTTGGAACAGAATGGGTATTGTTTGCTGGATATTTAATTCTGAATATATTAGATTATTTAACAGGAATAGCTAAGGCAAAATTTACAGATACAGAAAGTTCAGCAAATGGTTTAAAAGGAATAATAAAAAAGGTAGGATATTGGTTTCTAATCCTTGTTTCGTTTATCATTACATATTTATTGATTGAGATGGGAAATAAGATAAATCTAAATATTGAATTTATTAATTTATTTGCATGGTTTACAGTAGCTTGCTTAATTATAAATGAGGCAAGAAGTATATTAGAAAATTTGGTAGAATTAGGAATAAAAGTACCGCCATTTTTAACAAAAGGGTTAGAAATTTACCAAAGAATGTTTGAAAAAAAAGTAGATGATACAATTGAAAATGAAAATAAAAAATAGATAAAATTGAAAGGAGGTGATAATATGTATTTATTCGCTGTAAATAGAGGAAACTCAACAATAAAAGTTACAGATGATGATGGTAATCAAATAGGTAGAATTTATCCTAACGAAGTTTGTACTAGATGGGGAGGAGAAGAATATTATTTGGTAAACTTCTTGGCATCTGATGGACAAATCAAAAATGGAACTACAGTAACAGACCCTAACTTCAATAATTTAAAATACTTTACTGATGGTTCAGGATATAATGTCTCAGGTGCTCCAGCTCCATATGTATATAAAATGAGAAGAACAATGAATGTTTACAGAGCAGATGGTTCTTATTGGGGAAGAGTTGCAGGAGGAATGTATATTGCAACAGATGAACCATGTTGTGGTGACACGCATAGGGATTGGATGCAAGTAAATTATGTACAAAGTACACGTGGCGATTGGGTAAAAGTAGAAGGCGCTGGATATGGTCATGGATTTGTAGATACTGGTCTAGGAAGTGCATCAGGATACAATTCATGGGCAATTGATGCAAATGTCTAGTATTACCATTGAAGAAAGGAGAAATCCTTTCTTCTTTTTTATTGACTTAATAGAATAAAAATATTATAATAAGCATAGATGGTGAAAAAAGAAAATTAAACAAGTTAATTATTTTAGTATACATGGAAAATCATGAATATGAAATGAAAAAGTACATAAATTATTTACAAAATATACTATAAGAAATGAGGAGGGTATTATGAAAAAGAAAATTCTAATTTCTTTACTATTAATTGTTTTAATAGCAATTATATTTATGCTAGTATTTTGGATTATTACTACAAATGTTGATAGGTCTGCAAATAATGAAGTTAACAATAGTAATTCCAATATAAATAATACTAGTGGAACAGAAGAAAACGAAGAACTAGAATATTTAATATCAACATCATCTATTAAAGATTTTATCCCAGAAAATATTACTTCTATCGAGAGAGAAAGTTATATAACAGGAGATAAAGAGGTATATCAAATCAATAATTATGCAGATTTTTGGATTGATATTTTAGAAACTAATTGGCAAAAAACAACAGATGAAGTGGAAAATTCATATTATTATATATTAAATATAAATGGAGATAAAACTTGTCATATAAAAATTTATAAGAAATTTTTCGCAAATAATAATAATAGTACAGATATAAAAGGATATGCAGAAGTATATGATGATACAGGAAAAACACAAAGATATATAGTTCCAGTAAGCTTATATAATACTATACATTATTATACAAATGAAGATTTGAACTTGTACGAAAGTGATTTGCCTTTACCAAATGAAGAAGATTGCTATGATGTCCAAGAAAATATATTTTACGAGATATCTGATGAAAATAAAAAAACTATTCAAAACAATATTAGACTAATACATTCATACTTAGAAAATATAATAAAAGGCCAAGAGTTAAATGATTCAACGTCCCAAGAATGGGAAATAGAAACATCAGAAACAGAGATTACATATCAAGATTTACTAGGAGCACAGATTTTAGAGTACTATGGAAGATTACAAGACAATTATAAAACATTTGTTAATACAATTAATATGTTAAATGAGGGTGAAGGAAAAAGAGATTTGCTAGAAGCTGCAAATTTATATAATGAAGCAATGAATGAGCATTCTGTATTAAAACTATATGAATCTTATAAGATTATTCACGATTATGATTTCTTTGTAATGAATTATCCACCATACTGGAATTTACCAGAAGGACATGATTACCCAGGAGTTGACACGTACTTTGGAAGTGTGGAAGCATTAAATTAAAAATAAAGCTCTTTAGAAAGGTTTTATATAACTTTTCAAAAGAGCTTTATTTAAATATTTAATGATATAATAATAAAAATGAGAAAAATGAATAGAAAGAGAATACTTAGGAGTCTTTTTATATTATTGATGATAAGTTTTATATTGTTTATAATTTATTAAAATAGACAAAGTATAGAAGAAAATATTGTGTCAACAGAAAGTGTTATATTGAGTATTTTTAATGAGACATAAAACAAGTTTATTAGATAAGGAAGAATGGATTGAAGATAGAATTATGCTCATTAAAATTTCTGCACTTAAAATAAACTATCAAAACATTTGATTAAAGTTGTTTTTTTATCTAGTTGCTAAATTAAAAATTTAACAACAAAAAACAACTTTTTTTTGAAAATATAATAATAACATTATAATAATATTATTATTAATATATTAATAAAATAAACGAAAGGAGAATTAAAATGGCAAGTCCTTATTTTGGAGTAAATGTTGGAAATACAACATATAGGATTATGGATATGGATAATACATCAAAACAAATAGGAAATCTATATCCAAGAGAAGTGTGTGGACGTCATCAAGAACACGATGGATATGCTCTGTTTCTTTCATCAAGTGGAGGGTTAAAAGACGGACTTTTAGACCCGAATCAAAACTATAAAGTTGAAAATATTAAAAGCCATCCATATTCGAGAGAAGTCATAGAAGGACAAGAATATTTAATATACAAAATGAGAAGAACAATGAATGTATACAGAGCAGATGCTTCATACTGGGGAAAAGTCGCAGCTGGTATGTTTGTAGCCACAAAAAGTTGTGTGGCAGGAGAGAGTCATAGAGACTGGATGGAAATTAATTATGTAAAGAGTACAGCCGGTAAATGGGTAAAAGTTGAAGGAGCTGGAGTTCAGCATGGATTTGTTGATACAGGTCTTAGTATGGCATCAGGTTATAATAGCATACCGCTTTATGGCAATTGGTAAGAAATTCATTAATAATACTATAAAGAGTACATTTTGTACTCTTTATAGTAAACTAAAAAATATTATAAAATTAAATACACTTATAGTCTATAATAAAAATTTTTAACTAAATTTAATACTATTTTTCATTATTAGAATAAAAAAAATTATAATTCTTAATAGCTTTTATTAGATTCAGTACTATATATTGATATCTATCTTCATTTCCATATGAATATTTCTTAATTAAAACATCCTTTTCTTGGATTATTTGCATCATTGCATCTTTATTTCCAAGATGAGCTTCTTTACCTAATTTATATAATTTAATTTTGTCCATTGTCATCGCCTCCAATAAAATTCTTTAATTTTTTTAGTGCCCTTAATTTTATTCTACTAACAGATTTATAATTAATTGATAAAAGAATAGATAAATCATCTAAAGACAAACCATAGCAGAATATCATAATAATGACAAACCTTTCTTTTTTGGAAAGAGATTTTAAAGCTTTTGCTAATTGGAAATTTTCAAATGATAATGTATAGTCGGATGGACTAGAAAAAATATTATCTTCTTGAGACATTGCTTTTATAGAGTCATTCAAAAAGTTTTCGTCGTCTAGAATATTTAGTTCTAAGCTATCTCTCTTTACCTCTTTTCTAAAGAAATTGTTAGAAGAATAAATAATAGTTTTTGTTAAAAAAGCATCAAATAAATATGCCTTTGTTTCAATATTAATATTTTTCATAATAAATACCTCCTTAATTACAAGAACGTAAAAAAGGAAAAAATTTACAGAAAAATGTCGAGAAATATATTATTTAGAACATGAGAAAATTCTTATTTACTAAATAATGTAATAATCTGTCCTTTGAATGTAAAATTAAAAAAAGAACAAGGAGGGTTAAAATGGCTCTAGACAGATTATTAATGGGACAAAGAATAAGAAATATTAGAGAAAAATATTTAAGGAAACAAGAGAAAAATTTGCAGACAGATGTGGTCTAACAGAGAGTCATATCGGACAAATAGAAAGAGGAGAGATTCTAATAAGTTTAAAAGCTTTAGAAAAAATTGCAAACAGTACAGGAACTGATATAAATCAAATAATATATGGGAAACCTATAAATAACTGTACAAGAAAAAACATTGAAACTATTTTAGATAGGTCAAGTGAGCAGGAATTAAATATGATTTATAAAATTTTATTAATAATTAACGAAAAAAACAGTTGAATCAATTTGTAAAAATATGGTAAAATAGAAAAGGTCTTGAAAAAGTGAAGAAAAAATATTCTGTAGAATCTTCATTAAAGCTATTAAAAAAGTATAAAAATGATATGGAGAATGAGAGTTTCAATGGATTTTATGTAACTTGCCATGATTATATAAGAAAGATAGCTCAGTCCGTGATAAATGATTATGAAACAAGTGAAGATATAACTCAAGAAGTATTTGAAAAAATTGTTAAACTTAAGAAAAATCAAATTCCAGACAAAAATATACTTGGTTGGTTATATACAATAACTAAAAATACAGCTATTGACCATATAAGAAAAAACAGTAAAATTACAAAAGTAAAATTAACAGAAAACATCCATGATACAAAAGCTGATGGTGAAGAAAAAATTATGGACAAATGTATATATGATTTAGTTATTTCAGAGCTAAACGAAGATGAAAGAGAGATAATATCATTAAAAATAGGTGCTAATTTTACATTTAGAGAAATTAGTTGTATGTTAGGTTTGTCAACAGCAAAGGTAAGATATACATATTATAAAGCTATAAACAATCTTCGATTAATAATAACAAATTTCTTGGTAGGTATAATTTGTGTGGGCATCTATGGAATTCTTATTAATAATATTCCAAAAAATATAAAAATTATTTTTGAAATTTTAAATAAATTAACTAATATTGATATATGGATATTTTCTTCATATTTAATTTTAGCAATGGGAATAGTATTTATTTTAATAGCTATTATATTGGCAATAACTTTTTTTAAGACCAAAAAAGGAGGTATTAAATGAAGAAGAGAGTGTATTTTAAAATTTTATTTTTAATTTTAACTTTTATTTATCTTATAGCTAGTAGTGTACAGGCTAGAGATAATTTTGCTTTATCAGTTGCAACACAGTTTAATGGTCTAAATACAGTTAAAGATATGAATAATGCAGCAAATTCATATGCGGATGCAGGATATCATTCTTATGGTATTACAGACCCAACTGCACAGCAACTATGGGAAAACCTATATGCTGATGTTCAGTTCTTTTCAACTCATGGAGGATTAAATAATATAGAATTTTCGCAAACCGGAATTATAGTTGGTGATACAGGAAACTATAATATAAATGGGACGACAAAACAGATGATAGGTACTAATGCTGTACACTGGGATGCTGATACAATTTTAGTAACGTATTCTAGTTGTAGAAGTGCTGGAGAAAACGACCAAAGCAATGCTAATAGTATAACAGCACAAACAGCACAAAGAGGGGCTGATGTCGCAGTAGGCTTTAGAGACGATATCAACTCTGGAAGCTCTACTAATTGGAATGAAAGATATAATGAAAGATTGGCTGCAGGTTATGGCGTCTATGACTCAGTTGAATATGCTAATAGCTTTATATATCTATTTCCAAACGTCAAAAAAGTACAAATATGGCATCACGGTGACAGTAATATAAAAATAGGAAAATATCGAAGTAATAGTATAGTCAATGATGACAGAAATTTATTAAAAAATACTAAAAGTATATTAGATAATGATGCTGCACTAGATATCATAAAAGAAAGTAACCCTGAATTTGACATCAACAATTATGAAAGGATAGAAACAAATGGAATAGGAGTATCAGAAGTTGGACATGATAATAATAATTTAATGACAAAGTATGTTGATTTACAATTAAAAGTAGGAGAATTTTATACTAATGCTGGATATACAATTGTAAGTGAGGGTAATACTATTACTGCTATATATGATAATAATGTTGATATTGAAAAACAAAATGCAATCTTGAATTCTAGAGAGAGTAATATATTACAACTAACTGAAAATGAAATAAATATTTTAAAAGATGAGGCAATAGCAAAAATTAAAACAAATGATGAAATAGAATTATTAGAAGAAAATATAACTTATAAATATTATTTAGATATAGAAACAAATAAAAGATATATAATTTTCTCAATACCAAACAAAATCAAAAACTCTGAATTAGATTCAATTGCATATTCTAATGTAGAAATAGAAATTTAATTATAAAAGGTCCTATAATAAAAGTAAATTATAAGGACCTTTTTTACTAAAAATAGGTTGCTAACTTAACATCAAAATGATAAGATATTATTGACCACACTAATATATTTTTTATGTTGATAATAAAGGGAAAGGAGGGAGTAGAATGAAAGAAAAAAAAGATAATTTATCAGAAAAATGGATAAATGAAAGGGAAAAGTATAAAACACATTTAGGAAATAAACGTAGTTCAGATAAATCTAAGTTTATAGATATTTATTCATACAAAGGCTGTCAAAAAGCTAAAAAAAATTTAAAATATGATAGGTATCAAAAGGACAGAAAGTTTTTAATTGACAGGATTTTATGCTTGATTGAGGATAATACTAAGGGATTAGCACTTGATTTAATGGATAAATTGATATCAAAAGGAAATGAAATAACTGCATTAGAAAATGACTATATTTTAGGGAATATATATGATATATACATAAAAAAATAGTTCATTATATAAGCATATAACAAACTATATTTCTAGGCAAGATAAGCTCAAGACCACAATAAGAGTTTATCTTGTTATTTCATCTATTGCATTTTTTATAGATATATTAACTAATTTATAAAGAGATAAATTAAATTCACTTTTCAATTTATCCAATTCCTCAACTAAAGAAGCTCTTATTAATAAACTATGTTTAACTGAAATAGAATTTTTACTAGGTTTATAAAGATTAATTTTTTTAGTTTTTACTAAATCCAATATACAAGCATTTATGAGCTTATTTACTGATGCATCATATTTATTTTGTGATAATTCTTGTAATTTAGAATAAAGATTATCATCAATTTCAATAGTTTTTCTTACAAGAGGCTCTTTGGTCCATATACAATCAAAAGCACTCATACATCTATTATCTCCTATTCTTAATTATTATATCTATTAATAGATGATGTTTTTAACCGTATTGGAATACAGATTTTGAAGACTTGTAATAGAATTTTTTTATGGCTAGTCAATAAACAAATTAAAAAAGTAGAAAATAAGGATATAGCCTATTCTTAAAAAAGAATAGGCTATATTTATGTTTTAAGCAACATTTTTCAATGTATTATTAACATTAAAATTTTCATCAAAAAAATCTAAATTAAAGATTTCGTTATAATCAGTAATACTCTTACAGTCTAAGTTGTAACCTAATGGCAATAAATCTCGAAATATTCGATTTATAATATAATCTAAATTATTGTTACAATTAGGTATTCTTACAATGAAAGTAATATTTCTAATATTAGTATTTTGTATTGAATTTAAAATCATATATGAATTAGATATGTTTTGAAAACTTATAACTGGTAAATTTAGCGCATCTTTTATAAGATGACCTAAAATGAAATTATCAGTTAAAATTACGTTTGTGGTATTAGGTGTAATATTACTTTTCATTATATAATTTTTAGAAGATGTTCCATTTATTTTTTTACTACTTGAAAACCAAAGATCTTCAGTATTATTAAATGGTTTATCTAAATGTATGGAAAGACCTTGTATGAGTCCATCATCATTAAGTACTGGTACAAAAAATCCACGATATTTACTAAAGCACCATTTAAAATCCTCTTCTTGAAAAAAGCCCGGTATTCCTGCAAGATTATATTTTTTGGATAAAATATGGGATATTAACCTTCTTTTGATATAATTTTTAGGTACAGTTCTATATAAATTACCTTCAATAGAACTATTCAATAAACATAAACTTCTTAGATAATTTTTATGCTGGCCTTCTAATTTTAACATATTTAGTAAATCTCTATATACTTTATCTCTTAATTTTATATCTGCTAATAAATTAATTGGACTAATTTCAACCGCTACTCTATTTTGAGAATAACATTCTCTGTCTAAAAGTTCTCTATAAGCTTCTTGATTACTTAATTTTTTCATTCTAGCATATAAACCTATTGAATACCCTCCAGCACCACAGCGACTACAACAATATTTATTAGTTTCAGCATTTAAAGATAGTGTGGGGATTTTACTGTTTTTATTATACCCACAAAATGGGCATATTGCTTTATACTCATATCCAGCATGTTCTACAATTTCTAAGCATAAGTGGTATGCTACATTCAAAATATTTATATGCTTTTTTACTTCCTGTTCATCTAAATAATTCATAATTTTAGGTATCCTTTCCTACTTATTTTCTTTTCCAATAATAAAAGAGCTCATCATTACATTTAACAATAAACTCTTTCCTATTAATAAACTTTTTATTGTATTTTTTAAGAATTTCAACGAAACTAACCAAGTCCTCCCAATAAGGAGCGACTAACAGTAATTTTTCATTCTTATATAATTTAAACATATTTCCTCCTCTATGCAACAAGTTGGTTTTCTTTAATTTCAAACTCTTCAAGTTCTTTTATAAAATCGGTTGCACATTTTTTTATTTTTGAACCTAAATCAATTATGATTTTCGGATTTCCTTTTGCATATTGCGTTATGTAATTAAAACTGCACATAGAATTATCAAGACCAAAGTAATCTGCTACTATGTAAGCAACAGATTCAACAAAAATTTCTGATAAGTTTCTATCTACTTTATAATCAAAATCATCATATAGACCATGCGTTAGCTCATGTAATAACACAGCTGTTTTAGCATCAATAGACATTCTTTTTTCTATTGATATTTCCTTATACTTAGGGCTATAATAACCTTTTACACCCTGTTCAAGTTCTTTTTCATAAATAGGGAATTTACTAAATTGTTTTAATTTTTCAAAAAAAGAACCCATATTTTTACTATCAAGCATTTTAACTTCTAGTGGCATTGGTTCTCCTATTGTTTGAGATATATCATATACATAAACTGGTTTATAGGCAGTATAATTGTAGATTTGAGTTTCTTCAATTTCTTTACCATCTATAATTCTTTTCACAGTAGTTTTACCTTGAGCTGGCATACCTGCAGTTATTTGTATTCGCTTTGCGCCGTCTATTAATTCTCGACCTAATCTTTTCCATTTAGCTTTTCCTGCAACATTTGTAGCATCCGGAAACTGACTAAATATAAGCACAGTATTATTAAAACTGTATTTAGTAAATTGATTTTGAAATTTCAAAAACTTTTCATATTCTCCATTTTTCATTATTGTTAGTACATTATTAACAACCTTATCATATATTTCTTTAGCTTTTAATCTTCTATTGTATTTAGTATTCATTTTACCTTTTAGGAAGCCATCTTTTTGAAATTATATTTGATGACTTTAATTTCCTGTTTTTTCTTGTACTTTTCTTTTAAATCTATAAAATTTCTAAACCCAATCCATTTATCAATAAAAGCATTTTGTTCATCCGTAAAATCTCTACTATGGTGAGGTAATTCCTTTTGAACTACATGGCCATTTTTAAATTCTAGGGTTATAAATGATTTAGTAACCTCTGATAAATTTCTTATAAAATAAATTTCAGTTTTATTTTCTATATATGAATTTAAGTACATATAGCCAACACAATTTCCTTGTTGAGTTCCTTCGTTCTTTAAATCACTTATACTAGGTGCAGGAAAAATAATATATTTATCATCTTCATAAGTATATTTGGATAAATCTAAATATCTTAAATATGCTTTAAATTGTGTGTCCATATCTTCTTGAATAGTAATTTTCTTCTGCATTTTATCGTGCCTTGATATTAAATTTCTGGGGAATAAATCTTTTCTTGATTTATAATGATATGATAATTTTTTTGACATAACAAGATAGTCTCTATATATAGGCAAATTCTTTAATCCTTTGGGATAATTATTTAACTTGCGCAATGGTATAAACTCACTAATTTCCTTTAACATTTTTATATTTTCTAAATATATTTTGTTTCCAGAGGCTAGATAATTTTTTAATATACCATTTTTATATAAAAACTTTATATCTCTAAAATTACTATCATAACATTTTTTTATCAAATTAATATCTTGAACTTTAAATAGTTGAAGTAGTTTTAAGCCTTTATAATCTATATTGTTATCTTGCATAAATTTAAGATAATTCTTAGGTAACCCAAATACTTTATAAAAGCTCCCTTTTTTATTTAATCTCTTTGCACTAAAACATAGATTATATAATTTCATATTCCATAATAATTCGAAGCTTTCGTATGCTGCTAGTTCGGTAACATCAATAAAATTATAAGGATAAAACATCTTGGTAAACTCTAGAATAGGAGCATATTCAAATTTTGTACCTTTTACTATTTTCTTTTTATTGTAAGGATATGTTGTAAAATCACTAAAAAATCTACATCCATTATATTTTCTCCAACTAATATTATTTATTAAATAATTATAATGAGATATATGCATATAACCAAGGCAAAACCACACATTATCATTTAAAAATTTACCTTTTCCTGGAATAATTCTACAATATTCTACAATATCTCTGTCCATAATTTTTTTATCTTTATTATAAAATACTTCTATTTCAAATACTCTTGTAATAATGTTTTTATTTATCCTTTGTACTAAATTAACAGATTTTTTAAAACTTTTTATATAATTTTGGCTTTTGCTAATTACATATATTTCATTTTTACAATTTGGACATTTAAAATAATTTCCAATTCTCACTTTCGTATCATAAAAAGTATTATGACAATTAGTACAGTAACATTCTCTTCGCTTTGTATCTTTAATAATATAATGAAAATTTTGTACTTGTTTTTCTATAAAATCATTCCAATACTTAGGCAATTTGCATCTTTTATCAATTTTATCCATCATGCTTTCTATTTCTCCTTGTTTCATTTAGCAACACCTCCAAATAAGGAAAGTTGTGTAGTTTCTTTCTTTTTTTCTATTTCTTTTTTGGCCTGCTCTAATGAAACTATATTATTTTTAGTATTAGAACTTTTAGAGGATTTTTTTGTATTTGATTTCGTTTTAGTTTTAGTTACTTCTTTATGTTCTATTCCTAAAAACAAATCAGGCAATGAAAAATACATAACAGCCCATGAATAAACTACTTCGTTAGTAATATAGTTCCAACCGTTTTTCATATATTTTTTTGCCTTATTTTTTATAAATTTACACATTCCTTCAAGTGTTTTTTCTTCTTTTAGATAATCTTCTTCTATGTCTTCACGAGTTAATAAGTATTCTACTGTTTGTACTAAAGCTTTGTCTTCTTGGTCTTTTACTTGTTCTTTTAACCTTTCAAAACCAGTCATTTCTTTTTTACCTCCATTTTTTTAAATCTTGTATATAAATCATCTTTGGATTCTCTTTCCATATATTTTTTGTAGTTTTGTAAGCCATATTTATTAATTTTTTCCTGTCTTTCTTTTTGCACTGCAATTATTACATTTTCTAGTTCAGTAAAGTCATAAAAACGGCAAATAAGGCCATCTTTTATGATGACCTTATCTCCAAGATAGTCTTTTATTACATTAAATCTGTAACTATATTTCTTTTTGCCGGGATGGTCTGCTATTCTAATTCCACAAGAAAGTCCATAATCTAATTTTAGATAAATTGAACTTGTAGTATGTGAATTATATTTGTGAACAATAAATCCATTAGAAATTAATTTTTGAACTAGAATATCTGCTATTTCCTTACCGTTCATATTATGCAGCCTCTTGAGATATTATTTTATTTTCTTCTAAATATTTTTGCTTGTCGATTTTTTCTGTAATCAATTTTAAACTGGCTTGCATAAATTCAACTTGGAATTCTGGAATATCTATAACTGATACTCTTGCGATTTTTTCACCGTAAGCTGTTGGAGCAACGACTAAATCCCCCACAGCTAAAGGAATTGCAGTGAAATAAGAATATGCTTTCCCACTAAATGTTTTAGGCTTGTATTTATCTTCATATTTTACACTTACTATATTTGTTACCATACTATTTTTCCTCCAATTCTTCATAATAATCTTGTAATTCTTCTAGTAGTTTTTCTTTATCTTGTAGCACATAAAAACCTGACATTGGATGAAGAGCTATTTCAATGACATCGTCTTTATCTTGATAATGTTTATTGATTTCTTGTATCAAATCAGTCGCTTCATTCACAACAAATTCTATATCGCATTCATTAAGTGCATTTGCTGGGTCTTTAGCATATTCTATTTGACTAGTTAAGTTATCAATAACATCTTTTGCTTTTCCAATTAGTTCTTCATCATCCTCTTTGAAAAATTTTTCTTTGCATAATTCATTAAAATATTTATTGATTAATTTTTGCATAGCTTAAACCTCCTTTAAAATGGTAAATCATCACCATTAGAAATAAAATCTTCTTGTGTATTTTTTTCATTTAGATTATTACTAACAGTCTCTTGTGTATTATCAGTATTTCCTTCAAGTTTTGTATAACTATCAGCAAAATCAATTTCTTCAGCAATAACTTCTGTTACATATCTTCTAATACCATTCTTATCCTCATAGTTTCGTGTTTGAAGTCTACCACTAATACAAACTTGTGTACCTTGATTTAAAAACTTCTCTACGAAGTCGGCAAGTTTAGAAAAGGTAATTATATTGAAAAAGTCAGCTTGACTTTCTTCACCTTTTTTAGTATATTTCCTATTTACAGCTAAACTAAATGTAGCAATTTTTACATTATTCGCTTGTGAAAATTTAATTTCTGGAGATTTTGTTAATCTCCCTAATAAAATTGTTTTATTCATATTTTCCTTCCTTTCTAATTATCTTGTTTAACAATTATAAATTTAAGTATATTTTCATTAATACGATATTTTCTTTCTAATTCAGGAATAATGTCAGGAGTTCCTGAAAAATAAATTACAATATAATACGCATATTGATGATTTTGAATTTTATATGCTAGCATCCTTTTACCTAAATCATCAACTTTTGAGATTTTTCCTTTTTTTACAAGAAAATTCTTAATTTCTTCAACAACAGAATTCCTTTGTTCATCTGTAATGTTATCCTTTATTAAAAAAACTGTTTCATAATTATTCATATAAATCCTTCCTTTCTTAAGCAGCATTTTTAAAGATAAACTCTTTATTATGCTCTCTATTTTTTTCTTTCATTTCTCTTTGTCTGTAATAGTACTCTTCCCAAAATTCTTCTTTGTATTTTGAAATTTTCTTTTGGTGTTTTACTAACTTAAACATATTGTAGAACTTTCTGATATCCTTCTTTTTCATAGAAGTTAGTTTTTTATTTTTTATTGAAACAACTAAAAAAGTTCCATATAATATGCAACCCTGAAAAAGTCTATTAAATTCATCGTTTTCAGCATTTTGATTAGCAATAATTAGATTATTTTTATTTGTCCTTATTCTAAGCAAATTGTCTCCTATTAATGATTTAATAAATTTTATATTTCCAGGTATTTTAACCTTTTGTACTTCCTTATTAGGCATTACTAATAAACATTTTATTTTCATATGTATATCTTCCTTTCTTTTTTAGAATAGAAAAAGACAGAATATATCTGCCTTTCCTATAATTTTATGCTGCTTTTGAAATAGCAGTAGTATTCTTGTTATAAACTTTGATAGTTTTTGCGTTAGTGATTACAGGTTTTATAATAGTACAATCTTCACTATTATAATAATCTGTAATTTTTAAATTTTCGCCTTTGACTACATTAGATACAATTATTTGAGTGTTGTTAGTATATTTCTTTATAAAATCATAATCAGCGCAACTTTCGTAATCATCAATAAAAATAGGAAAATTAGTCCTTGCAATATTATTAAACATATTAGCAAATTCTAAAGCTGTTGCAATAGTTTCAGACCTAGACAAATCAGATAATAAATTACCTTTATAAGTAATAACAAAATCATCTTTTATTTCTCCAGTAGTCTTTAAAACAGAGTAGAATTTTACCGTAACATCTTTTAAATAATGCTTAGCAAGTTTCATCTTTTCTTCAATAAAAGAAATATATAACTTTTGGGCTACTTTCTTTGATTCTTTTAAATCACTAATTAATTTGTTTTGAACAGAAATTTGATTATTAAAATTAGATATATCATTTTTAGCATTTTGTATATTTTTTTCTTTAATAAAAATTTCATTATTAAATTTTTCAATTTCTTTTTTCTCTAATTCTAATTTATCTATATTTTCTTTTATATTAGCGATTTTCTTATTATTATCTATACTGGTATCTCCACCTAATGCGTGATACTGACATCTTTCCATTGCAAGTTTAAACCTTAAGTCCTTTTCTTTTGTCTCTAATGTATTTTTCTTGTTAAAAGCATCTGTCAAATTCTTTTTCATATTAGCAATAGTTTTTTCTTTTGCCTCATCTTGTATATGCTGTTCACATGTAGGACAAAGGCAATCCGTGCCACTTTTTATCGCTAAATATTTTTGTTTACCTGCTTTCATGTTTTTTGAAAGCTCTGTAATTTCAGTTGATATATTTAAAATTTCATTTTCTAAACTCTCTACTTTTTGTTTTTGATTTTCTTTTTCCTTTATTTGTTTATCATTGGATAAAGAATCTAATTCTTGATATGCAAGTGAAAGTTCTACTTCTTTTTCAAACTTTTTAATTTTAGGTAAATTTTCATCTGCTATATTTTGTGCATATTCAATCTTTCCACTTAAAGTAGAAATATAAGTTTCTGCTTTTTTTATATCTTGATTCAATTCTGATATATATGTAGGGATATCTCTTGGAATCGCCTCTAATTTTTTTTGCTCTTCTTTCTCTAAATTATCATAAGCAATATCCATAAAAATATTTAGAATATGAGTATTTATAAAATCTTCTTGCTCTTTTTGAGAAAGTTTGTAGTAATACTTTATATCTTTTAAAACTACATCTTTAAAGCTAATAAACAATTCTTTTCGTGATAGTTCCTCAAATTGTTTATTAGTATTTTCTTGTAATTTGTTAGAAATATAAAGCTCTTTAAGCTCATTTTCACTTAATCTATCGTACATTTCTCTTACAGATATTCTAAAATATCTATTAAGCAATTTTTGCTGTTGAAAATCACTTAGAGTTTTAAAAATTTCAATAGGTTTTATATCGGATAAATACTTATCTAGCATTTCTTTTTGTTCTGCTGGCTTTTTAGATAAGAAATAAAGTGGATTTATAATAGATAAAAATAATTTTTTATCTTTATAAAAGCTAATTAATTCATTTTGAGTTATAGATTTTCCATCGAGTGTAATAGAATTATTTTTTGTTCCAACTCTATTTTTTATACGAACTAATATGTGTTTAATTCCTTGATTATCTGTAAAATGTAATTCTCCATAAGAACTATCAACATTTTGATTTATAAGGCAAGATTTTTCATCTCCTGACAGATTAGTTCCTAAAAGTATATTTACAATAGCATAAAGAATATTACTTTTTCCAGAGCGATTTTTGCCACTAATAGAGGTAGTGTCATACAATTTTGTTTCAAATACCCCTTTGAATTTTCTGAAACCGAATGGTTTTGATATAATCAATCTTCATAAAATTTAACTCCTTTTTTGATTTTTTCTATATTTTTTGTGTCTACGTTCAAAAGGTTTTCGTAAGTATTGTGGTTCTATCCAGTCTTCTGTTCCATCTTTAAATTTTACTAAATAATCCAAATAATATGGGTCTCTCTCAATAATAAAAGCTGGAACATTTCTATAAAAAGTGCCAGTATTTTCACCAGGACCATATACAAAAACCTTCTCGTGATTTTTAAATTTATTATGCATTTTTGTACATTCTCCTTTACTATTAAATTATTTTTTGACCATTGACTTATTTTTGATTTTTGTGTATTATTACAAATGACATTTATAAATAACACCAAAAGTAGTATAAGAACCCCTTTTTCTTATGCTGCTATATTTTTTTGTGCATCCTTTTCATTGTTTTGTACGAATTTAAAATCTGTTAGTATTTTTTTATCATTAAACTCCTGTATTTCTGTTTCAAATACTGAGCCTATACCACATTTAAGTATTCCATCAATTAATTCAGGCTTAACAATAAGATTAACAGGCTTATCGGACATATCATAAAATTCACCTATAAAATATTCTTTAGGTTTACCGTCTTTCATAAATGTTTCAGTATGGTGATTTGTAAAATAGTAGCACTTATCAATATCAGGGTTTTCTGATATTTCAATTTTTGCTATTTTTTTAGTATTTTGGTTTGAAACCTTAGTTTTGAGTTCTTCATTTTCTTTTTTAATACTATTTACTACAGTGTTATTCACAATTTGCTCATTTGTTGTGGATTGTGGTTGTGAATTTTTATTATTTTGTGGGAGAGTATTAGAAATAAAATCTTCTTTTTTCATAATATCAACGATATAATTACTAAAAGTCTTTCCATTTTTAGAGTTTTCAACCTTTCTTAGAAATAAAATATATTTTCCTTTAACACTTTGTCTGTGCTCTTTTTGTAAAGAAAAATATTGGTTTAATGAGTCTATTGATTGACTACTTGTGATTCTCATAAGCCATATTCTGTCTGTTGAGACCTTAGGTATTAAAAACTTTAACCAACCCACTTTTCTACAATCAGGTGGTCCAACTTGTTTTTTCTGTCTATATTGACAATTAGAACCTAAGCATTTAATTTTTTGCCAACCATTCTGTGTTTTTTGATTTGCTTCATCTGTTCCAAACATACAATAACATACTTGCCCGGGATTGATTACTTCTTGAATACTTTGAAGAAAAAGGTTCTTCTGTAATAAATTCAATTTCAATACTTGTTTTTCCTTTATACATTTGGTCAAATTTTTGTAAATAGCCTTGCATATATTGGTCTTGTACTTTTGCTATAAAATGGCCTAACTCTTTTGCTCTTTTTTTACCATTTCCAATTGGTACTTGTTCTCCATGCTGTATTCTTCCGATAATCGGTAAATTTACATAGCTTACTTGTTCCATAATATTTCATCCTTTCATTTTACTATGCAGCAATTAGTTCTTCTACATAGCAGTAATTTTTTTGTATTTTGTCTGAATTTATAGTGTAGATTGGATATATGCTATTATTTACAACACATATTCCAGTTTGATTTTTAATAATACCAAGTTTTAATAGCTGAGGTATTAATGTGGGCTTAAACTTACAATCAACAACTATTTCGTCTTCTCCTAGGAGTTTTTTGTTTTGCTCTAATGTAATATCTGCAAAATGAGCAGTTTCATTTATTATTGGGTCCGTGCCAAATAAGCTGAATTGAATATTACCATTAGAATATCTTGAACTATGTAAAAAACAATTTGTAAATATAGTTCCATATAGTTCAAAACTAAATCCATGCTTCATAATAACTAAATCTCCTTCCTGTATTTTTGTGTAAAAAAGATTTTTTTGATAAATCCTCCTTTCTTTTAATTTGGGCAAAAAAAGAGAAAGTACTTTCCAAAAGTGAGTTGGGGGATAAAACTTTTAGAATAATTACTTTCTTTTTTATATTTAAGCATAACAAAGAATCTATATAATTGTTACACTAAATACCCATTTTATGCTACATTATTTTACAATGTAGAAAAACTACTACTAACTATAAAACTTAGTAGTTATGCTATAAAGATAAAATCTTTATAGATAGTTACAGTTAAATAATAACTATAACATAAATCTTATTACACACTTATATTTTACATAGTTTTTTTACTTATTTCAATAAACACAAAATAAAAATATTTTTTATTGAAATATCAATATTTTTTTGGATTTTTAATAGGGATTTTAAGAATTATTTTTTGAAAAACATTCTCTAATGTAGTTATATCAATGAATTTAAGTGAGAAAAAAATTCAACTTTTCAGCATTCCAATACAGAAACTTATTTTATAAAATGAAATTGAAAGGAGGAATGGTTATGAAATTTATGAAAGACGAATTTTTCGACTTAATATTTGATAAAATGCTGGAGTCAAACAAATTGGACATTAAAGATAAAAAGCTAGAACAATACCGCAAAGAAAATGTAAATGTTTCAGCACAGTTATACAACTTTATACAAAACAGAGTTCATCCAAAATGTAGAAGACAATTGTTGAGAATACTAGAAAGAAGAAATGAGACAACTTCTAATTATTTTTTCAGAGAAAATAAATTGTATTATAAAAGTGGATTTCTTCAAGGTATGTACTTTGTAACATTAATGTACGATGGAAAAAATAAGAACAAAGATAACTGAAGATACTTTTATTAATTATAATTGCATAAAAAACTTTGCATAAAAAAATTAGTATTATATGTCAATATCTAAGCAAATATGAGCATACGAGAGAAAAACAGTTGCAAGTTTTAAATGTTTATATGACTATTTGATATAATTAATTGTAAAGAAAATGGCAACCTTTATAAAAAATTTATTTACTTTTAAAATGACAAATTTTAGAAAAAAATGTGACAAATTTTAGAAAATATATTGACTTTAATTATATGATAGTGCTATACTAAAAATTGTATAGCATAGCTATACGCAAAAAGATAGTGGATTTGATACTGAAACTGGAGGTAATCAAATGAAAAACAAAGTGTTAGGTAAGATTTGCTCCATCCTGTGCGCATGCATGGTTGTATGCAGCGTACCGACGGCAGCATTCGCGGCGGAGCCTGATGATTTGACCGCAACTTCCGTCATGGAAAGTTCGGTCGAACAGGTCAGCGATGAGGTTGTGCCGTATGTAAATCCTGTGGTTACAGGTTCTATTCCGGCATTCGATACCCGAACATACACTGTTACTCTCAACAACTATATTGGATTTTCCAAGACTTTCAGGGTGACGGCTCAGTCCAGCGCCAGCCAAGGAGGAATTGATATCACTTTGAAGAAAGGTGATAAGTTTTATTCCGATGGAAACTGGATTATGGGGGTTAATGATACTGGCGATTGGAAGTTTACTCTTCCGTCTGCGGGTGATTATACCGTAAAGATCACTAACCTATCCTCTGAGGACGTATATGTTACTATGCAGTGGGTGTGATTCACATCTGAAATCTCTCTAATCCGTAAATAACATTTTGAATCCACTATCGGTAGGGGCATATTGCGTAATATGCCCATATTTTTAATATTTAAAAGGAAAATATTTGCTATGTTAAATTTAATAAAAAATGAATTAATAAAAATATTTAAGAGAAGAGAAATCTACATATTATTTGCCATTCGGATTTTCTGTTATTTTAATATATAACATCTTTCAAAAAATAAATGTTTCAGATGTAGATATTACCAGCCAATATAAAAGAGCATACAATATTGATACTTTTTACTTAGAACACAATAAACAATTAAATAAAGATGAAAATTATGAGAAAATAGTTGAAAGAATACATTTAGAAAAATATGCTATTGATAATAATATTAAATACAATATTCTGATTAATTCACAGAATGAAAGTGCTATTTTACCACCAGATGCACGAATATTATTAATGAAGGTGTTTGACAATTTTGAGGTTTTGATTATTTTTTTTATTATATATTTGTCTTGCACTATCATATCCGAAGAGTACTACTCTGGGACAATAAAAAATATATTAATAAAGCCATATAAAAGAGTCAAAATCTTGTTCTCTAAAATATTAACGGATTTTTTAATTATTATATTAGTAGTACTAATTTTAGTAACTTTTCAATATGTATTAGGGGGATTATTATTTGGATTTGAAAGTTACTCTCTAGATGCGATAAGATATAATACTATTTCTCAAGATATTGAAACTATGAATTTAGTCAAATACATATTGCTACTATTTACTACGAAAATGTTTATGTATGTAATATTAAGCAGTTTTAGTCTACTATTTGGGATTATTACTAACAATATGGCTTTGAATATACTAATATCATTGGGTGCGTATTTCTTGTCTACTTTTGAAATATTAAAAAATAATATTACTAATTACATATTTATATATAATTGGGATATAAGTAAATATCTTTTTACAGATAGTACTATGCTATGGCAATCTATAATTATATCTAGTATAAGCTTATTGATATTTTTATTATTAATTATTATAATATTTAATAAAAAGGATGTTAGAAACATATAACGAAAGGAAAAATTTTGGATGGAAGTATTGAAATGTGCGAATTTAAAAAAGCAAATAAAATCTAAAGTAATTGTTGAGGATATTTCTTTTTCGATTAATACTGGAGATGTAGTTGGTTTTATTGGACCAAATGGTGCAGGAAAAACAACAGTTATAAAATTGATATTAGGACTAATGAGACTATCTTCAGGAAATGTAAAAATAAATGGATATGATATAAGAAATGACTTCGTTAGGGCAATAGAAAAGGTAGGTGCTATTGTCGAATCTCCAGACTTGTATTTATATTTATCTGGATATGATAATTTAAAAATAACAGCTAATTATTATAAAAATATTACTAAAAACCGAATAAATGAAGTAATTAAAATCATAGGGCTAGAAAAACAAATAAAAGATAAAGTTTCTACTTATTCACTCGGAATGAAGCAAAGGTTAGCAATAGGAGAGGCAATTATTAATAAGCCAAATTTGTTAATTTTAGATGAACCAACAAATGGATTGGATGTTGAAGGAATAATAGAAATGAGAAAATTAATAAAAGGTTTGTCTCAACAAGGAATAGCTATATTAATATCTAGTCATAATTTAACAGAAATTGACAATTTATGCAATAAAATAATTGTTATAAAAAATGGAAAAATTATTGTAAATGAAGCTATTGAGCAATTTAAAAATAGTTTATCTTATCAAAAGACAAAGTTATCATTAGAAGAAGCCTTTTTAAAAAAGGTTGGTGATAATAAAGATGATTAAGTTAATTGAGAATGAATTAGTAAAAATTTTTAAAAGGAAAAGTATATATTTTTTGTTAATTCTATCAGTATTTGCAATACTTATATATAATTATAAAAATCCAGACCAAAATGTGATTACTAATGAGGAAACTAGCACTATGCCTATGATAAGTACTGATTATATAGAAAGTATAAAAAATGAACAAGAACAATATATTAAATTGCTAGCACATAATGAGTTTGCTAAATTATATAATGATAATTTTGAGGAAGATTCTTGGCAAAGATATGCCCTAAATATTGAAAGAACGGGATATTCTTATGAGAATACTTATGACCAAGACATAATGAATTATTTATACAATATAATGAATTATGAGTATTATTCAAATAATCAAATAACAAAGGAATTATATGAAGCATCCAAACATAAATATAATGAATATGTAGAAGCCTTAAAATCAGATGATTGGAAAAATTTTGTTAATTTGAAACTTGAAAATTTACAAGAAATAAAAAAAGAGCCAAATCTTTTACCAGAAACAATTAAAGAAATAGATTTTGAAATAGAATGGTATAAATTAAGATTAAATAATAATATTATTTATGGAGATGATATATTAAATCAATATTTGAATAGTTACAGAGAAAAATACTATTTAATTATTTATAAAGAATTAAATATTGATAAAAATTCACAATGGGAAATGCGAGAACTTTTTGAAGAGAAGTCCAAGCTAGAGATATGCAAATATGCTATTGAGAATCATATAAAATATGATATATCAAATGAAGAAAATATCATTTCAAATAATAAAATTGATGCTAGAATTTCTTTTATTAGGACGTTTTCTCATTTTGACTTAATACTAATTATTATTACGATTTATATTTCCTCAACAACAATAACTGAAGAAATAACTAAAAAAACAATTAAGAATATGCTAACTAAACCGCATAAAAGAATGGCTCTTATTATTGCTAAAATAATAGCTTGCCTAATTACTATAATTGTTTCGATGTATTTTATTGGAATAATTCAATTTTTGGTTGGAGGTTTCATTTTTGGATTTGATAGTTATGCTAATGGATATATAGGATATGATATTAATACTAATAGTATATTTAATATGAGCTTATTATATTATTTTATAATAATGGCATTTATAAAAATTTTTGAATATTTAATAATTTGTTTGTTTTGTTTGTTTATAGGAGTTTTTAACAAAAATATAGCAATGTCTATGATTTTAACATTGCTTATTTGCCTATTTGCTAATACTGCTTTAGCAGAATGGTCTAAAGTAGATGCATTATCTAAAATTACAAGATATTTTATAACAAATAACTGGGATTTCAGCATATATTTATTTGGAAATATTTCAAATGTTAATGGAACAAACTTATGGCATTCTATTTTTATATATTTTATTTATTTTGTTTTACTATTTAAATTAGTTATTTCTAAATTTAACAAAATAGAAACTTAACATTTATTTTAAAAAGATAATATAGTAAAACGGAATCTTGCAATTATAACAACATTAATATTAAAGAAAATTTGTGATTAGAAATCAAGAAGATTACTAAAGGTATTTATAAAAAACTAATAACTTCTGTACTCATGGATTACAATATACTTTTAAAATATTCCATTAAATAACTAGTTCGAATATAGGAATAATTCAAGAATTATTAGGTTGTATATAAATTTATACAATAGATATTTATCTTTATATGATAAAAAAGTTATGTATGCAAAGCTAAAACATTTTTCATAAAATTTAAGATATAAGACGCTAAGAAAAATGACTCTTAACTTTGCATACAACAATTATTAATTTTTCAATAGCATTACTATGTATACTAGAAAATTTATTATTTGAAATAAGACAAGTAAAAAAATCATATTTTTTAAGTTTATGTCTACTTTGTACACATATTTTGCTTCTGAATTACTCATTTTTTACAAATATTCTTAACAATTCACCATACTCATCTAATGCTTTTGCTATATTATTATTCTTTGAACTTTGGCTAAAGATATAATCTCCAATACTGCTGCAAAGCGTTTTTATTTCATCTTTTGAATATTCTCTATTCTCACTTTTTATACCTAATTCTTGTAATAATTTTTGATTTTCATTTGATAAGTCTGTCATTAAGTTCATCTTTTTTTGCATCTCCTTTATAATTTTACCAAAAATATAACATAACAAATTATTTTTTTCAATATATATTTTTTACAAAAAGGAAGAATAAATTTTCAGTCAAAAAGTTTCCAAAAACTTCCAACTATTTCCGATTTATTCCACTTTTTTTTATTTTATGCTGAAATTCATGTATATTATTATAGGGATTATGTACCTATTTAAAAAGACATATTTGGTTGACGAAAGAGTATTTATTTTAAAAATACTAATGATTATGTTTTTAATTTTAAATAGGTATAATAGCCCATTTTTTTTGTATATTTTTTAGGAAGGAGGTTTTTTATTTTCCAATTTATGTTCTTCTTAAATAGGTATAACCCCAAATTTGAAATTTGGGAGGAGTACTTATGGAACGTAATGACTATAAGGAAGAAAGGTTTGATAGTTTCCTAAATAAAACTATTATCTTATCATCAAGAAGGTATTTCAAAAAACAAATGAATATGGCAAATAAGGAAAAAATAATTGTCGATGATGAGGACTACTCGGCTTTTTTACAAGACTTTATTAAATTATCTAGTTATAGGGATATTGACACTTCTTTACAATTACAAAATGCCTTAAAATCTCTGTCTGCTATTGAGCAGGCAGTTATTTTTTTGCTGTTTGAAGAGGAATTAACACAAAGCGAGGCTGCAAAAATATTAGAAATATATTCTAAAACAGTTAGCAAAATAAAAATTAGAGCAATTAATAAATTAAAAAAATATTTTAAGGAGAATGAAGAAAATGAAAAATAAAAGTTTATATGAATTAGGAAAGCTAGCACAATCAGGAGATGATATGGCCATGCTCGAAATTATCGAAAGAAAAAAGAAAATGATAAAAAGGTACAGCTTTGGAGATGAGGATAGATACCAATTTATTATTTTAAAATTAATAGAAGGAATAAAAAATTATAAATTTTAAAATTTTTAAAAATTTAGGGGAGAATTTTTGAAAGTTACATACTGTATTATATAGTGAAGGGCAAATTTTAAGGAAGCACTATATTAAAGGACAGATCGGGACTAGCTCTTTATCTGTCCTTTACCTAAATTAAAGAAAGGAGAAAAAGATAGAAAATGCTTATTAGATTTCTATTAGTAGCAATATTCCTTGTAGCTATAATCTTTATATGTGATATTGTAATTCCTAAATTGAAAATTAAATATCATATACGAAAAGATTTAAAAGAAATGAAAAAAAGAAGTAATGCCTTTGCTAAAGAAAAGAAAAAATTAGAGAATAAGTAGATTCTCTAATAGTCTTGTCATGTTAAAAAAGTGTCGACAAAAAATTAACTAATAAATTTACAAGGTGATATTATATGGAAACGCAAAAAGATGAAATAATTAATCTTTTTTATATTGAGCATCTAAAAGTCAAGGAAATAGCAGAAAAAATAAATGTAACATCTGCGTACATAACAAAAGTTATAAAAACAGATTCAAGGTATAAGAAAGAAAAAGATTTTAGAAAAGAAAAATCAAGAGAAAAAAGAAAAAAAGACCAAAACAATTTTGTTAAGCAAAAAAGAGAAAACAAAAGAATTGAAGATAATTATGCTTTTGTACAAGAACAACATATACAAGCATCTATGGAATTATCGGAGAGAAAAAAATTTAGTAATGAAAATTATAGAAAATGGAATAAAAGTGCTTTTAAATATAACCCTTCGAAACATAGGTACGAATTTGATGAACAACTTGGTCGTTCTTATGATGTACCTAAATACATAAAAGAAAGGTAAGCAAATTATATTTGCAAAAGGTATAAAATCATGGAAAAACATTTGCTAAAACTTATTAAGCTCGCAGATGAGCTGAATGAAAAACAAGACAAAGTATTTGCAGAAATACACTATTCAGGAAATGATAGTAAAAGATTAGAAATTAATATTAGAGCTAAAAAAGAGTATTATTGTGTAGAAAAAATAGAAATGCAATTAAAACAAGGGTTTCTTATAAACTGGGAAAGTGTAGTTCATTTGTTTGAAATGTACGTAAATGGAGGTGCGAATAATGAATAAGAAGGAAGCAGTTGCATACGCACAAGTAGCGCTTGATTATATGCAGAGTTCTAAATACAAAGGCGAAATAAATCCTGCAACATTAGGCATAGAAATGAAACAATGTTTTAAACTATATCCTAGAAATCTTATAGAAAGTATTGCCAATGCACAAGACTGGGCAAGGAAAAAGCTAGAAAATACAAAAAATGGTCGTGATGTAGATGAATGATGAAAGATTAAGCCTTTCTGTTACAGAAGCAGCTAAAAAGCTTGGTATAGGAAGAAATTTGATGCTAAAATTATTAACGGTTCCTGGATTTCCAGCAATTCGCTTCAAAAGAAAAATTATAATAAACGGTGCAAAATTACAGCAATGGTTTGATGAAAACTGCGGAAAATACGGCAATTATTGAACTTTTTATGGTTCAATATTGTCTATTTTTTTGATTTATTATAAAATATTGATAAATTTATATTTTATAAAGTATCAAATTTATCAATATTCTTTTACCTCAGAAGGAGGGAATATTGAATGGAAAAATTAGATTATTGTGTAAATACAATACAAAAAATTGATACTTGCCAAAAAAGGAAAAAATCTTCTTTTTACCACATTAGCATATCTTGTAGAGGCAAAAGAATTGATGCAAGAATTTCTTTACCAATTTTTGAAGGAGGTGAGAATCCTAGATTAACTTCAACTTCATCAAAATCAGTTGAAGATTCGGTTTTTAAGTTATTATATAAAATACAGGAAAGGCTAATCAAGGGGATAGATGATGGATATATTAATGCTAATAATCTGGCTAGTATATTTGACAACATTTATAATTCTATAAATGAATTAGATTTTAAAAACTTAAAGATTAATAGCCTATACTATAATATAATTTCCTCAACATATCGGATATTTGAATAATCATACTATTACACCAATAAATTATTCTTTAGATGAAGAAAATTCAAATATAGAAAATCCCCAAAGTATTAATTCTCAAGATGAACGTTTTAATACTTTGCAAACCAAAAGAAATACGATTAGCAACATAGCAAACTTTCCAAAAGTAAGTGTAAATACTAATTCTAACAGTCAAATACAAGGAAAAATATCGTTTAAAAAGGTAGCAATAGAATGGTTTAAATATAAATATACATTTACCGAAGCATCAAAGGATAATCCAAATCCATTAAGCAGAAAGACATTACAAGGATATAATAATACATTAAATTTAGATGTAATACCATTCTTTAATGACAATACAGATATTACTCTACTTACTAATGAGGACTTTAAAAGTTGTATAGACAAAACAAATGGCTCACGCAATAAAGAGGCTGTTTATGTAGTCTTAAGTATGATTGCTAATTATGCAAAAGAAAAAAACTATATAGAAAAAACTATATCTTTATCAAAACCTAAAAGAGCACAAAGTGATTCAAAAATTCGTATAGAAGGACATGATTTTATATATATAGAATCAAACCGTCAAAATTATTGGATGGATTGCTTTGAAAAGGAAGGAACTGATATTGCATATCTGTTTGAAGGAATGCTCTTAGAAGGTTTTAGACCTGAGGAGGCTTGTGGATTAGACTGGACATGTTTTGTTGAAGACTTTAACTTTGTTATAGTAAAACAAGCATTTAAAGACTTCCCTGTATATAATGAATATGCTGAGGTAATAGGACATATTAGGGAATATGATACATTAAAAACAAAGGATAGCTATCGTAAATTACCAGTTCATCCAAGATATAGAAATATTTTGATTAAACATAAGAAAAATCAAAAATTACTATTTAAAAGATTAGGTTTAAAGTGGACTGAGAATACTCCTGTATTTTTAAATAAGTATCATCAAACGTATGTACCAGAAAATTTATCAAAAGCTATGAATTCGTTTAGAAAAAAATATAACCTAGAATATTTAACACCTTATGGATTAAGACATTCATTTGCCACATTCTTATCAGAACATGGTGTAAAAGATATAGTTTTGATGAAATTAATGGGACATTCAGAGTTTGCTACTACTCAAAAATACTATATTTTTGTATCTGATGAAAGAAAGAGAGCTGAATATGAGCAAGCTTGGGGAATTTCGACTATTGAAAAAGAAGAAAATACAGTACAAAATGATATTGCAGATGATTTATTAAAGCAACAACTTGAAAACCTACAAAAATTATGGATGAAAACGTTGATAGAGTCAACATTAGTTGTTCAAAAAAATAATGCCATTTAGGCATTAAATGGTGCATCACCGGGGAATCGAACCCCGAACCTCCAGATTAAGAGTCTGTTGCTCTGCCAATTGAGCTAGTGATGCATATTGACATATATAAAACTTGGCGCATATTGTTGCAACTTGGCGCAAATTATAGGAAAGTTGGCGCATTTTATTAAAATTATCATACTTTATAACCTACTCAAAGTACTTAAAAACCAGGCTTTTCTATAAGTTTATCTTCATATAAGCACCTTTTGATTAAGAGTCAGCTGCTCTACCAACTGAGCTAGAGGTGCATTTATAAAAATCATGAACATAGTTAATTATAATACTTATATTAAATTTTGTCAACCACAAAGGAACAACAAATTAATGGAATTTTAAATTGACAATTAAATTTAGCTAATATATACTTATTAAAAAAGGGGAACGCATATGAAAAAAATTATACCAAGTTTAGTTATAATTATATTAATATTATTAATTGTTATTGGTCTTATAGTTTGGAAAATGAACTCACCCCAATATTCGTATGATGATGTTGCAAACTTGTTGTTAAAAGGCGTGGAAAATATGGAGAATATGAATAATGTGACCTTTGAAATGAAAAACTCTCAGATAGGGGCTAAATACTACTATAAAGAAAACAAAATGAAAATGGAGCTGTTGTATTCATCTAACCCAGAAATGTCATTAACAGCGCATATAATTAATTTAGAGGAAGGAAAGCAATATACTATTAGTGAGAAAAATAAATTTATTGGAATTCAAGATGCAACTTCAATAGATAAAGGGATTCAATACCAAGTAGCACGTAACCTTGAAAATAGAAATACGCCTAATTATCCATATAGATATGAGTACAGATATATTAGAGACGAAATATTAGACGGAAAAGATTGCATTTTAGTAGAGGAAATACATTATAAATTAGATGGAGACAAATATGTTAACGAGAATAAAACTAACTTAGAAAAGAAAGTTTATAACTATTGGATAGAAAAAACAACCGGACTTATAATAGGATATAATAGAGTAGAACCAAATCAAGATACAGTTTCAGCATACACAATAATTACAAATATAACTTTTGGAAACGTAAAAGACAGTGACTTTGAATTATCTACTGGAGACTATATAACGTATGAGGTAGATAAATAGCATAAATAAAAACCTAGCAACCAACTGCTAGGTCTTTTATTGGTAACGCTATTATTATAAATAACATATGAAATAAAATATTGACAAAAGATTTACATAAAAAATGTTATATAGTATAATAGTGTTATAAAAAAATTAAAATGTATAAAGAAAATAAGTTTAGAAATGGCTAGAAAAATAAACTTAAACCAATACTACATAGATGAGGGACAAAGAATAGAAACAGAGAGGTAAAAACTATGGCAAATATATTAGACTACATAAAAGAGAATGGAAATGCTACATTTCAAAAAGTTAAGTTTAATGAAATAGATAACTTAATATTCTCGAGGTTATCTTATTTGCCGTTTGAAAATATAAAAGTAGAAGAAAAAGAAACATTTGAAACAATTGCTCAAAAGTTAAAAGACATTGAGAGCGAAAAGTTTATTATGAAAATGGATAAAGAACTTATAGAATTAGTAGGAAAAAGCAAAAGATTTAAAGACTTAAGCGTTACAGACTACTATTTTTCAAGAGATGACAAAAAGGAAAAACAGTTTGTTGCAATCACTATTCATTTCGAAACCGGAAAAATTTATATATCTTATAGTGGTACTGATGATACACTAGTTGGGTGGAAAGAAGATTTTAATTTAAGCTTCATGACTCACATACCAGCGCAAGTAGAAGCTTTAAAATATATTAGAAAAATATCTCAAAAATATATTGATAAAATTCATTTAGGAGGACACTCCAAAGGTGGTAATTTAGCTGTTTATGCGGGTGCGTTTTGCTCAAAAAGAGTACAAGATAGAATAGTAGATATAACTAATTTTGATGGGCCAGGCTTTGACAAAACAGTTATTGAAAATGATAAATATAAAAGAATATTAAATAAAGTACAAACCTACATTCCGCAATCATCAATAGTAGGAAGACTGCTCGAACACGAAGAACAATATATTATAGTAAAAAGTAATCAAATTTCAGTTTTACAACATGACATATTTTCATGGGCGGTAAATGGATTAGAATTAGAAAAAGCAGATAAAGTAACTAATGGAAGTGATATGCTTAACCAAACTGTTAGAAATTGGCTTAAAGCAACTAACCCAAAGCAAAGAGAACATTTTATTAATATAATGTATGAAATAATTACAAAAACTAAAGCAAAAACATTTAAAGAATTTACTTCAGAATTGACAAAGAATTTGGGAATTATGCTAAAATCATATAAAGACATTAGCTATGAGGATAAAAAAGAAATTGGAAAAATGATTCTGATATTTTTTACAGCGGTAAAGGAAAGTATAATGGAAAAGGTAATTTAAAATAATATAAAATAATAAGAAATTACTATGAAAATAATAAAAAGAAATTATAGGGGGAAAGCTTATGATAAAAATATATAATACAGACATTGTTACAGATAAATTTGAGGAGATAAATGAATATAGACCAGGCTCATGGGTAGATATGATAAACCCTAGTGAAGAAGAAATAAAAACAGTATGTAGTAATCTAAACATACAAGAAGATTTTATAAGATATTCGTTAGATAGTGAGGAAAAAGCCAGAATAGATTATGAAGAAGATGATGACACAGTATTATTTATTATGGACGTTCCAATTTTAGAACAAGTAGAAAACCACGAAATATACACAACAATGCCATTTGGCATGATAGTAGTAAGAGATGACTTCATAATTACCGTTTCATTAAAAGAATTAGATATACTAAAAGATTTTACAATAAATAAAGTAAAAGGCTTTGCAACATATATGAAAAGTAGATTTATTTTACAAGTAATGTATAAAAATTCATCTAGTTACTTAAATTACTTGAAATTAATTAACAGGGAAACAGAAATTACAGAAAATAGACTAAAAACTTCTATGAAAAATAAAGAATTATTAAAATTATTAGATTTAGAAAAATCTTTAGTGTATTTTATAACATCATTAAGAGCCAATGAAGCGGTAATGGAAAGAACTATAAAAATAAAAAATATTAAATTGTACGAAGATGATGAAGATATTTTGGAAGATGCAATTATTGAAAACAAGCAAGCTATTGAAATGAGTAAAATATATAAAGATATATTAGATAGCACAATGGATGCGTATTCTTCAATTATATCAAATACACTAAATGAAGTAATGAAACTTTTAACATCTATAACTATTATAATATCAATACCAACATTAATAGCTTCACTTTGGGGAATGAATGTTGAAGTACCATTTGAAATAGAAAAATACGGATTTGGGATACTTTGTGGAATCGCATTTATTGTTACAGCAATTACAATTGCGCTATTAAACAAAAAAGGCTTACTAGGAAAGTAAATTTAAAGTAACATAACGCTTGCCATATTAAGCATAATTTGATATAATAAGTTTCAGGTTAAAAAATGGTTTATAGGTAGCCTAAAACCTAAATAATAAAAAGGAGAGTTGCATAATAATTATGCAATAAAAAGAAGTATGCTAACAGTTAATAATGTATCAGTAAGATTTGGAAAAAGGTCACTATATGAAGATGTCAACATTAAATTTAACAAAGGATGTTGCTACGGTATTATAGGAGCAAATGGAACTGGAAAATCTACATTTTTAAAGGTACTTTCAGGTGAATTAGAACCAAGCAAAGGAGAGGTAAGCAAAGACAAAACAGAAAGAATATCTGTGCTTAACCAGAACCACTTTGCTTTTGAAGAATATACAGTAATTGATACAGTTATAATGGGTAATAAAGAATTATACCAAATAAAAACAGAAAAAGATGCAATTTATGCTAAACCTGACTTTAATGAAGAAGATGGCATGAAAGCAGCAAAGCTTGAAGAAAGATTTGCTGAGCTTGATGGTTGGAATGCTGAATCAGATGCACAGCAACTTTTAAATGATTTAGGAATATCACCTGAAAAACATTATAAAGTGATGAGTGAAATAGAAGCAAAAGAAAAAGTTAAAATTTTGCTTGCTCAAGCATTGTTTGGAAATCCAGATATATTGCTTTTAGATGAGCCAACAAACGACCTAGACTTAAAAACTATTTCTTGGCTTGAAGAATTTTTAATTAATTTTGAAAACACTGTTATAGTAGTTTCACACGATAGATATTTCTTAAATAAAGTATGTACTCACATTTGTGATGTGGATTATGGGGAAATAAAGGTATACCCTGGTAACTATGACTTTTGGTATGAATCTAGTCAATTAATTCAAAAGCAAATGAGAGAGCAAAATAAGAAAAAAGAAGAAAAAATCAAGGAATTACAAGAATTTATTGCAAGATTTAGCGCAAATGCTTCAAAATCTAAGCAAGCTACTTCTAGAAAGAAGTCACTTGAAAAAATACAACTTGATGAAATCAAACCATCAAATAGAAAATATCCATATATAGATTTTAAACCAGACAGAGAACCGGGAAATGAAATACTTGAGGTTAAAAATTTAAGCAAAACTATAAATGGAGAAAAAATATTAGATAATATTTCATTTAAAGTAAAAGACAAAGATAAAATAGCAGTTTTAGCAGAAAATGAAAATGCAATTACGGTATTATTTCAAATTTTAGCTGGAGAGTTAGAGCCAGATGATGGAGAAATAAAATGGGGAACAACAATTACAAATAGTTATTTCCCAAAGGATAATAGCTACTTATTTGAATCAAATGACTCAATAACTGATTGGCTAAGACAATATTCAAAAGACCCAGATGAAACATATGTAAGAAGCTTTTTGGGAAGAATGCTATTCTCTGGAGAAGAGGCATTAAAACCAGTAAATGTGCTATCTGGTGGAGAGAAGGTAAGATGTGTACTTTCAAAAATAATGTTATCAGGAGCAAACTTCTTAATATTTGATGAACCAACAAACCATTTAGACATGGAAGCAATTACATCATTAAATGAAGGAATGAAAAAGTTTACAGGAAACATTATTTTTACATCACATGACCATCAATTAACAGAGACGGTTGCAAATAGAATATTTGACATTAGAAAAGATGGATTTGTTGATAGAGAAATAACTTACAATGAATATTTAGGAATTGAATAAAAACTTAGAGCTTGTTTTTGGGACACCTCCTAAAAACAAGCTTATTTGAATTTTAAATAATTAAAAAAGCAAATAAGGAGCCCCGCCGGAAAGCCGGCGGGGCGAGGTTTGGTCCTCAGTTCGCCATCATTCGCGTTAGTGGGTTAAACCACTGTGCTGGAAACGTCCCGATGATTTTTCCAGCGTTATCGCTGACTCTCAGAAGAAGCATTCCTGCTTCTTCCTTTGTTTTGTCGATGTCATACACCGAACCTATACGGAGCTCTTGGCTGTTCCCTTTAATTAGGGGGCAACCTGCGATGCCGGAGCCGACGAACTGAACTTTTTTGCTTTTCATATTAACACCTCATTTGTTTATTGGGTACTTATTATTATATCACATTATGTAAAGAAATGCAAATTTCAGATTTAAACTTAAAAAAATTAAGCTGCTTTTGGGAAGTTTCCTAAAAACAGCTAACAGTATTATTTATATTTTTCCTTAATTTCATCTATCTCATCATAATGATTATCTATTATATCTAAGAATACAGAGCCTATGTGAGGGTCAAACTGTGTTCCTAAATTTTTCATAATTTCATCTCTTACCACTTCTTTAGGTAAGCTATCTCTGTAAACCCTTTTTGAAGACATAGCATCAAAAGAATCGGCAACAGCAGCTATTCTAGCCATATAAGGTATATTTTCACCAGACAAGCCTTCTGGATAACCTCTACCATCAAATCTTTCGTGGTGATATTTTACAAAAGGAATAATGTTTTTAAATACATCGCAATCACCAAGTATTTGAACTCCAATCATAGGATGTTTTTTTATTTCTGCATATTCTTCATCAGTAAGCTTACCATTTTTCAATAATATAGTATCTGGGATACCAATTTTACCTACATCATGGAATAAACCACCAACTCTTAAATTTTCAAGTTCGCTATCGCTTAATCCTAGGTATTTTCCAATTAATACTGAGTAAGCAGAAACTCTATCTGAGTGACCTCTTGTATAGGAGTCTTTAGCTTCAACAGTAGCTCTAATAGTTTGAATTATATCCATATAAGCTTTTTCTAGTTTTTTATTTGCATCAGTAAGCTTATCATTCATATCACTTATTGTTTGTCTTTGCTCAATTGACTTTATACCAGATTCAATTAATAATAAAAGTTGGTCAAAATTATCACTTTTTTCACAATAACCTTGTATATCTAATTGTTTAATGGTATCAAGTGGAGGTGCTAAATCTTTATGTCCTGTAAGTAACAATATGTATAAGTCTTTATCAAATTTTCTGATTTCTGCTACTACTTGGTCCCCATGAAGAGGGTCCATTATAAAGTCAAGTAAAAGTAAATCATATTTTGTCTTTTTCATTTCTTCTAAGGCATCAAGCGGATTCGTAAATGTTTTTAAATCATAACCATTTCTTTTTAATACTACCGTTAATGAGTCTAATATTCCAGGGTCATCATCAACAGCAATTATTTTAAATGGTGAAGATACAGTCTCTTGAATATATTTTCTCATATATACCTCCTAATTAATTTTGAATTAAATTAAAACTTTTATTTACAGTATAAATAGATTTTTATACTAACATTTTATTCTTTAGGCAAAAGAATATTAAACCTTGTGCCCTTACCAACTTCAGATTCAAAGTTCATATCACCTTTAAAATGACCTTTTATTGTTGAGTAAGACATAAATAATCCCAAGCCAGTTCCTTTTTGACCTTTAGTTGTTATCATCTGACTGAACAACTTATCTTGTACTTCTTTAGAAATACCACATCCATGGTCAATAACTGAAATTAATAATTTATTATCCTTACTATCAACAACTAAATCAATAGATTGATTTGGTTTTCCATTATATGCTTGTATCGCATTAGATATTAGGTTATTTATTACCTGTACCAAACTGTTTATATTACCTAATATTTGTGTGTTCTCACTAACCTTATAATCAATATTTAAAGTAACCAAAGCATTTTTTAATTCATGCTTCATCAATATATTTACTCTGTTTAATAATTCTTTAACAGTGAATAAAATAGGTTTTTCATCATTCATATTAACAGCTTGACCTTTAACAGCTGTTATAACATCTGACATATATGAGTCATAAGTTCTTATTTTAGAAATCCAACTACTCATATCATCAGCAATTGCATGGTGGTCTTCTTTGGTTACCTCAGGGTCATCAATTGATTTTTTATATTCTGTAATTAAATCTTCTAAACCATCAGCAGCACCTGAAATTGACATTATAGGTGTTTTTAAGTTATGAGCTATACCACCAATCATTTGTCCAAGTGATGCCAAACGTTCTCTTTCCATCAAAGTATTTTGATTTTTCTCTAAGTTTTGCATATCTATTAAATGCTGAGTAATATCTTTAAATAATATTAATATACCTATACAATTTCCGTCTTCATATATACCACTTATTTCTACATTATAATGCTTTTCTGTATTCTTAAGAGCTACTTGTAATTTATATACTTTTTCATCCTTTTTAGCACTTGAAATACAGGCTTTTAAACTACCTTTTTGAGCAATAATATTTTTTGGAAAATTTAAATCAAATAGATTTTTACCAATTAAAGAGTTTTTTTCTGTTTTAAATACTTTTTCAAAAGGTTTGTTGCAATCAGATATAATACAATCCTGGTTTAGCACTAAGTACAAGTCTGACATTTGGTCAACAACTCTTTTTAAAGCAATTGGTGCAATACTTAAAAAGTTATATCTAAGTATGGCAACACCAAAGAATAGTATTGTAACAATAAATGAAATTGGAGTTACATATATATTTGTATCTATAACTGTCATTCCAAGTATATTTACTACAATAGGTATTAATGAGCCCAATATAATTAATAAAGACTGCTTAGATAACATTGATGACTGCTTTACAGAAGCTCTAAGCAACATAATTATATCTACTGCAAACAATCCATAAGTATATAAAGAATGTACATAGAAATATGGTCCAAAAGTTGTTTCAGCAGTATTTACTGAATAGTATTCATAGAATAGGTGATGAAAATCATTTGTCCATAAAACTATCATAGTAATTGCTGGCACAATAAAAAGTAACAAAAACCATTTTTTAAAATGTATTTCTTTTTTTACAAATATGTATGATATGAAAAACAAGGCAACAGGTGTAAGAACAACCGGTAAATATGTAAAATAATCCGGGTATACTGCATAATCTGGTGATATAGAATTAATTACTAAAATTTGTATAATCAATCCGATACACCATAACATCATACAAAGCATTGTTAATTCGAAAGCAATAACCAATTGGTTTCGCTTATTTCCACGCTTTCGTATAAAATATAAAACAATTAATTCTGCAATTACTGTAACAATTAATGCAATAAAATAGCCAAAAGATTGCATAATCATCCTCCTCTTAAGTTTATTTTAGAATATAGGAAAAATCAAAGATTTTCCCTATATTTCAAGTTTAGTCTCACTTACAAATTTTTTAGTATTTTTTCAATGTATTCTTTTGTGACAATTGGCCAACTAAAATCGGCTTTCTCTAAGAATTTTAGTGTAAATTTATTAGTTATTTTCAAATTTGTTTTATAAACTAAATTTCTGTCTTTATCCAAATCATTTAGTAAAACACTAACTTTGTCAGCATCATTACTATTAAATAATAACTTATTTAGATGAGTTTTAAATACTTCATCATCTACTACATTTATATCATAACCTAACTCATTTAAATATTCAAGAAAAATATTTATATACAAATGATTAGAATTATATAAATGAAGCACAGTCATTGGATAAGTATAATATTTCATACAAACTACAATAGATTCAGCAATTCTATCAACTGGACTAAATTCTATGTAATTATTTAAAATAGATTTAGGTAATTCTTTTAAGAATAAGAAAGCTTTAAGTCTATTTAAAAATGCATTATCACTGCTATTTTCTTGGAATTTTCCATCTGTATATCTATTAGTAATATTACCAATTCTAAGTATAAGACCTTTAAGCTTTTTGCTTGCAATTTCTTCTAATACATATTTTTCAGCTTCAAATTTACTTCTTACATAAACATTGTCTAAAGGTTGGTTAATAAATAAATTATTTTCACCAAAATATATAGTCCTTTTTGGTGTATAACTACTTGGAAGTGATGTCATAGTATTGCCAGATACACTTATTGTAGAAGTTTGATAAAATTCTTTATTAAATTCTTCACAGAATTTAACTAGATTTTTAACACCAGTAACATTTATTTTTTCAAATTCTCCGTAATAACCATAATGCTTAACAGAAGCAGCACAGTTTACAACTGTTTGAACTTCCTTTCCTAAAAAGCTATATACATCACTTGAAGTTCCAAAATTATCATTGGTTATATCACCAGCAATTACAAATAATCTTTTACCAAATAGATTACTTAAATCACTTCCAAAATAATATTGGAATTTACGCTTTAATTTGTTTTCGGGTGAAGTGCTAGGGTCTTTACGTATTAAACAATATATTTTTATATCATCTATTTTTAACAACTCTGCTAAAACATGTATACCTAAAAATCCAGTTGCACCAACAAGTAGAACATTTTTTAGCATTTTTTGTTTTAATTTCATACTTCTAAATGTTGTATTTTTCTTTAACAATTTGTCAATTTTTTTGAAATCCTTTTTGGTGTATGTTGGCATTAATTTTTGAGTTATATGGTTTTCTATAAAGTTAGCTAAATCATGAATTGTATTGTTTTTAAATAAATCTCCATAATTAATATTGTAATTAAGCTTCATCAATTCAATCTGTAGTTTTAGTGCACTTAAAGAATCTCCACCAATATCAAAGAAATTATCATTTATACTTATTTCTTCTAAAGATAATATTGTTCTCCATATATTTAAAATCTTATTTTCTAATTCAGTTTTTGGAGCAACAATTTCTTTTGCTTCAAAAACAGGCTCAGGTAAAACTTTTCTATTTATTTTTCCATTAGGTGTATACTTAAATGTTTCCAATTGTACTAAATAACTTGGAACCATATAATTTGGAAGTTTTTTTGCTAAAGATTTTTTTAGAAGAGATAGTGAAACTCTACCATCTGCAACGAAATATCCGCACAAAATATCTCTGCCTTGAACATTTTTTACTGTTACTACTGCATCTCTTACACCTTTATAACTACATATATCTGTTTCTATTTCACCAAGTTCTATTCTTAAACCATGAACTTTTACTTGGAAATCTGCTCTTCCCAAACATTCTAATTCACCATTAGGAAGAAGTTTTACTAAATCACCAGAATTATAAATTCTTTCACTTCCGTAATTTATATATTTTTCAGCCGTAAGCTCTGGTCTATTTTTATATCCAATAGAAACTCCATCACCACCTATATATAACATACCAGGGACATTATATGGTACAAAATTCATATCATTATCTAAAACAAATACATGAGTATTTGGCATTGGTTCACCTATATTGATTTTATTTGTATCAGTCAAATCTTTAAGAGTTGAACCAATAGTTGTTTCAGTTGGACCATACATATTGTATATTCTAGCTTTTGTAACCTTTTTAATATTTTTTAATAAATCTAATGGGAAAGGTTCTCCGGCTAAAGATATTATTTTCAATTTTTGTAAGTATGGCAAATTTTCAGTCATAAGTAATTTAAATTTTGATGGTGTTGTTTGAATTACATCTACTTTATTTTTTAAGCATAAATCATTTAATAGTATAGGATTATTTTGTTCCTCATTACTTGCCATAACAACTTTCATACCTGTGCATAATGGAAGTAAGCTTTCAAAAGCAAATATATCAAAACACATAGTAGTAATAGAAACCATCGTTAAGTTCTTAAGAGGCATTTTATTAAACATACCACAAATAAAGTTTACAACTCCTTGTTGTTTTACCATAACTCCTTTAGGCTTTCCGGTAGAACCAGATGTATATATTAAGTAGGCAACACTATCTGGAGTTTGATTTGTCTTAAATTCTTTATAAGTTTTATAATTGCTTTCATCATCTACTAAAATAGCTTTAACAGGAACTATATCTTTATATTTATTTTCTGTTAAAATTACATTTACTCCGCTATCTTCAATAATATATTTAATTCTTTCCTCAGGGTAAGTAGGGTCAATAGGAATATACCCACTACCAGCTTTTAATATAGCAAGCTGAGAAATAATAAGACTATCACTTCTATCCATAAGCATACCAACAACCTCATTATCTCCAAGGCTATGCAAATAGAAAGCAAGTTTATTAACTTTATCTTGTAATTCTTTATATGTATATTTTTTTTCTCCAAATACTAGAGCAGTTTTATTTGGTGTTTTCTTAACTTGTTTTTCAAATAAATCGATAATTCTGTCCTCTTTAGGATAATCTAAAGTAGGGTAAATATTTGGAATGTTTGATAACATTTGTATTTGAGATATTTGAATATCATTATTTGATAAAACTGCCTTTATTATATTGTTATAGCAATCAAGTAAATTTTCCATAAAGAGCTTACTAAATAATTTAGTACAATACTCAAGTCTAAGTTTAAAACCTTCATCATTTGGTGTAACTTCTAATGAAAAATCAAATTTAGAAGTTTTATTTTCTGGTATATAATATTCTACTGGAATTCCACCAAAATCAAATTTAGGTATACCTTCACTTTCGTAAGTAAAAAGTACATCAAAAACTGGACTTCGACTAGTATCTCTTACAACATTTAACTTCTTTACTAATTCATCAAAAGGATATGCTTGATGATTATATGCATTTAAACAATTATTTTTTACAAGTTCTAAGAAATTTGAAAACTTGTTAGTTGATTGAACATTTTGCTTAATTGCTAAAGTATTAACAAACATACCAATCACATCATGAAGCTGAGGATTGTTTCTTCCAATAACAGGACTTCCAATAACTATGTCATTTTGCATAGTATATTTGTATAGTAATATGTAAAAACAAGATAGTAAAAACATATATGGAGTAACATTATACTTTTTACATACACTTGATATGTCTGATAAATTATTTAATGATAAATATACATTATTTCCTTCATATGACTTAACTGCAACTCTCTCAAATTCAGTAGGCATATTAAGAATAGGAATTTCATCTTTAAATTGGTTTATCCAATAATCTTCGTCCTCTTTAAGTACTTTTTCAGAAACGGCATAATCAATATAGTCAATTTTAGAAGGGTTTACCTCTTTATCATTGTATAAATCACATAATTCCTTCATAAAAATGGCAATTGATGAGCCATCACAAATTATATGATGAATATCTAATTGTAATAGGTACTGGTTTTCGTAATGGTCTAACTCAACATGTATTAATGGAGCTTTGCCTAAATTAAATGGTTTAACAAATTCATCATTTTTATAATTACAAGTTTTTAAATTAAAATCTACTTTTGGTACAAGTTTTTGTACTACATCATTATTTTCTAAAACAAAATATGTTTTAAAAGCATCATGAGAGTTCAAAACTTTTTTAATAGACTCCTCTAATTTTTTTATATCAGGTTTCTTCTTAAAAATAATGCCAAAAGGTGTGTTATAAGCTAAGCTGTTAGAATCCATATTAACTGTATAAAAAATTCTTCTTTGAGCTGATGAAACTGGATATGAACTTGCTTCTTTATGCTTTTTAATAATATTTTGATTTACTCTTTTTTCAGTATTTTGACTAATTAAATTATCTATAAATCTTGCCAAATCATGAATTGTAGGGTAAGCATAAATATCTTGTATCGAAACTTTTAAGTTAAATTTGCTATATATTTCAGATACAAAACTAATAATAGCTAGAGAATCAGCCCCCATATCAAAGAAGTTGGATATGCTGCTCATTTTTTCTCTATTAAAAATATTTTTACAAATTTTTTCTAATTTCTTTTCAGTATCAGTATTACAAGCTACAAATTCATCTTCTTTAACAACAATTTCAGGTAATTTTTTAGTATCGATTTTACCATTTAAAGTAATAGGGAAGGTATCTAATTGCATAATGTGAGAAGGCACCATGTACTTTGGCAAACTTTTTGAAAGTTCAGCTTTTATTAATGATTCATCTATGCTTTCTTTAGACTGTATGTATGAACAAATAGCATCCATACCGCCTACTTTTTTTATAACAGTAATAGCGTTTGTAAATCCATTAATTTGCATTATCTTGTTTGTAATTTCGTCAAGCTCTATACGTAAACCATGTAGCTTTATTTGGTTATCTCTTCTGCCAAAATAAATTAACTCTCCATCTTCAGATATCATACCTAAATCACCAGTATGATAAATTCCATTAAACTCAAACTTGTTTACATAGCCCTTTCCAACACCATCACCTTGAATAACAATTTCACCTTGAGTTTTTATAGGTAAAATATTATCAGTATTATTCATGATATAAATTTTAGTATTTAAAAATGGTCTACCTATACAAATATTATCACTATTTTCTACAAGTTTATTAGATGCACAAGCTGTACATTCAGAAGGTCCATAACCATTATAAATTCTTGCAGAACTAGCCTTTTTTAACTTTTTATATAGTGATTCTTTAAAAACTTCACCACCTAATTGAATAACCTTTACATTTTTCAAGCAAGAAGATTCTTCCAATAAAAGTGTTATTTTAGAAGGTGTACTTAATATAAAATCTACATTGTAATCCGTAACTAATTTACTAGTAAATACAGGTATTTTTTGCTCTTCTTCATCAGCCAAAACAACAGTTTTTCCATCAAGAATGGAAACGAAATTTTCAACTATAAACATATCAAATGCAACGGTACTTGTACTTAAAAATACATTACATTCGCCTGTGTGCAATATTTGTTTGTAGCTGTTTACCATGTTAATAACACCAATTCTCTTAAGCTCAACTCCTTTTGGAGTACCTGTAGAGCCAGATGTGTAAATAACACAAAATCTGTCTTCATTTGAAGAATCTACTTTAGGTAGAGAAGTGTTAAAATTTGATGTGCTTGTCTTAGAAGCTCTTTTATTAGATGAACTATCATTAGATTCTGCGACTACATCATTAGATAGCACTTCATCAATATTTATACAATCATAATTCAAATATAAATTAGTCAAAACAAATTTTGAATTAGCATTTGTTAGCATATAATTAATTCTGTCTTCAGGAAGACTAGGGTCAATAAGCATATATGCGGCGCCAGTTTTTAGTACTCCCCAAATAGAAATAGGTATATTTAAGGAACGATTAAACATTATACCAATAACATCATTATTGTTTACGCCTCTACTTATTAAATAATTAGCAATAATGTTAGATTTTTCATCTAACTCTTTATATGTTAAAGACTGAGATTTAAAAATATAAGCAGTTTCATTTTCGTGTGCTTTAACAGCCTTTTCAAAAATGTTAACTAAACTCTCATTTTTATCATAATCAAAATGAGTATTATTAAAATCATTTATTATTTTTTCATCATCATCACACAAAACAGTAATATCTTTTAAACTGATATTTTGCAAAGCTTGCTCAGCTATATTGCAAATTCTTTTATGTAAGCATAGTATATCTTTATCATCAAATTTTTCAACTTGATAATCATATAAAATATTAGCACCATTATTTCCATCCATATCATAAAAATGTGCTTCAATTGATTCTGCAATATTAGAAATAGGCTCCCAAGTAGTTTTATAGTCGATACTTGAGGTCTCTTTATTATCTCTTGCATTTTGGTAAGATAGCACAAAATCATATAAGTTTTCGCTTATATTGTACTTTTCTTTTATATTCTCTAATAATTCTAAATATGGGTATTTTTGGTGTCTAAAGATAGAGGCTTGCGTTAGCGAAACCTTGTCTAAAAAATCTTTGAAATTAATATTGAAATCTAAATCTATTTTAAATGGAACTGTACTTACGAACATTCCAGATGTGTTTTTCTCTTTAAAATTACTTCTATTTAATACAGGGGTGCCTAAAATAGCTGAAGATGTTGAATTAATCTTCGCTAAGTAAATAGAAAAGATGGCCATAAAAAATGTATAAATAGAACATTTCTGCGCTTTACAATAATCTAAAATTTTGTCGTAAAGAGCGTCGTCGAAAGAACATACCTTACGGCGAGATTTTGAATTATTTGCATTTTTATTACGCGAAATATATGTAAGCTCAGGAGATTTGTCAAAAGTATTCTCCCAGTATTCTTTATCTTTTATAAATCTATTACTTTGTTTATACTCATTGCATGAAGTAATGTAATCAGAGTAGTTAGGAGTATTTTCAAAAGCTAAAACGTCTTTAAAGTCACTTAAAAAGCTTAAATCGTTCGAGGCTTTTAATAGAGCAGAGTTCTGAGAATCAGAAGAAATTTTTAATAACTCTGCATATATATCAATAAATCTTGTAATAAATAGTGAGCAACTCCAAGCGTCACTAATTAAATGATGGAAAACAGGGACAATGCCACCTTTGCCATCAGGCATTTCAAACAAAGTAAAATTATATAAATTAGAATTAATTACTTCAAAGGGTTTTGAAACAAGCTCTGTGGTTAATTTTTGAATTTCATCAATATTTTTCACAGAAACTTTTTTTAATTTGAACGGAGTAAAATCTGTAATGTATTGAATTGGCTCTCCATTTTTTAAGTCAAAATGTAATCTAAGAGCTTCGTTAGTCTTAATATATATATTTGCAGCTTTCTCCAATAAATTCATATTAACTTTTTGATTTATTAATAAATATCCCCCAATGCTGTTTATATTGGTATTAGAATAGAACATTTCAGAGTTCCAAATATTTTTCTGCTGACTGCTTAGTTCCATTAATTTTTCCATATTCGACATCCTCTCAAAATGAGTACAATTAACATACATATATTATACACTTAAAATTTGAAAATGCAATATTTTGTGAATAAAGTTTTGTAAAAAAATGTAGAAAAAAGTCGAAGAATAGATATTTTAATTATGAAAAAAACTATAAAACAAATTACAAAATATGGAAAATAAAGGAATAAAGCAAATATAACCATAAAAAGATTACATGCAAAGTAAATATAAAAATAAAAAGTGATTGACTAAAAGTGCATTTTAGTATATTATGTAAGCGAAAGACTACGGAATAGCACATTTAAGCAAAGCGAATTCATTATAAATAGGGAGGAGTGAAATATGGAAAATAAAGAATTAATTCCTAAAATGAAGGATTATAGGGAGCTATTAGAATATGCTCGGAAAAAATTATGCAAATAATATTGCATATAAGTACAAGAAAAATCCAGAAGAAAAGCCTGTAAAATACGTAGAAAAAAAGTATAGTCAAGTAGTGAAAGATGTAAAAGCTTTAGCCACTGCGTTATTAGATATGGGATTTAAAGGCAAAAGAGTTGCTTTAATTGGAGAAAATAGGTACGAATGGGTTATAAGCTATTTAGCGGTAACCTGTGGAGGTATGGTAATAGCACCATTAGATAAGGCACTTCCAGATAAAGAAATAACTTCATTAATTAAAAGAAGTGAAGTTGATGCAGTTATTTATGAAAAGAAACATCAAGAACTATTTGAAAAACTAAAAGCAGACTCAGAAATTAATTTAAATACATTAATTTGCATAAACAAAGACGATGATACAGATAACGAAACAATAAGTTTTGAGAGCTTATTAGAAAAAGGAAGAAAACTAATAAAAGAAAAAAGTAAGCTATATGATGAAATAACAATAGATGCTAATTCTATGTCAATTATGTTATTTACATCAGGAACAACAAGCGCAGCAAAAATAGTAATGCTTTCACAAGATAATATATTATCAAATTTATATGCTTATCAAACTCATTTTAAAATAAATCAAGATGATACATTGTTATCTTTTTTACCAATTCATCATACATTTGAATGTAGCATAACTATGCTTTATGGATTTTATAGTGGAGCAACAATAGCATTTTGCGATGGACTAAGATATATACAAGCAAATTTAAAAGAATATGAAGTATCAATATTTGTAGCAGTTCCACTTGTATTAGAAACAATGTACAAAAAAATTATGAAAGCAATTGCAGACCAAGGAAAAACAAAACTTATAAATACAATGACAAAAATATCAAATGGCTTACTAAAAGTACATATAGATATTAGAAAAATAGTATTTAAACAAATAATAGACAATTTTGGTGGAAAACTTAGAATGGTGCTATATGGAGCAGCATCACTAGATAAAGATACAATTATAGGGCTAAATAATTTCGGAATTAATTCAATACAAGGATATGGACTTACAGAAACATCACCAGTATTAACAGCAGAGGCAGAAAACAAACATAAACCAGGTTCAATAGGTTATCCTTTAGACAATGTAGAAATAAAAATAGATAACCCAGATAAAGAAGGAGTAGGAGAAATCCTAGCAAAAGGTCCAAACATAATGCTTGGTTACTATAAAGATGAAAAGAAAACAAAAGAAGCATTTAAAGATGGATGGTTTAAAACTGGAGACTATGGATACATAGATGATGAAGGATTTATATTCATAACCGGAAGAAAAAATGACATTATAGTTTTAAGAAATGGAAAAAATGTATATCCTCAAGAACTAGAATTTCTGATTTCAAAACTTCCATATGTTGCAGAATGCATGGTATTTGCAAGAAACGAATCAAATACAGACACAGCAATAGTTGCAAAAATAGTATATAACAAAGAAGTAATGGAAAAAGATTATCCAGACACTAAAAAAGAAGATTATGAAAAAATGATTTGGAAAGATGTAAAAGAAATAAACAAAACATTACCAACATTTAAACATATTAAAAAAGTTATAGTTACAGATGAGCCAATGATAAAAACAACTACACAAAAAGTAAAGAGAAACGAAGAAATTAAGAAGACAGAAAAAGAATTACAAAAAGTAGGAAAATAAGAGTTAGTAATATAAAAAAGGAGGATGTTATGGCAGAAAAAGAAAATAAAAAAATAGATAATAAAGAACAAAAAGGTAATTACATAACAGGAATAATAGGAGCAATAATTGGAGGTTTAATTGGAGCAGTCCCATGGATACTAGTATATATTTATGGAAATATGATGGTAGCGCTTCTTGCAATATTAATAGCAGGTGGAGCATATTATGGATATAAGCTATGCAAAGGAAAAATAACTAAAAGGCTTCCTATAATTATAATGCTCATTTCATTAGTTATAGTAGCAATAGTAAGCTTGTTAATAATTCCAGCAATACTTATACATTCAGAAGGATTGAATGTAAGTATGGAAACAATAGAATATCTATATCAAGATAGTGAATTTTCCTCAGCAATTATAAGAGATACAGTTATTGCAGTAATATTTACAGCTGTTGGAGCAGGAGTAATAAATGCAAATATTAAAAAAGAAATAGAAGAAGGAACAACAGCTAAAGGGCAAAATCCGGAAGAATTTAAAAAATTAAAACAAGAAGCAATTGAAAAAATAAAACCTATATTTGAAAAATATAATGCACTTTCAAGAGAACATAAAATAGATAAAATTGAATTAGAAGCGGAACTAGAAGAAAAAGAAATAGGAGTTAATTTATTAGATGTACTAAAATCAGTAGATATTGTTAGAAAAGAAAAAGGCAAATTCTACTATAATGTAGAAAATGAAAATAGAGATATACAACCTAAAAAACAAATATCAAAATCAAATATAATTGCTATAATAGTTGCAGTAATCGCAATAATAGCAGTCATTGCTATAATTGTAAATGGAGAATTAAAAAAGAATGCAACAACACAAGTTTCTGATGGAGTAATTAGCTTCGAAATGAACAATACATGGACTGAATATACAAACTACTATGTAAGCGGATGGAATTATTATAAATATATAAATAGCCTTCCAATAGCAAATACTAATGAAGTAGACGCTAATAATATAGATTATTCTACATATCCTGCAGGATTAAATGTAAGCTATTTTGAAATAGATACAAGTGAATATGGTTCAATTGAAGAAATAGCAAATTACATGGCAGAATATATAAATAGTGGTGATGAAGTACCAGAATTTGAGCAAGAAATTATAAAAACAGAAAATGGATATGATGCTGTAAAAATGAAAATAACATATTCTTCAGACCCAGCACAAGTAGAATATATGTACTATGTGTTAAATGATAATATGGTAGCTTCAGTAGATGTATACAGCTTTAATTTAAAAGATGATAAAGAAATAGGAAAAATTGCACAACAAGTAGCTGACTCATTTGAATGGGTTGGAGCAGAAGTAAGTGAATAATTATTATAAAAAAATCGCTTTTCTATATGGAGAGCGATTTTTTTATTTTAAAAATAAAGCCAGACTACAGTACTGTAGTCTGACTAAGTTGCTAATAAGAACATTACTAATTGCCAAGGGTTTGTTTTGATTATAAAAAATTAATTTAATCCATACAAATTACCATCAACTAATAACTTAGCTCTTTTCCTTGTCTTTTCATCAGAATTTAAAGCATTTTCTAAAAATTCTGGATGATTAATTAAAAATTGTTTCATAGTTTCATCAGGATTTTTGAAAAATCCTTTTAGCATTTCTAGTTGATTTTCATTAATAATTCCCTTTTTATAAGCCATTTCAAATAAAGAATCATCAACATTAATTAGAGAATAAAATTTTACACCTTCTGCTTCAATTTTTTCTCTTCCACCTTGCATTCTGTCAACAACTACACAAGAATATTTCATATTACCATTAATAGCTTTTATAGCGGGAATCCAAGCTCTAATATAGCTTGAAGCAACTGTAACTAAATCAGCAATATGTAAAACACTTTTTCCATTTAAATCACTTATTGGTTTAGTAGATGTAAATTCACTATCACTACAAACAATGGATAAATCTTTATAAATTGTTAAATGAGGCTTATGTAAAAGATAACTAATAATGTTAGAAAAAAACCAATCTCTTCTTTCACCACCAGAGATATAATCAATTGTAGATAAATCAATATTTTTCTCAATTACTTCTTTCATATAATTAATAACATTGTGATAAATTTCATTTTTGTTATATTGTTCTAGGATTTTTTTGAAAATCTTTTCAGGGAGAGACATTTTGTCAGCTAAACATTCATCAATGTAAGATAAAAAATCACTTGCCTCCTTTTCGCTACCATATACAAAATGGGTATTAATAAAATAAGGTCCTATTTTACCAGAAGTATACCAAAATGGCTTGTTTTCCTCACAAAACCTTATAGCATTTGTTTCAAATAAATAAGATGCTAAATCAGGCATAACAAAATCTCCTTTCTAAAATCATCTTATTATATTAAAAAGAATAAGTCAAGAAAATAATTGACTTTTAATGTTTAATCATATATAGTATAGTTAGTTTGAAAACAATTAATATAAGAATAAAGCTACGGAAAGATTTAAATAAAAGGAGGTATGGAGTGAAGCATTTAATAGATATTAAGGATTTATCTACACAAGAAATTGATGAACTTATACTTATTGCAAAAGACATTATGAACAATAAAGATAAATATTCAAAAAAATGTGATACAAAAAAACTTGCCACATTGTTTTATGAGCCAAGCACAAGAACCAGACTAAGTTTCGAAGCAGCAATGCTAGAATTAGGAGGGAATGTGCTTGGTTTTTCTTCTGCCAATTCTAGCTCTGCAGCAAAAGGAGAAAGTTTATCAGATACTATTAGAGTTGTAGGTGGGTATGCAGATATAATTGCACTTAGGCATCCAAAAGAGGGAGCTGCAATGGTAGCAGCATCAAAATCAGAAGTCCCAATAATAAATGCAGGAGATGGAGGTCATAGCCATCCAACACAGACTTTAACAGATTTGCTAACAATTAAATGTGAAAAAGGAAGATTAGATAATTTAACAATTGGGGTATGTGGAGATTTAAAATTTGGAAGAACAGTGCATTCATTAATAACTGCTATGTCTAGGTATAAAAAAATAAAATTTGTATTGATTTCACCAAAAGAATTAAAAACACCGGAATATATAAAAGAAAATGTTTTAAAGAAAAATAATATTGAATTTATAGAAACAAATGATATAGAAGAATATTTATCAGATTTAGATATTTTATACATGACAAGAGTTCAAAAAGAAAGATTCTTCAATGAAGATGATTATGTAAGACTTAAGGATTACTATATTTTGAATAAGGAAAAATTAGAGAAAGGAAAAGAAGATTTGTGCATAATGCATCCATTACCAAGAGTAAATGAAATAGCAGTAGATGTAGATGATGATAAGAGAGCATGTTATTTCAAACAAGCGAAGTATGGAAAATATATTAGAATGGCATTAATCTTAAAATTATTAGAAATATGAATATAGATAGTATAAAAAATGGATATGTAATTGACCATATACAAGCAGGTAAAAGTTTAGAAATATATAAATACTTAAATTTAGGAGAATTAGATACGCAAGTAGCAATAATAAAAAATGCACGAAGTAAAAAAAGTGGCAGAAAAGATATAATAAAAATAGATGAACACACAGATATTAACTTAGACATATTAGGATATATAGACCCTAATATAACAGTAAATAAAATTATAAATGGTGAAATAGTAGATAAATATCACCCAAAACTTCCTAAAGAATTAGTTAATATCGTAAAATGCAAAAATCCAAGATGTATAACCTCAGTTGAAAAAGATTTAATACATATATGTGAATTAACAGATGAGAAAAATGGAATTTACAGATGCAAATATTGCGAAGAGCAAGTAAATTAAAAGAAAGGAGAAAAAATGACAACATTATTAAAAAATGGACATGTTGTAGATTATAAAAATAATTTAGATGATATCTACGATATTTTAATTAAAGATGAAAGAATAGCAAAAATTGCAAAAGAATTAAACGAAAAGGTGGATAAAGAAATTGACTGTACAGGGTTATATATTATCCCAGGAATGATAGATATGCATTGTCACCTAAGAGAGCCTGGATATGAATATAAAGAAACAATAGAAACTGGTTCAAAAAGTGCAGTGGCAGGAGGATTTACCACAATTTGTCCAATGCCTAATACAAAACCAACACCAGATAATGTAGAAGTACTAAAGGAAATTATAGAAAAAGGTAAAAAAGTAAATCTATGCAATATTTTGCCATATGCATCAGTGAGCAAAGGAGAAAAGGGAGAAGAATTAGTAAATTTTAAAGAATTAAAAGAAGCAGGAGCAATAGCCTTTTCAGATGATGGAATGCCAGTAGTAAATAGTAGAATGATGAGAGAAGCAATAATAGAAGCGGATAAACTAGGAACATTCGTATCATCACATTGTGAAGAAAAGTCAGTTTCAAAAGGAGCTATAAATGCAGGAAAAATAGCGGATGAACTTGGAGTAGAAGGAGTTTTGCCAGAAGCAGAGGAAATCATGGCAGCAAGAGAAATTGTAATATCTGAAACAAATAATGTAAGAGCACATATATGTCATATTAGTACAAAAACAACTAAAAATATGGTAAGAGATGCGAAAAAAAGAGGAGTAAAAATAACATGTGAAACTTGCCCACATTATTTTACATTTACAGTAGAAGAAGTATTAAAATCTGGTGCAAATGCTAAAATGAATCCTCCATTAAGAGAGGAAAAAGATAGAAAGGCAATAATAGAAGGTTTAAAAGATGGAACAATTGATTGTATAATCACAGACCACGCACCACATAGTAAAGAAGAAAAAGAACAAGATTTAGCAAAAGCACCAAATGGAATAATAGGATTCGAAACAGCTCTTCCAGCAGAAATAATGAATTTGATAGACACAAACGAACTTAAATATTTAGATTTAGTAAGACTAACATCATATAATCCAGCAAAACTATTAAAACTAGATAAAGGAATAATAGAAGAGGGAAAAGTAGCAGATTTAACAATATTTAATCCTGATGAAAAATATATTTATACTGAAGATATGATAGTTTCAAAAGCAAAAAATAGTCCATTTATAGGAAAAGAATTAAAAGGAAAAGTAAAATACACCATGGTTGGCGGAAGAATTGTTTACGAGGGATAAAATCATTACCTCAGATGGAATATTAATAAAAAGGCCAATATTAATAGGCAAAAAAAATCATGTAGATTAAAAAAAGAATAGGAGGACGAATTGTAAAAATGAAAAATGCAATAGATAATTTAATTGACAAAATTAAAGAAAAAAATAATCCAACAGTAATCGGATTAGACCCAAGATATGAAATGATACCAAAATGCATAACACAAAAATATGCTCCAACATTAGAGGGCGCATCAAAAGCAATTATAGAATTTAATAAAAGATTAATAGATGCAACTTACGATATAATTCCAGCAGTAAAGCCACAAATAGCATTTTATGAGATGTTTGGAATAGAAGGAATGAAAGCTTTTAAAGAAACATGTGAATATGCAAAGCAAAAAGGAATGCTCGTAATTGCAGACATAAAAAGAGGAGACATAGGTTCAACAGCAGAAGGATACTCAAATGCATTTTTAGGAAAAACAAAAATAGGAAGCAAAGAAGAAAGCATATTTGATGTAGAATTTGTAACATTAAATCCATATATGGGAATTGACAGTATAAAACCATTTATAGAAGATTGTAAAAAATACAATAAAGGAATATTTGTATTAATAAAAACATCTAATCCATCATCAGGAGACATACAGGATGTAAAAATGGAAAATGGAGAAGAGTTATACACAAAAGTTGCAAAACTTGTGGAAAACTGGGGAGAAGAATTAAGAGGAGAGTATGGTTATAGTAGTGTAGGAGGAGTAGTTGGAGCAACATATCCAGAACAAATAGAAAGCTTAAGAAAAATAGCTCCGCATACCTTTTTCTTAATACCAGGTTATGGTGCACAAGGTGGAAAAGCAAATGACATAGCTAAAGCATTTGATAGCAATGGAATAGGTGGAATTGTAAACAGCTCAAGAGGACTAATGTGTGCATATAAATCAGAGTTATGGAAAGAAAAGTATAGTGAAGATGAATTTGAAAAAGCAACAAGAGCAGAAGCTTTAAGAATGAAAGGAGATTTAACATGTCAGTACAAACATTTGCAAAATTGATAAAAAAAGAAGAAATAATAAAAGACATATTTAAATTTAGTGTGGAAGCAGAAGAAATAGTAAAAACTGCAAAACCAGGAAACTTTATTGAAATAAGAGTAAATGACCAGACAGAGCCATTTTTAAGAAGGCCAATAAGTATATACAATATGAATCAAGAAGCGGGAATTTTAGAGTTTATTTTCCAAATTAAAGGCAATGGAACCAATCTTTTATCAAAAAAACAGATAGGAGATAAAATAGATATTTTAGGACCATTAGGAAACGGAACTTTCAAATTTGAAAAATATAATAAGATAGCAATAATAGGTGGAGGAATAGGCATATTTCCACTATATGAATTAGCAAAAGAAGCAAAAGCGCAAGGAAAAAAAGTAAGTACCTATTTAGGATTTAGAAATAAAGATTTAGTAATGCTTGAAAAGGAATTTAAAGAAGTGTCAGATAAGCTAGTTATAACAACAGATGATGGCTCTTACGCTGAAAAAGGATTTGCGATAGATTACTTAAAGAAAGATATAGAAAATCACTGCATATATGCATGTGGACCACTTCCTATGTTAAAAGCAGTTCAAAAGTATGCAATAGAAAACAATATTAATTGTCAAATATCATTAGAAGAAAAAATGGGATGTGGCTTAGGTGTATGTCTAGGATGTGCAGTGAAAAAAGCAAGCAGTCCAAAAGACAATCCAGAATATTTTCATGTATGCAAAGGCGGACCAGTATTTAACGCAAAAGATGTAGAAATTTAAGGAGTATGAATAAGAAATTCAAAAAACAAAATAGTGCAAAACTAAAAGCATTTTATAAGTAAATCCGATAAAAAACTTAAATAGAAAAAGGAGAGAGTGTTAATGAATACAAAAATAAATTTTGCAGGGATAGAAATGAAAAATCCAGTAACAGTAGCATCAGGAACATTTGGTTATGGTAGAGAATATAGTAATTTCTTTGATTTAGGAAAATTAGGAGCAGTTATTACAAAAGGAACTTCACTAAAACCTAAAAGTGGAAATAAACCACCAAGAGTATGTGAAACTGCTAGTGGAATGCTTAACAGTATAGGTCTTCAAAATCCAGGAGTAGAATATTTTGCTCAAAATGATTTACCGTTTTTAAGAAAATTTGATACAAAAATTATTGTAAATGCTTGTGGTAGTACAATAGATGAATATGTAGAACTATGTAAAGTACTAAATACATTAGACATAGATGGAGTAGAACTTAACTTATCTTGCCCAAATGTAAAAGCTGGATGTATGGCTTTTGGAAGCTCTTATGATGGAGTAAAAACTGTAACAAAAGAAGTAAGAAAAGTATTAGATAAACCACTAATCGTAAAACTAACTCCAAATGTATCAGATATAGCAAGTATTGCAAAAGGTGCAGAAGACGGAGGAGCAGATGCAGTATCACTAATAAATACACTATTGGCAATGAAAATAGACATATATAAAAGAAAGCCTGTTTTAGCAAATAATACAGGGGGACTTTCAGGACCAGCCATAAAACCGGTTGCTGTAAGAATGGTATACCAAGTATCACAGGCTGTAAAAATTCCAATAATGGGACTTGGCGGAATAATGACAGGAGAAGATGCAATAGAATTTATGCTTGCAGGAGCAAAAGTAGTCTCAATAGGTGCAGGAAACTTCGCAGACCCATATACAAGCATTAAGGTTATAGAAGGAATTGAAGAATATATGAAAAAATGCAATGTAGAGAATATAGAAGATATAGTTGGAAAAGTAGAAATGAATTAACCTGTTTTGGGGAGAGTTCCCCAAAACAGGTTAGTTGCTTTTGTAGCGCTTGATAGAAGAACCAAAGAAGCATGAAAATATCCAAAAAAGAATCTTAAAAACAGGTTAACATGCTAAAATGCACCTCCACCGCCTTTAAAGCCTCCTCCACCGTGGAAGCCACCGCCTCCGGTAAAAAATCCACCAGAGCCTGTATAATTACCTGACGAATCAAAGTCAGAATCAGAAACATGAGCATTCTTTATAGAATGTTCAAGATTTCTATTAACATTCCTCATAAAAATTCTATCAAGACTAGCATAGGCATAAAAGAAAGCATAATCTGTTGCAACAATGTCAAATAAATCAGGACTCTTTACAATAAGATTCAATAAGTCATCATCCACATAAATATCTTTCATTTTATCAATGATTTTCTTACCTATTCCAAAACTAACTGCATAGGCTAAATATTGATTCCATAGAACAACTTGTTCAATATCTTTTTCACTTAATAAAGTGTATTCTAAATTATTTTTCAAAGTTGTAAGTTTACTGTAATCTTCAATCATCTTAATACTATTTTTTAACATTAAATTATCTGTAAGGACTATCAAAGTAGCAACTCCAATTAAAAGTTCATCTAAAAGCAAATCAAAACTATGGAAAATAAAATAAGTTATTGCCATAATTATTAAAGTAAAAACTATAACAGTAATTGAAGTGGTAACTACTTTTTGAGAGCTAATTTTTTGAGCTCTATTTGTTATAAAATGCCTAAATCTTATTATTATATTAATTATAAGCGTAAATATTAATGGCAAAAATAAAATTACGAAAAATATAATAATAGAATCCATAGTTAAGTATGTAGAAATATCCATGTATGATGGTAGATGATTGAATACCAATACAATAGATATTATTAATAAAAATACATCCAATATTCTTATCCACTTCGGAACGCTTGCATTATTTGCACCAATATGATTTAATTCTCGTTTTGACATATCATTTAGTGTTTTAAACATGTTATTAGCATTCTTCTCTTTAGGCATTGCTTTTAGTCTACTATCCAAAGATTCAACATCATGTTTGAACACCCAATTGTAAATATATGCTTCAATTCTGTCCATATCTTTTTCTTTTTCAGGCACTTTTTCAATAATATACTTGTAGAAAGATTTTTCTTCTATGGAACCTTTCAAAGTCAATTTAATATTTCCTTTATTTATAAGATTCAAAATAACAGCAATTATATCTCGAGATAAAATCTCACGATTACCTTCAATGCAACCGGCAATTAAAGGATTATACTTCTTAAATAACTCTTCTGCATTAACATCACTTACGATATATTTTTTGTCCTTTTCATATACAAATAATAAAATAATCCAATAAATTGCTAAACAAATAGCAAAAACTAATACTGTATTTCCTAAATCATTTTCATTATTTTGAGAATTTTCACCAATGCCAGCTATATTCTTTTCATCTTCTAAAATTAAATCTTTAGCATTTATACCAGAAGTTTTAGTAGATAAAGGAATATTAGCTAAATCAAAAGCAATTCTTGCAGCAACATATTGATTAGGCCTAACATTAGAAACTTTAAAAGATGCATGGGTATTTGACTCAATAGTTGAAATACCATTATTAGGGCCATGTCCCCAAACCAAAATTTCACTATCATTATTAGGCAAATAAATATCAATATTTAAATTATCTATTGTAGTTTGCCAATCTCTGCCTATAAAATTATAATAAAACTCACCTATATCATTATGCTTTACACAAATATCATTCAAAGTATATGCTAATTCAAAAAAAACTTGCGAATTAGAAACTGGATTATAAACTTTAATTGTTGTAGTACCATCGGAATAGTCAGTATCTTGAGTATAAACACCAGAATCTCCATTAATTGCACTTGAAGCATAATAAAAAGGAGTTTTACTACCGTTATTCAAAACATTTACACTATCTATGTGAACAGAACTACATTCATATAAAGAATTATCTAAATTGTCACTAGATAAATTATTTGTATAACCAAACGGTATTGTAATATATATTCCATTATAAGACCCATAAAAATCATAATTAATAGTTTGAATTACACTAACAGAACCATTTTCATTTATTGTAGCTTGAATATCCATATTGAGAATTTGGTAACTGTCAGCTTGTGCTTGAATCGGATATATAAATAGATAAAAAATAATTGAAACTAAAAATAAAAATATTATTAATAATCTTTTTCTCATTTGTAATCCCCTTTCTAATGCAAAGTATATCATTATGTAAAAAAATAAACAATAGAAATGTATATAATAAAATTCTGCAAGCAATTATAAAAAAAGTTGTAATATAAAAAATATTATTATATAATATACGATATATAACAAATAAAAGGAGGAGTATATGAAAGAAACAAAAGGAAAAAGTTTAAAAATTTTACTAATTATATTAGTAGCAATTTTAGTAATCTTTATGATATTTATCATAAGAAAAGTCGTTATTTTTAATAATTTAGAAAAGACTGCACAAACATTCGAAAATAGTTCAAACTACTATGCAAGTGTTATTCAACCTCAGGGAGATTCTATAATAGTTATAGAATCATATAATATGGATGATAAACATTTAATTAATATGGACTCATACAAATTAAATTCTAACTCACATATTAAACTAGAATATTATAAAGATAAAAATGAAGAAATAGGAATAGCTAGAAATGGAGAAGAAGCATATGAAATAGAAGAAGCACTATATCAAGAGAAAGTAGAAGTTCAGTCATTAAACTTTTATGCTCATGATTTTTGGTCAAATTTAGGGTTAGCATTTAAGTCAACAGTTAAAAGTGATAAATGTAATGGAGAAGAGTGTTATCTTATTGAAAATGCTAATTTAAAACTTTGGGTAAGCAAAGATACTGGATTAGTAATGAGAAAAATAGAAGGAAGCATTGTAAATGAATATAATTATGAATTCAATAATGTAACAGACGAAGATGTAAGAAAACCGGAATTATTAAAATAAATTAAAGCACCATGAATGTTAAAAAAATTAACGTTCATGGTGTTTTGGGTATAAAAATGTGATAAAACAACATCAAAACAGCTATAAAAATGTGATAAAAGTATATTGAAATCTTTCTAAAAATGTGACAAACTACCATTAGGAGGTAAAAATATGGAGAGACTTAAAAGAAAAATAGATGAATATCTTATTGAATGGAAAAAAGACGAACATAAATTACCACTAATAATAAAAGGGGCTAGACAAATAGGAAAAACAAATGCAATTAGAAATTTTGGAAAAAATAATTATAAAACATATATAGAAATAAATTTCGCATTACAACCACAATTCAAAACAATTTTTGAAGATGGATTTGAAGTAGATAATATAATTAAAAATATAACTTTAAAATTGCCAGAGATTGATTTGAATGAAAATAATACATTAATCTTCTTTGATGAAATGCAAGAATGTGTAAGCACGGCGACTTCATTAAAAGCTTTTAAAGAAGATGGAAGGTATGATGTAATCTGCTCGGGTTCACTAATGGGTATTAATTACAAAGAAATTGAATCTAATAGCGTTGGTAATAAAGAAGATTATATTATGAGGTCTTTAGATTTTGAAGAGTTCCTATGGGCTAAGGGATATAAAACAGAGCAAATAGGATTTTTAATTGGCTCATTAGACGAAGAAACACAAGAAGATTTAAGAAATATGAACACTTATAAAGGGGCCCTATATGAAAATATTGGAGGAGATATGTTGGTAAAAGCGGGATACCAATTGTACTTTTATAAAGATGATAGCAAGAAAATTGAGATGGATTTTATGATAAGAGATAAACAATCATTAATTCCAGTAGAAGTAAAGGCAAATAACAATGCAACAATTTCATTTAATAATTTAATAAATAATAATTTGTATAAAGATATTAAGTATGGAATAAAATTATGTAATAAGAATATTGGATTTAACGGAAAATTTTATACTTTCCCATATTTCTTAACATTCTTGTTAAAAAGGTTTTTGGAAGAAAATAAATAAATATAAAAAATAATATAAATAAAACACAGTTCAAATTTAATTTAAAACTGTGTTTTATTAATTGGTGCACCTGGAGGGATTCGAACCCCCGATCTCAAAGTTCGTAGCCGTGTCATCTAACAAAAATGAATATTAATGTCTAATAAAGAGTACCAATGATTTTATATCAACAATAAAATATGCGTATAATTTTTGAAAAATTGCAAAAAATATATTTACACTTTTACCACAAAATGATAAAATGTGGTAAAAGTGTAAAGGAGAAATATGTTATGTATGAAAAATTTATTAATATTATAAATAAAAACAATGGGGTAATAACTGCCAAAGACGCTGAAAGCAAAGGGATATCAAGAACTATGCTAAAAAAGATGACCGATAATGGATATATAAAAAGAATAGATTATGGAGTTTATTCTACTGACAAATTTATATATGATGAATATTATTTATTTCAATTAAAGCATAAAAATATAGTGTATTCTTATAATACCGCTTTATACTTCCAAAATATGACTGAAAGAACACCGTCTAAAATGGATGTTACAACAAAAAGAAATACAAATTTAGCATTATACAAAGAACAAATTAACTTATATAGAGTGAATCAAAATATATTAAATTTAGGAAAAATAAAAGTATTTACACCATTTGGAAATCCTGTAAATGCTTATAATTTAGAAAGAACAGTTTGTGACATTATAAATAATAAAACAAATCTTGATTTAGAAACAGCCAACAAAGCTATAAGAAAGTGTATTAAGAGCAAAGACTTTAATGCTAATAAAATGTTTGAATACGCAAAAAAAATGAAAATATATGAAAAAGTAAAGAACTATATGGAGGCAATTATATGATAAAAAATGCACAAAGCTTAATGGACAAATCAAAAAATTTGGCAATTAAATATAATATTACACCAAATGAGGTATTACAAAATTATATGTTTGAAAGGATTTTAGAAAGACTATCAGTTTCCCAATACAAAAATAATTTTATACTAAAGGGAGGGCTTTTGCTATCTTCAATAATGGGAATTAGTACAAGAACAACTATGGATATGGATACAAGTGTGAAAGGTATCAATTTGACAGACACAGAATTGTATAAGATTTTAAAAGAGATATTAGATATAAATATTGGAGATAATGTAAAATTTCAAATAATAAACTCCACACCGATAAGAGAAGAGGATGACTACGGTGGGCTTAAATATAATATTGTAGCAATATTTGACAATTTGAGAGTAAATTTAAGTATTGATATAGCAACAGGAGATACAATCACACCAAAAGAAATAGAATATAATTATAAAATGCTATTTGAAGATAGAAAATTACAAATCATGACCTATAACATAGAAAGTATTATTGCAGAAAAGTTTCAAACTGTGGTATCAAGAGGAATTCTTAACAGTAGAATGAAAGACTATTACGACTTATATTATTTGATTACATATAAAAAATTTTCAAAGGAAAACTTAAAACAAGCAATAACAAAAACATTTGAAAAGCGAAATACAAATCTAAAAGAAATAGAGAATACGCTTTCTAAGATAAAAGAAAGTAGCTTTATAAAAGAGTTATGGGAAAATTATTCTAAAAAACACAGATATACTGAAAATATAAAATTTGAAGAAATAATAAATACAATTTATAAAATAAGGGATATTATAAATTAAAAATATAACATAAATAAAACACAGTTCCAATTTAATTGAGAACTGTGTTTTATTAATTGGTGCACCTGGAGGGATTCGAACCCCCGATCTCAAAGTTCGTAGCCTTGCATTCTATCCAGCTAAACTACAGGTGCATAACATAATTAATTATACACACAAAAGAAGAAAAAAGCAAGAGTTTTGAAAATTATTCCTCTGATTTGGGTAAAGAACTATTAGAAACAAACAAAATAAAAGTTTGAAATGTGTCAATTAGAATGGTTCTATTTGACAACATTCAATTGTCAATTAGAACTGTCCCAATTGACAACAGAGTGAACTTATCATTTAGCAAAATGACATATTACTTAATTACAATTCCTAGCAACTTAGACAAATCTAAAGCTTGCTCTGTACTTACAATAAGTCCTGTTAATTTGTTTTGATCTACAACAATTCCAGAAATATCATCACTTGAAAAATCAATATTATTCAAATTAACATTAATAAATGAAGAAAGAATCATAGAAGAATCTTTTACAGAAAATCGAGAAAGCTTACAATCATCAAAGTTAGTATTTCTAACAGATGATTCAATAATAGAAAAGTCCTTTAAGCTTGAGCCATTAAAATTTGCATAATCTAATATACAATTTTCAAAACTGCAAGATAGAAAGCTAGATTCAAGCAATGAGCAACCAAGTAACTTGCAATTTTTAAATTTCACTTTTACAAAAGAAGAATTATCAAATTTACAATTAGATAAATCAGTATTTTCAAATACACAATTTGTAAAAGAAAAGGAGTCTAAATTACTCATAACAAAAGAAGATTTAAGAAAAGTACAATTTTTAAACTCTATTTCATTTGAATTATCAATAATTCCGTGAATAGAATCAAAAGTACAATTCTTAATATCTTCTTCATTTTTTATATTATCATTTATAAAATTAATATCTAAATTTTCCATAAGAAAATTATAATCATAAGCAGCAAAAATTTCAACAAAAAATCAACTTAATCTATATTATTATAAAAATAAATATATTATTCTTCAAAATCTATAGCTTCTCTTTTTTCTCTTATCGCTTTACAAAAGTTAGATACTTTTACATGTTCAGGATTTTCCTTATATGCTTTTAAATCATCAAAATTATCAAATTCAGAAATTAAAACAGCGTTAAATTCACTATTTTTATTCAAATTAACTCCAACTTGCATACTTCTTATAACATCAATTTTATTTTTTAAACTCATTAAATCAGATAAAAATTTATTCATTTCTTCTTCATGTCCTTCTTTGAATTTCCACATTACAATATGTTTAATCATATATATCACAACCTTTCTAACTTATAACCTACTAATAAAAATAAGTAATTAGTATAAAAAAATAAATAATAATTAATAGTTAATATAAAATAAATTAATTATTTTATTAAAATTTAAATAAATTTAATCCAATCTCTTCGTCTGCATATCTATCAACCGTACCGTCAATAATATTTATAACCATTTCGCATGTAGCACTAACAATTGCTTTGTTTAAATGACCACCGAAAACTTCACCTTTGTCATTTCCAGCACTCATGTGTATATGAGTATAAAATTCTCCATTCATTGTATTAATTGTTCCGGTTAGTGAAACTATTTCAAAATCTCCCTTGAACTCATTTGAATAATATTTTTTTTCAGCTGTTTTAAATACGCCTACTACGAAGTTGTTAGTAGCACCTAAAGCATTAACATTAGCTAATTTAATATTTTCTTTTAAAGCAATTTCTTTAATTTGAGATAAAATTTCTTCTCCTTTATCTATTCTTGCTACAATTGTGTTATTAAATCTTCTATATTCCATAATAATTACCTCCTATAATTTTATATCATAAAAAAGTAGAAAAATCAACGAAGAAGCTAATAGACCTTTATTTCTAGCCAAAAATGTGGTATTATATAATAACTAAATAAAATTTTTCAGAGGTAAAATATGAATATAAAAGAATTAATAAAAGCAATAAAATTAATTGAATCTGAAGAAGAAAAATTAAAAAGTATCGGAATTGATAGCTATGAGCAATTAGAAACTTATTTAAAAGAAAAAGGCTATCAACTATCAAATAGTGAAATCCAATTTTTTTATCAATATATTAAATCTAATTTTAATAAACAAGTTATTGTTGACAGTTACCTGCAAATTTTACAGAGAATGAGCACAGAGGATAAATTTCAAACAATATTATTAATGAATTCTAACGAAATATATTTTTCATCGAACCGCATTTTATCAGAAGAGGAAAGAAAAATGGCACTTGATTATTTAGACAAAGTGCCTAATGAAGAAAGAAGTAAATTTATAGAAATAGTAAGTAGCATAGAAAATTCAATAAAATATATTAATAGCAATGGAAAAAATAAATATTTAGTAATGGATGCAGAAATAGAGAGTGCAAAAAAAAGAGATAAAAGGAAAGACGAAAAAGAAGAAGAAAAGGAGAAAAATACAGGAACCTTTTTGAAAAATTTTGCACTCAATTTAGAAAACCCAGTTGATATAACTATATTTGCAATAAAAGCACAAGTTACAAGTGATTCAATAGAAAGAAAAGTCAATGATGAGTACCTACTTAGACTACTTAAAATAGCATTACCATACTTAATAGATAAAGAAGAAAAAATACATCTTGAATTTCTAAAAAAGATTGGAAAAATCGGAAAAGATGTACAAGATTTAGATAGAAAAGATGTTATAGATATTTTAGTAGCATTAGCAAAAGAATATGAAAGTATAAAGCAAAAATTATCCGAAATACCATCAGAAGAAGAAAAAACAAATTTTTTAATCTCAATAGATAATGAATATATTAAAAAAAGTTTACTAAAGACAGAAATAAAATCACCTTTAAATAGAATGAGAGTTATAGATTCAATAGATGGAGAAGTATCACCGGAGTTAAAAGAAGAAGTAAGGCTAGCACAAAAGATGATTTTTGAATTCATAAGTGACAATTCAGAAGGAAAATTCAAAGCAAAAGCTGAAGAAATACAATATATGGTATTTAAAGGAACAGACATTATATATGATAAGGATTACAACCACCCAGGAGTAAGTCAAAGTGTCTTAGATGAAATAAAGATGAATGACTTTAAATTAGAAGATAAACTTTACAGATTAGAAATCCTTTTGCATGAATACGGACATTCAATTAGAGCATACTCGAATAGAAAGAATATAGGTTCAGCAGAAGAAATTGAAGAAGGCACTCAAAATATTTTCGCTCAAGAAGTTATAAACCATTATTTAAAAAAGCATGGCTCTATTGAATTAAGAGGAGAAAGATTAGATGCAATATATCCAGTAAAAGTATCAAATAACTATATAGATTATGAATCTTGGATGAAGACATTTATGTATTTAAATGAAAGTGAAGGAAAAGACATTGATGTTTTATTAAGTTATGAATTTGGAGAAGAAGAAAAGTTTATAAACATGGTATTTGGAGAAGATTATGGAAAAAAGTATTTACTAGATGGAACTGTTTTATATTATCGTATGAAAAAAGATGATTTATATGAAGCAAATAAAGAAAGATTAAAAAGAATAAACAAAAAATCAAAATATTATGAGGATAACAGCATTTTACAAGAGTTTGAAAAAAGACAATTACCAGATGTTGAAGAACCTAATTTATAAAATGGAAAAATACTAGAAATAAGTGCAATAAAAGTAAGAGATAAAGAAGAAGCAGATACTTTTTCACAACTAATAAAGACAAGAGAAGACATTGGATATTTTACAACTCAGCTTACTTGTATTACAAATATTAAGAATTTCAAGAAGAGTATTACCAAACTTAAGACACCATAAAATAGATACACTAATTGATTACTTTATTTTAACAAAAAGAAATGAACATAGAGCACTTAATGATTGCATATTAACAAATTTGCACTTTAAAAAGCAACGGTATAATAATTAAAAATATCACGGAATAAAAATTTAAAATTTCACGGAATGAAATTGACAAAAATCACGGAATGGTATAAAATAAAAATATAAGATTAAAATATATTTAAAAGCTTCAGCTAAGAATTCTCATAATTATTTTCATGTTTAAGAGAAGAAAGGAATGAAATTTGTTATGGAAATAAAAAACTACAAAAAAAGAATTGCAGATAACAAAATAGAACATTACCTAAAGTTATTTGGAGCAATTAGTATAGAAGGTCCAAAATATTGTGGTAAAACTTGGGCTGGACGTTACCATTCTAATAGTGAAGTTCTTTTACAAAAAACAACTGGAGGAACGTCTAATAATGTAGAGCTAGCAAAAATATCACCATCTCTAATTTTAGAAGGCACAAAACCAAGACTAATTGATGAATGGCAGGAAGCAACAAATTTATGGGATGAAATAAGAATAGATGTAGATAAAACAGGACTAAAAGGACAATACATTTTGACGGGTTCTTCTACTCCTAACAGAAAAGGAATAGCACATAGTGGAGCAGGCAGGTATGGTAAAATACACTTAAGAACAATGAGTTTATTTGAATCTGGAGATTCTACAGGAGATATTTCTTTAGAGCAATTATGCAATAATAAATTGCAAGAAAAACTAACAGGCGAAGTGGACTTAAGACATTTAGCACATTTGATAATTAGAGGAGGATGGCCTGCTAACATAAATTATTCGTCAAGAGACGCAAGTGAGGCAATAGAGGAATATATAAATTTAATAATAGATGATGATTTAAATAGGTTAGATGGAATAAATAGAGATAAGCATAAAGTAAGTTTATTGTTAAAATCATTAGCAAGAAATGAAAGCACAACCGTATCTAACATGACTTTAAAGAAAGATATAAACGAAATAGATAATGAAGACATAGATATAGATACATTAGCATCTTATTTAAATGCATTAGATAGATTATTTTTACTGGATAATGACGAACCTTTTTCAACCAATATTCGTTCATCTATAAGAGTAAAACAAGCAGAAAAAAGACATTTCGCAGACCCTTCTATAGCTTGCTCTTTATTGAATATAAAAGAAGAAAGTAAGCTCATAAATGATTTAGAAACATTTGGATTACTATTTGAGGCTCTTGTTGAAAGAGACTTAAAAATATATGCAGATAGTTTTAATGCCAAATGTTATCATTATCAAGATTACCAAAACAGAGAGATTGATAGTATTATAGAATTAGAAAATGGTAAATGGTGTGCATTTGAGATAAAACTTGGAGCAAATCAAATTGAAAAAGCAGCTCAAAATTTAGTAAGTTTAAAAAATCAAATAGAAAGTGAAAATGGTAAAGCACCATCAGTGCTTTGTGTGATTTGTGGTCTTACAAATGCAGCATATAAAAGACATGATGGGGTATATGTAGTTCCAATTACAGCATTGAAACCATGATGAATTATAAAAAGATATTGCGTTTTATTTAATTGTATTATATAATATTATTGTAAACCTCTCAAATTAATTATGCTTTTATAAAAATTAGTGTAGCATAGACTACGTGCACCATAGAGTGCTTGAATATTGTAGCAAATTAATTTTTGAGGTTTACTTTTTTATGTTTTATTTATATCAAATTAATACTCTTAGCATTTAATAAAGTGATTTTTCTGCCATTAATCTCAATGAAATGCTCATCTTTCAAACTTTTAAGCTCTCTAAACATAGCAGACCTATTAACCGCAAGATAGTCAGCTAATTCTTTAAACGAAAAAGGTAAATAAAAATAATTTAATCTACTTTTACTATATTCAATATCAAAATATTCCAATAATTTATCACGAATTTGCTTTTTCTCTAAAATTTTAACTCTCTCATTAGTTTCTTTATACTTAGAATTTATAATATCAAATAAATTATTAAAAAAAACATTAAAATATTTATATTTTAGATTTTCAGGATTCATAAGCTTGTTATAATCTATAACTAAAACTTTAGTATTTTCTTTTGCAATGACATTGCAATCATCACTATTAGTCAAAGAAATATTCGTTCCGAAAACGCTATCTTTATTTAGATTTTCCATAAAAATCTCATTACCATTATAATCACTATTTACAATCTGACCAGAACCTTCTAAGATAATTGCAAGAATGTTTCCACCTTTTATAGTTGGCAAAATTTCTTCACTTTTTCTAAATGTATAGATATGTACACCTAATAAATTATATAATTTATCAATTTGAACCTTAGATAAATTGGCAAATGGGCTCTTCAAGATTTTATACCTCCAATAGTTACAATTTACATCTTAAATTTTCTAATTAAGCTTCAATATATATTCTCCTATTGAAACTTTAATAAAAAAATAATGTATATTTTAATTTTAACAAAATTGTAATAAAAAATTTGTAGAAAAATGCACTAAAAAATAACCTTGATAAATTCATGAAATTTTAATGATGAACATAATAGCTAACCACAAAAGTTATTTTTTATTACAAAATAAATACTTGCTAAACCGCAAAATATAAGCACTAATCAAATTATACTAAAAACCTAAACCAATCTTAGCACAAAAATAAAAAAGGTGCAAGTGCAACTTTTCTATTTTAAAAATTATTGATATAAATTATATCAATAATTCAAGAGACAAGGGGGAACTAAAATGAAAATAGTAAAAAGAGATGGTCATATAGTAGATTACGACCCACAAAAAATAAGAATAGCAATAGGAAAAGCAAATAATGAAGTAAGGGGAAAAGAAAAGGTTTCAAAAGAGCAAATTGATGAAATAATCAAATACATTGAAGAGCTAAACAAAAAAAGAATATTAGTTGAAGACATACAAGATATAATTGAAGAAAAATTAATGTCTTATGGAAAATATACTTTAGCCAAAAAATATATTACATATAGATATACTAGAGAATTAGTTAGAAAAGCTAACACAACAGATAAATCAATCAAAGAATTAATCGAAGGCGAAAACGAATACTGGAATAGTGAAAACTCTAATAAAAATGCAGAAGTAGTAACAACACAAAGAGATTATTTAGCAGGTATTACTAGTACAGATATAACAAGAAGATTTTTACTTCCAGAAGATATAGTAGAAGCTCATGATAAAGGAATAATTCACTTCCATGATGCCGACTATTTCGCACAAAATGCTTTGCATAACTGCGAATTAATCAACTTAGATGATATGTTACAAAACGGTACTGTTATAAATGGAGTAATGATAGAAAAACCACATAGATTTATTACTGCTGCAACAATTGCAACTCAAATAATATTAGCAGTTACATCATCAAGCTATGGTGGAGCAACAGTATCACTTACACACTTAGCACCATTCGTAAGATTAAGCTATGAAAAATATTTAAAAAAATATCAATCAAGAAACTTAAGTAAAAAAGATTGTGAAAAATTTGCAATGCAAGATACAAGAAAAGAAGTAGAAGATGGTGTTCAAACATTCAATTATCAAGTAAATTCTATGACTAATACAAATGGACAAGCACCATTCTTATCAGTATGTATGTACTTAGGTGAGACAGATGAATATAAAGAAGAATTGGCAATGATAATAGAAGAATTCCTAAAACAAAGAATATTAGGATTCAAAAATGAAAAAGGTGTATATATAACACCAGCATTCCCAAAACTACTATATGTTCTAGAAGAAGACAATATTCATGAAGATAGCAAGTACTGGTATTTAACAAAACTTGCAGCAGAATGTACAGCAAAAAGAATGGTTCCTGACTATATCTCTGAAAAAGTAATGAAAGAACTAAAGAAAAATGAGTTGGGAAATGGCGAATGCTATCCATGTATGGGATGTAGGTCATTCTTAACACCAGATAGAACAATGAGCTTAGGAAATATAGCGCATGCTAAAAACTATGTTGAAGGAAAAGGTAAATATTACGGAAGATTCAATCAAGGTGTTGTAACAATAAACTTGCCAGACGTTGCCCTTTCAGCAGATGGAGATATGGATAAATTCTGGAAAATATTTGATGAAAGACTAGAATTATGCCATAGAGCATTACAAATAAGACATAAGAGATTAAGTAATGCAACAAGCGATGTGGCTCCAATATTATGGCAACATGGAGCTTTAGCAAGACTAAAGAAAGGCGAATCAATACACGAATTATTACATCATGGATATTCAACAATATCATTAGGATATGCCGGCCTTTATGAATGTGTAAAAGTAATGACAGGACATTCACATACAGATAATGGAGAAGGAAAAGAATTTGGACTAAAAGTAATGCAACACTTAAATGATGCAACAGCAAAATGGAAAGCTGAAGAAGATATAGATTACTCAGTTTATGGTTCACCAATAGAATCAACAACATATAAATTTGCAAAATGCTTAAAAGAAAGATTTGGGACAATCAAAGGAATAACAGATAGAGGATATGTAACAAATTCATATCATGTTCCAGTATTTGAAGAAATAGATGCATTCTCTAAATTAAAACTAGAAAGTGAATTCCAAAGATTAAGTCCAGGTGGAGCAATTTCATACATAGAAACGCCAAATCTACAAAATAACTTAGATGCAGTACTTGAAGTAATTCAATTCATCTACGATAACATTATGTATGCAGAATTAAATACAAAATCAGATTACTGCCAAAAATGTGGATATACAGGTGAAATTTTAATAGACGATAACCTAGAATGGTATTGCCCAAACTGTGGAAATAGAGACCACAATACATTAAATGTAGCAAGACGTACTTGCGGATACATAGGAACAAATTTCTGGAATAAAGGAAGAACTCAAGAAATAAAAGAAAGAGTATTACACTTAGATAATAAAAATGCGTAAAGAACGTAAAATATAAATGCGAAAATGAATTAATTTGCTAAATAAGATATAAATACTAAAAAGATTAATATACTAAATTTTAAAACAAATTTATCAAAATGAATAAGACAAAAGGGGCGAAATAAATGAGATACAATTTAATAAGAAAAATGGATATATCAAATGGACCAGGAGTAAGAGTATCAATATTTATGCAAGGATGTAGTTTTCACTGCAAAAATTGCTTTAATCCGGAAACTTGGGACTTCGAAGGAGGACAAGAATTCACAGAAGATACTATAAATAAAGTATTAGAATTAAGTGATAAAAAAGAAGTAAAAGGTTTATCTATATTAGGTGGGGAGCCAATGCATCCTACCAATATAGAAGGAACAACAAAACTTGCAAAAGCTTTTAAGGAAAAATATCCAGAAAAAAATATTTGGGCATGGTCAGGTTTTAAATATGAAGATATAAAAGATAATGATGTATTTAACTATATTGATGTTTTAGTTGATGGTCAATATAAGGACGAATTACATGACCCAACTCTAAAATGGAGAGGTTCTTCAAATCAAAGAGTTATAGATATTAAAGAAAGTAAAAAGCAAAATAAAGTTTGCGAACTAAAATAAATGCAGTAATATATCAATTAATATATAAAAAAACAAATAAACTAGAAGTAAACTAATGGTCGAGAAAACTAAACCGATTATTGGTTTACTTTTTTTATTAAAAATATTAAAATTAAACAAAATTCTCAACAAGTATTTGAGATAAAATATTTGATAATAAAAAGGCAAGTTCATTTAAAAATTATAATTGCCTTAGGAAAGGAAAAGTTGTATGAAAAGTATAGGAGAAACAATTGCAAATTTAAGAAAACAGAAGGGAATGACACAAAGTGAATTAGCGGAAAAGATGAATGTTACAGATAAAGCTGTTTCAAAATGGGAAAGAGATTTATCATGTCCAGATATAAGTACAATATCTAAATTGGCGGATGTACTAGACGTTTCAGTTGAAGAATTGCTTAAAACTAAAAAACAAGATTATTCTAATAATAAAATAAAAGACTTAATTAATTTAATTTTAAAAGCGGTAGCTATTGCAATGGGAATTGGAGTTGTGGTATTAAATATATTGGATAAAATAGAAATAAAATCATCTATAATAATGCTAGGAATAGGAGTATTTTGCATAGGATTATATTTGTTTGATAAGAATGAAAAAGAAAAAGAAAAAGAAAAATAAAAATTTTCTTGAAAAACACTTGGCGAAATTATATAATAAAATATATAATAAGGAAAAAGGAGAAAAACAAATGATAAAAATCGCTAAAAACCTTGAGGCTGTATATATATATATATCGTAAGTTTTAATAAAATAAAGTTATGTAGACATAGAGATAAAACTATGCTTTTTAGACGAATTTAAAATTGTCTAAGCGGCATAGTTTTTTTTGCGTAAATAAATAAGAAGGAGGAATTATTACAATGAAAAAATTTAAAAAAGATGTAAAGGGCATTACCCTTATAGCTTTAGTGGTAACAATAATAGTTCTGCTAATTTTAGCTGGAATAGCTATTAATTTAACGATAGGAGAAAATGGAATATTTACTAGAGCGGCAAAAGCAAGAGAAGAGAGTGAAAAAGCAGAAATAATTGAACAAATACAATTTGATATAACAGATAAACAACTGGAAAATCTAAGAAACATTGGTGAAGATGAATTTTATGAAATATTAAGAAAATATGGAACGATATCAGCAGATGAAACAACATTAACTACAACAAAAGGTAATTATGAAATATTGATTTCGGATATTTATGGTGGAGAAATAGAAACTTCGTTCGTCACAACACCAATAGAAAGTTGGGAATATACAATAGATGAAGAAAATCAAACAATAACTTTAGAAAAATATATAGGAACAGACGCAAAGATATTTATTCCAAATACATTTACTATTAGTTCTATTAACTATTCTGTAATAATTGGTAGAACAACTGGACAAAATGGACCGTTTGCAAACAATTCTAAAATTGAATGCGTAAAATTTGATAGTAATATAAATATAGAGTCTAATAATGGATATGGAATATTTTTAAATTGTGATAGCTTGAGTAAAGTTTATAATATACCTAATGAGTGTACTCGTTTAGATTATGCTTTTCAAGATTGTGATAATTTATCATATGTTGATAAATTTCCTGATAGCTTAACAAATCTTACTAGGGCGTTTAATGGATGTGCTATTCTAGAATCAGTTCCAGATATTCCATCACAAGTCACAAATATGGATTATACATTTGCAGGTTGCAAGAGTTTAAAAGGTAAAATTAATATTAAATCAAATAATGTATCAAGTGCCAATAATTGTTTTACAAATACAGGTACTAGTAATATTTTTATAAATATAGACAGAAATAGTACAACTTATGAAACATTTAGTAATTTAATAGATGATTGGAGTAATGTCAGTTTTTATAATGAACAAGCTTTAAAGATAGTTTGCTGGGGAGATAGTTTAACATATGGTGCAGGAGGAAATGGAACGAGCTATGTGTCAACGCTTAATAACTTATGCAGTGATAATGCTGTAGTATATAACATGGGAGTTGGAGGAGAAAAAACAAGTACAATTGCTGGAAGACAAGGCGGCATTCCAATGGTAGTTGATAGTTTTATTATTCCTACAGATACAAGCAAAGTGAAAATTAAAATAAAAGGGAAAGATGGTAGCGAAGTCGCGCCAGCAATGCAAAATGGTAATGGATTAAATAATTGCTTTATTAGTGGAATAGAAGGAAAAATAACATATGATAGCTCAATGGAAAAGTGGTATTTTAATCGTGTTTTATCAGGTTCAAGCGTAACAGTTCCAAATGATACAGAAGTAATAACAGATGGAATGAAGAACTATAATGATGCCGACATATTAATTTTATGGACAGGTCAAAATGATGGCGCAAATACATCTAACATATCAGACATAATAGAAAAGCAGAAAAAAATGATAGAATATGCAAATACAGAAAATTATCTAGTTATAGGACTATTATACTCTGGTGATGAAGTAAATAATGCTATGGCAGATACTTATGGAGAACATTTCTTAGACGTTAGAAATGCATTAAGCACAGATAATTCAAATAATGTTTCAGCAGAATATAAATCAGATTCAGTACATCTAAATGCAGAAGGATACACAATAGTTGGAGAGCAAGTATATAATAAATTAATTACACTAGGATATATAAGTGAATAGTATGTAAAAATATTTAATATTATAAAAAGATATATATGGATGTAAAAATGATATTCTTATATATCTTTTTTACTTTTCCATAGACAAATAAGGAAAAATAGTGTAATATAAGAATGGGGTTAAAAGTATGTATGGATTAAGTGACGAATTAATTAATAAAATAAGAAAGATATCGACTGAAAATGATATAAAATTATATATATTTGGTTCAAGAGCTAGAGGAGATTATAGAGCAAATTCGGATATTGATATTGCAGTAATGGATAGTATATCAACTGAAAAAAAGTATAAAATAATGAATGAAATAGATTTAATAGACTGCATATATAAGATAGATTTAGTTTTTATGCAAGATATAAAGAACTTAGAATTTATAAACGCAATTAAAACTGATGCAAAACAAATATAATAATTTAATAAAAGCATAAGAGGTGTAAAAATATGAAAAGATTAAAAGAAAGATATGAAGATTATACAAAAGCACTTAATAGACTTAAAAAAGCATTATTAGAAGAGCCAACAGACATAGTAATTGATGGCACATTACAAAGATATGAATTTACTTTTGAACTCGCTTGGAAAACAATAAAGGATTACTTAGAATATAATGGGTATTCAGATAATATAGCTAGTCCAAGAGCAATAATTAAACTAGCTTATCAAGCAAAAGTTATAAATAATGGAGACACATGGATAAATATGATGCTTGATAGAAATGCTCTTTCACATTTATATGACGAAGAAAAATCAAGAGAGATATATGAAAATGTAAAAAATATATACTTGAATGAATTAAACGAATTAAAGGAATTTTTAGAAAAAAATATTTAAAGTTATTATAAATTTAGTAGGCAAAACACATAAAGGTTTGCCTACTAAATTTTTTATTATATAGGAAAAATCAAACATTTTTCTTTTAAAACTCAAAAAATTCC